>NZ_CP046155.1:3000000-3600000 GCF_016403105.1 Leptolyngbya sp. BL0902
CCGACGATGCCCTCGTCCGCATCGACCCCGAAGCCATCAAAAAACGGGGCCGGGTGCCCAAAAACGGCAGCGTCTTTTTCACCATCTTCCAGACCTTCATGGCTGAGAGCGCTGGTTTTGACTCCGCTCAACCAGCGAGCACCACGGGGGCTGAGCGGAGCCGAAGCCCCCGCAACTTTGGCGACTATCCCCCCGACTTCTTCGACTTCATCATCATCGACGAATGCCACCGGGGCGGAGCCAAGGACGAAAGCACATGGCGGGCCATTTTGGAATACTTCGCCCCCGCCGTCCAACTGGGCCTCACCGCCACCCCCAAACGGGCTAACAACGCCGACACCTACGCCTACTTTGGCGACCCTGTCTACACCTACGCCCTCAAAGACGGCATCAACGACGGTTTCCTCACCCCCTTCAAGGTGCGCCAGTTCGAGACCACCCTCGATGAATACCTCTACAGCCCCGACGATGAGGTGATTGAAGGGGCGATCAACACCGAGAAAACCTATACCGAAGCCGACTTTAACCGCATCATCGAAATCAAAGAACGCGAACGCTACCGGGTGCAGCTCTTTATGGAGATGATTAACCAGAACGAAAAGACGCTGGTGTTTTGCGCCACCCAAGACCACGCCCTCGCTGTCCGCGACCTGATCAACGAGTTCAAAATTAGCACCGACCCCGACTACTGCGTCCGCGTCACCGCCGATGATGGCAACCTGGGCGAGCAATTCCTGCGCACCTTCCAGGACAACGAAAAAAACATCCCCACGATTCTCACTACTTCCCAAAAGCTCTCCACCGGAGTGGATGCCCGCAACGTGCGCAATATCGTCCTACTGCGGGTGATTGGCACCATCATCGAGTTTAAGCAAATCGTGGGACGCGGCACCCGGCCCTTCGATGGCAAAGACTATTTCACCATCTACGACTTCGTCAAAGCCTACGAACACTTCAACGACCCCGAATGGGATGGCGAACCCGCCGAACCCGTCCCCGTCACCAGCCGCCGCAGTCGCGAGCCCGGTGGACAATACATCACCGATCCAAACGTCACTGACCCCAGCGACGATGGAGAAGGGCCAGAATCTACCCGCCGCCGCCCTGAAAAAATCGTCATCCAGCTTGCCGATGGCAAGGCCCGCACCCTGCAAAACACCACCCAAACCCGCTTTTGGAGTCCTGACGGCACCCCCATCACCGCCGCTGAATTTGTGACGAGGCTGTTTGGCGATCTCCCATCCCTATTCCAAGACGAAGCCGAACTGCGCCACCTCTGGAGCCGCCCCGATACCCGCAAAGCTCTGCTAGAGGGGCTAGCTGAACGGGGCTATGGTAACGAACAGCTCACCGAAATCAGCCGCCTGGTAGACGCCGAAAACAGCGATCTTTACGATGTGTTGGCCTACATTGCCTACACCACCGATCCCATCAGCCGCCGAGATCGAGTCGCCATCCGCAAGGCTCGTATCTTTGCCCAATATGGCGACAGCAAACAGCAGGAATTTCTAGACTTTGTGCTCGATCAATACATCCACGCCGGAGTGAGCGAACTTGACCAAGGTAAGCTGCCACACCTGCTAGAGCTGCGATACCACAGCTTGAAAGATGCAGTGAATGAGCTGGGTAGCGTGAAAACGATTAGCGAGGTCTTTACAGGCTTTCAGCGATATTTGTATGCCCAAAACGAGGCCGCCTAGCCAGGTGCCTGACCCGATCTAGAAGCGCCGCAAGCGACCTTAACGGTGTCTTGACCTTGGCCTAAACAAAAGGCCAAAAGCCTTGACACTCAACGGAGAGGGAGGGATTCGAACCCTCGTTAGGTTTGACCCTAAAACAGATTTCGAGTCTGCCGCATTCAACCACTCTGCCACCTCTCCCGGTGGTGTTTGTTATTCTACCCTCTGATTAGGATTTTCCGGTGACGGGGGCGGAAAAATTCTCCTAGCTGACTAAGCCTGACCGCAAAGCCCGCACGGCGGCTTTGGTGCGATCATCCACCCCTAGCTTATTGAGAATGCTGCGAACGTGGGTTTTGACGGTGCCCACTGTGATGTAGGAGCGTTCGGCAATTTCGGCGTTGCTGCATCCGGCCACAATTAGCTCTAGAATTTCTAGCTCTCGCTCTGTGAGGGGGCAGGTTTCGAGGATTTGCTCGAATTCTGGAGCCACAGCATCAATCCGTACGGTGCGGCTTCCCGCAGCCACGGGGCTGACTTCACGCACCTGCTGGAGTACCACGTTGGCCACGGCTGGATCAATCCAGGCATTGCCTTGGCAGGTTTCGCGCACCGCAATGATCAGGTCATCGAGTTCCGTCTGTTTCATGCAATAGGAGTCGGCCCCAGCAGCAAAGGCCGCCATCACCGCCGATTCGCTGTCGTGCATGGTCAGCATCAGCACCCTGGGCAGGGCTTGACCTTGGCTGGCCTGGAATTGCCGCAGGGCCTCTACCACTTCTATCCCATCCATGTCTGGGAGGCCGATATCCACGAGGGCAATGTCTGCAACCTTGCTTTTTAAGAGATTGAGACCTTCCTTGCCTGTGGCGGCTTCACCGACTACTTCCATATCTTCCAACTGGCTGAGGCCAGCCTTCAGGCCCATGCGGGTGAGGTTGTGGTCTTCAATCAAAATAATCCGGATCATGGTGATGGGTTGAATGCAAGGAATAAATAAAACGAGTCGGGGCAGGCAGAGCAACTAGTCGGCAGAACAACTGCTGTAGCCTCTCCTGGCTGGGAGAATCGCTGGGCCATTGAGCAAGGGGGACGTTGCGTGAATAGCCGAAAAATCTGGCTCTTGGCTGGCTTTCCTTCTCAAAATTAAGTCTTTGGTTAGACGTTGTCTTGTATCCTCAGGCAGAGATTTCTGATTTGCCTTGGGAGCCAACGTTGACCGATCCCCTTTCCCCAACCGTTGTTGCCGATGATGCCCCCTGGCTGGCACTGGTGGTGGGCAATAGTCGCCTGCACTGGGCCGCCTTTTGGGGAGAGCAGATCCTTGGCCTTTGGCATACGCCCCACTTGTCTGAGGCCCAAGCCCAAGGGCTGATTCAGGACACCTTTGCCCCATCGGCCTGGGCGGCCTTAGCAGCGGATTTTGGACTTAGATCGTGGCCTTGGGAGGTTGGGCCATCGGAGGGGAGCCTATGGGATGGGCCAGGTTTTTCACCCCCGCCGCCCCTCTGGCTGGCCTCGGTGGTGCAGAATCAAGGGCAGATTTGGCACACCTACGACCGCTGTGTAGCGGTGACAACGGAGAACGTTCCCCTCGGCAACCGCTATGCCACCCTGGGGGTAGATCGGGCCTTGGCTTTGGTGGGGGCGGGGGATGTTTGGGGCTGGCCCGTTTTGGTAGTTGATGGGGGCACGGCCCTCACCCTCACCGCCGGAGTGGCCGGGGATTTGGTGGGCGGTGCCCTTTGGCCCGGTTTGCGAGCGCAGTTCCGCGCCCTGCACGACTACACTGATGGCCTGCCCCTTGTGTCCCCCGCCTTCGGTGGGGCCGTGAATACTCCCGTAGTCAGTCCTTGGACAACCACCCTGCCCCCCCGCTGGGCCACCACCACGGCAGAGGCTATGGTGAGCGGTGTTGTTTATGGCCAACTGGCAGGGCTGCGAGACTTCATTGCCGACTGGCGGCAAATCCATACTCAGGGGCGGGTGGTCTTCACCGGGGGCGATGGGCCAGCCCTAGCCGCTGCCCTAATTACCCAAATCCCCGCCTGGGAAGCGTTCATTCAGGTGGAAGCTGCCCTGACCTTCTGGGGCCTGCGGGTGTGTCGCCGGGGTTGGGGTTAGAGGCCGCGAATCATCGCTTGATAGGCGACGGGATCGGTGCCGACCCCAGTGTTAGCCTCGAAGGTGCCTTCGTTGTGCATGGCCTGGAGGTTGGCGACGCGGTTGCCCGGATTGGGGTGGCTGCTGAGAAATTCGGGTGGGTTGCCGCCTCGGCGCTCCAGGGTTTGCATGAAGGTAATGAAGCCCGTGGTGTCGTAGCCCGCTCGGCCCATGTTAACAAAGCCCCGACGGTCGGCATCAAACTCGGCTTCGCGGCTGTTGGGCAATTCTAGGGCCAACTGCATCCCGATATTCACGAGGGTGTCTTGACGCACGCGCAGGGCTCCGGCAATGCCGTTGGCTAGGGCCGCCTGCTGCATGCGGTTAATCACGTGGCGTCCGGTGATGTGGCCAATTTCGTGGGCCATTACCCCGGCCAGTTCGGCTTCGTTGGTGGCGGCCCGAATCAACCCGGTTTGGATGTAGACAAATCCGCCCGTGGTAGCAAAGGCATTAATGCTGTTATCGGCCACCACTTGGAAGGTGTAGGGCATGGTGGGACGGTCGCTGGCGGCGGCAAGGCGCTGACCAATGGCGTTGATGTACTCATTGATGGCCGGATTGCCGCGATAAACCGTTACCCCTTGGGCCTTGAGCTGTCGGTCAATCTGGGTGCCGAGGGCCACCTCATCGCGCTCTGACATATTACTGAGCTGGATGTAGCGAACCCCCTGGAACAACAGCTCCAGCAGGCTAGCGTGGGACGGCATGGGGGTGGCCAAGCCAATGCCGAGGGCCAACAGCAGCGCCATGGCAGCATAGGTGCCCCGACGGTAGAGGGAACGGAACAGGGTGCGCGAAGTGGTGGTGAGTCGAATCAACATGGTGGTCGTGCCCTATCAACGTACGATCAGGATGCCCAGTTTTCCTTCCAGACGCGCCAGCTAACACAGAAGTGCCCGCCTGTGCTTCAATGGTATCGGCTTTGCCCTAGAGGTGCAGCCCGACTGACTCGTTGTGTTCTAAGCCCAGAGGGGCATCCATTGGCATGACCATCATTGACTCTAAAGGACGCCTGTTTGGTAAAGTCAGCCTCCTGGATGTGGGAGCGGCACTGATTATTTTGATGGTGCTGGGCGGCATTTTCCTCTACCCCGGCACCTCTGGGTCGGTGGCCCAGGTGGGGGCCACGATGCGCCCGGTGGAGGTGGACTTAATGGTGCGCGGGCTGTCTTCGTCTAACCCCGACCAACTCTTCAGCGCCATCCAAAACGCCGAAACCGTCAACATCATTATCCGCAATCAGCCCCACGGCCAGGTTAGGGTCAAGGCTGTGCAGCGGCTATCGCGCTCGACCACGGTGCCCCAGCCCGATGGCAGCGTTATCGCCATGCCCGACCCGCGCCCGGAGCTGAACTACACCATTGATATGCTGATCACCCTAGAGGGACAGGCCCAAATGACCGATACAGGCCCCGTCTTTGGCAACAGCAAAATTAAGGTGGGCACCCCCGTCGAAATTGACGGCGACCTCTACAACTTCAACACCAGCACCGTGGACGTGCGAGTTTTAGATAATCCGTCCTAACCGCCGTCCCTCATCCAAGGAATTCCGTTCTATGACCGTCGCCCCTCTGTCTGCTGCTCCGTCGTCTCCCGCCGTCCGTTCTTCTTGGTTTGACCTAGCCGATCAATCCTTGGCTGGACAGATCATCAGCCGAGACGATGCCCATCGGGTGCTGGCCTCGGCGGATGAAGACTTGCTGGACTTGCTGGCGGCGGCCTACCGGGTGCGACGACACCACTGGGGCAATCGGGTGCGGCTGCACTTTTTGCTGAATGCCCAAAGCGGCCTTTGTCCCGAAGATTGCCATTACTGCTCCCAGTCCAAAATCTCCAGCGCCGAGATTGAAAAATATCCCTTCATGGCCCAGGAGCAAATCCTAGCCGCCGCTGAACGCGCCCATAACCTCAAGGCGGGCACCTTTTGCATGGTGATCTCCGGGCGATCTCCCTCAGAACGGGTATTCAACCAGGTGCTAGATACCGTGCGCGAGGTCAAAGCTCGCTACCCAATGAAGCTTTGCGCCTGTCTGGGGCTGTTGGATGAGCAGCAAACCCAGCAACTGGCGGCGGCGGGGGTTGACCGGGTGAACCACAACCTCAATACCTCCGAGGCCCACCACGGCGATATCTGCACCACCCACGGTTTCCAAGACCGCATGGAGACCCTGCGGGCGGTACAGTCGGCGGGCATCACCACCTGCTCTGGCGGCATCTTTGGCATGGGCGAAAGCCACGATGACATCATTGATATGGCCCTTACCCTGCGCCAAATCAACGTCACCAGTGTGCCGCTGAATTTCCTCATCCCCATCCCTGGCACCCCCTTTGAGGGCCGTCAGGAGCTTACCCCGCGCCAGTGCCTGCGGATTCTCAGCCTATTCCGCCTGCTGCTCCCCGCCCAGGAAATCCGCATTGCGGGGGGCCGCGAAGTGCAACTGCGCCAGCTTCAGCCCCTGGGCCTCTATGCCGCCAACTCCATTTTCATCGGCGACTACCTCACCACCCCTGGTCAAGCCGCCCAGGCCGACTTCGAGATGATCCGCGACGCCGGATTTGTGCTCGAAGGCCCCGACGGCGAAGCGCTGCCAGACACGGTCAATATCCCCGACGATATTCCAGCCGTCTAGTTTCTGGGGCGGATGCGAGTACTAGGTTTAGTCCACCACAGGGCTGCCGTGGTGGTGGGTCATATACCAGCGTCCAGCCATGCGCTCAAAGCCGTTGGTGGCCATGGAGCGGGCCTGGAGCCGTCGGCCTTGGCTGATTTGCAGCACGTTTTCTACCAGCACCACGTAGGCCAGATCGCCGCTCACTTCCACGGTCAGAATGTCGGTATCAATTTCGAGGTAGCTGGTGTTGGCAAAAATCCTGGCCCAGGCGTCGCGGATGTCCACCCAGCCCTTGAGGGCGTCGCGGCCTGGGTGGATGCAAAGACAGCCGATTCCCTTTGACCACACGGCCTCCATTGCTTCTAGGTCTTTTTTCTCAAAGCAGCGGTAGAACGCCTGATTGGCAGCCAAAACCAGTTCCCGATCACCAGCCATAGGGGCCTCACTGATAAGATACAAGGGTTTTCCTTGCTTCCCCCTTGAGCATAGCTAACGGCGCTGGGGTCTAGCCACCGCTGCGGCCCAGTTTTTCTGAGTCCATCCCAAACCTGACTTCTACGACCGAACCTCCCCATGCTGACGATTGAGCGTCTTTGTAAAGCCTACGGATCCAAACCCGTCCTGCAAAACCTGAGCTTGGCCCTAGAGCCGGGGGAAATCTACGGGCTGTTGGGGCCGAATGGGGCCGGAAAAACCACCACCATCAACATCATCTGCGGGCTGCTGAAGGCCGATGCTGGGGCGGTCTACCTGGGCGGACAACCCGTTACCCCTCGCACCAAGCGCCAGATCGGCATTGTGCCCCAAAGCAACCTGCTTTATACCAGCCTCTCCTGTCGGGATAATTTGGCCTTTTTGGGGCGGCTCTATGGGCTGTCTCGGCAGGAATGCCAGCGGCGGATTGAGGTGTGCCTGGGGTCGGTGAACCTACTGGAGAAGCGCGATACCCCCGTGGAGCGGCTCAGTGGCGGGATGCAGCGCCGCCTCAGCCTTGCCGCCGCCATGCTCCACAAGCCCCAACTGGTGATTTTGGACGAACCCACCACGGGCCTAGACATTGAAGCCCGTCAGGATGTGTGGCAACTGATTCGCCAACTCAAGGACATGGGGGTGACGGTGCTGCTCACCAGCCACCTGTTCGACGAGGTGGAGCGTCTGTGTCAGCGGATTGGCATTCTTCGCCAGGGCAGCATTGTAGCCGAGGGTACGCTGGAAGCCCTGCGCCAGCAAATTCCCGCCCACGAAATTGTCACCCTAGACACGCCAGACCCCGAAAGCGCCATCCGCCGAGGCCAAGAACTGGGCTATGCCCACCGCTACTACGGCGGCGAACTGGCCTTTTGGGTGCCCGACCAACCCGATCTAAAGGAACTGATCGCCCGATTCGATGGCGTGCCCATGGATTCCATCGCCCGTCACCCCATCCGCCTAGAGCACGTTTACCTAGAGGTGACGCGGCCCACCGCCGACCTCCCCAGCGCCGCCCCGGTGAGTTAGGCCAGGGCTTCACTGAAGCGGCAGCGACCGAGGGACAGATCAAACAGGTGAAAGCCATACTCTTGGGACAGCGCCTCAAACACCTTCAGCCCGCGCACGCTATTGCCGTGGCTATCCAAGGGGGGCGAAAAGACAGCAATGCCCGCCTGGTTGGGCACCACGGCGAGAATTCCGCCCGAAACGCCGCTTTTAGCCGGAATTCCCACCCGGAAGGCCCATTCTCCGGCAAAGTTGTACATGCCGCAGGTGTACATCACGCTCAGGATGTCTCGCACCTGATCGGCACCCACCGCCCGTTCTCCGGTAACGGGATTGATCCCTTGGTTGGCGAGGGTGGCGGCCATTACCGCAAGGTCGTGGGTGTTGACCAGCACCGAGCACTGCTGAAAGTACAGATCCAGGGCATCCTCGAGAGGTTCGTCGATCATGCCAAAGTTGAGCATGAGGTGAGCCATGGCGCGGTTGCGGTGTCCGGTGGCCTTTTCTGACAGAAAGGTGGACATATCAATAAACACCTCATGGCCCACGTAGCCCTGAAACATAGCCAGCAGTCGATTCAAACGGTCGGCGGGATCTTGCCCGGTGATCAGGCTAGTGGTGGCGATGGCTCCGGCGTTAATCATGGGGTTGTCGGGGCGCTTCGAGTCTTCATCCAGGCGAATGTGGGAGTTGAAGGGGTCGCCCGTGGGTTCTACACCTACCTTTTTCAGCAGCTTTTCGCGGCCATAGTCCTCTAGGGCCATGCCGTAGACAAACACCTTGGAAATAGACTGAATGGTGAAGGTTTGTTGTACATCCCCCACATCAAAGCTGCGGCCATCCAGCGTAACAATGCTGATGCCGAACCAATCTGGACTGGCCTTGGCCAGTTCTGGGATATAGCAGGCTAGTTTTCCCTGGCGGAGGGGCTGAAGCTCAGCATGGAGGTCGTTGAGAAAGGCTTGAATATCGCGGGTTGTCATGGTGGTGAGGGTGGGGGAGAGGGAATTGGGGGCGATGGGGCGTGATCGCCGAGCCATCCTAGGGTTAGGATGACAGCGACCCCAGGGCAAAACAAGGGGGCAGGTTAGGCTAAATCGCCCCTGGGAAACCTAACCTCAAGCCCTAGCCATGGCTATCTCTCCAGCAAGATCCCAAACCATGGCCCAAGCGACTCCCTAACCATTCCCTCAGGCACCATTGAAGGCGAAATCACCATGACCCAGTTTCCTAGCACCATCGTGGCGGAGATCCAGGCTTACCGCCAAGCCCTGGCCACCCTGCTGCTCTATGGTGACAGCTTGCAGGACGGTGTTGGCCAAGCCTTTACAGACTTACTCGATGCGGTGGCCAGCCAGTCTACGACCGATAGTCTGCGGGCCTATGGGCGATGGTTTCAGGCCCTCGCTACGGCCCAGGAAACCTGGTTGAGCTACCTCCAGCGGCGCATCCTCTATGCCGATAATCCCTTCACCCAGCAGGTGCAGACCCAGGGACTAGGGGGTCTTCCCGCCGCCCTCGCCCTCGCCGCCCGCCACGATCTCGCCCTGCTGCAAACCCTGAGTGGTCTCTCTGGCCAGCAGGTAGCCGAGTGGATTCAGGTGATTGGCAATCTGGCCGAGCGGCCCGTGGTGTGGGATACCCAGCCTGCGCCTCTCCCCTTTGCCTTTGACCCCGCTCAGCCCTGGCCCGATCAGGTAGAAGCCCTAGCCGCCCACTACCAACGCCATGGCGCGGGCGTTCTGGCCCAGTACCACGTGTTTACCTGGCAAGGTCAGGCGCTCCAGGGCGTAGCTCAACCCGACCCAGTGCGCCTAGAAACCCTCGCCGCCTACGACCATCCTCGCCAGCAGTTGCTGCACAACACCCTGGCCCTGCTGCGGGGCTATCCTGCCCTGAATGTACTGCTCTACGGCAGTCGCGGATCGGGCAAGTCTTCCCTGGTAAAAGCTCTGGTGAACGAGTATGGAGCCCAGGGGTTGCGGTTGGTGGAGGTGCCCAAGCCCGCCCTCCAGGCTTTGCCCCAGATTGTGGACAGGCTGCGATCCGCGCCGCAGAAGTTCATTATCTTTGTGGATGATTTGTCCTTCGAGGAGGACGATGACGCCTTCAAATCCCTGAAGGTGGTGCTGGAGGGTAGCGTCACGGCGCGGCCCCAGAACGTGGTGGTCTACGCCACCTCCAACCGTCGCCACTTGGTGCGGGAGTATTTCAGCGACCGCCCCCGCCCCAGCGATCAAGATGAAATCCAGTCCTGGGATACCGTGCAGGAAAAGCTTTCCTTTAGTGACCGCTTTGGCCTCACCCTCACCTTCGAGCCCGCCGATCAGCCCACCTACCTGGCCATTGTGCAGCACCTCGCAAACCAGGCGCAGCTTACCATCAGCGATGAGGATCTCCGGGCCAGAGCCCTGCAATGGGCCACCCGCCACAATGGCCGATCTGGCCGCACCGCCCGCCAGTTCATAGACTGGTTAACGGCGGACTTAGCGGAAGGATCCCACTAGCCAGGTGATCTTCGTCGCATCCCGCGAGATGAACGCGATTCCAGCCACGGCTTCGCGAAAGATCACGAAATAGTGAAAGATTCTGAAAGTTGGAGTACACTTCAGCAGATTAAGGCCCCAGATTTGAGTCTGGCCAAAAGATTGAGCTTGATCAATCTGGCCCATTCCCTCGGCTAGGCCGTTGGCCACTGCCATCCCCAATCCTTGCCCTGGCCGCTAAAATCCTATAAACGCTGCCAGCTTGGCCAACACTGTTGAATTGGGATGCCATCCCCAGGACACACCATGAGCCCAGATAATCCCCTCAATACCGCCACCCTACTCCCCGAAACGGCCACCCCCGACGAAGCCGTTGGGGATATCCTTGAAGTGGCAACAATGGATCCAGATCGGGTGGTCAGCACCTATGCCGACACGCTGATGGCAGGGCTGTTTGGCGACCTAGATCGGCTGTTGGATGGGGATGAGGAGGCGCTCACGGCGGTGGAAGCAGAATTGAAAGCGCCTCCCAGCCCCAATGAGACTGCGATTGAGCCTTCTACCTCCCCAGACCTTGGCCCTGCGCTAGAGGGTGATCCCCCATCTCCCGCCGAGACCACCCTCGTTGCCCCGGCCACCGCACTAGCCCCCGTTACCGAGGTAATGGCCTCGGCGGCCCCGGCCACCGCGCCAAAAACAGCCCTGGGCCGATGGTTTGATCGACTGCTGCTGGCTTGCACGGCCCTTTCGCTGACCGGGGTGGTGGTGCTGTTGTGGCAGGGGCAACGCTCTGAACCCGCTAGCCCGTTGACTGAAGACAGCGCAGCAGCTCAGAGTGATGCCGAATTTTTGGCCTACCTCCAGCGCTCTTTGGATGTGATTGAACAGCAGGTTGCTCAGCAGGCTCAGACCGATACGGCTCCGCCCCCGACGCCTTGGCCCAATGCGGCCCTGCTGCCCCCCGTGGGCTTTCCCTCCCAAGGGCTGGACGCCAACATTCCAGGCCGCATCAACGTCATTGAGCGGGTCTACATTCCTTACCAAATGACGCCTCCGGCCCTGCCCGCTGATCCCTCGGCGATTCCACCTGCTTTGGGATCTCCCCCGACGGTGGGGGTTCAGCCTACTCCGCCTGTAGCCGCCCCCGCCCCTGGGGTGCCCATCCCGCCCCAGGCGGTTCTCCCCGGTGCTACCCATGTCCTCATCGGCGTGCTAGAACTGGGAGACCGATCCGCCGCGCTGTTTGATATCAACGGTGCATCCCAGCGGGTCTACATTGGTGAGCGCATTGGCAATGCGGGTTGGAGCTTGGTCTCTGTGTCGAACCAGGAAGCTGTGATTCGGCGCAATGGCGAGGTGCGGTCAATCTTTATCGGTCAGCAGTTCTAGGTCTGGTCTTCGGCTAACTCGGCATCCCAGCGCTGTTCCCCACGGATGCGGTCAGGGCAAGGTGTAAGATAACGAAGGCCATCGCTTCCCAGTTCTATGCTCACTATTGCACTGCCCAAGGGATCGCTCCTGGGCGATAGTATTCAACTCCTTCAGCAGGTTGGTCTAGACTTCAGCCTGTTTCAAGATAAGGCCAATCGCCAACTGCAAATTCTTGACCCCACCGGACGGGCCAGGGCGCTCTTGGTGCGGGCGCAGGATGTTCCAGTCTACGTGGAGTACGGTCAGGCCCATCTCGGCATAGTGGGCTACGATGTGCTGCGGGAAAAGCAACCCACCGTCGCCAACCTGGCGGATTTGGGATTCGGTGGCTGTCGGCTGTCTGTGGCTGTCAAGGCTGATAGTCCCTATCGATCCGCCTTAGATATTCCGGCCCACAGCCGCATTGCCTCCAAGTTTGTCCACAGTGCCCAAGACTATTTCCAAAGCATTGATCTGCCTGTGGATATTGTGCCCCTCTCCGGGTCGGTAGAGCTTGGCCCGATTACGGGCATGTCGGAGGCCATTGTGGATCTGGTTTCCACGGGCAAAACCCTGCGCGAAAACAACCTGGTGGAACTAGAGGTGCTCTACTACAGCACCGCCCGCCTGATTGCCCATCCCCTCAGCTATCGGGTTAACCCCTATGGCTTGGGAACGTTGATTGCTCAAATTCGGGAACAGCTTCCCTCCCTCGTGCCCTAGGCCAGCGACGCCCGTGGACGCCATCGGCCTAGGTAGATCAAGGATACAAAACGCCCCTGGGCCTAGAGGAGCCTAGTCTATCTCTAGCGGTGGCCGAGTTAGACAGGCAAGCTGTTCCTGAGGCCCTAGTTCATAATGTCGATGGCAGGATTAGCCTCCTGGTCGGTGGCCTCTAGCCCAGCCTGCTGACGCCGCAGGGCTTCTTGCTGGAGGGTACGGAAGTTGGCCGCTTCAGTGCTCATGCGGTTTTGATGAATCCGGCTAAAGTCGGACAGGCTCATTTCATTCATCAAGACTGCGCGATGGATGAGATCGAAGGGCGAATTGGTATTGCCGCCAAAGGGATTGTCACTGCTTTCGTTGGTGCCAAAGCCTGCACCGGGATTGACCACTGGCGGGGCCGTGGGATCGCTGGTAGCGGTAGATTGGGCCAAAACAGTCGGCGCTGTTAGGCCCAAAACGGTTAACAGGCCCACGCCAGCGGCCAGGGAATGTTGAATAGCCATAAAAGCCTCCTTAACACCATGGGTGTATCTACAGGACGAACCCAGTCCTGTCTCTGTTCCAAACTATAACAAATCTCCCCTGGGGCGAATCAGACCCCTGACAGCGGCCCCTAGCCCATCTAGGCCATGCGGCGGCGCAGGAGGGGTTGGATTAACCCTAGGGCCAATCCACAGAAAGCCACCAGCACCGCCAGGGCAATCCCCATCGAAACATCCCAAAAGGGCGTGTTCAGCACAGTGCTGCCCAGGCTCCAGTCAGGGTGGAGATAGATGTAGCGGATCGGCTCGATGGCGTAGGTCAACGGATTCAGGCTGGCGATCACCTGGAGCCAGGAGGGCATGAAATCTAGCGGTACCAGGGCGGTGCTGGAAAAGAGCAGGGGCAAATTGGTGACAAAAATCACCGCCAGCAGCTCAATATGACCTGGTAGGGCAAAGGTGAGACCCAGACTGAGGGCCGTGACGCCCAACACCAGGGTCATCACAATAAACAGCACCAGAACTAGGCCCAACCCTTGGGGCAATCCGGCTCCTAGGACAGCGCTGAGGGCCAAAATGGCAGCGGTTTGCACCAGGCTGAGAGCAGCAATGAAAATCGCCGAAGCCAGCACAATGGAGTAGCGGGAGGCCAAAGGAGCCACCAGGAAGCGGTTCAAAAAGCCAAATTCCCGGTCAAACATGACGGGCAATCCAGCATTGAGGGCACCGCCAAAGGCCGTAAAGACTAGGATGCCCGCCCCTAGGAATTGGCCGTAGTTGCGGCTTTCCCCAAACAGGCCAGCGGGTACGTTCTGGAACAACGCCCCAAATAGCACTAGCCAAATCAAGGGTTGAATCACCCCCGCCACCAGAGTCGAAGGCCGACGCTGAAGCTGGAGAAACAGGCGACGGGCCATGGCCAGGGTTTCCTGCACAAAGGCTCCAGAGAATAGGCCGGGATCGGCTTTGGCTTTGGCCTGACGGTCTTTCCAGGCTTGTAGATCATTGCTACCCAAGGGCTTGGAGCCATTGAGCGAGGGGGAACGGTTCGGTAAGGTGGTGCTCATGGTGTTTGCCTCTTAGCTTCCCTTCATCGCCTGTTTTTTTTCTTTTTTCAAATCTCGCTGCCCCACGGCGGCCAGTTCAGCATCCATTAGGGTGCGGCCCGTGGCGGCCAGATACACATCATCTAAACTAGGCCGCGATTGGGAAATGCCAAAAATCGGCAGTCCCGCTTTTTCGATGGTGGTTTGGACGGCCATCAGTGCCCCTGGATCCCGTTCTACCACAAGGTTTAGGGAATTGCCCTGGGCAGCATTGAGGATCACCCCCTGCACAAAGGGTAGATCCAGCAGCAGCGCCTTCACCTTCTCGGCCTCGTCATCGGGGGTAAACTCCCGCACCCGCAGGGTAATGCGATCTCCGCCTAATTTGTCCTTCAAATCGCTGGGGGAACCCGCTGCAATGACTTGGCCTTGGTCAATGATGGCCACCCGATCCGCCAGGGCGTCCACTTCTTCAAGGTAGTGGCTGGTGATTAACACCGTCGTCCCCGCCGCCCGGAGCTGGCGCAAAAAGTCCCACACGGCGGAACGGGTTTCGATGTCTAGGCCCACGGTGGGCTCGTCCAGCACCAGCACGTCAGGTTGATGCAAGAGCCCCAGGGCCAAATCCAACCGTTTCCGCAAACCGCCAGAATAGGTGCCCGTTTTGCGGTCGGCCCAGTCGCCGAGTTCCAGCAGGGCAATCATTTGGTCGATGCGCTGGCGGGCCACCCCCTTGGGCATGTGGTACAGGTCGGCTTGCAGTTGCAGCAGTTCGCGCCCGGTCAACACCTTATCGAGGGCGATTTCCTGGGCAATGTAGCCGAGTCGCTGGCGCACCCGGCGGGGCTGATCCACCACGGAAATGCCCATCACCTCCAGCCGTCCTTCGTCGGGGGTGGCCAGGGTGCAGAGGCAGCGAATGGTCGTGGTTTTTCCGGCCCCGTTCGGCCCCAGTAGGCCAAAAATTTCCCCCGGCTGAATGGATAGGGATACCCCTCGCACCGCCGGAACCGAGCCATAGGACTTTTTCAGATTTTCGATGGTAACAGCGGCATCCATGTCGCCTATCTCGCCCCAGAAACATCCGTTGATCAAGCGCACTGGCCCTAGGCCGTTGGTCATCGTCCGCGATTCGTCACAATCCCTTGAGACGCCCCAAGGTTTGTAACAATCTGTTGATAACCGTAAACCCATTGTACAGAACTCGCTGCTCCCAGGCAGAAATGCCCCTGCGGATCAGGTGTTATGGCTTTGGCCTATCAACGATTATCCGGTGGCCATGCTGCGTCGATATCTGCTAGCACCCTGGTCAGGTCTTGGCCGTCCACATAGTCTACCATGCCCGACCAAAAGGCCCCTGTGCCCACCGCACCGGGCATGAGATCAGACCCATCGAAGCGCAGCACGTCGGCATTCCGCAGAATCTCCGCCTGCTGACGGGTGAGGTCGTTGGGGTAGGCATCGAGGCTGACCTGGCGATGGGGGGAGAGGTAGCTGCCCAGTCCGGCCCAGATGGCGTGGGGTTCGGGGGTGGCGAGGTAGGCCATCAGGGCGCGGACGGCGGGGGTGTCATTAAATACGCCAAACAAAATACCGCCGATGATCACGGGTTGCCCTTGGGCCGGGTCGATGGGGGGCAGGGCAAAGACGCTGATGTCGCTATCAGGGTCTACCCGATCCGGCAGAAATTCCACAATAAAGCTGGCCTGACGGTGCAGATAGCAGCCCGGTGGGTTGTCAAACAACGGTCGGGGTGCTTCTCCAAAGGGCGTGCTGATGACCCCGGTGGTGCCGCCGAGGACGGCCTGAGGGTTGCGGGCAATCGCGCCAAATTCCTCAAAAGCGGCCTGCACCTGCGGATCCGAAAAAGGTATCTCATGGCTCACCCATTGGTCATACACCGCTGGCCCCGCCTGCCGCAGCAGAATATCCTCCACCCAGTCTGTCCCCACCCAGCCCGTGGCCTGTCCACTTTCTATCCCCAGGCACCAGGGTGTTCCCCCATCGGCGATGATGCGGTCGCTGAGGGCGGTCATCTCTGCCCAGGTTTCGGGAACGGTGTAGCCCTTAGCCGCAAAGGCTGTGGGGCTGTACCATACCAGGCTTTTCACATCCGCCCGCATCCATAGCCCATAAACGGCCTCATCCTGGCTGACCAAATTCAGCAAATACTCGTCGTAGGCGTCGGCCAAGGTGGCCCGGTCGATGAAATCCGTCAGCGGCACCATCTGCCCCGCTTCGGCAAAGTCCAGCATTAGTCCGGGCTGCGGGAACAGGGCAATATCCGGCG
This sequence comes from Leptolyngbya sp. BL0902, assembly GCF_016403105.1. Lineage (NCBI taxonomy): Bacteria > Bacillati > Cyanobacteriota > Cyanophyceae > Leptolyngbyales > Leptolyngbyaceae > Leptolyngbya > Leptolyngbya sp. BL0902. The sequence continues at coordinate 3,016,374 of NZ_CP046155.1, forward strand.
GGTTGCCCGAATCCACCCGCACCGGAACTAGGGTGGTAAAGGCGTCGGTGCCTTCGTAGATGACCTGCACCCCAGTGGCCTCAGTGAAGGGAGCCATGGCCTGCCGCAGTTTGTCTTCCCCCACCCCGGTGAGGGTGCCCAAAATGGTGATGGTGTCGCCCGGTTGCACCTCGGTACTCTGGGGCTGGCTCGGCGACGACTGACAGCCGAAGATCACCAAGCTCAGGGTCAAACACAACCCAATTCGGTACAAACGCTTTGCCATAGTCCCAGGGTGCTCACGAAATCACGGGGCTATGGTCAACTATCGCCCAATCTGGCCTAGATGGCTGCTTTTCAGTAAAAGCGTTACATCGTACAGCCTGAAGTTTCCCTCACCCCAAGCCCCTCTCCCGTGGGGAGAGGGGCTTTGAGTAGATCCGGCTCCCCTTCTCCCAAATTGGGAGAAGGGGCTGGGGGATGAGGGCCAACCTAGGCGTTTGACTCGCCAACCTCCCCCCTAAATTGCCTCCTCCGTTTGCGGATCAAACCAATGCAAGGCGGCGGTATTGGCTAGCAGTTCCACCGTGTCGCCTAGGGCCATCTCAGATCGCCGATCCACGCGGGCCATCAGGGTTTGGCCGTCCGCGAGAGTGAGATACAGAATTACCTCGTTACCCAGGCTTTCTCGGTGGTGGATGGTGCCTCGGAGGGGGCTGGTGGGGATGTCGGCGGGGCAAAAGCGAGGATCGTGGAGGTCTTCGGGGCGCAGGCCACCGATCACCCGCTGGCCGAGATAGCGTTGATAGGGCGTTGGCGACTGGAGCGGCGGCAGGGGCAAGGTGAGGGCGCTGGATTGAAACCAGATCTGATCGTCCCGGTTGATGAGGACGCCTTCGGCAAAATTCATGGCCGGACTGCCCATAAATCCGGCCACAAACTTATTTTTGGGGGTGCTGTAGATGGCCTGGGGCGTATCCACCTGTTGCAAGACGCCCTGGTTCAACACGGCGATGCGGGTGCCCATGGTCATGGCTTCTACCTGGTCGTGGGTGACGTAGATGACGGTGGTTCCCAGGTCTCGGTGGAGTTGGCTGATTTCGGCGCGGGCCTGCCCTCGCAGTTGGGCATCTAGGTTGGAGAGGGGTTCATCCATCAAAAACACCGCCGGATTGCGGACAATCGCCCGACATACCGCCACCCGCTGCCGTTGCCCGCCCGATAGTTCCTTCGGTTTGCGCTGGAGCAAGGTTTCTAGGCCCATCTGCTGCGCCGCCCGCTGCACCCGCTGCTGAATTTCGCCCCGGCTCAGCCCCTGCAATTCCAGGCTAAAGGCCATATTTTCGGCCACCGTCATGTGGGGATAGAGCGCATAGGACTGAAACACCATGGCGATGTCCCGGTCTTTGGAGGGCAGGGTATCCACGCTGCGGTCGCCAATGTAGAGATGGCCGCTGGTCGCCGTTTCTAGCCCCGCCAACAGCCGCAGCGTCGTCGTTTTGCCGCAGCCGGAAGGGCCAACGAAGACAAGAAATTCGCCGTCGTTCACGGTCATGTCCAACTCACGCAGGGCCACCCCATCGCCGTAGCGCTTGGTGACAGACTCAAACCTTACCGAGGCCATACGCTCAACCCTATCTCACGCAATCTGGGTGCCTTCATCCCTTTACCGAACCCGCCAGTAGCCCTCGCACAAAGTAGCGCTGGAGGGCAAAAAACACCAGCAGCGGCACGGTCATGGTAATAAAGGCTCCGGCGGTGAGCAGGTGCCAGTCTTGCCCCCGTGAGCCTACCAAATTCGTCAGGGCCAGGGTGAGCGGAGCCACGGTGGGGGTGCCGCCCAAAAACACCAGGGCCACCAGCAGATCATTCCACACCCAAAGGAACTGAAACACCGCAAAGGAGGCAATGGCAGGCATCGACAACGGCAGCACCACCCGCCGCAAAATCTGCCCGTGGGATGCGCCATCCACCGCCGCCGCTTCGATCAAATCCCTCGGCAAGGCCCGAATATAGTTGCACAGCAGGTAAATTCCCAGGGGCAAACTGTAGGCCGTATGGGCCAGCCAAATTCCGGCAAAGGTGCCCGTCAGGCCCAGGTCTCGGTAGGCCCGCAGCAGGGGGATGAAGGTCATCTGCAAGGGCACCACCAGCAGCGCCACAATCGCCAAAAAGAGCACCTGCCGACCGGGAAACTCCATCCAGGCCAGGGCATAGGCCGCCATGGTGGCCATGGCAATGGGAATCACCGTCGCCGGAATTGCTACCGTAAAACTGTTCAGCCACGCCTGCCCCATCCCCGCCGAAAATAGCACTGTGCGGTAGTTCTCCAGGCTGTATTGGGTGAACTCAAAGGGATGTTGCAACACCGTCCACCAGCCCGTAGAGAGCACATCATCGGGGGGGCGGATGGAGCTAATCAGCAATCCCAGGCTGGGCAGCGTCCATAGGAAAGCTAGGGTGAGGAGGGCAAGGTGGACGGGAGTGCGGGTGAGCCAGGAGGGCATGGGGAGTGGGGAGTCAGGGGGCGGGAGTGGGGAGTGGGGAGTGGGGAGGGGGGGGATGCATTCGCGGACAACATTTCATCGGGGCATCGTCCAATCACGGTTATTTGCCGCAATGCACCATCCAGGACTTAGCGAGGATTGGGTTGGCGAAATTCTCGAATGTTAGCGACCATCACTGGAATCACCGCCAGCAGCAGCAGCACGGCAATGGCGCTGCCTCGGCCATAGTGCCGGAAGCTGAACATTTCCTTGAACATCCGGCTAGCCAAGACTTCGGTGCCCTGGTTGCCCGCCGTCATCACGTAGACGATATCAAACACCTTCAGCACCAGCAAAATCGTCGTCGTCGCCACCACTAGAATCGTGGAGCGAATCATGGGTACGGTAATCCGCCAGAAAACTTGCAGCTCGCTGGCTCCGTCCATACGAGCTGCTTCCAGAATTTCGGACGGGATACCCTTTACCGCCGCCGACAGCAGCACCATACAAAAGCCCGTTTGCAGCCAAATCATAATTGCAATCAGGGCGAAGTTGTTGATGGATCGCTCCACCAGCCAGCCCACGGGTTCAAAGCCCAGCCACGTTACCACGCCGTTGAGCAAGCCAATCTGGGCGGATCCCGCTGGACGAAAGGCGTAGATGAATTTCCAAATCACGCTGGCCCCCACAAAGGAGATGGCCATGGGCAGAAAAATCAGCGTTTTGGGCACCACCTCGTAGCGCACTCGGTCGGCCAGCACCGCAATCAGCAGCCCCAGCCCGACGCTCGTCCCCGTTACCCCCACCAGCCACAGCAGGTTATTCCGCAGGGCGATGCCCATGCTTCTATCGGTCAGCAGCGCCAGGTAGTTGGCGAGTCCTACAAACGTTTGGGAACGGGCATCCAGCAGGCTGAGGTACACCGTTACTAGGGTGGGAATCACCAAATAGGCCACCAACAACAGCAGCGCCGGAGCCAGGTAGACCCAGGGCAAAATCTGTTTTTTTCGCCGCCCAGGGGCCAGCCGTTCTACTAGTGCATTTGCCCCTACCAACAGAGCCACAACGCCCCCGCAACCTAGGCCAATGGCCAGGATTGCCGTCAACAGCTTGGAGAGGAGAAGTTCCATGGCATTGTGCATTGGGGCAGCGGCGAACTTGGGATAGGCAGTCCGCTGCTACCCATCCCAAAAGCCTTCTCTTCATTGTGCCCTGACCCTTTCACCAGTGGATGAACCCGATTTTGGGTTTAGGTATTGGGCACCGCCCACCGTGGTCAAACGTCCTGATGTTTGTGGGCATTTTGGTGGATGTTCCACAGGTGCCCTGTCCTCAACCTTGTACTGCCATGTGGTCTCATCTTGCCGTCACGTTCAGTCTCTCGATGGTGTCCCTCGGATCTGGATGGCTGATGCCGGAGGTGCTTCCACAGCACATTGGCCTCGCTGCCACCACGCCCCAGACCAATCTAGTCGCCAGTATCCAGGGAACGTCCAGCACTCCAAGGTTCACCGTCACCTATCCCGACCACTGGTTCGAGTATTCCAACAACCAGCGGGACTACGTAATCATCTACAACCAACGAACTTCGGGTGCTTACCGTGAAACGGCCCCGCCCTACCTGATCAAGACCGACGCCTCGATCCAAAGTACCTCCCTCCGCGAGGCGCTTCAGGTTTACCGGGATCAGCCCGGTCGTGCCCGTCGCATCGAAGAAGTGGTGATCAACGGACGGCTGGCGGTGCGGGTGTGGGAAGACAGCGAGGGCTGGGCCTTTCCTAACGTCCTCATCACCTACATCCCCACGGGTGAAGCCGAAGTGTTTACCATCGCCAGCTACTACAGCCGCCAGAACCAGTACGCCGAAGCCGCCATCCTGCAAGTGCATGCCTCCGTTCAGTTGCGGTAGTGGTAGTCGTCTCGGTAGATGGCAAAGCCCCCGACGCCCTCACCCTAAATCCCTCTCCCCTGGAGAGAGGGACTTTGAAAGCATCCTGTCTAACTCCCCTCTCCTCGCGGGAGAGGGGCTGGGGGTGAGGGCTGGATCGCGGCAAAAGAGCGCGTTTGTGAGGTACTAAATCTACGGCAGCAGGCTGACCAATGGGGCCAGTTGTCCGGCCAGATGACCCGATAGCTGAGCCGTCCAGCTTTGGGTGATGGGCCAGCTATCCACCACCATCCCCGCCGAGAGCAGCATCATGTAGAGGATGGAATATTTGAACAGCCCCTTGGCCAAGTCTCGGTCGCTGGGGGCTTTCAGTAAGGCCCAGGCTTTTTGGATAAACTTGATCCCTAATCCCAGGGCCACCATGGCATAGACGGCCCCCGTTGCGCCGAGGGGATAGCTCATCATCAGGGTGAGGGGCACCAGAATTAGGGTGTAGTACCAAATCTGGCGAGCAGTGGCTTCGTCGCCGACGATCACAGGCATCATCGGCACGTTGACCTTAGCGTAGTCGTCTTGGATCAGCATAGCCAATCCCCAAAAGTGGGGCGGCGTCCAGATAAACACAATGAAGAAGAACAACCAGGCCGCAAGGCTGAGTTCTCCAGTGACAGCGGCCCAACCCACTAGGGGCGGAATTGCGCCAGCCGCGCCGCCAATCACAATGTTTTGGGGCGAAGACCGCTTCAGCCAGGTGGTGTAGACCCCTACATAAATCGCGATCCCCACCATGGACAGGCCCGCGCTGAGCAAGTTAGCCACCCACGCCTGAAGCCCGAAGGACAACGCCGCCAGAATGCCCGCAAACACCAGCGCATCCCGCACCTGAATCCGCCCAGAGGGGATGGGCCGATGGCGGGTGCGCTCCATGTCAAAGTCGATGTCGCGGTCATAGATGCAGTTAATCGTCTGGGCCGAAGCCGCCGCCAGAGTACCGCTCAGCAGTGTGGTCAACACCAGCCAAACATTCACTTCGCCATGGCCTGCCACCCACATCGCCGCCGCCGTTTCAATCAGCAACAGGGGAATAATCCGGGGCTTGGTGAGCTGCACATAGCTGCGGATCACGGATCCGATGGAATCATGGTGCCGGGTGGCCTCGTTCCAAGTCGTGGTTTGAGTCATGCAGAGGAAATCCTTCCGAAGGAATGGAGCTAGTTGAAGATGAAGACAAGAATCGGTCTAGGGCTGAGGAATTGGGCCATCGGGAGTGATTGCGTTGGCTGCCCTCTGTTCCCGCAAAGCTAGGGTGGTAAAGCAAACCAGGGTGCCTACCAAGGCCGCGCCGAGGGTGTGGTGAATCACGGTCAACGGTTCCACCTGGAGGTGAAGGCGGAAGGTGGCAATGCCCATCACCAGTTGAAACGCCAGCAGCATACTGGCCAAATTGCCCAACTGCCGCAGGGGATAGCTGAGGGCCGGGGTGCGCCACACCGCCTGGGTGAGGGCCAACACCGATACCGTGGCCGGGAGAATACCGATCAGGTGGCTATTCATCACCTGGCAGAGTTCGCCCAGACCAAAGCACTGGTGTGCAGCCCAGCGAGACCCCACCAGTCCGCCCAGTAGGCACTGACCATAGACCAGCACCGTGGCCCCCAGGCCCAGCCAGGGCAATCGTCCTACCGTTCCCGTGGGGGTGCAGCGCAGCAGACAGGTGCCGATCACCAGCATGGTGCTGAAAAACAGCAGGGCCGTCCCCAGGTGAGCGGTGACAATATCAAACCGCAGGAGCTGGGTCACGGTGAGCCCCCCCAGCACCCCCTGAAAGCCAATCAACGCCAGCGCCCCCACCGAGGCCCAGGGCAACCACCCCGGCACCTGCCGCCGATACCAAACACTCAGGGCCACCAGCCACAGGGTGCTGAGGCCAATCAGGGCGGCATCCAGCCGATGGAACCACTCCAAAAACACCTGAAGATTCATCTGACTCTGGGGCACCAGTTGGCCATAGCACAGGGGCCAATCAGGACAGGCTAACCCCGCATTCATCACCCGCGTGGCGCTGCCTACGGCCATTAGGGCCAGGGTGGCGAGGGCAAGTTTCCACACCAGCCGCCGAATACGGTCTGTGGGCTCTGCCGAGGTAGCCCGTTGCCAGCCAGGAAAGCGGCCATGCACCCCTGGGACGGAGGAAAGGGAAGAAAGGTTGGTTGCCATGGCGTTTGTTGCTATTGATCTAAACAAAAGTGTCTTAAATGGGGAAATTAGCTTGAAAATCAACTTCAGAAACCCATGGTGAGGCATCAAAATTGCGGTCTTAAGCTTTGCTTCATAAACCTGAGAGTAATGGCATCAGTTGTTAGGGTTTTCCCTCCTAGGGTCTTCGATCATTGGCTTCACCACCTTATCCATGCCCAGCCAACGCACTGCGTTGATTGCCTATCACTGTAGAGAGGACAACCCAAAAATCAACCCAGCTTTAGGAATTTCTTCGGAATTCGAGACACTTCCCCCCTGTCGCCGAGGCTTTTTTCCTCTCCCGGCTTAATAGTCCGTTACCTTTCGAGACATTCCGTATCCAGAGATACCAGACCTCCTTGCGCTGCTGGTTTCTCGCCTATCTAGGCGCATCTCAGCCCGCCCAGATTGCCGCAGATGCCAGGGAAGATGCCAGAATGACAGCGTTCCTTCCCCAACCTTGCCCATGTCCCAGACCATCACCCTCAACCTTGCTGATGGATCCATCCAGTTCAGCTTTTCCGCCGCCGCCGCCCAAGCCCTCAAGACCGATCTGGATAGTCTGATCACACAAATGAAAGCCGCCACCGCCGCCGGAACGCCCCGCCGTGCCCCCCTACCCTCCACAGAACACCGCCACAGCGGCGACGTGTTCCTAGAAGTCTTTTGTAACCCCAACCTTTGGCCCAGCCCCTTCGCCGCCAGGGTTCTCCTCACCCTGCGCGACGACCGCATCCGCCTCACCACCGAAACCGGGCTCTCCCAATTCTACGACGACCTCACCACCTACCTCGACCAAGTCACCTAATCGCCACCGGGGTCGCCTTCCTATCAATCGCCACTGGTCAAGCTAGAATCAGGGCATTTCCTGGGCTAGGCGTTCACCGAGAACGCTCCCAGATGCTCTAGATCTGTTATCTTTTGGCCATCCTCCGTGCCCATCCTCTGGATCTGATTTCTTCCTTCCATACCAATCAAGCTCCATAGCGAGGACAACATCATGACTCCCGACCCTGTGACCACCACGATTCAAAAGGGCTTCCGCGTCACCCTGGGCGCAACAGCCACCCTGCTGGAGGTTATCCAAGATCCCCAGTCCTCTAGTGAGCGCTTTTCAGCCCTGGGCAGCGATGTAAGCCGTCTAGCCGAAACCCTAGAGACCAAGGGCGAAGTCACCGAGCGAGAGGCCCGACAGTTTGTAGATGGGCTTCTCAGCCAACTGCCTACCCCCTTCTCGAATACACCGGGTACCCCGTCCACCGTTGATGCCGTGGCCACCCCCGTGGCTGACCCCGCCGTGCAAGATGACCTAGCGACCCTCACCCAAGAGCTGGCTGACCTGCGCCAAGCCATCGAGACTCTCAAAGCAGAAAACGCCTAGTCAGCTCGCTGGATCCATAGGATCCTAATCATCACGGCCTTGAAGCTGAATCTTGAGACGGATATCTTGCCGTCGATAGAAGCGTAAAACCCAGTGGTTCTGAGGATCTACTTTGCACTAAGGCTAGTCACAGTAGACCACCATGGTCTATAATCGTAGACTGTGCACATTTGCAGGCCCTATGAACGCAGAGGAAATCATCCGCTCAATTGAAGCGGAGCAGCTAAAGTCAGACCTGCCTGAGATTTACGTCGGCGACACCGTGCGCGTCGGCGTCCGTATCCAGGAGGGTGGAAAAGAGCGGATCCAGCCCTACGAAGGCACTATCATTGCCATGCGCAATGGTGGCATCAACCGTTCTATCACGGTTCGTAAAGTTTTCCAGGGCGTTGGTGTCGAGCGGGTTTTCTTGCTCCATGCCCCCAAACTGGCGGACATTAAAGTTTTGCGCCGAGGTAAGGCTCGCCGTGCTAAACTTTATTACCTGCGGGATCGAGTGGGTAAAGCCACCCGACTCAAGCAGCGATTTGACCGTCCAATCAAGTAAGCTGGATATAGACCTGCCATCCAGCCCTAGGTCACTGATTGGCGGCCCCATGCGTCCTTAGTTCAGTTGGTAGAACGCGGGTCTCCAAAACCCGATGTCGGGGGTTCGAGTCCTCCAGGGCGCGCTGAGTAACCCAAGTGGCAAGTGCCCAACGATCTGAATTTCAGACCTGTCTGAAACCTGATCTGCGGGCACTTCTACTGAGACCACTCTATGCCGTTAATCACGTTGGCTGACTGCTTCGGATGGCATTCCAGATCTGGCTAAACGTCCAGCAGGAGCTAGCACCAGTGGTAAAGAAAGACGCGGCAGTCGAAGCGAAGCGGAAGGGAACTCCGGCTATCGAAGCGGAAGGAACCTTCAGTGTCGGTAATTTTTTCAAGGGTACCAAGGAAGAGTTGAGCAAGGTTGTGTGGCCCAGTCGCCAACAACTGATCAGCGAATCGGCGGCGGTCATTCTGATGGTCAGTCTGTCCGCTACTCTGATTTACTTGGTTGATCGACTCTTTAGATGGGTTTCACAGCAGGTGTTTTAATGGCGTTGACCTCAAACGACTTTAACGACGATGCGTCCTCCTTCGATAATGATGGAGACGTTATTCGTGATGCAGATTCGGAGGGCGTAGGTGAGGCTGCGGGTCAGTCTCGAAATCGGGCCCGATGGTATGCCGTTCAGGTCGCTTCCGGTTGCGAAAAAAAGGTCAAAGCTAACCTAGAGCAGCGCCGCCAAACCCTGGAGGGAGCTGATCACATTCTCAAGATTGAGATCCCCCAAACGCCCATTCGCAAGCTGAAAAAAGATGGTAGTCATCAAGCCCTAGAGGAGAAAGTCTTTCCGGGCTATGTGCTTCTGCAAATTCGGCAAAAGTGGGATGATCTCATCAAGGAATGGAAAGTGCCGGAGGATGCTTGGCTGGTGGTCAAAAACACCCCCCACGTCATTAACTTCGTGGGTGCTGAGCAGCGACGGGCCTATGGCCGAGGCCGAGGCCACGTTAAGCCCATGCCCTTGAGTGAAGGCGAAGTCAAGCGGATCTTCAAACGCACCGAGGAGCAGAAGCCCGTCATCAAAATTGACATGGCTCCTGGCGATAAGATCACCGTCCTTTCTGGCCCCTTCAAGGACTTTGAGGGTGAGGTGGTGGAAGTTAGCCCTGAACGGAGCAAGCTGAAAGCCTTGCTGTCTATTTTTGGGCGCGATACTCCGGTGGAACTGGAGTTTAATCAAGTGGAAAAAGAGAGTTAATCGATGGCTAAAAAAGTTGTTGCGTTGATTAAGCTAGCCATCCCGGCTGGCAAAGCTAACCCTGCTCCCCCGATTGGCCCCGCCCTGGGTCAGCACGGGGTCAACATCATGGCGTTCTGTAAAGAATACAACGCCAGAACCCAGGACAAAGTGGGTCTTGTGGTGCCTGTTGAAATTTCGGTCTTTGAAGATCGGAGTTTTACGTTCATCCTCAAAACCCCCCCCGCTTCGGTGTTGATCAAGAAAGCAGCTGGAATTGAGCGGGGTTCTGGCGAGCCTCGTACCAAGAAAGTGGGCTCCATCAGCCGTGCTCAACTGCGGGAAATTGCTGAAACCAAACTGCCTGACCTCAACGCCAACGACGTTGAAGCGGCGATGAGAATTGTGGAAGGCACCGCCCGGAACATGGGCGTTACCGTAGCCGACTAAGGATCTGACTCAAGCGATAGACCCCGATGGATATCATCGAGTTTGAGGGCTATCGACCGTTCCAATTTTTGTCATTTATTACGGGGGAGAAGGTCGTCTTCGCCAGCACCCCAAGGAGTAAACCATGTCTAAAGTGTCTAAGCGTCTCCGAGACGCCCGCGCCAAAGTTGAAGATCGACTGTACGATCCCCTTGAGGCCCTAGAACTGCTGAAGGAAACGGCCACGGCTAAGTTTACGGAGTCTGTGGAAGCTCATATCCGTCTGGGGATTGATCCGAAGTACACCGACCAACAACTGCGAACCACGGTGATTCTGCCCAAGGGCACCGGGCAAACCATTCGGGTTGCGGTCATTGCTAAGGGCGAAAAAGTAGCCGAAGCAACCGCTGCCGGGGCCGATATCGTCGGTTCTGAGGATCTGATTGAAGACATCCAAAAGGGCATGATGGACTTTGATGTCCTGATTGCGACCCCCGACGTGATGCCCCAAGTAGCCAAACTAGGTCGGCAACTCGGCCCCCGTGGCCTGATGCCCTCTCCTAAGGGCGGTACTGTCACCTTTGACCTACCCCAGGCCATCACCGAATTTAAAGCCGGGAAACTAGAATTCCGGGCTGACAAAACGGGCATCGTCCATGTTATGTTTGGAAAGGCCGATTTCAGCGCTGAGGATCTGATGGTCAATCTCAAGGCACTTCAGGAGTGCATTGACCGCAACCGTCCCTCCGGTGCTAAGGGTCGCTACTGGCGCACGGTCGCTATCGCCTCCACCATGGGTCCGTCCATTCGGTTGGATGTTAGCGCTCTGCGAGACTATAAGCTACCTGAAGCCGCTTAGTCTCTGCCAGCGTCGAAGTTTCAAATTTTCACGAAGGAGCCGCAATTGCCCTAACTCCCACAACTGCATAGACGACCGTAGACAGCAGGTGCATCCTTCCTGCATAAATCCTGCCGAGGTTGACGTTGCGATAGAGGTTTCCAGGCCAAAACTGGAAACGGCTAATCGTGAGTCTGCCCCGGCAAACTGGTCGGGGCTTTGTTTTGGGAAAAATCGGGACATCAACAACAACGGCCATCTGCCCGTGAGCACTCAGTTTTCTATCCCCGATGTAAAGGAGGTGAGATTGATATGGGGAGAACCCTAGCAAACAAAAAAGAGATTGTGGGCGAAATTCAGGACTTACTGAAGGAAGCTCAACTCGCCTTTGTAATTGACTACAAGGGTCTGACCGTTGCTGAAATTACAAACCTGCGGAACCGCTTGCGGCCCAAGGGTGCGGTGTGCAAAGTCACCAAAAATACCCTGATGCGGATTGCCGTGGAGGGAGACAGCAACTGGGAAGCCATGACTGAATTCCTCAGTGATTCGTCAGCCTTTGTGCTGGTGAAGGAGGATCTCAGCGGCGCAATCAAGGAATACCAAGCCTTCCAGAAGGAATCCAAGAAAACCACCCTGCGCGGTGGGGTCATGGAGGGTCAGGCGCTGACCGAAGATCAGGTAAAAGCGATCACGGAACTGCCGACCAAGGAGCAACTGATGGCCCGATTGGCTGGAGCCATCAATGCCATGCCGACCCGTCTGGCGGTGGGTGTCAAGGCGGTACCGACCAAACTGGCGGTGGGTATCAACGAAGTTCCGGCTTCGCTATCCCGTGCCATCAAGGCGGTCTCCGAACAGGGCCAAGACGCGGCCTAAATTCCCTAGTTTGCTTCAGTTTGGTCGAACGTCTGACAACCCAATGTCTTACGACCAAACGTCTGACAACCAAGTTTGTTTTTTGTACACAGGAGTTAAGTTTTAACGATGTCTGCCAAAACCGATGAAATTCTCGAACAGCTAAAATCTCTGTCTCTGCTGGAAGCTTCTGAACTGGTCAAGCAAATTGAAGAAGCCTTCGGTGTGGATGCCTCTGCTTCCGCTGGCGGCGGCATGATGATGATGGCCCCCGGCATGATGGGCGGCGGTGCTGGTGCCGCTGCGGCTGAGCCCGAAGAAGAGAAGACCGAATTCGACGTGATTCTCGAAGACGTGCCCGCTGACAAGAAGATCGCCATCCTGAAAGTGGTGCGCGGCCTAACCGGGCTGGGCCTGAAAGAAGCCAAGGAGATGGTGGAAGCCGCTCCCAAGGCTGTTAAGGAAGGCGTGACCAAGGATGATGCCGAAGCCGCCAAGAAAGAACTTGAGGAAGCTGGCGCTAAAGTTACCGTTAAGTAAGTTTAGCCCCGTGCTAGCCCCTTGAGGGTTGAAGAGCCTCCTATCGCGGTGGGGGGCTTTTTTGTGGGCTATGGAGGGCTTTTGTCTGATCCCACCTTGACGATCTGGGGCTAGGCCCGCTAGCGTGAAGGTGAATTCCATAGGTCAAGAGCGTACTGTTGGCGCTAGGAATCTGCTATCTGGAGCATTTAGCCTCGAAGCCCTAGCGCTAGATGCCCTATGGGTATGCCAAAACCCTCGACGTATTCCTTCAAGGAGGCCGTGATGGCACAACACCTAAAGCGCTGGGAGTCTGTCGGCCTGGGCGCAATGACAAAGGGCGGGGCGGCTCGGCTCGGCAGCGGCAGATCCGCAAACGTAGCCAAGGGCTGCGACACCGACTTCGCGCTGGGGGCTCATCCCAGCCCAACTCCAATCACCACCACGCAGGGGAGGGCCAAGGCTCTCCCCTTTTTAATGCGTCGGGTATCCCCACCTTTGGGGATGGGCTAGGGGATGGGGGCGGGGTTGATGCCTAGCCCTAGCCTTAGGGGGGTGTATGGCTGAGCAAATGCATCCTATGCCCTAAACTTACGGCACGACTAGACTGCGATTTTAGTGGCTCTGGGCCGTTGTTTAACAGGGCAATACCGCTCTGGTTTGTTCGGTTCGCGCCATGACGAAATGGAACTCGGTTGCTACCATAGGCGTCAACGGACGCTGGATCAGATGTTGATCAACCCTTGGCCGAAATCCGTATCGCTGCCTGGGAGGGCCTAGACCGGGTGAGGGGTTGGCCACCGTCACCAAGGCTCCTTGCCCGTCCCGTCGTTCCGCTACCTCAGAAATCGTCCTATGGTGAATCCATCTGCCCTTGGTGTTGCGTTTTTGGTGTTGCTGGCCACCACCACCATGGTGGGATCCTCATCACCCAGTCGCCAAAGTTTTCAAGTGGCCCATCCTTCCCTGGGCACTCTTCCCCTAGAGGAATCGGTGGAAGCTATGCTCGGCGCGTACCAATCTCAAACCAACACCATCAGCCTCGACCAAGACGGTTTAGACCGAGCCCAGCGGCTGACGGTGCAGGTGCCACGGGGTGTTACCTTTCAAGGCCGATTGCTCATTAACGGCGAAGTAAGCCAGTCCTTACAGGGGGATGGCATCACCCTCGACCTGCGCGATTTTCTCTCCCTGGGGCTAACAGAAATCACGCTGGAGGGCACCTACACCCCCCCAGACAGCGCAATTATGATTGCCTTTGAAAACCCAGAGACCACCGTGCGGCAGCAGGTAGGACAGCAGGGCCTTGTGCGCTACCACATTCAGTTTCGGGTCGATTAGAGTTAACCCCTCAGTCTCCGTCCTTCGTCGAGCGGCTAGGACGGGGTAGGGTAAGCCTCCTGCCTGCCACAAAGACCACCCCGCTAGCGGGGTTACGTCGGGCTGGCTATCTGCCGATAGTTCTGTGCTAGAGCCATTTGTGGCAGGGTCATTTGCGCTAGGATCGAAATCACACTGTCCTTAAAGAGGAGAAGAACAAGCTTGCCTACCCTAGGAGTCAATATTGATCATGTGGCCACAGTTCGCCAAGCCCGACGCACCGTAGAACCCGACCCAGTGGCGGCGGCGGTGCTGGCGGAACTGGCGGGAGCTGACGGTATTACCGTCCACCTGCGGGAGGATCGCCGCCATATGCAGGATCGGGATGTGCGACTGCTGCGCCAGACGGTGCGCACCCACCTGAACCTAGAAATGGCCGCCACCGATGAGATGGTCGCCATTGCGCTGGATATCAAACCTGACTACGTCACCCTGGTTCCGGAACGGCGGGAGGAAGTAACCACGGAGGGTGGCTTGGATGTCGCGGGGCAGGTAGACCGCATGGCTCAGGTTGTAGACGCCCTGCAAGCGGCCAATATTCCCGTGAGCCTGTTCATTGATGCCGATGCTTCCCAGATCCAGGCTTCGGCCCAAGTGAAGGCTAAGTTTATTGAACTCCATACAGGCCCCTATGCCGAAGCCCACGGAGAAGCCGAGGTAGCCGAGCAATTAGCCATCCTTCAGCGCGGGACAGCCCAGGCGATAGATTTGGGGCTGCGGGTCAATGCGGGCCATGGTCTGACCTACTGGAACACCTACGCCGTAGCCTGTATCCCTGGCATGGAAGAACTCAACATCGGCCACAGCATCATCAGTCGGGCGGTGCTGGTGGGCCTAGAGCGAGCAGTGCGAGAGATGAAGCAAGTCATTTACGGCGTTCCCCTCAGCCTCTAAAGGCCCAGTTCCCGCGTGGGTGATGCGGTGGCCATGGTTTTTCGCCTGTCTGGGGCTGGGCTAAGGCTAAAATGTGATGGGGCTGGGGGACGCTTTCCCCTGGGCAAACCACGGTGCCCGCCAATCTTTAGGATGGATTGGATGGCTTGATGGTGTCCGATGCCGCCGTGCTCAATGCCGCCGTGCTCGATGCAGCGTCAATGCTATTCCTCTTAATTCCTGCTACGAAAGACTCACTGCTAGAGAACTTTAGGAGAACCCGATGACAACCTACTACTACGCCGTCGCCAGCGAAAAATTTTTGCTAGAGGAAGAACCCTTTGAAGAGGTGCTGAAGGAGCGTCGCCGCTATTATCAAGAACAGGAGCAAGACCTGGATTTTTGGCTGGTCAAGGCTCCGGCCTTTTTGGATGCGCCCGAACTGGCTTCGGTAAAGGCGAGCTGTCCTCAGCCTGCTGTGGCGGTGGTGTCTACGAACAAAACCTTCATTACCTGGCTCAAGCTGCGCCTAGAATACATCGCCACGGGCGACTTTGAAGCGCCCTCGGCAACGATTCCCGATCCTCTGGCTTCGGCCACGGCAATCTCGGCCTAGAACGCCTGTGGGGCTAAGGTTGCTATCCCGGCCTTGGCCCCTGGTTCACCCTCCGCTGTCGATGCATCGCCCCACCAATCCATGGTTCAGTCGATTGGCGACCTCCTTGGTCTAGCCAAGGAATCGGTGCCCTGGCGATCAACAACGTTACGACCTCTCTCATCTGCGGTCGAAAGGAACGGGATTGGGCTAGAATCGCTGGCAGGTTGCGGCCCTCTGTGGGCGCACCTCTCCCAGCACACTTTGAATAACGCTTTGAATAAGGCAAATGCAACGGCCATGAGTAACGGGTTTGGGCTATCCATCACAACGGCGCTTCGTCTTCCCCTGCGGGTTGTTCAGGGTAGATTGGGGACTATTACCCTCGGTATGTTGATGGTGGTAGGTGGGGGCGAAGTAGCCCAGGCCCAGGTGGCGTTTCCAGTCTGTCCGCCGCCACAAACCAACGAATATCTGCTGTTGGTGCGCGGCAATACCGAGGCCGAGCGTAACCGGGTTCAAGACTTGCTGCCCTCCAGCAGCACGGTGATGGTCTGCAACTACCTGAGTGATACGGTGGTGCGGGCCGGAGGGTTCACCAGCCTGGAAAATGCCAACGCCTGGGCACAGTACATGACCGAGGTGGAAGGGCTCCAAGCCTTTGTTGCTCGCCCTGCTACGGCTACCACCCCACCGCCTACGACCACTACCCCACCGCCTACAGCCACTACGCCACCGCCGCCCACGGCCACTACCCCACCGCCTACAACCACTGCGCCCCCCTCTACCCCAGAGAATCCGACGATTCCTGATCCGACGCCGACGGTCGCGCCCCCGCCCGCAGGCCCCGTCACTCCCATTGCCTATGCTCCCCAGCCGCTCAATGCTGGATTTGCGGTGTTGGTAGACTACCAGTATCAGCCGGAGACAGCCCGATCCATCCAGCGCCAAGTGGGCCAAGCGGTGGGGCTAGCGGTCTATCGCCAGCGTCCCTACCTGCTGATTGCCTACAGCCCTAACCTAGAGGGAGCCGCCACCACCCTACAAGTCTTGGGTGGCTACGGCATTTCGGGCTTCATTGTCGATAGCCAGGAAGTGGTTATGCTGACCCCGGCTATTGCCCTGGTAGATTAGGTGCCCTGGTGGATTAGGTCTTCTGGGGGCTAAAACCCATAGGCCGGAGCCGCTAGCCAAGAAATGACGACGCCCAGCATCGATCCAGCGATGACCTGGAATGGGGTATGGCCAAGGAGTTCCTTCAGACGGTCTTCGTTGAATTCAGGCTTTTCCTGAAAGAGCTCATCAATGATTTGGTTGAGGACGCGGGCTTGTTTCCCGGCGGCTTGGCGAACCCCGGCGGCATCGTACATGACAATAATGGCGAAGACGCAGGTGGCAGCAAAGAAAGGACTAGCCCAGCCAACGGTTTGCCCCACACCGCAGGCCAGGGCGGTGACGAGAGCGGAGTGGGCACTGGGCATTCCCCCAGTTTCGACCATCACCTTGAGGTTGAGCTTGCGGTGGCGCACCAGTTCAATGATGGCCTTGAGAATTTGGGCCGCGATGCAGGCCACTAAAGCCACCAGCAGCACGTAGTTATTGAGAATGTCGCTAAAGTTTTCCATCGTCGGCATGGTGAATCCCTAGTAGGTGCGGGCAACAATGTAGTCGGCGATTGCGCGGAGGGGTTGGTTGGCAGGCCCAAAGCCTTCGAGGGCAGCTTTGGCTTCGTCAATCAGTTTATCCGCCTGCCGTCGCGATTCCTCTAGGCCCCACAGGCTGGGATAGGTGGCTTTTTGGGCCGCCACATCTTTGCCGATGGATTTACCCAGGGTTTCGGCGGTGGAGGTGATGTCAAGGATGTCGTCCACAATTTGGAAGGCGAGGCCGATGCGCTGGGCATAGCCCCGCAGGTTTTGAACTTGCTCCTCGGTGGCTCCAGCGAGGATGGCCCCGGAGGTAACGGAAATTTCGAGCAGGGCGGCGGTTTTATGGTTGTGGATGTAGTTGAGGGTTTCGAGGGTCGTGTCGGGGTTGCCTTCGCTGGCTAGGTCAACGATCTGGCCGCCCACCAGCCCTTCGCCGCCGACGGCCTTGCCCAGTCCGGCAATGACCCGCAGTACCCGGTCTGCCGGAACCCCCTGGGTAGCGGTAGCCACGTGCTCAAAGGCGTAGGTGAGGAGGGCATCTCCGGCCAAAATGGCGACATCATCGCCGTAGACCTTGTGGTTCGTCAGCCGTCCGCGCCGATAGTCGTCGTTGTCCATCGATGGCAGATCGTCGTGGATTAGCGACATGGTGTGAATCATTTCTAGGGCGCAGGCCGTGGGCATGGCCACCGCTGGATCGCCCCCGACAAGTTCGCAAGCCGCCAAACAGAGGATAGGCCGCAGCCGCTTGCCCCCCGCCAGCAGCGAATAGCGCATGGATTCGTAGAGGGTTTCGGGGTACTGCATCGGTACGGCAGCATCGAGGGCGGCTTCCACCTGGGGCCGACGCTCCTCTAGGTAGGCGGAGAGGTCAAAGTTCGTCAGGTTGGCTTCGAGGGAGTTTGCGGACACCATGGCGGCTCAGAACAGCACTACACAAAAGAAGGACAGGGGAGGAAGGCAAAAACGGTCAGAGCGGGGGCGTGAACTCTAGGCAAGCTAGCGCGACTCAGGCTGTTTGGAAAGTCGCCCGGGGAGCACGCCACAACCTCAGAGTTGCAGGCGCTGGCGGTAGCTTGTCACCGTATTTTCTAGCAGCATGGCGACGGTCATCGGGCCGATGCCGCCAGGGACGGGAGTGATAGCACTGGCGATGGGGGCTACGGCGTCATAGTCCACGTCTCCCACCAGGCGGGCTTTGCCGTCGGGGCTTTCCACCCGGTTAATGCCCACGTCAATCACCACGGCACCGGGTTTTACCCAGTCAACCCCGATCATGTTGGGCCGACCCACCGCCGCCACCAGGATATCCGCCTGACGGGTGAGGGCGGGTAAGTCTACGGTGCGGGCATGGGCCACGGTAACGGTGGCGTTGGCCTCTAGCAGCATCATGGCCATGGGTTTGCCCACCAAAATGCTGCGCCCGATCACCACCGCATTCAGGCCCGTTAGGTCAATCTGGTGAGCCGCCAGCAGCCGCATTACTCCGTAGGGTGTGCAACTTCTCAGTCCCCACTCCCCTCGCAGCAGACGGCCAAGGTTGATGGGATGCAGTCCATCCACGTCTTTATCGGGGTCAATGGCGTTCAGCAGGGCCACGGCATCCAGGCCATCAGGCAAGGGCAACTGCACCAGGATGCCATCCACATTGGCATCGTGATTGAGGTGCTGAATCAGGGCCATCACCTCGCTTTGGGGCGTTCCGGTGGGCAGGTGATGCACCTGGGAGGCAATCCCCACCCTGCCGGAGGCCCGTTCCTTATTGCGAACGTAGGCGGCGCTAGCGGGGTTGTCGCCTACCATAATCACCGCCAGACCGGGGGGGCGGTGGCCTTGGGTCGTGAGGGCTTGCACCTGTTGGGCCAGTTCGTCCTGCACCTGGGCTGCGAGGGCTTTACCGTCGAGGAGTTGAGTCATGGCACGGACAATCGTTAAACACAGGGAAAAGAAGGCAACGTCGGAAGCTACCAGCCCGGAGCAACTTAGGTGAGCACCCCAGCGTGATTCCGGGCCATGTCCCAAGGCTAGGCTTCAAGGCTAGGATAGATCAGGCTGGCCTAGAACCTTTCCCAGTGTCTCAGATTTTGCCCGTTTCGCGGCAGGGAAGCCCTAGGTCAGGGCGTGTTTTCAGCCTAGGTTTTTCGTTCACCTCTCTAATCCCGGTTCTGGCTATGTTCAAACGGTTTGCCTATTCCGGCATCACTGGCCTCGTGATCCTCTCCATCGCCCTAGGTGGCGCTAGGGCGAATGCTGGCTTGGGATTGAGTCTACGAAAACAGTTGGGCAGTTTACCCGGTCTGGGCTGGCTCAGCCCCGCCACCCCCATCGCCAGCCTGGGGCAGCACCGAGGCGGTACGGCCTCCTTTGAAGGCCAGGTCACTCGGCATTTGCCCCTGCTAGAGCGCACCCTATACCAAGTCACCGATGCCTCCGGAGCAATTTGGGTTAAAACCGATGCACCCCCGCCTGACTTGGGCCAGCAAGTGGCGCTGCAAGCCACTATCCGCTACGAACTGATTTTGATGCAGGGGCAAGATATTGGCGAATTCTACGCCGAAGAGCTAGGACGGGTGGTTCGGGATTGATGCGGGATGAATTTGGAATAGATTCGGGGATAAGTCCGGTCGAAATTAGGGCGATCTCTCAAGGGCGATGGAAAATGGTAGGCTCTTAGAAACGCTGTGTAGTTCTTAATTTTGTAGGAGAGGAAAAGGGGATATGAAACGACTGGTTGGCCTGCTCATTGCCATTGGAGTGCTAGTTGGTTGGTTTGGTGGGTTTGGGTTGGCCCAGCCTGCGCTAGCCGCTGGAGGCTCTAGCGCCTTTGCCCTGCTGGCCGAGCGCCCCCTCGTAAACGCCGTCGATGCAAAATTGGGCACCGAGTACGGGGCTAAGATCGACCTTAACAACACCAATGTTCAAAGCTTCCGCAAGTATCCTGGTCTCTATCCCACCCTGGCGGGCAAAATTCTGCAAAATGCTCCCTTTGACACCGTGGAAGCCGTGCTGGAGATGCCCGGTCTGACCGAGCAGCAGATCGAAATCCTGCGAGCTAACTTGGACAACTTTACCGTCAGCCAGCCTGATCCGGCTCTGGTGGAAGGAGCTGACCGCTTTAACAATGGGGTTTACAAGTAAATCGCCTGAATCGTCCTAATTGATTCAACGTACTAAGCCCTTGTCAGGGGCCGCTCTGGGGCTAGAGTGGTCATCGACAGGGGCTTTCTCGCACCCAGAGGAGTCTGCTTTGGCCCAGTGTATTCCGTCTCCGGCAGGGGTGAACCCGCCCTGGGATTTCGATGTTTTGGTGGTGGGCGGCGGGGCAGCGGGGCTTTACTCAGCCCTCGCCATTCCGCCCCAGTGGCGAGTGGGGCTGATTACAAAGGACAATCTAACCCTCTCCGCCAGCGATTGGGCACAGGGAGGCATTGCCGCCGCCCTAGGGCCAGATGACTCAGCCCACCTCCATGTGGCCGACACCCTGCGGGCCGGGGCAGGTCTGTGTGAGCGAGAGGCGGTGGAACATCTCGTCACCCATGCGGCCACCTGCATCCATCGCCTAGTGGATTTAGGCGTCGCCTTTGACCGCAGCGGTGCTGATTTGGCCATGACCCTAGAGGCAGCTCACTCCCGGAAGCGCGTTCTCCACGCCGCCGACACCACCGGACGGGCAATTGTCTCCATTTTGGCGGAGGCGGTGCTGCAACGACCCAACATTACAGTGTATGAGTCGGCCTTTGCGCTGGATCTCTGGCTGCAAGAGGGGCAATGTCGGGGCATTGCGCTGGTGCAGGGCCATCGGCTGCGGTGGATCTCGGCTCAGGCGACGGTGCTGGCCACGGGGGGCGGCGGCCAAGTCTATGCCCAAACCACCAACCCGACGGCCAGCACCGGGGATGGCGTGGCGATGGTATGGCGAGCGGGGGGCCAACTGCGTGATTTAGAGTTCTTCCAGTTTCACCCCACCTCCCTGTCCTTGCCCGGAGCCCCGCCGTTTTTAATTAGCGAAGCCGTGCGCGGCGAAGGGGCACACCTGGTGGATAAATCGGGCCGACGGTTTGCCTACGACTATCACCCCGACGGCGAGCTGGCCCCCCGCGATGTGGTGAGTCGAGCCATTTTCCACCATTTACAAAAAACGGGGGATCGGCAGGTGTGGCTCGATATGCGCCCCATCCCCGCCGACCGATTGAACTATCGCTTCCCCAACATCATCCGGGTTTGCCGCACCTGGGGCTGCGACCCGTTGACTGAACCCGTCTCCGTGGCCCCCGCCGCCCACTACTGGATGGGGGGCATCCCCACCGATCTGCACAGCCAGACCCAAATTCCCGGCCTCTATGCCGTAGGAGAAAACGCCAGTACCGGGGTGCATGGGGCCAACCGTTTGGCCAGCAATTCTCTGCTGGAATGCCTGGTCTATGGGGCAGAGTTAGCGCACCTTCCCCTCCAGGCGGGCTTAGTGAAGCCGGAGGTTCCCACCCCGTTGCCGCCTCAGCCACCACCATCGGACACCGGAGAGGATGATCGACTGGCGGAACTCAACCAAAAACGGCAGCAGCTCACCCAACTGATGTGGGACTATGCCGCCATCAGCCGCAACCAAGCGGGGCTAGACACTGCCATTACCACCCTAGACGCCTGGCGGCAAGACGCGGAGCAAGACGACTTGTCTCAGGCTTTGCAGGCCCTTCCCCCGGATTTGCACCAGGAGCTACCCGCCGACCTAACCCTGCCACGGCTGCGGGCCTGGGGCGAACTGCGGAACCTGTCTGATGTGGGCTGGTTGGTGCTAAATAGCGCCCGCTTCCGCACCGAAAGCCGGGGTGGCCATTACCGTAGCGATCACCCCAAGACTGACCCCGCGTGGCAGGCCCATACCCTGGTACAGGGCCATCAGTGGCAGCGGTCGGCCTCGTTGTCCGGTCAGCTTTCCTCCGAGGACAGCCCAACCTAGCCATCCAGTCCTGGGCTTGCTAGGCTAAACGGAGCTTCGTTTCCTGTCCCAATCCCCGTCCCTGGCCCATGGCTACCTCCTCCAAACCGCTGTTTGATCAGTTCCTCCTGCCTATTTTTGAGCGCCTGATTGACCGTGAGGCTATCCTCCGGCTGCGTCAGCGCATTGATTGGGATCAAGAACTGCCGCGCCTGACCAATCCCCAGGTGGCCTACCCCGACTACTACACCCACCACAATTTCCATGGCGTCCAAGGCGGCTACCTCAACATTGATGCCGCCATCACCTACGACCCCATTACCCAGTACGTGCTGCCGCCAGGAGAAACCTGGGTGCGAGAAAGCCTGGTCAACGCCATTCAGGGCCAGCCGCGCCGCATTCTAGACCTGGGCTGTGGCACGGGCAGTACCACTTTGATGCTCAAGCGCCGCTTTCCCCAGGCGGAGGTGATCGGCCTAGACCTGTCTCCCCAAATGCTGGTGATGGCCGCCGACAAAGCCAAATCCGCCCCCCTCGACATCACCTTCTGCCACGGCAACGCCGCCGAGACCGGATTGCCAGAGGCATCCTTTAATGTGGTGTGTATGACGCTGCTGTTCCACGAAACGCCGCCCACCGTGGCCAAAACCATCTTGCAGGAGAGCTTTCGGCTGTTGGTTCCCGGTGGACAGGTGCTAATTTTGGACGGCAACCAGCGCACCCTGCGGGCCACCGACTGGCTCAACCACATTTTTGAAGAGCCCTTTATCCGCGACTATGCCCAGGGGAACGTGGATGCGTGGCTGGGCTGGGCCGGGTTTGAGGCCGTCCGCTCTGAGGAGGTGTTTTGGCTGAACCAGTTGAACTATGGCCGCAAACCTCTGCCCGTCCATGAACGCAACGCTCACCCCGCCGACCCAGGCGCATCCCGGTCGGAAGGGTTGGGTGATGAAGCGAGCGGCGGGTGGCAACATCAGCCAGCCTAGCCCAACGTCCAGAACACCAGTGATACAGCCCCCGGTGGCCCAGATCTACCGTCAACAATCGGGTTGGGGATAGGAGATATCCTGGATAGTCCTAGACATCCTACACCCAGACGTTATGCTCAATCCTACTTGGCAACCCCTGATTCTCCTGGGGTGCAGGGTGACGAACCCAAGCGACTAGGGTGATCCCAAGTAGGGTGATTGCCGCGAATACACCCTACAGTCGCACCCTTGGAAAATCAGGGCTCTGGTCTTCGGATTGGGTATTAGGCATGGCTGGCGGCAGCGGCAACCGGAGATTCGGATCCGGCATCATGGCCGCTGTGTACCACCATCACTGAGCAGGCTGCATGGTGCATGACATGGTTGCTGACACTGCCCAAGAGCAGTTCACCTAAACCTCGACGGCGATGGCTTCCTACCACAATCAAATCGGCTTCCCAGGATTTAGCTACGGCGCAAATCGTGGTGGCTGGATCGCCCGCCGCTTGGGAAAACTCTGCCTCAACCCCAGTGGTCTTAGCCAGGTCGGCCTCCCGTTCCAGCATCGCCATCCGATTGGATTCAAAGGTTTCCCAGCGTTTTTGATAGTCCTTCCACACGGCGTCATCCAGCACCGGGTAATAGGCTTGGTAGGAACGAATGGGGATGCCGGGGCTGCCTTCTTCATAGGCAGACAGCACATGGAGCAGCATCAACTTAGCTCCGGTAGCCTGGGCTAAATCCAGGGCTTGGTCAAACACCGTTTGCCGTAGGGACGAACTATCTAGGGCCACAAGAATGCGCTTAAACATGGTGAGTCTCCTCTGCTTCTTGCTGTGATACTAAATCCCGGTTGTTTACCCCCGATTTAACCATCGTTCTCGCTCAGGTTGAGCTTGTCGTTGGCGTAGCCTCCTCAATGGGGAAAGCCTCAATTTATCCAGGGGTTTTCTATTCGGATTTAGCATGAGCCCGCTTTTCTAGTTGCTCTGAGTGGAAGCGATGCAACCAAGGAGAAGCCAGCGGTAAATCACTGGTGATAGAGCGTGAGCGCTAAGAGAACCAGAGCCAGGGGCCGTAGGCTATGCCTTCATTATAAAAAAAGCTCCCAGGGTATTTCCCAGGGCTTAACAATGCCGCAACAAAGCTTGGGCTCGTTAACCGTAACCTGCCAGATTTCTGGAAGGTGTGGCGCGGGTGCAACCTAGAGGTGCCCCTGACCAGGAGCCTAAGCCCCTGGTGCCCAGGGTTTGGGTGTGGTGTTGGTGTATTTACCAAAGAATCGCGACAGTCCAAAAAAGATGCCGCAAAAGGTGCAGCTACGCTACACCCTTGCCCCTACGGGATTTTTGGGAAACCGTTGCCTACTGAACCCTAGAAGCTTTGACCCGCAGTAGCGAGTTCCGCAGAGGAATCGGCGGCGGGATCAGCGGTTTTAGGGCTGGAATCTAAAAAGATGTCGGTCGCTTTTAACCGCAATCCTGCCCGGGGTTGGGCATCCATTTTGCTGAGGTAGGGATCGGCATCAATGGCTCCACTGGCAATAATTAATGACCCCTTGCGAATATAGGATAGCTTGCGCCATGCAGCGGAGCCTTCCCACACGCTGATTTCAACGGTAAAGCTATCATCTTCTTTGCGACTAGGAATGCGATCAACATAAATGGTTATTTTAGCGACCTGAACTTCGCCCCCAGCTTTTCGTTCAACATTCCGAATTTCTGGGTCAGCGGCCACATTACCCGACAAAGTACACACATTTAAACCACGGCTTGACATGGAAAGTAACTCCTAGGGATTACATTAGAATGGCCACGATGAGTTGGCCATCCCACTGACTATGTTGTGACATCACCAGCCCAGCCCGCCGTGATGGGTTAGAGGATAGGGATAGTGTGTCAATCAAGCGGATTAACACACCAGAAGATGCGCCCTAGTCTCAGCTTCGTTGTGAGCGAAGCAAGGTCATGATCAGCGGGTGAAGGCTGGTAGGTTTACTATGCACAACCCCAGGGTAAAAGTGGCTACGCACAATCGCTGAACTTGCCTAATGCGTTGGGCAATGGGTGTGAAAAACAGGCTGAAAACCCTTTTCCTGCATCGCTTTTGGCCTTTGATATTGCTAGAGCAGGGTGGGGCCAAGTTCAGCCAATTGACGGAGGGGCAGCGGATAGCTTACGCAGATGATCTACAAAACGTATGCGAAGCTTTGGGGCCTATCAAAAGGGATCAAAAATGTAGTTGTCGGCACAGGATTGGGCCTTGGCTTGGTCGGAGGGACTGCGAACAGTCCAGGTGATGAGCGGAATGTGAAAGGCACATTTGGCCACCGTGGTCGAGAGTTTGGGCAAAGAGCGCAGGTCGTAGGCGATGAAGTGGGGCTGGCTAGCCCAGTTGAACAGCAGGTTGCTATGGGCGAGGGCCAAGTGGCGGGGGGCGGGTTCCCAGCCGATGGCGCTGGACAGTTGGCCGCGTTGAATGTGGGGTGCGTGGTGTTTAAACCACTGCAAAGATAAGGGATTGAACGACTGGACGGCAAACTCACCCTGGTAGTGGGTGAGCGTCTTGAGCAGAGCGCGTTCGAGGGCTCCAACCCGACCTTCGTTTTTGATTTCAATCAGTGCCGGAACCCGCCCGTCAATCACATCTAACGCCTCCGCTAACGACGGGATCCTTTCGTCGGTGTCGTAGAGGCGATAGTGTTTCAGGCTGGCAAGGGTTTGGTGGTGAATGATCCCCGGTTGCCCGGTGAGGCGGTCGAGGGTTTTATCGTGGAAGACGGCTAACTCACCATCGGCTAGGAGCTGGATATCCATCTCAATGGGGAAGCCTTGGGCGATGGCCGCGTCAAAGGCCAGGAGAGAGTTTTCCGGCACCGTCTTGCCCTGGTGCAGGCCGCGATGGGCGATAGGTCGAGCGGTAATCCAGTCCATGGCAGGCATTCTAGACCAGACTGCTCCCCGCTTGGGTTAAGGGAATTTCTAGATTCTGCCTAGGATCTTAACCTAGGCTTGAGGCCGTTGGTGGCGATGCCCTAGCCCTCCAGCAGGGGCTTTAGATCGAGATGTTGGCCAATTTCTTCGGTTAGGGCCGTGAGGACAGCTTCACGATGTTCGCGGTAGTTGGGGATGCCCGTGGGCAGTGAGCCTAGCCCCCGCTGCTGGCGGAGACGATTGAGCCACGCCCGTCGCCAGGGGCCGTTGTCAAAAATACCGTGGAGGTAGGTGCCCCAGAGGGATTGGCTGCGGTCTACTACGCCGAGGCTGCGATCTTCAAACAAAAACTCGAATTCGTAGCCCGTTTGTTCCTTGGCTTCGGAGAGGCTGAGCTGGGTGCGGCCCTGGTGCAGTTCGTAGCCGGAGACAGGCAGACCATCCTGGGGAAATCGGGAGGTAACGGTGCGCTGGCGGGCGACTTTTTGCTGGGTGATCACCGTCCGCATGGGCACCAAATCGAGGCCGGGGAAGCGTCCTTCGTGGCCCTCAATGCCTTCGGGATCGGCCATGAACTGCCCCATCATTTGAAAGCCGCCGCAGATGCCCATCACGGTTCCTCCCGCTGCCACATAGTCGCGGATGGCATCTGCCATACCCGTGCGCTGGAGGGTGAGCAGGTCGGCGATGGTGGTTTTGGTGCCGGGGATGATCACCGCATCGGGGTAGCCCAGGTCATCCTTGGGGCTGAGGTAGGTGACGCGCACCGAGGGCTCTGATTCGAGCGGGTCGAAATCGGTGAAGTTGGCAATGCGGGGTAGACGCACCACGGCAATCGTTAAGTCGGCCTGCTTTTTGCGGTTGGGCAGGCGATCTAGCAGACTGAGGGAATCCTCGGCGGGCAAGGTTTGATCCATCCAGGGCACAACTCCCAGTACCGGAATCCCGGTGCGCTCGGTGAGCCAAGCTAGGCCCGGTTCTAGGATGCTCCGCTGGCCTCGAAATTTATTAATGACAATGCCCTTCACCAAGGCCCGTTCATCGGGATCCATAAGTTCTAGGGTGCCAACAATGTGGGCAAACACGCCACCCCGGTCGATATCTGCCACCAGCACCGTGGGGGCATTCAGGTGTTTGGCAATCCGCATATTGGTGAGATCGCGGTGTTTGAGGTTCACCTCCACCGGGCTACCTGCCCCTTCGCACACCAAAAAATCGTAGTCCTGACTGAGCACAATCAGCGATTCTTGAATCGCCTGCCAGCCTTTGTCAAAAAAATCTTCGTAGTAGCGCTGGGCGGTAGTGGTGCCAACAGCTTTGCCCTTAAAAATCACCTGGGAGGTCATATCTCCCTGGGGTTTCAGCAAAATTGGGTTCATCTCCACCTGGGGAGATACTCCCGCTGCCCAAGCCTGCACCGCCTGGGCATAGCCCATCTCGCCCCCGGTGGCCGTCACGTAGGCATTGAGGGCCATGTTCTGCCCCTTGAAGGGAGCTACCCGCCACCCCTGACGGTTCAACAAACGACAAATGGCCGTCGTAATCAGCGATTTGCCGACGTGGGAGGCCGTTCCCACTACCATAATTGCCCGCATGGCGCTTCTCCCAAAATCTAAAACGGATGGGGGTGGCCCACCTCTAACTCTTCTCCCCGTGAATGAGGAGAGCCGGAAATCTTGTCAACCCCTAGCCCTGCCACCAACTGGGCAGGCGCAGCCAGCGATGCCAGGTGTTGTGAAGATGATCGCCCCAGGTGGGCCGCAGTTGGCTAGTGCTGAGTTGTTCTAGATGATGGCACAGGTGATGCCCCAGGGGCGTGAGCCGAAAGCTATCGGTCAGCCCTTGGCCATCCACTTCGCGCCGCAGCAGCCCCACGGCAATCAGCCACATCAGTTCGTTGTCCGCTTGCAGTTCCGACAGGGAGCGACGGGTATAGCCCTGTGTCACCCCCTGGGGATGACACACCTGACGCACCGAAACACTTTGGTGGCGGAGGGTAATCAGCAGGTCTAGGCGAAAGGGGGAGCACTTGAAGGCGCGTTCGGCCCGCCTCCAGGAGGACTGGGGATAGCGCTGGATTAAACTGGGGTCTGAATTTACAAGGGCCATAGGTTCTCAGTCAGGGCGGTTGGGGAGAGGGTGATACCTAGCCCCATTGTATAGGCGGTGTAGGGGTAATCCCAGATTGCGGGACAATGCTGGGGTCGGTATCAAAACATTCGGCGGAGAAATCTATGCGCGGTGAGCTGTCGGCCCTAGCAACGGCCTGTTTGTGGGCGGTGGCGACCATGTTATTTGGCCAACTGGGCAAGCAACTGCCGCCCTCGGTGATGAACTTGGCAAAGGGCGTCATCGCCCTCACCCTGGTCGTGATCACGCTGCTGGTGCTGCAACGGGCACCCGTAGGGTTAGATCCTCGATCCTGGGGGCTGCTGTTGGCCAGTGGTGGCCTGGGCATCGGCATCGGCGATACCCTGTACTTCACTTCCATCAATCGGATTGGCCCTCGGCGGGCGCTGCTGCTAGAAACCCTATCACCGCCCCTAGGGGCTTTGCTGGCGCTGTTGTTTCTGGGCGAAGTGCTGTCCCTGCGGGCCTGGGCAGGAATTGGCCTCACGGCTCTGGGGGTAGTATGGGTGGTGTCTGAGCGGGTGCCCACCGGAGCAACCTCAATGCGGCCAAGGTGGCAAGATACGACCTTTGGGGTGCTGGCCGCCCTCACTTCAGCGGTGGCAGCGGTGCTATCGCGGGCCGCCCTAGCCGACACCGTGATTGACCCGCTGTGGGGAACGCTGGCCCGATTGGGGGGCGGCCTAGCAATCCTGCTGATTATCCTTCGTCGCCAAGGCCCGTTGCCCACCCCTCGGCAAATTGCGCCCAATCGCCGGGTGCTGGGCGGGCTATTCCTGGCCACCTTCTTAGGCACCTACCTGGGCATCTACCTGCAACAAACCGCCTTCAAATTTGCCCCCACGGGCATCGCCCAATCCCTGCTGGCTACCAGCCCCCTGTTCATCCTGCCCCTGGCGGCGGCGATGGGAGAAAGGGTCAGCGGTCGGGCCGTGGGGGGAGCGCTGTTGGCCTTGGCGGGGGTGGTGCTGTTGGTAATGGGGCGATAAGGGAGTCGGGATGCGGGAGGGGGAAGTCGGGGCTAAACCTTTTCGCCGCTGAGGATGAAGATCGGGTCTACGGCGGTAAAGACTTGGTGGTTGCCCTTCACCTCTAGGCGGTTGACGGCGGGTTGGGCCGCTTCGATATTGCGGACTTGAAGCTGAGCAAAGGTTTCAGAAACGCTGTAGAGCCCTTCTAAATTGCCCACCGTGACCACCAAGCGTCCACCGGGGGGCAGGTAGTTCCAGGCGGCTTGCAGAATAGTTTTCAGAGATCGCCCTCCCTCCACAAAGATGCAGTTAGGATCGGGGGATAGATGGTCTAAAACCTCTGGGGCGCTGCCCTGCACTACGGTCAAATTAGATAGCTCAAACCGCTGGCAATTGCGACGAATTAAGTCCGCCACGTCTTCATCGCGCTCCACCGCCACCACTTGGCCCTGCCTGCACATCAGCGCAGCCTCAATGGCCAGGGTGCCTGTGCCTGCGCCAATATCCCATAGCACATCCGTGGGCCGCAGCCGCAGATACCCCAGCAGCAATAGCCGCACCTCCCGACTGCTGAGGGGAATACCGGGCAACTGCTCAAAGAGGGCATCAGGAATGCCGGGGGTGGCATAGGGCCAAAGGGTAGACATAGACCACGCTGTCGGGGGGCGCTTCCATTGTGCCATTGTCGCTAAATCCGGCCAAATCTTCAGGGAGTCGGCGGTGAGGTGGGACGTTGCAGTCGGCTAGACCTACGTCCAATGACCCCAGAGATGTAAAGACGCCTTACTCCGGGTGAGGAGCCTCCACCAAGCGGAGAGAAAATACCTCGCTGAACGACTGCTTCACCAGGGGCACCACCTCCGCTACGGTGATGCCGGGGCAAAATTGCGCCACGCTGCCCACGGCTTTATCGGCAATGCCACAGGGAATAATCGCTTCAAAGCCCGCCAAGTCGGGACACACATTAAGGGCAAAGCCGTGCATCGTAATCCAGCGGCTGACCTTGATGCCGATGGCGGCTAGCTTGGTATCACCGACCCATACCCCGGTGAGTCCGGGCTGGCGCGTTGCGTGGATACCCAGGGTCGCCAAGGTCTGGATCACCACTTCCTCTAACTGCCGCAGATACCAGTGCAAATCCGTCTGGTGGCGCTTGAGATCGAGGATGGGATAGCCCACCAGTTGGCCGGGGCAATGGTGAGTCACTTCGCCGCCACGCTCGATGCGAAACAGGGGATGGGGAGGGTTACTCTCCAGAAATTTAAGATTTTCAGTGGTGGATCCCTGGCCCAGGGTGTAGACCGGAGGGTGCTCCACCAGCAGCAGACGGTCGGGCTGGGGAGATTGACGGTGGCGCGAAACCCAGCTTTTTTGCAGGTTCCAGGCATCTGCATAGGGCACCAACCCCAGGGTATAGACCTCGCAGAAAGGCTGATCAGCCTGCTGATCGCGTCCCATCTTGTCAACCGTATAAGAACTGGAAAATGTCATGAACTGTGGAAAAACGAGGATGGGGGAATCAAGATTTATCAACCCATGCAAAGGATTCTAACGGACGGTGTTGTGCAGAATACAAGGTGCTAGGGTGAAGTCATAAGCCGACGTTTCAAGGAGTCCGCTTTACTATGAAACTGGTTATCCATGGCAGAAATATCGAGATTACCGATGCAATTCGTGACTATGTGGAGCAGAAGATCCTCAAGGCGGTCAGCCACTTCAATCACCTGACCAACGAGGTGGACGTTCACCTATCGGTGGCGCGGAACCCTCGGATTAGCTCCAAACAGTCGGCAGAGGTAACGCTCTATGTCGATGGGGCCATTGTGCGGGCTGAGGAAAGCAGCGAAAACCTGTACGCCAGTATCGATCTAGTTGCCGATAAAATTAGCCGCCAACTCCGCAAGTTCAAAGAAAAGCGCAACGACCGCAGGCATGGCAACCTGGGCAAAACTACGGAAGCCTACCTCAACGAAGCGCCTGTTACTAACGTCACGGAGGTGCTAACCAACGCTGAACCTCAACTACCCGAAGAGGTGATCCGGGCCAAATACTTCGCGATGCCGCCGATGACGGTAGCCGAAGCCCTGGAGCAACTAACGCTGATCGACCACGATTTCTATATGTTCCTCAATGCAGAAACCAACGAAATCAACGTGGTCTACGAACGCAACCACGGTGGCTATGGCCTTATCCAACCCCGTCAGCCTAACGGCAACGAAGTGGTAGCGAAAGAGCTTTCTGCCACGGCCTCCTAGGCTCTCTTCGGCCAGCGTGGGGTAGCCCTTCAGATCTCATCTCCAAAGTAGGGTAGCCCCCTAGACACCATCCCGGAGCTTTCGGTATTTCCCAGTAAGACACTGGGGACTCTCCCAAAGGCTCCGGGTTTTGTATGATGGCATCGCAGACTTGCCCTGTGTGCCCTAGAGGCATGGGCGATAGTCTGCCGATGCGATGGAGAGGCTAAGCTTGGGGCACCTGGGCGGCTACCTGGGGCTGGGGCTGGGGCTGGAACTGGAACAGGGTGTAGACGACATTCCGGCGGATGCCCGTCATCATGTCGAGGAAGAGTTCGTAGCCTTCGCTCTTGTACTCGATTAGGGGATCCTTTTGGCCGTAGCCACGCAGACCCACGGTTTCCCTCAGGGCGTCCATCTGTTGTAGGTGGTCGCGCCAGAGGCTATCGATCTGCTGGAGGATGAAGAACCGCTCGGCTTCGCGCATCAGACCGGGTTTGACCTGATCGACCTGGGCTTCTTTGATGTCGTAGGCGATGCGGGCCTGCTCGTGGAGGAAGGTGCGGATTTCGCCCACGGAGAGGTTTTCCAGTTGTTCGGGGGTCAAATCCGCCAGCAGGTAGACAAACTCTTTGACCTTATCGACCATTTCCGGCAGTTTCCACTCTTCCGGCGGCAGTTCGGGGTTGATGTAGGCTTGCACGATATCGTCCATGGTTTGTTCGGCGTAGCCAATCACCATGTCCTTCAGTTGGTCGCCCTCCAGCACCCGCCGCCGTTCGGCATAGATGGCGCGGCGCTGGTTGTTCATCACCTCGTCGTACTCGAATACCTGCTTACGGATGTCGTAGTAGTAGGTTTCCACCTTCTTCTGCGCCCCTTCCAGAGAACGGGTCAGCATCCCCGATTCGATGGGCATATCTTCTTCGACGCGGAAGGCGTTCATCAGTCCCGCCACGCGATCCCCGCCGAAGATTCGCAGCAGGTTGTCTTGCAGACTGAGGAAGAACTTGGTGGAACCGGGGTCGCCCTGGCGTCCGGCCCGCCCTCGGAGCTGGTTGTCGATGCGGCGGGATTCGTGGCGTTCGGTGCCGATTACGTGCAGACCACCCCGCTGGATTACGGTTTGGTGTTCTGTGCTGGTGAAGGTTTCGTACTCGCGGCGGATTTGGTTGTAGGCGTCGCGAATCGCCTGGATCACCGGATCATCGGTGGGAGCCTTTTCGGCGGCGACGGCGAGTTTGTCTTCGGCCTGAAGTTCTGGCAGGCTGCGTTCACCATAGGTTTTTACCGCCAAATCCACAGCGGCCTTGAGGTTGGCGACGGCTTCGTTAGACAGTTCGATGGGGAAAATGTCCGCCGAAGCTTTCCAGTTTTTGGCGGGCTTGCCCGACCCAAAGCCCTGAGCCTTGTTGCGGCTCTGGGCACCGGGGACAGCGGTGACGGAAAATTCGTCCTCGTCTTCGGGCTTCACGATGCGGGGCATCAGGTATTCCCGCACCTTCAGACGCGCCATGTAATCGGCGTTACCGCCCAGGATGATGTCGGTGCCCCGTCCGGCCATGTTGGTGGCGATGGTGACGGCTCCGCTGCGTCCGGCCTGGGCCACGATTTCCGATTCCCGCTCCACATTCTCTGGCTTGGCGTTGAGCAGGTTGTGGGGCACGCCCCGTTCGCTCAGCAGGGCCGAGAGCACCTCGGATTTTTCCACGCTGGTGGTGCCGACCAGGACGGGCCGACCCGCTTCATGCATTTCGGCACATTCAGCGGCGACCGCGTTCCACTTCGCCTCTTCGCTTTTGTAGACTACATCGGACATATCCTTCCGGGCGGGTACCCGGTTGGTGGGCACGATGGTCACTTCTAGCTTGTAGATGCGCTCAAATTCCGCCTCTTCGGTTTTGGCGGTGCCCGTCATGCCGGAGAGCTTGGGGTAGAGCAGGAAGAAGTTTTGGTAGGTGATGCTGGCTAGGGTTTGGGTTTCTGGCTGGATTTCCACATGCTCCTTGGCTTCGATGGCCTGGTGCAGACCGTCACTCCAGCGGCGACCGGGCATCACCCGTCCGGTAAATTCGTCCACAATCACAATTTCGCCGTTGCGGACGATGTAGTTCACGTCCTTGGTGAACAGTTCCTCGGCCTTGATGGCGTTGAAAATGTAGTGCGCCCAGGGATCCTTGGGGTCGAACAGATCGGTGACGCCCAGCATTTCCTCGGCCTTGATGAAGCCCTCGTCGGTCAGCAGCACGTTACGGGCCTTCTCGTCAGCCTCGTAGTAGTACTCCATGCGGGCCTGGGCCACCTCGGCTTCAATAAACAGTTCCCGTGCCTCGGCTTTGTGCCCTTCCCGCTCTAGTTCTTCAGCCCTGGCTTGCTTGGCGTCGTATTCCTTCTTGGCCACCTGCTTTTCGCGCCAGAAGAAATCCGCCACCACGGCGGCTTGGGTGTATTTCTCGCTGGGGCGCTCCACCTGGCCAGAGATGATCAGGGGCGTGCGGGCCTCGTCGATCAGAATCGAGTCTACTTCGTCAATGACGCAGAAGTTGAAGGGGCGCTGCACCACGTCGGCCATGGCGGTGGCCATGT
Organism: Leptolyngbya sp. BL0902; assembly: GCF_016403105.1. Classification (NCBI taxonomy): domain Bacteria; kingdom Bacillati; phylum Cyanobacteriota; class Cyanophyceae; order Leptolyngbyales; family Leptolyngbyaceae; genus Leptolyngbya; species Leptolyngbya sp. BL0902. The sequence continues at coordinate 3,050,017 of NZ_CP046155.1, forward strand.
TGTCGCGCAGGTAGTCGAAGCCAAATTCGCTGTTGGTGCCGTAGGTGATGTCGCAGCCGTAGTTAATTTTGCGCTCCGCTGGGGACATGCCCTGCTGAATCAGCCCCACGCTGAGGCCCAAAAAGCGGTGTACCTGCCCCATCCATTCAGCGTCGCGGCGGGCCAGGTAGTCGTTCACGGTGACGACGTGGGCACCTTTCCCGGAAAGCGCATTCAGATACGAAGGCAGTGTGGCCACCAGGGTTTTCCCTTCCCCGGTTTTCATTTCGGCAATTTGGCCATCGTGGAGCACCATGCCGCCGATCAACTGCACGTCAAAGTGGCGCATCCCCAGCACCCGCTTGGAGGCTTCCCGCACTACCGCAAAGGCTTCCGGCAGAAGGTCATCCAGGGTTTCGCCCTTCTCTAGGCGCTGCTTAAATTCCGCCGTTTTCCCGGTCAGTGCCTCGTCCGACAGCTTTTGGATTTCCTCCTCCAGCAGGTTGATTTCCACGACATCGGGACGATACCGCTTGAGTTTACGGGCGTTGGGATCACCAAGCAGGTTCTTCAGCATGAATACAGCAGCCGGATAGGGTAGGAAATATCGTTTCTTAGTAAATCGTAGGACAAACCGCCCAACAAGGGGCAATGTCCGCACTCACCCCTGGCCAGCAACAGCCAAAAGTGCTTTTTTATCCTAGCACCTGGGCCATGGGCACCCGAAGCACCCTGCCGCCAACCTTGGGGGTGATTGACCGAGCGCCGGGGTCGCCAAACAGCGTCCCTGACCACGCCTAGGCGACGTGACATTCGGGGACGAGGGCAGCGAGGGTCATATCCCAAACCTCAACATGGGTGGTGCCTTCGGTCTCTAGGGCAAGGGTAATGAGGTCATCGAGGGTGGTGCGATGCTCTACCTGGCCTCCCAAAAGGATGACGCCCCCCCGCTGCTTCACCGTCACCTTGGCGGCATCCACTCGGCCCAGGCGATCTTTGAAGCGAGCCTGAATGCGCTTGGCCAGCCCGTAGTGATCATACTTTCCGTCTAGGCCCACCCGCTCTGGAGGGATAGCGGAGAGGCAAAGGTTTCCCTGACCATGGCTGCTAGCGTAGCAAACCCCACGAACACAGTGCCCCGCAATAACTAACGATTTCCAACCCTGAGCCATGACTCGCCTTCCTGTAGATGCTGAAACCTAGGTCGAGCACAGCGGTATCCACAGAGCACCGAAGCCCCTAGGATGATAGCCGCACTGACAACGGTGTAACCACTGAAGCTGTAGTCGTTTCGTGGTAAAGATTATAAACTTATTGTGAGCTTATTATGAAGTTTTTTAGAAGAAGCGCCGTATCTCAAGACACGATGTAGCCCCAGTACGCAGTTCGACGGATAAAATCCGGCATTAGTTTCCATCTGGGGCCAGATTGGTGCAAATCTTCAACGACGCTCCGCCCAAAGGCAGGAATCCAGGGTGAGGGCTCCCAGGGATTTTGCGGTTGACTAAAGCCCTGGTTGGCACCACGGATGGAAAATGCTCTGACTCCCCTAGGCCCAGACCTTGGCTACTTTGTGAGGCTTTTCCCTTACAAAGCTCACCTTAATCAAGAAAATATAATGGAGGGGGATGATCGTTGCCATGGACAAGAGGCAGGGCCAGCCTAGCTGAAGGCAGGGGCTGAGATGACGAAGAATTGAAAAGATGCTGGCGACCTGGCACGTTCGGTAAACTTAGCCTATACCTTGAAGGAATATCGACAAAATCGTCCCCTTTGTGACTGTCAACACCTATGTCGGGCTCTGCCATTCCCCATGGGGCGACCCAGCCTAGCCAATCTGTCTGTACGTTCCCCTTTGCCGCTGCGTCGGATTCCTCTGTGGATTTACGGACGGCCCTAATTCGCGATCCCCTAGTGGTGTCTCCTGGCAGCACGGTGCTGGCGGCGGTGGTGCAGATGGGCCAGGTGGGGCGCTGCTGTGATTTAGCTGAACAAGGGCAAGGGCTCTCTGGTTTGCCGCAGCTAACCCCCTCAAGCTGCGTGGTGGTGGATGGAGATCGGCGCGTGGTGGGCATCATCACCGAGCGAGACGTGGTGAAACTGGGGGCACAACAGCAGCCGCTAGAGACCCTATTGGTGGAACAGGTGATGACGAAGCCTGTCATCACCATGGGGCAGTCGGAACTGACGGATCTCTTTTCGGTGGTGGGTCTGTTGCAGCAACATCACATCCGCCATTTGCCCATTGTGGATGAACACAATCGCCTCGTTGGGTTGTTGACCCACGACAGCCTGCGTCAGGTCACGCGCCCCATTGACCTGCTGCGGTTGCGGTCGGTTTCGGAGGTGATGAGTCGCGATGTTGTTTGTGCTGCCCCAGACGACACGCTCCTGCAGGTGGCGCAAACCATGGCCCACAACCGGGTGAGTTCGGTGGTGATCACGCTGCCCCAAAATGTAGGGTTAACGGTGCAACCCGTGGGCATTGTAACCGAGCGAGATATGGTGCAGTTCCAGGCTCTTGGGCTTGATTTAGCGGCCCATCGGGCGAAGGACATGATGAGCACCCCGGTGTTTACCGTGGGGCTGGAGGAATCCCTCTGGGCGGTGCAGCAAATCATGGGCCAGCACTGGATTCGGCGGGTGGCTGTGGTGGGGGATCGAGGGGAACTTTTGGGCATTGTGACCCAAAGCAGTTTACTCCAGGCTCTCAACCCCCTAGAGCTTTACAACCTAGCCGCTGTGCTCGAAGACAAGATGGCTCAGCTTGAGATGGAGCGGAATCAGCTCGCGGCCATCATTGGCTTTTCCCAGGATGCGATTATTAGCTTGGATTTAACTGGCACCATCACCAGTTGGAACCCCGCCGCCACCCAGGTCTACGGCTATGCCGCCGAGGCGATGTTGGGGAAATCGGTGATGCGTTTGATCCCACCCGATTTGCGGGCCGAGGCAGATCAGATCCTGCAACGCCTACAGGCGGGAGAAACCATTCCTCCCTACGAAACCCAGCGCCTGCACCAAGATGGCCACCGGATTGAGGTGGCCCTCACCCTGTCGCCTCTGTACAACCGAGACGGCCTTTTGGTAGGGGCTTCCAAAATTGTGCGGGACATCAGCGCCCGCAAGCGTCACGAGGCCGAACATCAACAGGCCAAGCAGGCGCTAAAAGCCAAAACCGAGGAGATAGATACCTTCTTTTCTGTGGCCCTCGACCTGCTCTGCATTGCCGATACCCAGGGCTACTTCCGGCGACTAAATCAGGGATGGACGAAGACACTGGGCTATGCCATCACGGAGTTGGAGGGGACGCGCTTCTTAGACTATATTCACCCCGAAGACCGGGCCGACACTGAGGCCCAAGTCGTCCGTCTGAGTAACCAGGAGGTGGTGACTGGCTTTATTAACCGAATGCGCTGCGTCGATGGCACCTATCGCTGGGTTGAGTGGCAGTCTGTTCCCGTCGGCAATTTAATCTACGCCGCCGCCCGCGATATTACCGACCGTCGATCCGCTGAAATGCGCCTTCGAGCCAGTGAGGCCCGCTATCGCAACGTGATTGAGACCACCCTGGAGGGGGTGTGGATCTTGGATGGCCAGGGCAAAACCACCTTTGTCAACCAACGCATGGCGGATATGCTGGGCTATGCCCCCGCCGAAATGGAAGGTCAAGCGTTTACAGATTTTATGGCAGCGGTCGATCAGGCCCAGGCCCAGGCCTACCTAGCCCAACGGCAGCAGGGCATTGCTGATCAGCATCCCTTCAAATTCAAATGCCGCGATGGTCGTCCCCTATGGGCGATTGTGTCGGCTACGGTGATGAAGGATGAGGGGGGACAGTTTATAGGCTGCGTCGGCCTGTTAACCGACATTACCCAACTGGTGCAAACCCAGGAGGCCCTACGCGCCTCAGAACTGCGCCTCAGCAGCGTGTTAGACAGTTCCCTCGATGGCATCATGGCCTTTCGCGCCGTGCGGGATGACCAGGGGCAGATCGTGGATTTTGAGTATACGATCAGCAATCCGGTGGCCTGCCAGGTGATGGGACGCTCCCAGACGGATCTCATCGGCCAGCGGATGTTGGAAATCATGCCAGGGCATCGCGATGAGGGCTTGTTTGACAGCTATGTGCAGGTGGTGGAAACGGGCCAGCCCAGCCACCGCGAGTTTTACTACAACCACGACGGCCTAGAATCTTGGTTCGAGCATGTGGCGGTGAAGCTGGAGGATGGCTTTGCCGTCACCTTCCGCGACATCACCAACCTCAAGCGCTCGGAACAAGCCCTACAACAGGCCAACCAAGAACTAGAGGCCCGCATCGCCGACCTCAACCAGCGCCACGCCGAGCAAGTTCTGCTCAGCGACCTGAGCGAATTTTTGCAGGTCTGCCTCACCGTGGAGGAAGCCTGTGCCGCCCTTGGGGGGTTAGTTGCGCCGCTGTTTCCCCACTGTTCCGGGGGGCTTTTCCTCAACCAAGACCACCAAGAGACCATGCACTGCGTCGCGCAATGGGGAGACCATGAATTTTCCCTAGAGCAATTTCCCGCCCGATCCTGCTGGGCCTTGCGCTGGGGCCATGCCCACCTCTGGAGCCCCGCCCAGCCCGGTCTGATCTGTGCCCATGTACGTCAAGCCCACGCTCCAGAGGACTCACCACATCTGCCCGTTGTCCACATCCCCAACCAAGGGCTGTGCGTTCCCCTCATCGCCCAGGGCGAAACCCTTGGGATTCTCAGCCTCGCCACCGATGCGGATAGCACCCTACTGGAGGCCAAGCAGCACCTCGCCCGCACCGTGGCCGAACAAATTGCCCTTGCCCTCGCCAACCTCAACCTACGGGCCACCCTGCACCTGCAAAGCATTCGTGATTCCCTCACAGGTCTGTTCAACCGCCGCTATTTAGAAGAATCCCTAGCCCAGGAAATGGCTCGCGCCCTTCGCCACCATCGCCCCCTCAGCGTCATCATGCTGGATATTGACCATTTCAAGCGCTTCAACGATACCTACGGCCACGAAGCCGGAGACTATGTGCTCAAAACCGTCAGCGAGACCCTGCAAAGTAGCGTGCGCAGCTCCGATGTTGTCTGTCGCTACGGCGGCGAAGAACTCACCATTCTGCTGCCCGACCTGGCGCTCACCCTCGCCAAGGCAAAGGCCGAACGGCTGCGATCTAGCATCGAAAACCTGTGTCTGGTATTCAAGGGAAAAGGGCTCGGCCCCATTACCGCATCCCTAGGCGTGGCCAGCTTTCCAGAGCACGGCACCGACGGCACTACCCTTGTACAAACCGCCGATGCCGCCCTCTACCAAGCCAAGGCAGCGGGACGGAATCGGGTGATTGTGGCCTCCTAGGGTGGGCCGGAATCGAGATTAACCAAGGGCTTCAAGCGGTAAAAGTATCTTCCGGCTGGGACTCTAGCCGACCGCTACAGGAATCGGTTAGCCACGCTTTTCCAGGACATCCGCCAGTCGGGCTAGGGTTTCGTTGAGCTTTTCTTCGGTGGTCGGTTCGGCGTTGGCGGCGGCCTCCACCTCTTCCTTGCGCTTCATCTTCTCAAAGGCCCGCACAACCAGGAATAGAACGAGGGCAATGATGACAAAGTCGATCACCGTTCCCAAAAAACTGCCCAACCGAATGCCGGGGCCAACCACCGCCTCCCGCCAGTCTGTACCCGCCTGGGCCAGCAGCGGATTGAGCACGGCAGGCATGATGACATCCTCCACAAAGGAGCTAATAATGGATCCAAAAGCGCCGCCGATAATCACCGCCACCGCCAGATCCACCACATTGCCCTTGAGCGCAAAGGCCCGGAAGTCGCTCCAGAAGCTACGAGCCCTGGCCTGGGCGCGTTGAGTGCTGTTTGCCATGACGATTCTGTCTTTTACTACGAACAATACGATAAAGCACTTTTTTCAGCCGGGAGAACCCAATTCCAAACTCCATACCGGGGCATACCCCAAGCACCGTCTGTCATACTAGATAGGCAAATTTCCACCCCGGCTCCATGACCAACTTTCTCGCCCCCCTCAACCCCGCCCAACGCCAAGCCGTCGAGCACTTCTGCGGCCCGCTGCTGGTGGTGGCCGGAGCCGGATCGGGCAAAACCCGCGCCCTCACCTACCGCATCGCTAACCTGGTGCTCACCCACCGCATCGATCCCGAAAATATCTTGGCCGTCACCTTCACCAACAAAGCCGCCAAGGAAATGAAGGAGCGCATCGAGATTTTGTTTGCCGAACAGGATGCCCAGGCCAAGCACGGCAAATCCCTATCGGCCCTGTCGGATTATGAACAAACCAAGCTCAAATCCCAGGTCTATAAAAATATCACCAAGCATCTGTGGATTGGTACTTTCCACGCTCTTTGTGCCCGAATTTTGCGGTTTGACATTGAAAAATACCAACATCCCGCAGGCTATCGTTGGACAAAGAGCTTTTCGATTTTTGACGAATCCGACGCTCAAAGCCTGGTGAAAACCATCGTCACCCAAACCCTCAATTTGGACGACAAAAAGTTTAACCCTCGCTCCGTGCGTTTCGCCATCAGCAACGCCAAAAACCAAAAACTCTCCCCCGATGAACTAGAGCAAGAACAGCCCAACTATCGCGGACGGGTGATTGCGGATGTCTATCGCCACTACCAAAAAGCCCTCGCTGAAAATAATGCCTTAGATTTCGACGATCTCATTTTGATGCCCGTTTACCTGTTTCAACAAAATGAACAGGTACTCGCCTACTGGCACAAACGTTTTCGCCACGTCCTAGTGGATGAATACCAAGATACTAACCGCACCCAGTACGAACTCATTCGACTTTTGGCAACTAATGGCGAAGAAATTTCTGAATATGAAAACTGGGATTATCGGTCGGTTTTTGTGGTCGGAGATGCCGATCAGTGCCTCCCTCCCGAAACAGAGATTCTGACTCCCAAGGGGCTAGTACCCATCCAAAATCTCAAAGTGGGTAGCACCGTTCTATCGACTAGGGGGCAAAATCAGTTATTGCCTGCTACCGTCACCCAGATTAACAAAGGAAATTTCCAGGGAAAAATTTGGTGCATTCGGGTCGGGGATCGGGTACTGAAGGGAACTCCCCATCACATCCTCATGGCTCGTATGGTGCCCTTGCTAGATCGCTACTATGTTTACCTCATGTTCCGCGAAGATCGAGGCTATCGAGTCGGCATCACGACCGGGCAGCAATCCAATGACTATGGACGCAAGGAAATTGGGTTTAAGGTTAGAGTGGCCCAAGAAAATGCGGATAAACTCTGGGTCTTAAAAGCAGTTGATACCTACGAAGAAGCCGCTTATTATGAAGCTTATTTTGCCGCCACCTATGGATTGCCCACGATGGTCTTCCATGGTAAAGGTCGGAAGTTGAGCATTTCAGATGAAACTATCTTTAAACTTTTCTCTGAAATCGACACCTTCACACGGGCCGAATCGCTCATGCGAGATCTGTGGCTACATCCTGAATTCCCTCACTATCGTCCCCAAAATGGCCTGCGTCGCCAGACCATCAACTTCACGATGTTTGGAAACGTTAGGAAAGAAAGTGGTCGTTCCAGTCATCGTATTCAGTGGTCATCTAATCGAGCCGACATTGCAGAGAAATTGTCCCAAGCCGGATACCCAATTCGTCCCGGCAAGTTACCAGGAACCTATCGCTTTGAAACCGCCCGAAATTCCTATTCAGAAGGGTTGGCTATTGTTAAGGATGCCGCAGAAGCAGGACATCTAGAAATCAAGCGTCGCGCCTTGATTAATAGTGAGATTTATAATTTCCTGCCACTTTCTCACCTGCATTCTGGCATGAGGGTTTTGGTTGATGTTAATGGCCAGCTAGAAGAACAAGACATTACAGAAGTTTGGCAGGAAGACTACGATGGCCCAGTTTATGATTTAGAAGTAGAGCATAGCCATAGCTACCTAGCTGATGGTGTGCTAGTTCATAACTCAATTTATTCCTTTAGGGCGGCAGATTTCACCATTCTGATGAACTTTCAGGATGATTTTGGCGATGGCTTGCCCGATGATGATACCCGCACGATGGTCAAGCTGGAGGAGAACTATCGTTCCACGTCCAATATTCTAGAAGTCGCCAATTACCTGATTGACAACAACACCGAACGCATTGATAAAGTGCTGCGTCCCACCCGTGGCGAGGGCGAAAGCATTTTTATCTACCACGCCGACGATGAAATTGCCGAAGCGAATTTTGTGATTAGCCAAATTCGCCACCTAGAAACCCAGCATCCAGAATTGAACTGGGGGGATTTTGCTATTCTCTACCGCACCAATGCCCAGTCCCGTGCCTTTGAGGAAATGCTGACCCGCTACGGTATTCCCTATCAGGTGGTGGGTGGAATGCGGTTCTATGATCGCCGTGAAATTAAAGACGTTCTGGCCTACCTGCGGTTGATTAATAATCCCTCAGATACGGTGAGCCTAAAGCGAGTGATCAACGTGCCGAAACGAGGAGTCGGCAAGGGTACTTTGGATAAATTGGAACAAGCAGCCCAAACCCTAGGAGTGCCCCTGTGGGAAATTTTGTCTGACGAAACCTCAGTCAAGACCTTGGCCGGACGGTCGGCTAGGGGCGTGTTGGAATTTGCATCATTGGTCAAAAATTATCAGGAAGACATTGCGAATCAAAAGGCATCTACGATTATTCAGGGTGTGCTAGATGACAGCGGATACCTAGCCGCTCTCAAAGCCGAAGGTACCGACGAAGCCGAAGATCGCTTTGGCAACGTGCAGGAACTTTACAACGCCGTGCTGCAATTTGAGGAAGAAAACGTTGATGATCCGTCCCTAGAAGCCTTCTTAGCCAATGCGTCTTTAGCCTCGGATTTAGACGATACCAAAGACGGCAAAAATGCGGTTTCGTTGATGACCCTCCACTCTTCTAAGGGGCTAGAATTTCCGGTGGTGTTTTTGGTGGGGTTAGAGGAAGGGTTATTCCCCAACTATCGCTCTATGGAAGACCCCGCCGCCCTAGAAGAAGAACGTCGTCTTTGCTACGTGGGCATTACCCGTGCCCAGGAGCGGCTCTTCATTTCCCACGCTAGGGAACGCCGCCTCTATGGTCAGCGAGAAATGGCTAGTCCATCACTTTTTCTATCTGAATTACCCGCCGATTTGGTCAGTGGCAACACTCCTCATCGCCGCCCTGGCAAAGCTAAGCCAGGGCATACGATGACTAGGACAAGTACCCCCATGCGCGAGGCCCAAAAAGAGCGGGAATCTGCCGCAAGGCCAGGTAGCGGTGCCCACGAACGCGACTGGAAAGTGGGGGATGTGGTGGTTCACAAATCCTACGGGGCAGGGCAAGTCACTCACATTTTTGGAGCTGGAAATAAGATCTGCCTTGCTATTCAATTTCAGAGCCAAGGACGTAAAATTATTGATCCTAAACTCTCTCCTTTGCAGCGGGCAGAGTAGCCGATGATGCTTTGGCATAACAATCCTATTCCTTGCCCAAAATATGGCCCTCCTATTAGGGCAGCGGATGAGAAACCGATGTTTGGACTCAAACTATAGTGACTCTCGATAGTCTGCTATGTACCCACGATCTAGACCGTCGAGGTTTGGGGTTAAGATGGCTAACGTTGCTCCACCAATGTCCCCTGTGTTGCTATGGGTTTTACTGAGGATCTAGGGCTGCTGCTGCGTGCCCGCTACCCGATTATCTACGTGGCCACCGCCGAAGAAGAACGGGCCGAAGCAGAGATTACCGCCAGCGCCAAGGCCCAAGGAGATCGGGCGGTGTATCTGTGGGACTTTGTGGATGGCTACCAGGGCAACCTGAATGATGCGGGCTTTGGGCGGCGCAATCCGTTGCAGGCGTTGGAATTGGTGGAAAAGCTGCCCACCTCGGCCCCAGCAGTGTTTATTTTGCGGGACTTTCAGCGATTTTTAGACGATATCGCCATTTCCCGCAAGCTACGGAACCTGGCACGATTGCTGAAGTCGCAGCCCAAAAATATTGTCATCCTGTCGCCCCAGTTGGCCATCCCAGAGGAACTGGGGGAAATTGTGACGGTGCTGGAGTTCACCCTGCCCTCGGCGGCGGCGATTCGGCAAGAGGTGCAGCAACTGCTGGGGGCCACGGGCACGAATCTGTCCTCCACCATGCTGGATGAGGTAGTGCGTTCCTGCCAGGGGCTTTCCCTAGAGCGGATTCGGCGGGTGTTGGGCCGTGCCATCGCCAGCCACGGAGCCTTTGACGACCGGGATCTGGATTTGATTCTAGAGGAAAAGCGGCAGACCATTCGCCAAACCCAAATTTTGGATTACTACCCCGCCACCGAGCAAATTTCCGACATCGGTGGTCTAGACAACCTCAAGGATTGGCTGCTAAAACGGGGCACGGCCTTTTCGGAAAAGGCCCGTCAGTACGGTCTGCCCTACCCCCGTGGGCTGCTGCTGATTGGCATCCAGGGCACCGGAAAATCCCTCACCGCCAAGGCCATTGCCCACCACTGGCACCTGCCCCTGCTGCGGCTGGATGTGGGGCGGCTGTTTGGCGGATTGGTGGGGGAATCAGAGTCTCGCACCCGGCAGATGATTCAACTGGCGGAAGCCCTGGCCCCCTGTGTGCTGTGGATTGACGAAATTGACAAAGCCTTTGCCGGGGTGGAAGGCCGCAGCGACGGCGGCACCACCAGCCGCGTGTTTGGCACCTTCATCACCTGGATGGCGGAAAAACGCTCCCCGGTGTTTGTGGTGGCCACAGCCAACAACATTCAAGCCCTGCCGCCGGAAATGCTGCGCCGAGGCCGATTCGACGAAATTTTCTTTGTGGGCTTGCCCAGCCAACCCGAACGGCAGGCTATCTTTGAGGTGCATCTTTCCCGTCTGCGGCCCCACAGCTTGGCGAATTACGACCTGCCCCGCCTCGCCGAAGAAACCCCCGATTTTTCTGGGGCCGAAATTGAGCAGATGATCGTGGAAGCCATGCACCTCGGCTTTAGCCAAAACCGCGACTTCACCACCAACGACATCCTGGAAGCCGCCAGCCAGATCGTGCCCCTGGCCCGCACCGCCCAAGAGCAAATCGAGGCGCTGCAAGCCTGGGCGTACTCTGGCAAAGCCCGTCTCGCTTCTCGCAATGACCTCAGCCAACGCCTCAGCCGCTCGGACAATCGTTAAGCGCTCTGGGGAAGCGGCTGGGTTGCTCTCAGCCTCAAAAAGCGAGAGGGGCGAGAATTTCCCGCCCCTCAGATGGCTGGATTGCCTGGATTGCCCTATCCGAGGTCGCCCAGGGCTTTAGCTACGGTGTTTACGTCCTTGTCGCCCCGGCCAGAGGAGTTGATCACAATGCGGGGGTTGCCCGATAGCTGGGGACAAAGGGTTTCGAGGTAGGCAAAGGCGTGGGCGGTTTCTAGGGCGGGGATAATCCCCTCTAGGCGAGACACCCGCTGGAAGGCATCGAGGGCTTCCTGGTCGGTGACGCTGTAGTATTCGGCCCGTCCGGCATCCTTGAGGAAGCTGTGTTCGGGGCCAACACCGGGGTAGTCTAGGCCCGCGCTGATGGAGTGGGCTTCAATCACCTGGCCATCGGTGTCTTGCAGCAGATAGCTCATGGCTCCGTGGAGCACGCCGACCCGTCCGGCGGTGAGGGTAGCCGCGTGTTTGCCGCTGTTGACACCGCTGCCCGCCGCTTCGATGCCGATCATCCGCACGCTGGTATCGGGGATGAACTCATTGAACAGGCCCATGGCATTGGAGCCGCCGCCCACGCAGGCGATCAGGATATCCGGCAGGCCGCCCCATTTTTCCTGACACTGGACGCGGGTTTCTTCGCCGATGATGGCATGGAAATCGCGCACCATCATGGGGTAGGGGTGGGGGCCAGCCACGGATCCGAGGATGTAGTGGGTGGTTTCCACGTTCGTCACCCAGTCGCGGATGGCTTCAGACGTCGCGTCCTTGAGGGTGCCTGTGCCAGCGGCCACGCCCCGCACCTCAGCCCCCATCAGCCGCATCCGAAACACGTTCAACGCCTGCCGCTCCATGTCGTGGACGCCCATGTAGATGACGCACTGGAGGCCAAAGCGGGCGCACACCGTAGCGGTGGCAACCCCGTGCTGTCCGGCCCCGGTTTCGGCAATGATGCGCTGTTTGCCCATGCGCTTGGCCAGCAACACCTGGGCCAGGGCGTTGTTAATCTTGTGAGCCCCAGTATGGTTCAGGTCTTCCCGCTTCAGGTAAATGTCGGGGCCTTGGCCATCGGGGCGGCGATAGTGGGCGGTGAGGCGTTCCGCAAAATACAGCGGGCTGGGACGCCCTACATAGTCGGCCAGCAGCCCATCGAGTTCCGCTTTGAACCCAGCCTCATCCTTGTAGCGATAGAAGGCTTCCTCCAGTTCGCTGAGGGCGGGCATCAGGGTTTCGGGCACATACTTGCCGCCAAACTGGCCAAAACGGCCCAGGGCATCGGGGCGGGGCGCATCAATGGAAGCGGCGGACGGACGGGGGGAGAGCGGCGTTTGGGTCACAGGACATGGGGGGTGAACGGAATAGCCCCCATTATAGGGAATCCCCTTCCCCTGAGGCTAGGCCAGGGCTTTTCTAGCCCCCCGCTCCCCGTGGGAGCGGGGCAGGGGGTGAGGGCTGACCCGTGGGAGCGGGGCAGGGGGTGAGGGCCACCTACCGCAATCGTTCTAGCAGATGATCCCCCACCCGCAGGGCGTTGGCAATCACCGTCAGGCATGGCCCCACGCTGGGGATGGAGGGGAAAAAGCTGCTATCGACCACGTAGAGATTGTCGAGGTCGTGGGTGCGGCAATTCAGATCCAGCACCGAGGTGGCGGGGTCAGTGCCCATTTTGCAGGTGCCGCACTGGTTGGCCATCACGGGCAGGGGCACTTCCCCACGGGGGTGCATTCCGGCGCGGGAGAACAGGTGGCTGTCTTTTTCCACGGATTTCAGCACATCCAGCCAGCGGTAGACCAGGCGATCATGGGCCTCGGCGTTGTTGGGGTTAAAGGTGATGTGGAGCTTGCCCTTTTTCACCTCCACCCGATTTTTGGGGTCGGGCAGTACCTCCGTCATCACCCACCAGGCGATGGATCGGTTGGCCAGTTGCTTGAGGCCAAAGTTGGGCATCAGCTTGGTAATCAGAGACAGCACCGGGGGCGATTCGGCAAAGATGGCGTCTTGCAGCACGCCGCCCATGTTCTGAATATGGCCCATGGGGTAGTGGAATTGGTTGTCGCCCCAGTAGTAATCGTTGATGCCGACGGAGCGAGGGAACTTGCCATCGTGGCCATGGGCGGTGATTTCCACGATGGAACTCATCCGCATTTTCATCAGGTTGCGGCCCACCTGGTCGGAGCCGTTGGCCAACCCCTGGGGGTGCTGGTCGTTGGCGGATTGCAGCAGAATCGCCGCCGAGTTCACCGCCCCGCAGGCCAGCACCACAATATCGGCAAAAAACAGGTAGGGCTGACCCGCAACTTCAGCCTGCACCGCTTTCACCGCCGTTCCGGCTGGGTTGGTGTGCAGCCCCGTCACCTTGGCCTCGGTTTTCAGGGCAACATTGCCAAAATCCAGGGCTGGCACCACCCCAAACACCTCCGCATCCCCGGTGGGGTCGTCCTCCCGCAGGGAGAGGGACATGGGCAGCGGGTAGGGGCGGCAACCATGCTTGGCGATTTCCTCCACCACGGGCTGCATGGTGGCGTTGTGGGGCACCGCCGCAAAGGGAAAGTCGCCGCTGCGGCTGGGTTCGGTGGGGTCGGCCCCGGCTTGGCCATGGACTTGGTACAGGGCCTCGGCCTCGGTGTAGTAGGGTTCAAAGTCGCGGTAGCTCAGCCCCCATTCCGGCGAAATCCCGTCTTGGTGGGCCACGGTTTCAAAGTCCTTCTCCCGCATCCGTTGCAGAGCCGCCCCATAGATTTTGGTGTTGCCGCCAATGGCGTACTTCATTTGGGGGGTGAAGGGTTCGCCCATGTCGTCGTACCACTGTTCGGGGGCGTGGTAGCGCTGCTTTTGGAAAATGTCCACATCGCTAATGTTCTGTTCCGCCAGGGGCATCGCACCGCCCCGCTCCAGCAGCAAAATTCGCTTCCCCGACGGTGCCAACTTGCGGGCCAAGGTGCCCCCTCCGGCCCCGGTGCCAATGATGATGACATCGTAGTGCTGGTCGTCAATAATCATGGGGAAGTCCTCACGGCGGATCACGGGGCATATCGCTAGAACGATAGACAGGGGCGTTCTATCGACGAGCTAGCGCCATTGACAGGCTAACGTTAACCAATCTACTGAAAATCCTCCGTCGAGGCTGTCTTTTTCCTTTCAATTACAGATTTCCCCCCGCCCGTGTCGCTGCCTCAACCTGAATGGAGCCAAGCTGGTCGGGCACTTGGATCGGGGTGGATGGGCCGAACCTCTGCCGAAACCCCAAAAACCTTATAGATTAGGTAATTAGGGAACACTAGAGAAAAACGAGGACACCCACATGCGGGTATTGTTGATGACGGGTAAAGGCGGCGTGGGCAAAACCTCTGTGGCGGCGGCTACGGGCCTTCGCTGCGCCGAGCTGGGCTACAAAACCCTGGTGCTGAGTACCGACCCAGCCCACTCCTTGGCCGATAGCTTTGACATGGAACTGGGCCACGATCCGCGCCTGGTGCAGCCCAACCTGTGGGGGGCCGAACTGGATGCCCTAATGGAACTGGAGGGCAACTGGGGAGCGGTGAAGCGCTACATCACCGACGTACTGCAAGCCCGTGGCCTAGAGGGCATCGAGGCCGAAGAATTGGCCATCCTCCCCGGCATGGACGAAATTTTTAGCCTGGTGCGGATGAAGCGCCACCACGACGAAGGCGAATTTGACGTGCTGATCATCGACTCGGCCCCCACCGGAACCGCCCTGCGCCTGCTGAGTTTGCCGGAGGTGGCGGGCTGGTACATGCGGAAACTCTACAAGCCCTTCCAGGCCGTTTCGGAGGTATTGCGTCCCCTGGTGCAACCGCTATTTCGCCCTGTGGCCGGGTTCAACCTGCCCACCAAGGAGGTCATGGACGCCCCCTACGAGTTCTACGAGCAGTTGGTGGAGCTAGAAAAAGTTCTCACCGATGCCGCCACCACTTCGGTGCGTCTGGTCACGAACCCGGAAAAAATGGTGCTGAAGGAATCCCTCCGCGCCCACGCCTACCTGAGTTTGTACAACGTGGGGACAGATTTGGTGATTGCCAACCGCATCATCCCCGAAGAGGTGCAGGATCCCTTCTTCCAGCGGATGAAGGAAAAGCAGCAGGTATACAAACAGGAAATCCACGACGATTTTCGGCCCCTGCCTGTTAAAGAAGTACCCCTGTTTGCTGAAGAAATGTGTGGCATCGAAGCCCTCCATCGCCTCAAGGACACCCTTTATAAGGACGAAGATCCGGCCCAGGTTTACTACAAAGAAACCACCCTGCGCGTGGTGCAAGAGGCCAGCAGCTACAGCCTAGAACTGTACCTGCCCGGCATCCCCAAGGACAAAATTGAGCTGAGCAAATCCGCCGACGAACTCAACATTCGCATCGGCAACCACCGCCGCAACCTGGTGCTGCCCCAAGCCCTCGCGGCCCTGCAACCCTCCGGGGCCAAAATGGAGGATGACTACCTCAAAATTCGCTTTAGCTCAGCGGCCTAGGCTCAGTTTGTCATTCAATGGCGGCTTCTAGTTGTTTGGAGGTTTTGGGGAGCCAAAAGGACAGCGCCAAGCAAATCAGACACAGCCCAAAGGCCAGCAGCAGGGTGTACTGCATGGCCGATAGGGCGGCGGTTTTGAGGATGCTGGGCAAGGCAGGCTGGATGGCATCGGGCAGAGCGGCAAAGATGCCTTGGCGGTCGCTGGGGCGCAGGGTTTGGATGGCAGTTTGGAGGGAGCGAATGGCCTGACGGCGCACCGCCGGGTCGAGGGTTTGGCCCAGTTCTGCCAAAATGCCATCCACAATCTGAATGGAGGCAATGCCGACGAGAATCGTCCCCAAGACACCTCGCCCCAGGGATGCCCCCAGATTTTGGAAGGGACGGTAGACCCCTCTAGCCTCGGCTTTTTCCTCCTCCTGGGTATCTGTGAAGGTGAGAGAGGTGATGTAGGTCGAAAAGATGCCTGTCCCCAGGCCAAAGACCACCAGAGGAGGCATGAGGCGAAGTAGGGTGAGGTTTGGCCCCATGGCCCACCACAGCAGGAGAATACCCAGAGCCTTGATGCCCAACCCCCACTGAAGCAGCCACCGATGGGGTTGTCTGGGACGCCGTTTGGCCAGGGTCAACAACACCCCCAACTGAGCAATGGTGACGGGGGCCACAGCGATGGCCGTTTGAAAGGGATTGAGCCCCATCACCGCCGGGATGAACTGAAACAGGTTGAACTGCACCCCCACATGGAGCAGGGTATGGAGGGTGCCAATGGTAAGACCGAGGGCGTAGATGCGGCGGTTAAACACGCCCATCCGCAGCAGCGATTCTTCTCCCCGGCGAATGCGCTGACGTTCCCAAAAGGCCAGCAGCCCCAGGCAAATCATCCCCGCCGCCAGCAGCACAGGCACCACGGAGATGCCTAGAGGAGCCAGCCAAAAGCCTCGCTGATCTGGAATCCCTTTGGGCACCCACCAGCCCAAGTCGGCGGCAAGGCTGAGCCCCACCAGGGTGCAGCCAAACCCCGCCACCGAGAGCAGCCCACCCACCCAGTCCACCGCCATGGATCGGGTGGGCTGGTAGCGCAGCAGCGGCCATACCAGCCTCGCGATGATGGGAATCAGCAGGAGGGCAATGCCAAAGGGCCAGCGCCAGTTCAGTTGATAGGCCATGATCCCGCCCAAAATAGACCCGGTCAAAGCTCCAGAAATTCCGGCCACCGTGAGGGCCAGTAGGGCATATTTTTTGGCGACGGTATCGGGGTAGCACCGATCCATCAGCGCCACGGGTGTGCTTACCAGCACCGAGGCCGCTAGTCCGGTGCCGCCCGCTAGGCCCAGGGTAAACAGCCCCATATTTTGGCTAATCATCACCAGGCCCAGGCCCAGGGCAAACAGGGCCAAGGCTCCATTGAAGACCCACTTGCGGCCTAGGCGGCGGCTGAGGTTTTCGGCAGTGGGGGTAAAGGAAGCCGTCAGCAGCGACATCATCACCAGGGCCGATTGGATATAGCCCACCGTAGACTGAAACTCCTGCACCAGCGAGGGCATGATCGGCTGCACTACCCCCACGGTATAGGAGAGCATAAAAAACGTCAGCCCCAGGCCAATGGGGCCACCCCACCGCTCGAATCGGGTGGAGGCTAGATCGGTGGAGGTTGGCGGCTGGGCTGGGTTGTTTTCCATCGCGGTTGGTCTTCTGCGTCCTCTGGCCCTCAATCATAGGGGAGAGGTTGAGGGGAAGGCTAGGCAGTGGCCTAGGTCTGTGGCCATAGGCCTGCGGTTGACCGCCAGCGTTGGCCCCTAGCCCCACGGACGAAGAACTGCCACAGGAATCTGCGCCCCCCAGGGAAAAGCTAGGTATACTTTGACTTTCAGAGGGGTCTAGGGTGGAGACAGGCCCAAGCAGAGATGCCGCCACCCAAGAGCACCCACCGGACGCCACACACCGTCTTGGGGGAGCAGCCCTAGCCAGCATGGAGAGGAAACGAACGTGTTAAGTCTATTGCTGTCGTTGTCTTGGCTAGGAGGCCCTGCCCTAGGGGTAGCTCAGCCTCCAGCGTTGGTGGAACCCGTGGCTCCGTCCCAGCCCCAACTCATTGCCCAAACGGCCCCTAGCCCCTACCGGGTGCCTGCGCTTCAGGCCGATGCCACTGGGCGACTGTGGGTGGGGTCGTGGAATGGGTTGATTCGCATTCACCCCGAAACCGGAGCCATTGAGCGGCGCGTGGCTATTCCTGGTCGCACCCTAGAATCCCTGGCCATGGATCGGGTTGGGCGAATTTGGGTCGGCAGTGCCCTGGGTTTGGTACGGGTGGATCCACGCACCAACGAGATAACCGCCCAAAACTTTACGCTGCCCTCCAACCGAGTGCTAGCCCTGCAACTCGATCACCGAGGCTTTTTGTGGGCGGGCACCGACCGGGGCCTTGCCATGATCAGCCCCGACCAGGGCCTGCTGATGACCACCCTGCAAGACCTCCAGGGCGTTAGCGCCAATGCCCTCAGCCTAGATGGCAACAACCATCTATGGGTGGGCACCCTAGATGGCCTAGTGCAAATTAACACAGCCAATGCCTTTCCTATCGGTCGGGTAGGCAACCTGCCGGGGGGAGCCGTTCAAGCCCTGGCACTGGGGCCTAGGGGGAACCTCTGGGTTGGTACTCCATCAGGGGTGTTTGTGGTGGATCCAGTGCGGGCGGAACTGGTGCGTTCTGTGTCGGCTATGCGCGATAGAAACGTTCGCACCATTGGCTTTGACGCCAACCGCAATGTTTGGGTCGGCACCAGCGAAGGGCTGTTTCACCTCAAGGCCGACAGCGGCGAACTGCTGGGTCGGGTGCCGCTGCTGCCCTCGGGCCAGATTCTCTCCGTTGCTCCGGGCGTTGGCAACAAAGTTTGGGTTGGCACTAGCGAGGGCCTCGGCTGGGTTAGCCAGATGACGGGGCAGGGCAACCCCCATCGCGGCCTGGTCAACCCTCAACTGTTGGAGGCCCAGCGTTAGCACCATGGCCCGTGACCTCCCAACTTCGATGCCGTCTCAGCGCTATCAACTTCGCATTGATCTTCTAGATAGCGATCCGCCCATCTGGCGCAGTCTATGGGTGAGGGCCAACACGCCCCTAGCCGATCTTCCCGCTCTGTTGGCAGCGGCGATGGGGTGGTCGGGGCGGGCTGAAACCCAACTCAAGGCTCCACCCACCCTAGATAACCCCACGATGGCCGAGGAGAATGGCGACCTATCCACCGACCTATCCACCATGCTGCGCCAGCCAGGAGATAGCCTGCGCTACCTCTATGCACCCACCCTGGGTTGGCTGCACCGAGTCACCCTGGAAGCGGTGGCTCCGGTGGACAATGCCCAGCCTTTGCCCTGTTGCATTGCCGGAGAGCGTCACTGTCCGCCAGAGTTTTGTGCGGGAGTCTGGGGTTATGAAGACCTTCTAGATCGCCTAAACGATCCAGAAGATCCTGACTATGCCGATCTATGGGAACAGACTGGCTACGACTTCGACCCTGAGAAATTTGATCTTGTCGCGGCTAACCAGCGGCTCCAAGTCCTCTTTCTCCCAAGCCCGCCACCCCCTGAAGGCGATGAATAACCTTCCGCTATCCCATCGGCCCATGTAGGGGGTAAACGGCGAATCTGCACCTGCTAACCGTCGGTTGTGATGCGGCTAATCAGTTGCTGGAGAACAGGATCAGCTTGATCATTGGCAACTTGACAGGTGCCCGCATTGACATGACCACCGCCGCCATACTCCAGCATCAGCTCGCCAATGTTTGTTTGAGAAGTCCGATTAAAGATGGATTTTCCCGTCGCAAAAACCGTATTTTGCTGCTTTAGCCCCCACATGACATGGATGGAAATGTTGCAGTCGGGAAAAATGGCGTAGATCATAAATCGATTACCCGCATGAATCACCGCTTCCTGCCGCAGATCGAGCACGACTAGATTGTTGTAAACAGTGGCGCAGCGCTGAATCTGCTGCTTAAATTTAGGCTCCTGCTCAAAGTATAAATCTACTCGTTCCTTGACATCGGGCAGAGCCAAAATGTCATCAATTGTGTGGGCTTTACAGTAATCAATTAGCTCCATCATCAGGGTGTAGTTTGAGACCCGAAACTCCCGAAATCGCCCTAACCCTGTGCGGGCATCCATCAAAAAGTTCAGCAGCGTCCAACCCTGGGGATTGAGCACATCCGCCAGGTCAAACTGGGCAGAATCAGCCTTGTCCACCGCCTCCATCATGGCCTGGGAAATGGCGGGAAATCGATCAGCCCCGCCATAGTAGTCGTAGACCACACGGGCCGCAGAGGGAGCTTTAGGGTCGATGATGTGGTTGTCGCGCTGGCCTTGGTTGCGCACCATTTCGCTGGCATGGTGATCAAAGGCGAGGTGAACCCCTTCCACATAGGGTAGGTTGGTAGTAATGTCGTTCGCCGTTACATCCACCTTGCCATCCTGCATGTCCTTGGGATGGACGAATAAAATATCGTCGATTAGCCCCATATCCTTCATCAACACGGCACACACTAAGCCGTCAAAATCGCTGCGGGTGACTAAACGATGCCGAGCACTGGTCACAACCATAGCCTTGGTCTCCAAATACAAATCGGGAAGCCCAGCCGAAGCGCAAGCTAACCCTAGGATTCCCAAATTGTACTCGCTGGTAACGGGAGACAACGCAGGTGCATGGCCGGAAGACTCAGGGCGGGGCGTTCCTTCAGCTCACGCAGCTTGGGGGGCGAGTTGACATCCCCCTTTAGCCGAAAAGCGATGCCCAAAGTCTGGTTGCCCTGGCCCCAGGACGCTGCTAACGGGGAGGAGAGTAAGGGATGACCCACTGGGGACGACAGGGAAACCTGATTGACGGGCAAAAGAGCCCAGATGGACCCCCGAAAGCCTTTACTCCGGCCCTCTGCTGAGGGGGTGAGGGTAAGGACGTACATCATTGGTCAGGCAACCAGCAGAAGAACAGGCCCTAGGTCAAAAAATAAGTTCCGCAGATCCACGTAGATTTTACAGAAACTTTACAGACTTGCGAAGGCATCTGAACTTTAAGTAACTACCGACTTAGCCTCACAACTTCCGTTCTTCGACTAGATATCCTAATAGCGATGGTTAGATCTGACTCACCTGCGCTACCCTGATTCACATACAGATCCACCCTACCCCAACCCTTAGCGCGGTCAGAATCCATCGTTTTTCATGTGGTATTCTGCTTTCCACAGCCATATTGCTCTCCCCCAGGCGTGCGTTTCCCTCTTTACGATCACCAGTAGAAACGACTAGGAGACCTCCTAGGACTATCATGAATCATGCAGAACGAGAGACAATTGACCTAGATTTAAGTTCCTTGGGGTCTTCGGTACGAGAATCAGGAGTCTTTGCAGCAGGAGCCTTCGCCATTTGTGTGGCTGTAGCTGCCTTTGCGACCACTCGCATCACGCCTCAGTATACCGCTGACGCCAAACTACTCTTTACCAAGGTAGACCGAACCGCTGCCCTGACGGGGTTAGGGGGCGGAGAAACCGGACAGCTCCAATCGCTTTTGATCGACCAAACTCCCCTCAGCACAGAAATTGAAGTGCTGCGTTCGCGGCCTCTCCTTCAGGCCACCATTGAAGCTTTAGATCTAAGGGATGAAGAGGGTGATCCCCTCAGCGCCGATAATTTAAGTCAACGGCTAGACATCAGTATTATTGGCGGCACTGACGTACTATCCATTCTGTTTACCGATACCGATCCTGAAACTTCCGCTAACGTCGTTAATACCTTAATTAATCAGTATCGAGAACAATCTATTAATACTAATCGAGCTGAAACACGAGAAGCCAAAGAGTTTTTGATAGCGCAGCTTCCTCAAACTGAAGCTGTGTTGCGTCAAGCTGAAGTAGATCTACAAAATTTCCTAGAGCAAAATCAAATCGGTGTATTAGAAGCCGAGGCTAGATCCCTCGTCACTAAAATCGAAACGATTTCTAATCAGATCGCTACCGTTCAGGCCAGCATGGAAGGAGCTGCCACAGAATCTAATACACTGCAAGGTCGCCTCAATTTAAACCCTCAAGATGCCTTGATTGTAGGAATACTGAGTCAAAACCCTGGTGTACAAGAAGCCATTGTCGCTCTGCAAGCTGTAGAGCGAGATCTTGCTACTCAACAGGCTCGGTTTAGCAACGATAGTCCCGTTGTTCGCCAGTTGCTCTCTCAACAGCAGTCTTTGCAAACTTTCCTTCAACAACAAATTCAACTTGCTGGAGGAGCACCCAATGCACCCAATGCACTTATCCAAGGCACTCCTAACCAACAGAATATTACTCAGGCTCTCATACAACGATACCTAGATACTGAGATTGAGTATATTGGTCTGAGGCAACAACTCAGTGTCCTCCAGAATTATCAGGCTCAGTATCAATCTCGCCTCATCAGTGTTCCTTCTCTTAGTGCTGAACAGCGTGCCCTAGAACGTCAAGTGGCGGTTGCTGAAGAAACCTACAGCAACGTCCTATCTCGTCTCCAGGAGTTACAAGTGCGAGAAAATGAGACAACCTACAATACCCGCATTGTTCAGCTTGCAACACCTCCAGAGGAGCCTGATTCTGGAATGAAGCTGAAGCTTTTAGCCTTCGGTGTTGTGGGTGGGGCGTTACTAGCGATTGCAATTATTCTAGTGTCGGAAGCTTTGAAATTTAGTAAATCCTTCAATAAACGTTCAGCCTAGGATAAAGAGCTGACCATTCATGGAAATCGTTAAAGTCGCCAGATTCCGATAAGCCTCAAAATTTCAGGCAATCATATCTAGCAATACGGCCAGAGTCTACCTCCAAACCGAATAATAACAATGGCAAAAATTAAAATTAACGTAATGAATACGCTTGACAAGTTCGAGCGAGTATTTAGCGTTATTTCCCTCATCCTCTACATGAATGCGGTTGTTCCTTTATTTATTATTCAAGGAGCCAGCGAAGGGGATGGGGTTGATCTTTTTGCCTTCAATTACACTCCATTAAACTTGCTTTTTATCACTAACTACCTAATAACGCTGACTTTGCTTATTTTGCGGTGGAACAAAACGCTAGTCTTTGCTATTAATAACGTTTTGTTCATCACCTTAATCTTAATGGCACCCCTGTCCTATGTCTGGTCAGCCCTGCCTGATCGAACTATGTCCGCTTCTATCGGCATCATGGGCAGCACCATGTTTGGATTCTATGTCGCAACCAGATTTAGTTTCCGCGAACAAGTTCGGCTTCTGGCCTGGGCTTTTGGCGTAACTATTGCCCTTAGCTTTGTTTTTATTGTCGCACTGCCCAAATATGGAATTATGGCTGCCGTACACGCCGGATCGCTGAGGGGAGTATGGACGCACAAAAACGGCATGGGAAAATTTATGGTGTTAAGCAATGCCGTATTCCTCATGCTCCTACAATCCAATGCTAAGCCTAAGTGGTATCTGTGGATAGGTTTATTGTCGAGTCTCATGTTAACTGTGGGATCTAACTCTACTAATGCTCTGGTTAATTCGATCTTGGCTATCACCATCATTCTTTTTCTCAATCAGGTATTTAAACTAGAGAATGATAAATTTTCAATCGTAGCTGTTCTTCTCGTTATGTTTCTTTCTGGCCTAGTCATTACCTTCAATGATATCGCTGGAGCATTACTAGGCTTAGTAGGAAAAGATCCCACCTTAACTGGACGTACAGACATTTGGGCTTTGGTCATAGAAAAGATCCAGCAGCGGCCCATTCTGGGTTATGGATTTGCTGGATTTTGGCAAGGTCTTCGTGGCGAGTCTGCCTCTATTATCAGGGCATTAAGATGGCCCGTTCCTAACTCTCACAACGGCTATCTAGACTTTATCCTTCAGCTTGGGTTAGCTGGCTTTTCACTGTTCTTAGTCATCTACTGGTCTACCTTAGTCAGAGTTTATCTCCTGCTGCGCCAATGCTTCTGTCTAGACTATCTCTGGCCGCTCATTGTTCTGATATATCTCATCCAGATCAATATTGCTGAGCCATCTCTTCTCGCGCAGAACGACTTTTTCTGGATTCTTTTTACAACTATTGTTGTTTCTGCATCTGCAGAGTTCAAGAGTGTTTTTCAGCGAAGAAGTATTACTCAGGTATATCAGAGCAAAGATATTTCCAAAAAAGCAGCTACCATTTCCTCTTGATTTCGCGAACCCCCAGCTTTCCTAGAGAAACATCATGAGCCCTATCCTATGAACCATTTGACCAGCAAGATAGCAATCAAGGGCAACCTAAAGGGTCTTCTTCGCTGGACAAAGTGGTTTTTGATTGCTCTATGTGCTGGCCTTCTCGCGTTTACCCTTACCGTTAGCTGTAGGGCGACATCAGCAACTAATGGGATTCAGGAAAACTCAATTCCACCTCGATATATCCTAGTCGATCAGTTTGGTTACCGCCCCAACGACCGTAAGATGGCCGTTATTTCGCAGCCATGCTTTCTTCACACCGATCTAGAAGAGGCAGAGCGGTTAACTGATGCCTACAGCCTAATTGAGATCAGCGGGAATACAGAAAAGATAGTGTATGAAGCTATTCCAACGCTGTGGAACAATGGGGAAATTCACAACCAATCTGGTGATTGTGCTGCCTGGTTTGACTTTTCCGAAACTCAGGACGTTGGCCGCTATATCATCCAAAATAATCGCACTAAGGAAACCTCGTGGCCCTTTTACATTAGACCCGACATTTATCGAGAAATCTTAGTTGCTGCTACACGCATGTTTTTCTATCAGCGTAGCGGCTTTCCCAAACATGCACCCTATGCAGATCCTCGTTGGACAGATGATGCCGCCTTCATTGGGCCAAGGCAGGATACGGAGGCTCGCTTTGTCGAAGACCGACAGAATACTGCCCTGACTAGGGACATGCAAGGGGGATGGTTTGATGCTGGAGATACAAATAAGTATGTCACCTTTGCATCAACAGCCGTCCACCAATTACTCGATGCTTATCAACAAAATCCCACCCTATGGACTGATGATTTCAACATTCCTGAATCAGGAAATGGAATCCCTGATCTCCTGGACGAAGTCCGCTATGAGATAGAGTGGCTAAAGCGTATGCAGGCCGATGATGGCGGTGCATTTATCAAGATTGGGACAGTAGACTTTAGAACATTCGAGCGACCAAGCCTAGACCCACGACCACGCTTTTATGCTCCCCAATGTTCCTCTGCCACGATTGATATCGCCAGTATGTTTTCCCATGCAGCGCTGGTTTTTAAGTCGGTTCAACCTCTATCTGGAGATGTAGAGGATCTTCAAAATCGATCTATCAAAGCTTGGCACTGGTACCATAGTCACCCTCACCAAACGGATTGTGATACCCAAGTTGTTAAGTCAGGCGATGCCGATAGAACCCTTGAGCAGCAGGCTGACAGCGCCATTGCTGCTGCCATTTATCTATCGCGAATCACCTCTGATCCTAGCTACGAAAACTATTTAACAGAAAACCTTCGACATTATTGCTTTTACTGCCATCAAACCTGGTATCCCTACAAGCCAATTTTAGGCGATGCCCTTCTTTATTATGTGCAGCAACCTGATGTTTCTCAAACCCTGAAGTCTCGTGTGATAAAGGCTCTTGAAAATCTCACTAGACATTCCAAAACCTATGGCCTACACCCTGAAGTCACTCCTTACCCAGCTCACATGCCAGATGATCAGTATCACTGGGGCAGTAATTTTGTTCAGGCGGTCTATGGGATTACTAATTTCGATGCCTATCGCATTCTAGAGCCTTCTACACTGCGTTCACAATATTATGATAGGGCTCTGGAGGCTATCCACTATTTCCATGGAGTTAACCCATTGGGCCTTGTTTACCTATCTAATATGTATGCTTACGGCGCTAGTCACTCTGCCAATGAAATGTATCATGAGTGGTTTGGTCACGGTATTTACGATAATGCCCTTACTTCCGAAAGTGGCCCTGCCTCTGGCTATTTGACAGGCGGCCCTAACAAAAACTACACTGGCGATGCTCCTATCAACTTAGACTATCCCATGAGAGCCTATCTAGACAGCAATAACAAACGCCATTCAATGTATATATGGGAACTGACTGAACCTGGAATCTACTATCAAAGCGCTTATCTAAAGCTCCTGTCTCGTTTTGTAAGTCTTGCCCAATAAACCTTTTTTTGATATTCGACTATTCGACAACGAGTTGCAAGGGCAAAATACAGCGATGCTTTTCCTGGTGAGGTGCGCTTCAAGTTCTGAAGGTCATGTATGACAAGGATATCGAGTTTTGCGCTGTACCTCAGGTGATCCTAAAGCGCTGTATCCTCTAGATCAACTGATTAAAAATTCCGAGTAATTAAGAATCATGCTTTGAGAAGCCGCAATCTTTGCCTGATCTAAACCCAACATCATATCTGTTAATCGCGACTATGGCTACTAGCCTTGGCTTTATTTTAGTTACCCACAATCAACCCAATCAACTGCGACGCCTTGTGGATACAATCAACATTATGTTTGATTATCCCAGAATCGTCTGCCATCATAACTTCTCAATCACGCCTCTCAATCAGGAAAGCTTTCCTAAAAATGTGAAATTTGTCATGCCCCATGTCAAAACCAAGTGGGGAAAGTTTTCTACGATAGAAGCTGAAATGAGGGCACTGCGCCTACTGTACCAATGCCCTGATCCGCCTGATTGGTTTACCATCTTGAGCGGTTCAGATTACCCGATTAAACCTGCTGCTAAAATCATTCAAGATCTATCGTCATCGCCCTACGATGCCTTTATCCACCATGAGATAGTTCAGTACAACCGCCTAGAAAGCCCATGGCAACGACTAGGCTATCAACGTTACTGCACGGTCAAAACATGGGTGCCAGCCATTGAAAAAAATGGACGGCTAAAGAAAAAATTTATTACGCTCTTGGAAAAACCATCTTTGACAAAATTTTTTACCCCCTTTTCAGATTCTTTTCCTTGCTTTGTGGGCGATCATTTTTTCTGCGGCAATCATCGAGTCGCAAAATATTTACTTGATCAGCATGAAACTGCTGTGTCGCTACAAAAATACTATCAAAAACATACTATATTCCCTACCGAATCTTATTACCAAACTCTTCTTTGCAATGCTCGAGGCTTCAATTTATGTAACAACAACATGCGCTATGTTGACTGGAGCTCTGAAAATGCCCATCCTAAAACTCTTGGGATGGAAGATCTCCCGTCATTGCTATCGTCATCGGCACACTTCGCTAGAAAATTTGATTCATGTAAAGATATAGAAATTCTTAATGAGTTGGACAAACAAATCCGAGAATACTGAGATAAATTAACGTAACAGTTGCCCTTTCTTGGTCGCCCAAAATACCATTCATGGGCCGCAATCTAAATCATTATGAAGCAAGTGATTTCTAAAGTAAGATCAAAGATTAGAGATCTCACCCAAACTGCCTTCTTTAAGGACAGCTTTTGGATGTTGATCACTCGCGCTTTAAGCATGGTGATTCAAGTAGCCTACTTCATCATCCTGGCTCGATACCTTGGCTCTGAATACTACGGCATTTTTGAGGGAAGTAAAGCTATTTGGGCCATTATATTTCCCTTTGTTGGCATGGGTGCTAGTGATCTTTTAGTTCAAGATGTCTCTAGAGAAAATCGAGTTTTTTCCCAACGGTGGGGAGATGCGTTGTCCTTAGTTTTATTGTCTGCTGGAGTGGTTGCACTAGCTATCTTCCCAGTAGTAGCCTTCTTTTTCTCATCTGTGCCACCTTTATTTATATTTTTGACTCTAGTTGCAGATCTGGTTGGCTTAAAGCTATGTGGTTTTTCTGAAAGAGCTTTTATCGCAAGTCATCGCATAAAGGAGGCTGCCCAGTACGGCATGATATATACGGTCTCAAAGTTGGTCGGGGTGATGTTTCTGCCGATCATACCAGGAGATGATCGGCTGATGATCTGGGGATTTGTCTATTGTTTAAGTTCTTTAGTGCCTGCCTTTATTCTTTTATACTTAGTGCATAGAAAAGTTGGAAAGCCTATTTTTCGATTTAATTTCTTAGACCTAAATAAATTAAGTCAAGGTTTTTTCTTCTCCCTTTCGGAGTCAGCATCAAGCGTCAATGCCCAAATGGATAGGGCGATGCTGGTAGGGCTTTCCAGTCCGGTAGCGGCTGGTATCTACAGTGCTGGATATCGGTTCATTGATATGGGATACCTGCCCATTATTGCTGTGCAAGGTGCGAGTTATCCGCGCTTCTTCAAGGCGGGGGAAGGTGGTCTTCGCGGAACATTGACGCTGGCAAAGAAGCTTCTCTTGCCTGGAATCCTGTACGGATTAGCAACGATTATTATCTTAGTTCTGTTTTCTCCGTTCGTTTCTCAAATCTTGGGGCCTGAATTTGAACAATCCTCGCTAGTCTTGGTTTGGCTAGCACCTGTTCACCTGCTCTTTATCCTACAGTTTCTAGCGGCTGACTCTTTGACTGGGGCTGGATATCAAAGAGCCAGAAGCTTTATTCAAGTTAGCGCAGCTGTAATTAATATTTCCCTTAATTTCTATCTCATTCCAATCTATTCCTGGCAAGGGGCTATTTGGGCAACGTTATTCTCTGAGGTATTCAAGTCAGTTCTACTTTGGATGATCGTGTGGTTCTCCTATCAAAAGGAACGGCAAGCTCAGACCTAGAAAGCAAGATAAGCCTGGCCCCTAACTCTGAGCTTCACCTGAGTCTAGAAACTAAATCGGTCTAAAACTTGCCCCAGTTGCCTGCCAGAGGCTGAAAACGAAAAATGCTCTAGAGCATAGGCCCGAGCATTATGGCTGATACGTCTGCGTAGATCGTGATCATGCCACAGCGTATCGATGGCTTCAGTCATGCTGTCCACACAGTTTGGCTTGACAAGCCATCCCGTTTCTCCATGAATAACATAATCATCGGCCCCGTAGAGATTAGTTAAAATGAGAGGCCGACCCATCATCATGGCATCAATGATGGTTACTTGACCCGCAGCGGTAACGTCTTTTTTAGGAAGCAATGGAAGTACACTGAGACGTGCCTGCTGGGCAAGTCGGAGGCAATCGTCGCGACTGATGCCAAAGGGCAATTCAACCTGTTCTGGAACTGCAACGCCCTGAACGGCTGATTCGCTAGTGGCCACAACAGTTTTTAGGTTTAATCTCTTGACGGCTTCAAAGAAAGTTGGAAAATCCCGATGAGCAGATCCAAGCGATGTGATAAAGGGGTTCTCAGTGTCTTCATGGTATTCAATGGGAATTTCTGAGCCAGTGTAGGGGACAAACTCAAAACGACTTTTGGGCAAGCCTAGCCATTGGCTATAGATATTCACCTCGCGACGAGTATGGACGATAAAATAATTGACATCTTTTAAGCTAAACTGAGCCAATTTGCGACGGAGCCCAGTGCTGCAAGTTCCCACATTGAAGATCCACGCGATTACAGGTTTTTTACGAAATCGTAGTGCTTGTTGGAGCCCTATGGCGGCAGGCAATTGAGGATAGGCAGTTATGATGCCCTCTGTCGAGGCGTTCAAGGCGCTAGAGGCGTGTCTCATGTAGACTGACCATTCCCGTACTGAGGTGTACTTTGACTTGCGTGTGTGCCATTTTGGCAGTGGCTCTGGGCGGGGAATAATAGTTAATTCATGATTATTTCCAGGCACATAGGGAACCAGCCATGGATCGGTAGTAGTTATATTTTCAACATCGATGAAGGGTGCAGCTACAGACCATTTCATATGAACTCCTCACATCTAAGCGCAGGATTTAGGATGAATTTTAACTCAAGTGGCGATAAAAGGGTGAGCTTCTGCGCCATGGCAGTTTTTGTTGAAGCTGGACGCATTCATGAAGCCATACTTCCCTTGCCTTACAGAGACTCGCTTAATTGTAAATGATCCTACTGCTATAAATCCCTTTAAATATCTATAAAATGTCTTTATAAACTTATATCAAATGAGGACAATAAAAATTTGAGTTGAGCCAAAAGTGACATTAATTTAGCATCAAGGTAAGTAAAGGTCATGGGGCAGCGGCCCTTGCTAGCAAGGTTTTCAGCCAAATATGATTTAATGGGCACAGGCTATCACCATGGAAAAGGCAGCTATACTGTTAACCCTCAACTCATTAGCCCTCTACTGAAGAAGATTGAACTTTAGTTACAGAGAACAGCAATTTGAGGACGAACTCTGCATGGCTTAGCGTCCAATGCAGCACACAGATCTGAGATAAAGTTGCCCAGCATGGGATACTCTTGGCTACTTTAAGGGCTTATGGCCATGGCATTGACGGATATCATAGCCCATCAGCCTAGAGCATCCTAGCTAATATCCATGATAGTTGTGACCATCCATAGTTGTGACCATCCATAGTTGTGACCATCCATAAAAGTAGCGTTTGCCACTATGGGATGGGATATGGGAATAGAACTCCCACCTTATATCATGCGGTCAATTACCTCTATCTATCTTTAATAAACCTAGGGGCTACAAGATGATCTATCGTTGAGGCATCCCCATTATGTCTTTTCGTTTTTTCATTTTCCCATGACCCTCACTGCACGACTTCAAGGCACCAACCTCTACCTCATCGGCATGATGGGGGCGGGCAAAAGCAGCACTGGAACGGCCCTAGCCCAGGCGTTGGGCTATCAGTTCTTTGATACCGATGTAGTGCTAGAAACGGTGGCAGGACGGACGATTGCTGAGATTTTCGCTCAGGAGGGAGAGGATGGGTTTCGGCAGCAGGAAACGGAGGTGTTGGCGCAACTGGCGGCCTATCGGCGACTGGTGATTGCTACGGGGGGTGGCATTGTGACCCAGCGGCGCAACTGGGGCCACCTACACCACGGTATTGTGGTGTGGCTAGATGTGCCCCTGGCAGTGTTAGAGCAGCGTCTGGCTGGAGAAACGGGACGCCCCCTCTTGCAGCGGCCCGACTGGCGGCAAACCCTGGCAGATTTGGTGGATCAGCGCCAGCCCCTCTATGCCCAGGCGGATGTGCGGGTACCCATCGCGGCAGGGGATACAGTGGAGGTCATCACCGCGCAAATTTTAAGCCTTGTTGACGAAAGACTGCGGGCGGATGCTCCGGCCAACCAACTCAATTGATACACTAACGGGAGCCTATCATTTCTACCGCTAGCCCTATGGTTCAGTCTCCTGCCACTGCCGACACCATCCACGCCGCCGAGGCCACACGGGTTCAGATTCTCAGCGAAGCCCTGCCCTACATTCAGCAGTTTCGGGGCCGCACGGTGGTCGTCAAGTACGGCGGCGCGGCGATGAAGGACAGCAGCCTCAAGGCCGACGTCATCCGCGATATTGTGTTCATGGCCTGCGTGGGGTTGCGTCCGGTGATGGTGCATGGCGGTGGGCCAGAAATCAACACCTGGCTGGGCAAGCTGAACATCGAACCCCAGTTTAAGGACGGCCTGCGCGTCACCGATGCCCCCACCATGGATGTGGTGGAAATGGTGCTGGTGGGCCGGGTCAACAAAGAACTGGTGGGCCTAATTAACCAGGCCGGAGGCAAGGCCGTGGGCCTGTGCGGCGTGGATGGCAACCTAATCACCGCCCGTCCCCAAGGGGCCGAAGGGGTTGGCTTTGTGGGCGAAGTCAGCGGTGTCGATTCCCGCGTGATCAAGACCCTGGTGGAGGCGGGCTACATCCCCATCGTCTCCAGCGTGGCCAGGGACGACAACGGCCAAGCCTACAACATCAATGCCGACACCGTGGCTGGGGAAATTGCTGCTGCCCTAGGGGCCGAAAAGCTGATCCTACTTACCGACACCAAAGGCATTTTGGAGGACTACACCGATCCCAGCACTCTGCTGCCAAAACTGGACATCCAAAAGGCGCGGGAACTGATTGAGGTGGGCATTGTTTCCGGCGGCATGATTCCCAAGGTGAACTGCTGCGTTCGCTCCCTAGCCCAGGGCGTTGGCGCGGCGCACATTCTGGATGGCCGCATTCCCCATGCCCTGCTGCTAGAAATTTTCAGCGACCTCGGTATCGGCTCCATGATTGTGGCCTCGGAATTTCGGGGCTAACCTTTGCCAGATGTCGTTACGTTAGACCAACCCGCCTCGTATTCATTGGGACTATTATCCGGGCCAGCCAGGTTGAGGGACAGGGACAATTGCGACATCCTGCTATCCGTTAGCGATTAACTCATGAGCTTTTGCCTCAGCCTTGGCCAAGGGAACACGACTCAAGACTTCCATGGGGCTTGGTTTTGTGATGCCAATAACAACGGCATAGCGCTTCTGCATATCAAACCTTGTCAACAGTGAAATTAGCTTTCCCCGATACGGTGGAAGTCACGTGTTTTGCCTTACCCAAAGCACCAGTACCGGACGTGCTTAGAGAAGTCATAAACCGTGGATTGGAATCCCACTGGGGATAGCATAACCTGAGTGCAGGATGGAAAGAACGTGCCCCCAGGGGGTGCTGCCCCTAGGGGCGAGGCTGGAGCCTTGAAGATGGCACCCAGGCAAAGTCTAGATGCGAGGGCAGTCCTTTCCCAGAATCGGCTGTGGGGTTTGGGCCGAGGGCAGGGCCAAGGCTACAATGGTGAAGCTATTGCCCTTCGTCGTTTGTTGGAGCGGTCTATGACCTCTGCGGCCCCCGCCAAAACCCAGTCTGCCAAAACCCAGTACGAGGCCATCATTGGGCTAGAGACCCATTGCCAGTTGTGTACGGAAACCAAGATTTTCTCTCCGGCCTCCACCGCCTTTGGGGCCGATCCCAACACCTACATCGACCCGATTGTGCTGGGAATGCCGGGGGTGCTGCCCGTGCTCAACCAAAAGGTGCTGGAGTATGCCGTCAAGGCGGGGCTGGCACTGAACTGCCAGATTGCCCCCTACTCGAAGTTTGACCGCAAGCAGTATTTCTACCCCGACCTGCCCAAGAATTACCAGATCTCCCAGTACGACCTGCCCATCGCCGAGCACGGCTGGCTAGAGATTGAGCTGATCGACAAGAAAACCAAGGCAGCCACCCGCAAGCGCATCGGCATCACCCGGTTGCACATGGAAGAGGATGCAGGCAAGCTCGTCCACGCCGGAAGCGACCGTCTGGCGGGTTCCACCTACTCTTTGGTGGACTACAACCGGGCTGGGGTGCCCCTGGTGGAAATCGTCTCGGAACCGGACATTCGCACCGGACAAGAAGCCGCCGAATATGCCCAAGAACTGCGCCGTATCGTCCGCTACCTGGGCATCAGCGACGGCAACATGCAGGAGGGTTCCCTGCGCTGCGACGTGAACATTTCCGTGCGTCCGGTGGGCCAAGAGGAATTTGGCACCAAGGTGGAGATCAAAAACATGAACTCCTTCAGCGCCATCCAAAAGGCCATTGAGTACGAAATTGAGCGGCAGATCAAGGCCAACGAAGCAGGCGAAAAAATCCTCCAAGAAACCCGCCTGTGGGACGAAAGCACCCAGCGCACCAAGAGTATGCGCTCCAAGGAAGGCTCCAGCGACTACCGCTACTTCCCCGAACCCGACCTGCCGCCCATTGTCGTTTCCGTTGCCCAAAAAGAAGCGTGGCAAGGGGAACTGCCGGAACTGCCCGCCCAAAAGCGCAGCCGCTACGAGGAAGACTTTGGCCTCTCTGCCTACGATGCCCGGGTGCTCTGCGACGAGCGCCCCATTGCCGAGTTTTTTGAAGCCACCGTGGCCACCGGGGCCGACCCCAAACTCACCGCCAACTGGCTCACCCAGGATATTGCAGCCTACCTCAACTCTGAAAAACTCACGATTGACGAACTGCCCCTGAAGCCGGAGATGCTGGCGGAACTGGTGCAGCTGATCGAAGCGGGCACCATCAGCAACAAAATCGGCAAAGACCTATTGCCCGAACTGCTGACCCAAGGCGGTTCCCCCAAGGCGATGGTGGAAGAACGCGGCCTCAGCCAAATTTCCGACCCCGCCCAAATTGAGGCGATGATCGATGAAGTTCTCGCCGCCCACCCCGAAGAACTGGAAGCCTACCGAGGCGGTAAGAAAAAACTGCAAGGTTTCTTTGTGGGCCAGTTGATGAAGGCCAGCGGCGGACGGGTGGATCCCAAGCTCAGCAACCAGCTCCTGAGTAAAAAGCTCAATGGCTAGGGGATGAGGTTAGGGAGTTGTCAAGGGAGCACTGGTCATATCGTGGATCTCTGACCAGTGCTATCAACCGTTGTCTCTGACTATGGGGGAGAACAAAGATGCAAATCATGATCAATTTGCCACCGGATCTTGAACAGGATTTGACCCGCCAAGCCGCGCAATCCAATATTCCTTTGCAAACTTTGATTCTCAATGCCTTACGTCAAACAACAGAAAATTACCCTAAGCCCCTATCTCAGTGGACAGAGGTCATTCTGACCTATGAGGGAGTGCCTGATTTCCCCGCGTTTGAATCCTACCGTGATGAACTTCTGTGATGCATAACCTACTGATGATTACAGCCAATCAACGGGAATTTGATCGAGTTCCTGGATTAACCACCGAGAATTGGCGACAGTCCTAAAACGTCCCTTTCACCCGCGCAGGTGCCGCCTAAGATGCCATCCCCTCTGATTGAGTTTCGCAATTTGCAAAAAATCTACGGCGAGGGCAATACCGAGGTGCGCGCCCTGTGGAAAGTCAACCTGGCGATTTTTCCGGGGGAATATTGTGCCATCATGGGGCCGTCTGGCTCGGGCAAGTCCACCGCCATGAATATGATTGGCTGTCTGGATCGGCCCACCGCCGGAGACTATTACTTTGATCAGCAAAATGTGGCGACGCTGGCGGATAGCGATCTCGCCCACATTCGCAACCGCAAAATTGGCTTTGTGTTCCAGCAGTTTCATCTGTTGTCCCAGCTAACGGCGCGGGAAAATGTGGAATTGCCCATGGTCTATGCCGGGGTGGCCAAGGCGGAACGGCGACAGCGATCCCTTGCCGCCCTAGAGCAAGTCGGCTTGGGCAACCGCATCAACAATCGCCCCACCCAGCTCTCTGGAGGGCAGCAGCAGCGGGTCGCCATTGCCCGCGCCATCGTTAACCGTCCCCTGTTGCTACTGGCCGATGAACCCACGGGAGCCCTCGACACCCACACTACTGAAGAGGTGCTCAAGATTTTTGCCGACCTCCACGCCAGCGGCATCACCGTGGTGATGGTGACGCACGAACCCGACGTGGCCCGCGCCAGCCAGCGTATCATTTGGTTTAAGGACGGAGAAGTGATGAACGATCACCTCCATCCCGCCGACCTCACCTCGTTGACCACCCTGGGCACTGCTCCATGACCGCTGATGCTTTTCCCCCTGTGGCCCTGCAACCGGGCCAACTGCGTCGGATCCATCACCTGGCGCTGAATGTGAAGGATATGACGGCCTCACGCCAGTTCTATGGTGGGCTGCTGGGGCTACGCGAACTCACCGGAGACGAGGTAGATGATACCCTCAAAGCCTTGGTGGCGGCAGGTAAGGTGGCCAACTTCCTCCTGCCCGATGGCCTGATCCTCGACCTGTTCTACGCGCCAGAGCTCGATCCCCCCGACCCCGACCCCGAACGCACCTTCACCCGCGCCTATCACCTAGCTTTTGACATCCCTGCGGATCAGTTTGATCAAGCTCTGGCGGTGCTGCGCCATCACCAGATTGCCATCGCCCACGGCCCCGTCCGTCGGCCCACCGGGCGCGGCGTGTATTTCTATGATCCCGATGGCTTTATGGTAGAAATCCGCTGCGACCCCGATTAGGGCTAGCCCAGCTCAGCTAGTGCGGTGCCCTCGGCGGTGGTTGCGCTGCCGTCAGGCCCGCGATTGGAAAAGTCCAGACAAAAATGGCCTCCGGGTTTTACCCCAGAAGGCCAATGAATGGGCGTTATCGAGAAAGCCCTGACTAGAATGGGTTATCCCTGAAGCGAGGTTCTAGCTAAGGGCTCAACACCGTCCTGCGGACTGTTCTGGCGAAAACTACCAGCTCGACTTCACCACGCCGGGGAGCAAGCCTTGGTGGGCCATTTCCCGCAGTTTGTTGCGGCAAAGGCCGAAATCGCGGTAGTAGCCACGGGGACGGCCCGTCATCCAGCAGCGGTTGTGCAGGCGAGTGGGGGCACTGTTGCGGGGCAGTTGCTGAATTTTGCGGTGGATTTCAACCCGCTCTTGCTGAGATTGGGCATTGTTAAATTCCTCAAGCAGGGCTTCCCGCTTTTTGGCGTACTTGGCCACCAGTTGTTCCCGCTTGTTCTCGCGGGCAATCATGCTTTTCTTCGCCATGGAGTTTCCTAGCCGTAGAACCTTGGATTACAGACACAGTCTTCTAGTTTAAGGGATAGAGAGGCTTTGTGTAAACTCCCCCCTGCCCCTGAACAGACAGAGGTTAGGGGTTGGGGCTCCTAGCGGTGCCATTAGGGGGGCAACGCTGAAGTGCAGGCCCACTAACCCGCTTTACCAGGGCTGGAGGGCAGGGGCGGCGGTATGAGATCTGTGTCTAGCCGGGGCGGGCTACTGCGGAGGGCAGGCAAGGCAATGACCAGACGATATCCGGCCTCATCACTGCCCTGAAGACGGAGGTGGCCACCGTGATGCTGGGCAAGGTGATGGCACAGAAGCAGCCCCAGCCAGTGCTTAGACAAGTCCGCTGGGGTGAGGCCATTCCCCAACAGACCCTGATTGTAGAGATCGTTTTCTAGGCGCTGGCAGCCGTCGCCCTGTTCGAGGGACTGACAAAGACTAATCATGCTGTTCGGTAGCCCCTCCCCTAACCAGGGATTAGACACCCAAAGGGCCAGGGTGAGGGATTGGCCTTTGCGGGAGCTATGAATCCGCAGGATGCTGTTTTCGCTGGCCATGTGCATGAGGCTAAACACGGCGTGATAGAGGATTTGCTTGACCGTGTGCTGGTCGAGAATCCAGAGTCCTTGGTTGGGCTCTACGGTGAGATCTAGGGTTTGGGAGAGGGTTTCGGCTAGGGGCGCTAGGGTGTCGAGCACCTGATGGCCGAGGCGGTGAATATCAACGGGGGCGGCGACGAGT
This sequence comes from Leptolyngbya sp. BL0902, assembly GCF_016403105.1. Lineage (NCBI taxonomy): Bacteria > Bacillati > Cyanobacteriota > Cyanophyceae > Leptolyngbyales > Leptolyngbyaceae > Leptolyngbya > Leptolyngbya sp. BL0902. The sequence continues at coordinate 3,086,669 of NZ_CP046155.1, forward strand.
TTGTTGGTTTCTGGGCTAATCAGCCCCAGATCGAGCATTTCATCGACTTGGTGCATCAGGGTTTGGCTGCTGGTGCGCACAATTTCCACATACTCCCGCTGTTTTTCGGTGAGGGGGCCGTAGATTTCGCGGCCCAACATGCTGGTCATGCCGAGAACAGCGGTGAGAGGATTGCGCATATCCTGAATCAGTTGGCCAATCAGGTGTAGCCGCACGGCATCTACCGCCGCCTGCTCGGCTTGCGTGGTCTGGGCCGCAGACATCGGTCGGGTGGTGGCCTGTTGCCGTTCGTATTCTCCCATGCCCCAACGGGCTGCCATCGCCAAAAAGCTGACATCCTGAGCGCTGAACTGCCGAGGCTGGCGATCCATCACCGCGAGGACACCAATGCACTGATGTTGGCTGGTGATGAGGGGCACGGCACAGTAGGCCGCCAGACCATAGGTGGCCATCATCGCCGTTGGGCTGTGGTGGGGGAGTTGGGTGGCATCGGCCACGGCCCAGGGCTGTTGGCAGTCGAGGACGTAGGGGCTGAGGCTGTCGGCCAGCGGTAGCTGTCGATGTTCGGCCAGGGGATTTCCCAGGCCCAGGCTGGAGAGGCCGTAGGTGGCCTTCAGAACTTCGGTATCCGCTAAGACCACGCTTACCCAGCCGATGGCAATCCCTAAATGATCTCGCACGAGTTGAATCGCTTCCTCGAAGGCAGGAATACTGCGATTGTCCTCAAGGTGGAGGGCGGCAATAGCGTCTAAGCGCTCTTGGGTTGAATGGGGACTCGTCACCGCAAGCGGGCGATGGGCAGACCAACTGTCCACCGTTACATCATTGGGAGCAAGTCCATGGGCTGGGGAAACTAGGAAACTCATGGCCACAGATGGAGGAAGTTAGGAAGACATCCTTAGCATTCCCGAATCGCGGCCTGAATGCGCAGTTTTTTTGAAAAAAACGTAAATTTTTATACGCCATTTCATATTGACTCCTGACACTCGGTTTCCTCGGTGGAGCAGAGGAAGCGGGCCTAGAAGGGAATGGCGCTGGGCGGGCGGCTGATTAGAAGCGCGCAGGACGCTGGGGAACAAGATGGGCACAACCCAGTACGGAGACAGGCGATCAGGTGTTACCCCCACCGACGGCCCTACGTAGTGGCTATTGTTGACTACGCTGCGGCTTTGTGTCCCAGCACCCGCTAGGTTGTCCAGGGCGGTAGGGGATCGCGGTGCCCTTGGCCCTGGCCGTTCTGGCTAAAGTGTTTCGCGGCGCAGATACTACAGCGAGACCAGCGCTTCAGTTCGCCCGGTGGGGTGGGGCAACGACAATCTGGGCAGAGCATCCGTTGGGCCGCCATAGTCTGGGCCACCCTGGCCCAGCGCTGGAAACTTTCCTGGGCTGTAGGACGGTGATCGATAGGAGGTGGGGTGGAAATCACGTCGGGCTCGAAGCTGGGGTGCTGCCGTAGCCAGTCGGGCAGGTTATTGATGGGGGCTGAACTGGGCAAGGTTTTGGGGTGGGGGCGGCGAAACCAGTCGCCACTGGAAAACCGTAGGTCTTGGAGGTCGATCTGAAGCTGTTGGTTGAGCTTGGTGAGAATGCCGATTCGCTCTAGGGTGAGGGTCTGCGCCCACATTGGATTTATGACGGTAACGTAAAGAATCGATTGCTCTAGCCGCACAGGCCGGGATTGGCGGGCGACAGCAGGCCCTACCACGGCAGACCAGTTTTCTAGAATGCGCCGAAACTGCCCTTGCCTACGCCATGCAGGCTGTTTCTCAACCTGGTTTAACAGGTGGCCAAGGGCATCGAGGGACATGGGTATGCCTAGGGAGGTGGACGGTAGCTCGGCCCTTGGGGTGGGCGGTGGGGCGGTGGGCAAGCCTCGATGGCGCAAGACTCAGACTAGCGAGAGGCACCCTGGGGGCTAACGTTAAGTCTGCCCGATCTCCGTGGTGGGCGAGGACATAGCTTCGATGCCCATCTCCATCTGGCTTTAACCCAACCTTCTCACAGATTAACTGGATCCTAGCGGGTAACTAGACTGTAACGAACGTTGTCAATGGGGAAGAAATCAGTAGTATTAGGGGTGTTCCGTTGATCGGTCGTCTAGGACGTTACGCCATGGTTCATCCGTCGGTTGGTTCCACACCCTATCCTAATGCTTCCCAGCCAGGGGTAGCCAGCCCACCCAGCCCCGACCTCCACCGCGCCCTGGGGAGTCTCATGGTGAACCTGGATGATGAGATCCTACGCTATCGCCATAGCCGCACCGGACAGGGGCCTCGTCCCGATACTCAGCGCAAACTTGCCTTTCGGCCCAAGGGTCGCCCCGCCCCCAGTTTGATGCCCCTCCAGGCGTCTGGCTCTAAGCCCAGCCAGGGCCAACCCACCCGCAGGCTGACGGATCCGCCCGTGCCCCAGAAACGCCGCACGGCGTCGGCCACCCCCAGTCTTCCGGCCTACGCACCAGGGGCTATTCCTGGTGTACCGCCCACCGCTGCGACTGATCTGGGCAGTACCCTAGCCCCCTATGCCCCGGCACCAGATGCCTACCTGGAGAGCACAGCGGCTTTGCTGGGCAGTGCGCCCGCCGCTGCGCCCATCTATCGTCCAGAGGAGCCCTATTATCCAGAGCCCTACTTCCCCCAAGACGAGGCCGACTATGAACCGTCCCTGGCCCAACGGCTTTCTACGCCGTTAGGGGTGGGGGCATTGCTGCTGTTGCTGGTGGGCAGTGCGGGCTTAGGCTATTTGGCCACCTCCCCCGCCGCCCTCGACCATTTACGGGATCGAGTTGGCCTGGGGCATTCCTCCTCTCCGGCTCCTGATGCTGAGGATGGGGCACCTCCGGCCCTAGGGGAAGTGCCCACTGGGCTCCAAGGCATCGGCCCAGATTTGTCAGGCCAGACCTTTGACGCCCTGGATCTTGACCGGGTGAGTCGGCTACCCGTAGAGCCTTCGCGAAGTGGGGCCAGTCTAGAACCAGCGGACAGGGCACTGAATTCTGCCCCCGGTGCCGATTCAGCGCCTGCCCCCACCGAGGCTTCCCCCACCGAAGCTGGGACAGCATCAAGCAGCCCTCCCCAACCCACGGAGCCCATTCGGCCTACGGGCACCCTCCGAACAGAACCTGTGACTCCCAGTGCGCCCAGCCGCCCCACTCCGGTGACGGTATCGCCGAGTGCCGTTTCGCCCGGTGCGGCTCGACCCGCTGCGTCTGCGCCCCCTGCGCCCATGCCTCCCATTGCCGCCCCCCCGGCACGTCCGGCTCCACCACCGTCAGCTCCAGCGGCTCCTCCTGCGGCCCAACCTCCCCAACCCCTCGGCACCGTGACCACCGCCCCTACACCGCCGCCCTCACTCTCCGCCGCGCCCCCGCCGCCCTTAACCCCGTCGGCCTCAACTCCGCCTCCGGCCACCAGTCAGCCTAACTTCTATGTGGTGACAGACTACACGGGCAACCAATCCCTAGAGTCTGCCCGCCGGGTGGTGGGCAATGCCTATGTGCGCGATTTTCAGGGCGGTACCAAGATTCAAATGGGGGCATTTTCCCAGGAGTCCTCTGCCCGCACCTTGGTGGAGCAACTTCAGCAGCAAGGTATCCCAGCTCAGGTTTACAATACGCCCTAGCCAGGGCCTCAATCGCCGCCTGTGGGGCTGTTTTGGGGAAAACCAAGGACGCTCTGCTGGGGACTCAGGCCTGCGGTTCACCCCTAGGCCAAAGAACGGCTGTTATGCTGAATCAGGGGGCCAACCTGCCCTCTTATTTTGGAGACTGGGAGAACGCTATGGGGTTGTTTGATCGCGCCTTTCGTACCCTGCGGGCCAACCTCAACGGCATGGTCAACCAGGCTGAAGACCCCGCCAAAGTCCTGGAGCAAACCCTGTTGGAGATGGAGTCGAATCTGCTGCAACTGAGGCAGGCCGTCGCCCAGGCCATTGCCACCCAAAAGCGCACCGAACGCCAAAGCGCCCAGGCCCAAACCACCGCCCAAGAATGGTACAACCGCGCTGAACTCGCCCTGCAAAAAGGAGACGAGGCCACCGCCCGACAGGCTCTCACCCGCCGCCAAACCTCCCTAGAAGCAGCCCAAGCCATGGATAGTCAACTGGTGCAGCAGCGGCAGGTGGTTGCCACCATGAAGGAAAACATGCACCGCCTAGAAACTAAAATTGCCGAGGCTAAAACCAAAAAAGATTTGTACATTGCCCGCGCCCGTTCCGCCGAAGCCTCCCAGCGCTTGCAGGAGATGATCGGTGGCTTTAGCAGCGGTGGAGCCAAGACGGCATTCGACCAAATGGAACAGCGCGTGCTGGATTTAGAGGCTCGTTCTGAGGCCATGCAAGACCTCAGTGGCGACCCCCTAGAGCGCCAGTTCACTGCCCTAGAAAGGGGTGGCCCCGTTGAGCAAGAACTCGATGCTATGAAAGCTCGACTCGGTCAATCTGCCCCAGCCCCAGAGAGCCTACCCCCAGCAAGTTAAGGCTTGACAGCCACGGTGATAAAAACTACGTGATAAAGCCACACTCTGCAAGATTATTGCATTGCCGAATCATGGGAAACGGGTGAGGTTCGGGGAACTGGGTACGGTAGGTTCGGTGGGGAAATACCCCATGGGATTAGGGTTTCTCGCCCTAGAACCGCCTAAAAAAATAGCACACTATAGAGTCATAGCCTAGGTGGTTTAACCACTCATTCAACAACTAGGAGGTTGCTGTAATGATCGTTCGTCGCTATCTCGATCCCATCTCTGAAATTAATGCCATTCGCCGTCAAATTAACGACGTCTTTGGTGACTTTGCTGCTGAAGTTTTGCCCAGGGCTGATTGGGCTCCGGCGGTACGTTTATTGGATCAAGGCGATCACTTTTTGCTGACGGCCCATGTGGTTGGTATTGAGCCTGAAGCCTTGAATGTGCAGGTGACGGCTGACACCATTTCCCTAGAAGGTCAGCGCCCTGAACCGACCTTGCCAGAGGATACCAAGCTGCTCTATGACGATGTGCGCTATGGGCAGTTCCAGCGGGTCATTAACCTGCCGGAACCCATTCAAAATAGCCTGGTAACTGCCGAATTTAACCATGGCATCCTGACGCTGACCCTGCCTAAAGTAGTGGAATCCCAAACCAAGGTTGTGAAAATTACCTTGGGTGCTCCTACCCTAGAGGCCCGTCAGCCAGAAGGTGAGGGAACCAAAGCCTAGGAACTCCGTTGGTATGATGTCGATCCAGCGGTAAAGCCTTCGGAAATCGTGGACAATAGGCTGCTGCCATAAAGCCTAATTCGATCCCAACATCCAACCTGTTTCTAGGTCTAAATTCAGGGGAACTGAGGTTCCCCTTTTTGGTGGGTTGAGCTACAGGCCGTCCCAAAATGTGCCCGTACCAATTAAAGCCTCGTAGGGTTCGAGTTGGTCAAAGGAAAAGTCCACCATGGTGGGGACGAGAAGGGCATGGGCTGGGTGCTGGTGGCTGACAAAGAGCTTGCCGTCGCGGTCGTACAAAAAAAGGGAAACGTGCTCGTCGTTCTCAAGTTCGGCAACTAGGCCATACTCAAACCCTGGCCAGTCCTTGGGCTGCTGGGTAGCCCAATCCTTAGGACGGTAGGGTTCGGCTAGCTTAACCACATCTCCGGCGGCAATGGCGTACTCAGACACAGTGGATCTCCGCTGAACGTCAGGTTGAAAAACAGGGCAGAGAGCACAACCTTGGGGCTAATGGCCAAGGGGCACGATGAATACCGGGTCTGCTAAGGCCCTTCTGCCGTTTAGCTAGATTACCGTAGCCTTGGGGGAAAGAGGAACTTTGTGTATTCAAAGACACAGTTTTTAAGAAAATGATCCGGCCCGTACAGAGGATAGTGCCTCTGGCGAGACAGCCTATCCATCTGGGACTGGGAAATAGCCCTAAATCCGCATAGAAAAACTCCTATATCAATTAGGGTTTTTACCAGCCTTGAGACTTTGACAAACACCACGAATTTCAGTATGGAGGAGGCTACGCCAACGACCAGATCCACAGGGGCAAGATCAAGGGTTAAATTGGGGGTAAATACTAGGATTTAGGATAGCTGGGGCTGGAGATCCCGCAGGTAGGGCCACCTGCCAGGGCAGAATCTTGTGGGGGCTTGCGCCAGATTGGGCATTCGATCCTAATATTCATAACGAAAGGGACGGGGGCATCCCGGCGCAATACGCTGTTTCATGAGGATCAATCATGGGTACCTGGGTTAAGGAAACCGACGAAGCCATCTATCTCATGCAGGGCAATCAATGGATTTCCCGCATTCAGAAAAAGCCCTCCTCCAGCAACCCCAGGGAACAAGTCCTCAATGTTGAGGGGATGCGGCAGTGGTTTCTGCGGGCCGATGCCCCTTTGGCAATGACAGTTTCGGTCGGATCTGGGGGATCGGAGCCAGATCGGATGGGCGCAGCTACGCCGGACAAGAACCCCCAAGGGGAGGAGAGCCTAGGGGAGGCCGATGGTGAGGGATTGGCCCCCCTGGGGGAAGATCGTCCTAGCCTGGGGGCCAAACTGCGGGTAAAAAAAACCACCTACTTTAGGCGACAGCCTCTCCCCGCTGATCGCTTGGCGGAAGTCGATAAAATTTTGCTCACCCAGGGGAGCGTTCTTGATCTTCAGTACTACGTTGATCTCGGGGATCATCAATGGCAGGTAGAACTGCGAGAGCCTACCCTGGGGAACCAGCCGCAAAAAACCTGGTGGGTCGATGCCCGTGATGTGGAAATGATCACCCACATTACCCTCACGGCAATCCGCAAGACCGTCTTTAAACGAGAGGCCAAGGACTCCTCTCAGCTTCCGGCAACCAGCCTGTTGACCATCGCCCAGGGTGCCCGATTTCATCTGATCAACAACACACCCGCCGCTGGCGACCACGCGGAAATAGAGCTGGCGGAGGTGCCCTCCAGCCAAGAGACGAGGCGACAGTGGTTTGTCTATAAACCCGACGTCAACATTGAAGGCAGGCGGGAACTGCTGCGGGTGAAGGGGGACACGGTCTTCAAAACCCAGCCGATTCAGTCCAGCCAGCTCACCAGCGAGGAAAAGGTGCTGGTCAAAAAAGGGACGGTGTTTTTGCTCAACTCCTACGCTCAGCCCGCCCAAAACCATGTGCGGGTCGCCCTCCAGGGTGCTTTTCTGGGGCCCAAAAACCTCACAACCTGGTACGCCTACATTCCCGATATTGAGATGGAGGGCACCAGCCTGGGCAACAATCCCAAGGATCAAGGGGTGGCCCCGGTGGCCCCTACCAGAACGGCCCCCGCCCCGGTAGATCGCGGCATTCGGCTGACCCTCCCTGGCCTCAGCGGCACCTACTACTCCAACGATCCGATCTATCCCGTCAATCAGTACGGACAGCCCGGCAACTTTACCTGGGCTGAGGCCCTGCACGTTAATCGAGCGACGGGCTACTATCGCAAACCCGCCAATGCCGCTGTGGTGCAGGGCATCTTTCGGATAGCTCGCGCCCTAGAGGAAATTCGTCGTATGTACGGAGATCGCCCCATGCGCATCAACTCCTGGTATCGTGACCCTGCCACCAATGCCGCCGTCGGGGGGGCTCGGTTTTCACGCCACCTGTCGGGGGACGCGGTAGATTTTGTCATTCCGGGGGTCAGTTGCTTCAATGTCTACGCCCGCCTCAGTCCTTGGTGGGGCCAACGGGGTGGTCTCGCCAGCTCCTCGGTCTTCACCCATATTGACGCTCGGGGCTACCGGGCTCGGTGGGATTACGGGTATTAACCGATCAGCCTGGGGAAATTAAATACAAAGTCAAGATAATTTGTTCGGAAGAACCCTGCCGAAGCCCTAGGGAAAAGGTTAAAATTTACCTTGATTTTTAAGCGTTAGAACAATTTCTACCATGGCGGATTCCGGTACTTCCCCGACCAGCGACAATTTTGAACTATTGCCCCGTCAAGAAAGGGTAGAAACGCTGCGTAATGCCCTAGAGACCCTGCAAATTGCCGACGAAATCGCTAAGCAAGGCTATCTTATCACCAGTTCCGAACTGGCTGATTTAATGGACGTGAATGCCAGCGCTGTCACCAGTCGGGGCGAACTTTGGCACTGGCGCAACTGGTCTGTTTCCCGGGTGCGGCGCGAAGGCAATCAAATTCTCTGGCAAATCGAGCGCATCGACTAACGGTTTGCGAGCGCTTTCCACGAAATGGGCATAGGATTTCTCTGCCCATTTTTTAGCGCATCTAGCCAGAGCGAAGGTGTCCCCAGGATGAGGGTGTCCCAAGATAGGCCCCCAGGGAGGTCTTCGGGTGGTGGCGACCTTCTGTCCGCCCAACCTGTGCGCTTACAGCCCTCCCACAAAGCGGCCAGGGCTGAGTCGGTGCTGGGGGTCAAACTGGGCTTTAACAGCCTCCATGAGGGCCAGGGCAGGGCCAACATCGCCCCAAACCCCTAGGGCTTGTTTAAGATCGGGGGATGCCTCCAGCAGCACTAGATAGCCTTGGGAGGCCCCACAGATAGACCGCAGTTTTGTCAGGAGATCAGGGGTGGCGGTGGTGGCCTCCAGGCACACCGTACCGATGCCGCTACTGGCGTGGATGCGGGCAAGGTGGCCGGGGGCAAGCTGCTGAAGCTGGGTCAACAGGTCGCAGGCGGTGGTGGGCAGCAGGCCAACTTTAGCTTTTACGGTCGTGGTTGCCGTTGTTTCAGCGGGAAAGAGGTAATCATTCGCCCGATGCCAAAAGGCTTGATCCTCGGCTTCTGCCAATTCCTGAACGGCTAGTCCGGCGGGGAGAAGCTGGCGCAGAACAGCCAACTGTTCTTCTACCCCAGGAGCGATGGACTGGAACCGGGCGGCGAGGGTGAAGGACTCTGGGCTACCCAAGGCCGCGGCGAGGGTGGGCGAAAGCAGGTCTAGGGCCACGGGGGTCAGCGAGGAACGGCGCACGGCGGCGGTGAGAGTCTGGATTTCGGCAATGTTCCCAGAAATGACCAGGGTTTTCGAGGTTTCCTGCACCGGGAACAGGCGGAAGGTGAGTTGGGAAATCATGCCCAAGCTGCCGTAGGATCCGGTGAACAGCTTCATCAGGTCGTATCCGGCCACGTTTTTCACGACGCGGCCCCCAGCCTTGGCAATCTGACCGTCGTAGCGCACCAGGGAAAGGCCAATCAGCATATCCCGCACGCCACCGTAGCGCTGCCGCAGGGAACCTGCATCCCCGGTTGCCACCATGCCGCCGAGGGTGGCCCGATGGGGATAGGCCGGATCCAGAGGCAGAAATTGGTTCACAGCGGCGAGCTTGGGGGCCAATTCCGCCAGAGTCAACCCTGCCTGGGCGGTGAGGGTCATATCCCCCACGGCATGGTCGATGATCTGGTTCAGGCGGGCGGTGCTAACCACCAGATCAACCCCCTGAGCCAAACTGCCCCAGGTGAGCTTGCTGCCCGCACCGCAGGGCAACACCCGCCACTGGTTTTGGTGGGCGCAGGCCATCACCGCTGCCAGTTGGGCTTCGCTGGTGGGATAAACCACGGCCTGGGGCAGGGTGTGATCCACCGTGACCTGGGCTAGGGATGTCCCTAGCTCAGCGGCGATTTGGCCTTGGGAAGTGACAGATTCGGCCCCAAGCAGGGCGGTGAGGGTGCTAACGAGGTCAGCCATGGGCGCTAGTCGATGCTGATGGGGGTGGGGCCGCTGGCGCTGGAGGCCGAGGGGGGAGGAACGTCGGTGCGGGGGGTGCGAAACTCACCGTAGAGCCGATCCCGCCAGTCGAAGACGGCCTGGTACTCTGGCACGTCGGCCAAGCCAGGGACGCCCTTGCCGCAAATGCCCTCCGGCAGATCCACATACTGACGGTCGGGGAACTTGAGGTACATGGTGGCAGCAGCCACGGCAAAATCCGCCAGGGTAGGCTGGTTGCCCAGCAGGTAGGGGCTATTTTCCAGCATTAAACAGAGGGCGTCTAAATCTTGCTTCAGGGCGGTGGCGGCGACCTTGATATCGTCAGGGCCAAAGCCAACCCCGGTGCCGACGAGGTTCAGAATATCCCCCGGCAGGGCACCCACCAGATTCCGCAGCAGGTCGGGGGTGGCCGTTGGCAGCAAGGCCGTGCGGAAATTGGGATGCTGCTTGAAGGCCCCGATCATCACCTTGCGGGCATTGGGCACAATGGCTTCATCGGCCCAGCTTTCTAGGGCAAGGCACAGCCCCCGCTGTTTGGGGTCGGTGGGCAGAATGGGGCGGTCGGGGTAGGTGCGCTCTAGGTGCAGGGCAATAGCGGTGGAATCGGGGATGATTTGGTCGCCATCCTTGAGCACAGGCACTTGGCGCTGGCCCGACATTTGGAAAACTTCAACCTGACCCACGCCGGGGGTGACGTCCACCTTTTGGTAGGGCAGTTGCTTGTAATCGAGGATGAGACGAACTTTCTCCGCGTAGGTGGAGGCTTCAAACTGGTACAGCGCTAGCATGATCGTCCTCTTAGCAGCCTGGGATATCGAGGATCAAGTCTGACCCGGTAACACTGTATCGCTATTTGTCGAGATTTGTTGGGGTGACGGGCTGGCACAGGCCGAAGCATGGGGCGGCTGGGTAATCACCTCCACCGACGCAAACCCGGCGGTGGCCAACAGTTGGCCCACGGCCAGTTCGGCCCGCTGATTGGCCTCGGCGAGTAGATCGGAGGTGCAGGCGGCGGCGTTGATTTTGGCCAGGGCTTCTTGCTGAGCACGGCTTTGCAGCAGGGGAGCATTGTCGGGGCCGAGGCCCAGCCAGCCCCGATCATAGGCGTAGACCGTGGATTGACTCACGTCTAGCTTGCTGTCTAGGATTCGCGGCGGCGGTAGGGTAATCCGCAGGGTCGAGTCGCCCGCCACCTCCACGTCTGTTGCGGCAATTTGGGACAGATCAACCCCCGCCCGCACTTGGCCGTGGGCAAGGTAGAGCAGGTGGGTGGAGCCAATGACATAGCCCGCTAGGGTGCGATCACTCTGGGCGGGTACCACGGCCTCCATGGTGAAAATGGCTGTGGTCAGTTCGCTGGCTCCCTGCAACTGCCGTACCACCACCGTCCGCACATCCACCTCCGGCTCCGTCACCACCGGGATAAACAGCGCGGGCAAGGTGGTCAAAACCTGCTGCCCCGTCCGCAAAAGCCCTACGCCCATGACTAGGCCCGCTGCCACGGTGCCGCCGATCACCATTTGCCCCAAGGCCCACCGCCAGGGGCGCGTTCTCCGTCTGGGCATAGGATCGGCCCAGCCATAGCGGCAATCTGCATCTGAATCAGCCCTGGGGGGGGAGAGCCAGGGCTGGCCTGCGCGGGGAATGGCCTCCGCTCCTTGCCGATGATTCCCTTGCCGATGGTTAGAAGAATCTTTAGTTCTGGAGCAATCATCTGTCGCTGCGGGCATAATGGCAGCGGTTGAGTTGCTCGGTTCGGGGCGATCAACGGTGTCAGACTCGGCAGGAACGTGGCCCATAGGAATAGGGATCTACACAGTGAGATTGTCCCTCTGAGGCTAACAAATTCCTCGCTAATTCGGGGGGCTTGCCCCAAAAATGTGTGCCCTAGAATACGCAAATTGGGTTGACCTAGACTTAACCTTTGGGGTAAGCTGGGGCGCTAATTACGGCCTCAATATTGGCCAAACCCATCAAAAGTAGCCTGGTTTTCCACAGGCTGCGCTTTTGCCGCCATAAGTTAACGGTGCTCGAAAGTCGTTATGGCCCTGCGGTTACAGCGGGCTTGGTGGGTGATTAGGCCGATGCGTTTCCTAGCTTATCCACAGACCTCGGTAAGGCTGTGGATAAGATCTTAGTACTAGCCAAACATTCTGAAGAACCTAAGCTTGGATTAAGGACTGAGGGTAGCCTCTAGCCTGAAGTTTGACCATAACCTCGATTCTGGCAGGGCTGCTTGCCCTCAGATCCAGCTCGGAATCCACCAGCGACGATGGAGATCCCTCGGCGACAGGGGCCAACCCAGGAATAGGGGGAGCCAGAAAAGAAAGCCAAGGGCAACTAAACTCAGCAAGAGCCAAGCCATGGCCCGATGGGATCGGCGGCGATGCCCCAGCCAGCCGGACAGCAACCAGGCTAACGCCAGGGCGCTAAAGACCACCATCCCCAGGGCGTGGTACAGAAAGGTACAGCGGCTCACCAGCAGCCACGGCAGCCACTGGGTTAGATAGTTGACGACTAAAAAAGCCTCGACGGTGAGGGCACTGGCCGAGGAGGACGACGGGCCGCCACCATCCGCCGCTGTACTGGGGGCCGAGGAATTGCCCGGGGCCGAGATGGCCCTGGGGGCAGGGGAATCGCTGGTTACGGGGGAAATCATCGGCTGAGATCGGCCCCACCATGCCCCTGGGCTGCGACAAACCTTTACCCCCAGGGCGAAGATAGCGGCGGTTGACCACCACCAGAGCATGGGGTTGCCCATGGCCTGAATGGTGACGACTTGCTCCGGCGGGTAAGCCTGGTAAAAGTAGGCGACCGGGCGCAGCATCAAGGGCCAGGTAAACCAAGGGGAGCAGTAGGGATGGGGGATGGCCTGCGCCCCGATGGTCTGGTGAGCCCCCCATAGCTGCTGGTGCAGTTTCCAGAGGGATTCCCCGGTCATGGCGAGGTGGGGTAGCCACAGTAGCCCGTAGGTCAGGGTAGGCAGGATGCCAACGTACAGCAGTTCCCTGCGCCAGGAGATGGGCTGATCACAACCCTGGCGTCTCCACCGCCTCAAGAGCAGCCCCAGCCCAAAGGCTGCTCCGTTCCACTTGCCATTGATGGCGGCCCCTAGGCTGATCCCAGTCGCCAGCCGCCCCAAGGAACCCCTAGCCCAAACCCAGCAGACCTGCCCCAAGACCCCAAACCACAGCCAGTAGAGGTTAATCAGCGCCAGCCGCGACTCTACCAGCGTCAGGCCCTCCAGGGTCATCAGCGTTGCGGCCATGAGGCTAAAGCGGACGCGACGAGGGCGAGGCTGCCCCTGGCTCAGGCCGTAGGCGAGGGCCGCGACGAGGGCGGGGAGGGTTGATCCCACCAGGGCATTGAGCCATCGCCCGCTCAGCAGGCTAACGGACTGACCAGCCACGACCACCGTGGGCCACTGCCCCTGGGTCGCAGGCCCCTGACTGAGCCAAAGCCCCAGGGCAATCAAATACTTGCCGAGGGGAGGATGGGCATCGAAAACAGGGCTGCGGTTGAGGTAGCCCAGGGCAAAGGGGATATAGTAGATTTCATCAAAAATGAGCTGATTGAATCGCCCCAGGCCCCAAAATCGCAGGCCTAGGGAGAGGCTACTCAGGCCGAGAATTCCCAGCCACAGGGACGTTGGGCGCAGGGTCTTCGGCATTACCGTTCTGGGGCCGTGAGGGAAACGGCTATTATTAAGAATTGCGACACATGATCGATCATGACGATCAAGGAGAATGGCCTGTGAAACGGAATCACGTTTTGGCTGGGATGATGGTGGGCTGGCTGGGTGGCTGGGGCGTTGCCGCCGAGGCTGCCATGCCGAGGGTCGAAATAGCGCCTCCCCAGCCGTCCATGGAGCTTTGGGCAACCCAAGCCCCTCTGCAACTGGCCCAAGCGACCTCCTCCAGTAACCTTACCGCAGCCCAGCAAGCTCAACTGGATGAATTGCTGCGTCAAGGGCAGGCGCGAGTCGCCGCTGGCGATCCAGCCGGAGCCCTCACGGCCTATCGGCAGGCGGCCCAGATCGATCCCCAGAACGCCCGCATTTTCTCTGGCATGGGCTACCTCTACATCCAGCAGGGCAACTATACGGAAGCCGTCACCGCCTACCGTCGTGCCCTAGACCTAGACCGCAACAACCTAGCTTTCCGCTATGGCCTTGCCCACAGCCTTTTCCACAGCGATCAACTCACCGAAGCCCTAGCGGTCTACCGCGAAATCCTCTCCCGACACCCCCGTGAGGCCAATGCCCACCTGGGTATCGGCAGCATCCAGCTTCAGCAGGGTGATGAAGTCGCCGCCCTAGCCACCTACCGTGAACTGGTGCGTATTGCCCCCGGCAACGCCCAAGCCTACGAAGCCCTAGGCAATCTCTACATCCGCCAGGGCAACTACGATGAAGCGCTCACCTACCTCAATCAGGGGGTGCGGGCCAGCAGCAACAAAGACAGCCTCTATGCCAGCATTGCCAGTATTCACCTGCTGCAAGGTAACGTTTCCGCCGCCCGATCCGCCCTCACCCAGGCCCTGGCGCTCAACAGCACCAATGCCCAAGCCCAGCACCAAATGGGCTACATCCTATTTCAGGAAGGCAACCGCGAAGCTGCCTTTGAGCACCTCATGCGGGCGGTACGGATCAACCCTGATTTGGTGTCTGCCCACGCCTTGCTAGGGGGCATTCTGCTAGAGCGAGAGCAGTATCTCCAGGCAGTGCTGTCCTATCGTCGCGTGGCGGAGGCCCGTCCTGATGACCCGGCGGCCTTTTATAACCTAGGGCTTGCCCTGTGGGGGCAGGGGCTCCAGGCTCAGGCTGTGTCGAATATCGAACTGGCCCGCTCTATGTACTTGCGCCAGGGCGACCCCGAAGGGGCTGAACGCGCCGCCGCCCTGATGAGTTTTTGGGGCGTTGCACCCTAGGCACGACCCAGGTATTTCCCTATGGATGCCCCCTAAACGCTCTAACGGACGCCGCTAAAATAGCCCAGTCCATTAGAGCGTAGCTGTAGGGGCGCTACACCTTGCCTAGGAAACCAGGGTGATCGTGGTTAGATAACTGCCTGACTGATCACCCCTGGAATGCCTAGGGCAGAGGTGGGTTAGGCGAGGACAGGGGTTTTCGCCTGCAACAGGCTTTGGAACATGGCCAAGCCATCGGTACTGCCCAACAGAGAGTCAGCGGCCCGTTCGGGGTGGGGCATTAGGCCCAGCACATTACCCTGGCGGTTGCAGATTCCGGCGATGTTATTCAGCGATCCGTTGGGGTTGGCGGCATCGGTAACGTTGCCCTGGGTATCGCAGTAGCGCAACACCACCTGCTGATGTTCCTCTAGCTCCGCCAGGGTAGCGGCATCGGCGTAGTAGCTGCCTTCCCCGTGGGCAATGGGTAGGGTGATGACCTGGCCCTGGCGGTAGCCTGCGGTAAACGGTAGCGTAGTGCGTTCGATGCGGAGGGGCACTCGGTCGCAAATGAACTGCATATCCCGATTCCGCACCAGGGCACCGGGCAGTAGGCCCACTTCAGTCAAAATTTGGAACCCGTTGCAGATGCCCAGCACCCATTTGCCTTGGTTGGCGTGGGCCACCGTGGCCTGCATGGCGGGGGAGAATCGAGCAATGGCCCCACAGCGCAGATAGTCGCCGTAGCTAAAGCCCCCCGGCACCACCACCACATCGAGGTCGCTGAGGTCGCTGTCTTCGTGCCAGACCATGCGGGTGGGTTGCCCCAACAAATCGCGGGTGACGTAGGCCACATCGCGGTCACAATTGGCTCCAGGAAAGACGATTACGCCAAATTTCATCGGGGTGAAGGGGTAAGGTGTGGTGTCCTAGGGACATTGAATTTTGAACTTTGAATTCTGAACTTTGAATTCTGAACGCTAGCCGCCCTAAACTGGCACCGCTAGAGCCTCCAGCTCAAAACGATAATTCTCAATAACGGGGTTAGCCAAAAGCTGATCACACATGCGGTCGATCTGCTGGCTGGCGGCGGCCTCGTCAGCGGCTTCTAGGGAAAGTTCAATATACTTGCCGATGCGGATGGAATCGACATTGGTGTAGCCCATGTGGGCTAATCCAGACTGCACCGCCGTCCCCGCCGGGTCTAGCACCGACGGACGCAGGGTGACATAAATACGAGCGCTGTACTGAGGCATGGCCGACTCCGCCACGGACTGAACTAAAACGGTCTCCACCGAATACATTATCGTTGAACCAACGGCAACTGCATCGATTACGAACCAGCCCCATCCTACCCCATCCCGTGGGTTGGTAGAATAGAGCCAGCACGAACGAGCAAGCATGGCCCGACGCACCCGCAGTCAAGAGAAGATTCTATCCACCCTCAAGGGCGTAAGCCAACCGATCTCTGCCCAGTCCCTCTACATCGAAATGCGACAGGAGGGATCGACCCTAGGTTTGGCCACAATTTATCGCGCCCTCGATGCCCTCAAGCTGGAAGGGGCTGTGCAGATGCGGACGCTGCCCTCCGGGGAAGCCCTCTACAGCCTGCCCCAGGAAGATCGCCACCACCTCACCTGCTTACAGTGCGGCAACTCCATCGCCATTGATGAATGCCCCGTCCACGAGCTAGAGAAACAGCTCCATACCGCCCATCAGTTCAAAATTTTCTACCACACCCTAGAATTTTTCGGCCTCTGTCCCCAGTGCCAGGGCCTTCTCTCCGCCACCTCCTAAGACCGTAGTTATCGGTCAGGGTTGGGTGATGTTTTGAATCACTGGAGCAGGTGTGATCCTTAGGGGATTCTAAGCATTCCTGATCCCCGAAACGATCTCCGCTACTATCCACCTAGGCGGCGTGCAGGGGGTTGATCTGGGCTGTTTCCCCAAAATAGACCCTCGCCTGGATAATCGTTGCCAAAGGTACGCTATTTCGCGGCTTTAACCCGGTAGGATACTACAGGTTTACCCGCTGGTTTGCTGCCCCAAAGGTCATTCTGGATCGGCCCATGACTGATTGGCCTATCCCTTTGAGGGCAACGGCACTGAATCTCACTGGATTGAATCTCACTGGAGGAATAGTCATGGTTGCAATCGCGTCGGTACATGGGAGAGAAATCCTAGATTCTCGCGGCAATCCAACGGTTGAAGTGGATGTGGTGCTGGAGGACGGCAGCAAGGGACGGGCCGCTGTGCCCTCCGGCGCGTCTACCGGGATTCGCGAAGCCGTGGAACTGCGGGACGGCGACAAGGCCCGCTACGGTGGCAAGGGCGTCCTCAAGGCCGTGGCCAACGTCAACGACACCATCGCCCCGGCGGTGAAAGGCATGGACGCCGCTGACCTCGCGGCGGTGGACGGCAAAATGCTGGAGCTGGACGGCACCGAGAACAAGGGCAACCTAGGGGCCAACGCTATCCTGGGTGTGTCCATGGCCGTGGCCCGTGCCGCTGCGGAGTCTGCCGGGGTGCCCCTCTACGTGGCCCTGGGCAGTACCGATTCGGTGCTGTTGCCCGTGCCCTGCTTCAATATCATCAACGGCGGTGCCCACGCCGACAACAGCGTAGACTTCCAGGAATTCATGATTGCCCCCGTGGGTGCCCCCAGCTTCACCGAAGCTCTGCGCTACGGGGCCGAGGTCTACCATGCCCTCAAGTCTGTGCTCAAAAAGGCGGGCTATAGCACCGGAATCGGCGACGAAGGCGGCTTTGCCCCCAACCTCAAGAGCAACGTCGAAGCCATCGAGGTGATTTTGCAGGGCATCGAAAAAGCTGGCCTGCGCCCCGGTGACGACATCGCCATCGCCCTCGACCCCGCCGTCAGCGAACTCTACCAAGAGGACGGCAGCTACCTGTTCTACAAATCCGACCAAAGCCGCAAATCCTCCGACGAAATGATTGACCTCTGGGAAAGCTGGGTGAACCAGTTCCCCATCGTCTCCATCGAAGACGGCCTGGGTGAGCAAGACTGGGAGGGCTGGAAACGGATGACCCAGCGCCTCGGTGGCCGCATTCAACTGGTGGGCGACGATGCCTTTGTCACCAACCCCGCCATCATCGCCAAGGCCATCCAAGACGGTGTGGGTAACTCCACCCTAGTCAAGGTGAACCAAATCGGCTCCATCACCGAAACCCTGGCCGCCATCAAAATGTCCCACGATGCGGGCTACACCTGCATGGTCAGCCACCGCTCCGGCGAAACCCCCGACGACTTCATCGCCGATCTTGTCGTCGGTGCCATGACCGGACAAATCAAAACCGGAGCCCCCTGTCGAGGCGAACGACTCTCCAAATACAACCAACTGCTCCGCATTGAAGAAGAACTGGGTGCTAAGGCAAAATACGCCGGAACCAGCGCCTTCAAGCAGTAGGCCCAGCCTACCCATCGCCCTAGCGCCACCAACACCAAAGGGTCGCACCGCTCGGCGCAGCCCAGCCGCAGAACCCAACGCCTTTCAGGGGTGTTGGGTTCTGACCATTCTCAGCCTGCCCTGGGACAATGCCTGCTTTCCCGCCCCCTGGTTGGCCCGCTAAGATCGGGATTGAGCCAAGTTTTCCTTCGGTGGCCCCGGATGATCCCGACGGGTGGAAAGGTTAATGTAGAAATATTGTTATTTAGGAGGCGAGGCGAACTCCGTCCTAGCCTAGGGGTATTCTCAGTGTCATCCCCCGCCCCGCCGATGGTGCAGGATCATCTTTGCTGACCACCCCAAAGCATGACACCCTGCCTAGGGTTGTGATCCCTTTTCTCCGCAGCTAGCCGCCGGATTCGGAATTCATGGCGTTTCAACGATATCCCCTTCCAACCGTTCAAAAAGTGAGTCAGTTGATTCGCGGAACGTTGGTGCTGCCCATGGCCGAAGCTCAGCCCAAGGAGACGGCCTCGGAGGACGACGAAAACATCCCAGACTCCCTCGATGCCCTCGGAGACCTCTTTCGAGTGGGGGACGATCTGGACGAAAACCTGCCTGCTCCCAATACCGACGGGCGCTGGTATGTCAGCACGCTGGATCCTTCAGAGGTGTTGACCAAGCTTCCCGGCCTGTGGCTGGCCCCTGGCATTCGGCTCGTCACCTATCTGCGCCAAGACAAGGAGGGCGGCATGGGGATGACCGTGGCCCTGCCGAGTTTGCTCAGCACCACCGAGCGCCTAGAATCGGCCATTGAAGCCCTAGCTCCCGATCAAATGCCCAATCCCATGGGGTCGCTGCCTAATTTAATGGGCGGCATTGAGGGGGATGGATCCCTAGCATCTTTTTTGTCGGCGTCTATTTTCATGCGAGAAATTCGAGAATTTGGCCGCTTTGGCCGCTATACCCGCTGGACTTACCATCGTTTTGTGGATGCTGTGCCTGCCAAGCTTCCCTGGCAGTGGCGGGCCAAAATGCCGGAGGACTTTTTGCCCAAGGTGGTGCTGCGGCCCGACTCGGAGGTCATCGTGGAGTTCTATACCTGTCGGGTGCAAAAGCCCATCGCCCTCTTCCGCCACCTGGATCGCTATCCTCCCAATAGCTACGCGGCGACCCACCAAGACCAAGTTATTGCGGTTGCAGGGGCTCCCGGAGCTTAGCAGAGAACTGGGGAGAGCCGCGGGTGACGTTTCTCTGACGGTTTCTAAAGATCCTCCCAAGGATAGCGGCGGAAACTCAGCCCCAACCAGTAGACTTAGACATAGTTGGAATCATAATTCCGCATTTTCCCTGTTTTCAAGGAGCCCCTCCAGCCGATTTGTGCCGCCGCGATTGCCATGCAGAACCGCCCTCCCTATCCCCTCCAACCCCTCGCCACCCTCACCCAGACCGAGACCGAGCGAGTGGAAGAAGTGCTGCGACTGCTAGAGAATCTGTTTCAGCGGGAGAAGGCCACGGCCCAATCGGTTCTGGACTGTCTCTATGACGTGGGGGCGGTGCGATTGATTGATCAAAAAGTGCCCATTAGCGCCCTGCGCTGGCCCCTTAAGGGGGTTGCCCGCCTCAGCAAACCAATCTTTCGCATCTTTGCCCTGCGCTGGATGATGCAGAATTGCCCCTGGCTGATTACTCGCTGGATGTTTAACCTACTGCGCTTTGACGGGCCTCCTCTCATTGAAACTGAGGAAGTGGCTCCGGTCATTGATGTCGCCCCCACCCCTGCGGCCCTGCCCCCGCGCCTGGAAGCACCCTTGCTAGAACGGCAGGCTGCGGAAATCAATGCCCTGCGTGGCCGGGTCAGTTGGCTAACGGCAACGGTAGTGGTGTTGCTCATTCTGGGCGGCATGAACTGGATGAGCTAGAGCCCCCAGACTAGTCGGCAATGGGGCCATCGGAGGGTAAGGGTTGCGACGGCGACGGACTCCCTGATCCTGGGGCTAGGGGGAAGCGTTCCGATGGGCTGAGGGGGGCTGACAGAGAAGGATTCGACGGGTTAAGGGGCATGGCGGGATTGGTGAGCCCGTCTGGATCTCCCAGCGGATTAGCGCCGGGATCGCCTAAACTGGGCGCACCAGGCACACCTTGGGGAAGGGCATCGGGGAAGGGGAAGGTATTGGCATTGGGGTCGCTGAGGTCAATGTCGCGGGGTAGGGTCGCTAGGGCCACCCGCTCGCCGCCGACGGAACGCAGAATATCCAGCACCCCCACCACATCTTCGTAGCGGGCATCGCGGGCGGCATAGAGCACCATCAGCCCGTTGGGGTTGACCTGGCTAAACTGAAGCAGCACATCGTAGAGCAGGTCAATGCTGACGGGCTGCTGATCTAAATACACCTGGCCTAGGTCATCGACACTAACGTAGAGCCGATCTCCCATGGAACCCATCTGACCGGGCAGAGGCTGTCCGGTTTGGGCCGAGGGCAAATCTAGACTAATGGCCTGCTGCCGGGTGAGGCCCACCGCCGCCAGAATAAAAAAGGTGAGGATACAGAAGATCACGTCGATCATTGGAATGATCTCTAGCCGTACGTCTTCCTTGGGGCTGTCGAGCAAGTCAACCTTCATAGGGGGCTAACCTCCGGGGTAGGGTCGGTTGAAGGGGACAGGGAGGCCGAGGCTTCCGAGGGAGCAAGGATTTTCCCCTGGGCCCAGCTTTGGCGGTAGAACAGTTCGAGTTCGCTGCCCGCCTGCCGAAACATTTTTGCCTGTCCGAAGATAAAACCCTGGAACAAGCGGTAAAAAGCCAAGCTGATGATGGCCACAATCAACCCCGTAGCAGTGCTAATCAGGGCTTCGCTAATGCCCAGGGAGGTGCCAGCGGTGGCATCGCCGCTGCCCAGGTCGCTAATTTGAATGGAGCCCAGGGAGTTAATCAACCCCAGCACCGTACCCAACAGCCCCAGCAGCGGGGAGAGGGCAATGACGGCCTCTAGAACTTTGTCGCCCTTGCCCATGATCGCCAGTTCTTCGTTGGCGGCGGTCTCTAGGGCAAGGCGAAACACTTCAGGATCGGGGGCTTGCAGATTTAACGCCGAGGACAAAAACCGCCCCATGGGCAGGGCACTGGATCGCTGGGCAATGTCTGCCGCTGCGCCCCAGTCTCGCCGTGCCGCCTCCAGCACCCGCCCCGACACCTCCCGTTCGCGGGTGAGGATGCGCGACCAAAACCAGATCCGTTCTAGAATCGTCCCCACTGCCAAAATGGACAACAGCAGCAGGGGCCACATGGCGATGCCGCCCCGTTCAAATAATTCCGGTATACTCACACCACTCTCCTCATTGCCACAGCATCTAGGGCATTCTCACGGATACTTCGCCACGGATATCTCGTAACGGATATTTCGCGAAAGCATAACAATTGTAGTGAAGATAGGCCCCTTTCAACAGGACTGCCGAGCAACGGCCCTTCAGATAGTCCTAGTCCTTCAGCTATCTTTGAGGGATCTCCTCCCTAGGTCTGCGGTGAGCACGTCATTGGCCCAAAATCTGATCCAAAATCTTTGCCGCCGCCCGCCGACAGGCTCCCGGTTCTCCTAGGGTTTGGCGCAGGGTTGCATAGCCTGCCAGCATAGCTTGGCGATGGTCGGAGTTTTGCAGCAGATCCAGCGCCGCCGTTGCCAGGGCTGCGGGGGTGGCTTCCCACTGCAAAAATTCTGGCACGATGGCCTGGTTCACGGCCAGGTTCACGGGCGACACGTAGGCCACCTTGAAGTTGAGCAGGTAGTAGGCAATGCGGGCGCTGAGGGGGTTGAGGCGGTAGGCCACCACCTGGGGCACGTTCATCAGGGCAATTTCGAGGTTGGCGGTGCCGGATTTGGTAATCGCCACATCGGCGGCAGCAATGGCATCGGTGGGTTGATACTCGGCGGTGGGTGTGACCAATCGCCCCGGTAGCTGGGCCTGGGCGAGGGCTTGGTCAAAGGCGGGTTGCAGTTCCGCCGATGAGACGGGCAGCAGAAAGAGAACGTCGGGACACTGTTTCTGGATAATCTGCGCCGCCTGGATTATCGTGGGCAGCAGGTATTTGACTTCCTGGCGACGGGAGGCGGGCAACAGGGTAACGATGGGTTGATCTGCCTTTAGGCCCAACCGTTGACGGGCTTCCTGGCGGTCTGGCGGCACCGGGTAGCGGTCTAGTAGGGGATGGCCCACCCAAGACACCTTGGCCCCAAAGCGCTGGTAGTAGTCGGCTTCGGCGGGAAAAATAGCCAGCATTTGATCGCTGTAGCGCACCAGTTTTTGGCTGTCCTTTTCGGAAAAGGCCCACACCCACTGCTGGGGGGCAATGTAGTAGGTGATGGGCACCTGGGGCAGGGATTGCCGCAGAAATTGGCCCATGGCCAGGTTGGGGTTCATGTAGTCGATCAGCACCACCGCATCGGGAGGCTGGGCCAGCAGGGCACGTTTGGCCTGCCGTTGCAGCCGCAGGGTGGGCAGCAGGTAGGGCAGGGCTTCAAAAATGCCGACGGAGCCGATGGTGGTGGTATCGCCCACCAAGTCTGCCCCGGCCTGGGCCATGCGGGGGCCACCCAGCCCCGCAATCGTGATATCCAGACCCCGATCAGCGGCTTCCTGGCGCAGAGCCGTCACCAAAAACGCCCCCTGAAGGTCGCCCGATACCTCTCCGGTGCTGATAAAAATCCGCCGGGTGGAGCCGGATGTTGCCGTCGGTGCCGCCATCCCTAGTCTGCCTCGGTGGAACGGCTGGAACGCTTGCGGCTGGGGGTGGCCCCTCGACGGTCGGGCTGCTGGGAGGACGCCTTCAGGAATTGGCTAAAGTGGCGCACCAACTCGTTATCCGACCAAGGTTCTAGCTTGTCTAGGGCGCTGGCTAGGGATGCGCCAGAGCGATAAACCAGACGATAGGCTTGCTTCAGTTGGCGGTAGTCTTGGCCCTCGTTTTGGTCGGCCAGTCCAGCCCGCTGCAAGCCTACTTGGTTCAGCCCCCGCACCAGGGCCGGGTTGCCGTTCACCATGGTAAAGGGGGGCACATCCCGGTCGATACGGCTGAGGCCACCGATGTAGGCATAGCGGCCAATGTGGACAAATTGGTGTACTCCCACCAGGCCACTAATCCGCGCCCAGGATTCTACATGGACGTGCCCTGCTAGGGCCACGGAGTTGGCCAACACAATCTGATCTTCGAGGATGCAGTTGTGGGCCACATGGGCGTAGGCCATCAGCAAATTGTGATTGCCCAGCCGTGTCACCACATCGGGGGTGGTGGGGCGGTTGATGGTGACATATTCGCGAATCAAGTTGTGATCGCCAATCTCCACCTGGGTGATGGCCCCGTCGTACTTGAGGTCTTGGGGTTCTAGGCCAATGGCGGCACCGGGGTAAACGCGGTTGTGGGCACCTAGGGTAGTGTGGCCGTCAATCACCACATGGGCTCCAATGTCGGTGTTGGGGCCAATGGTAACGTGTTCGCCAATCACCGCATAGGGGCCAACTTTCACACTGGGATGGAGACTGGCCCCGCTGTGGATCACGGCGGTGGGGTGAATCAGCGTAGTAGTCAACGACTTGCCTCCAGAAGCCAGCACTTGAAAGACACAAACGGGAATAGGGAAATGCCGCCACGGGCTAAAACAGGGCTCAGGGCTGACCATCTTCCCTGTTCTAGGGAAGTGCCCCTCACCCGCCTAATCAACAACCGAGAACATCAGTTCTCCTTCGCAGGCCAGTTGGCCATCCACCTCGGCTCGACCAAACATTTTGCCAAACCGCATCCGTTTAATGGCCAACAGTTCCACGGTCATGATCAGCTGATCACCGGGGACTACCGGACGCCGAAACCGCACCTTATCAATCCCAGCAAACACACACAGGCCGCTGACCCCGTCAATTTGGGTGAGCACAATGCCGCCCACCTGGGCCATGGCCTCCACAATCAGCACCCCCGGCATGATGGGCCGACCGGGAAAGTGCCCCTGAAAGTGGGGCTCGTTGAAGGTGACGTTTTTAATCCCCGTGGCCTGCTTCCCCGGCACATAGTCAATGATCCGATCCACCAGGGCAAAGGGGTAGCGGTGGGGCAAAAGGGCCTGGATTTCCTCGGTGGTGTAGGTGGTTTTTACCACGGGCTGGGTGTCTGCCGCTGTGTCGAGGCTGGCAACCGCCGTTTGGGGGCTGGGGGAAGTGGCTTCAATCACGGTGATGTCGATACGCTCCTAGGTCTGCAATGGAAAGGGCAGGATTTCGGTTTGATCTACCCAGGGTTAGCCCTGGGCTGGTTCCGGCCCACGCGCTGGGGACGATGCCAACTGGCCTACGGCTTTCCAGTTCTGTCACTATACCGCCCCTGGGGGACATTCCAGGGCCGAACGCTGGATCGCCTGGGCGAGGGCGGCATGGAGGCGGTGGCTAGCCTTGTAGGCCACCACATGGGCCAAGGGCAAGCGCCCCAGCAGGCCCAAATCGCCGATTAAATCGAGCAGCTTGTGGCGCACGGGTTCTTGGTCAAACCGCAGGGGCGGGTTTACCCAGCCCTCATGGCTGCACACCAGAGCATTGTCTAGGCTGCCGCCCTTGATCAGTCCCTGCTGCTGAAGGGCGTCGATCTGGTGGGCGAGACCAAAGGTACGGGCCGGGGCAATGGCGGCGGCAAAGCTATCGGGGGCAAAGGGATCCGCTGTGGGTTGCCAGCTAAACCACTGATGCCCAATGGCCGCAACGTCAAAATCAATGCCGTAGGTGAGGCGGGGGGCCTCCGCTGGAAAAGCGGCGATCCAGGCATCGCCCTGCTGGAGGGTGATGGGTTGGGCCAAGGTCAGCGCTGGGGCGGGTTCTGGTTGGGCCACCGTTCCGGCCTCCCGAATCGCCTCTACCCAGCCCAGGGCCGATCCATCAAGCAGGGGCAGTTCCGGGCCGTCGATGTCGATGTACAGATTATCCACCCCCAGCCCCACCAGGGCCGCCAGCAAATGTTCGACGGTGCGTACCGTGGCCTCGCCTTGGCGCAGTTCGGTGGACAGCAGGGTTTGATCCACCGCCGCCACCTGGGCTGGAACCTGGGGCTGGTTGGGCAAATCCGTTCGCACAAAGACGCGCCCGGTGTGGGCCGGGGCCGGACGCAGGGTGACGGTAGTGACAATACCAGAATGCAGCCCGATGCCCTGGCGCTGCACCGCCGCCGCTAGGGTCGCCTGCCCGGAATCATGGCCAGATGCGACCCTAGCCACGGTTAGAGCGAGATTCGGAACTGTCTCGGAACCAGGGATCGGGGAATCAGTGCCCACCATTAGAATCGCTCCCCAATGCCAAAGTGTAGGCGGCCCTCGCCTTCATTGCTGAAGCCGTAGTCAATCCGCAGGGGGCCAAGGGGGGTTTGCACCCGTGCACCCAGACCATAGCCAAAGCCGCTGCCCGGTTTGCCCCGCGACGGCCCTGGTGCCCCCGGCACAGCATTGCCGCTGCCTAGGGATGACCCAGCATCAAAGAACAATGCCCCACCCAGGAAAGAGAACAGCGGGAAGCGGTACTCCGCTGTGAACTGGGCATAGCTGCGACCACTGCCCACTTCGCCTTCTTCATAGCCGCGAATGGAGTTGGTGCCTCCCAGGGCAAAGGCTTCGTAGGGGGGCACATCCCCCACAATGGTGCCCAGTTGGATGTTGAAGGCGAGAGCTTGGGGGCCGTCGCTGAAGTTGATCCACCGCACGGGGAGATACTGGCTGTAGCTGCCCCGCAGGCGGTTCATGAAAATACTGCCCTGACCCAGGGGAATTGACTGTTCAGAATTGAGGCGCAGTACGCTACCGCTGGTGGGGTTAAAGACGTCATTGCGGCGATCTAGGGTGGCCGATACCGGAACCGTCCACAGCAGATCCGTCCCCGTACCGCTGAGGGTGAGGGGGTTTCCCGCCGCATCCACCGGGCTGATGGTGCCATCGGCATCGCGGGCCGAGATATTTTGAGCCGTGGTGCCCACCGCGACGACCCAGCCATTGTTTAACGGACGACTGAACGTGACGCCGCCGCCCAGTCGCCGAATCCGCACGCGGTCGCCGTTCGGGAGGTCGATAGGGTTGGGGCCACCGTCAAAGTTTAGGTTGATGGCACGACGGGCAAAGGCATTGGCGGTATAGGAGGTGCGGAAGGGATCCCCGGCAATCCAGGGATCGGTGAAGGATACGTCAAAGAGGAGATCCCGCGTACTGACCTGGGCCTCCGCCGAGAGCTTTTGGTTGTTGCCGCCAAAGTTGTCCTGGCGATAGCTGACCGTACCAAAAATATCTCCAGTGAAGTTAAAGCCCAGACCCGCCGCCACCGATCCCGTGCTGCGTTCGGTAACGTTGACAATTAACTTCACCTGGCGGGGGTCGTTTGCTGCGGGTTCTAGCCCAGGCCGCACATCTTCAAAGATCTGTAGCCCAAACACCCGCTGGAAGTCCCGCTCGATCTGAGCCTGGTTGAATACATCCCCTGGCTGGGTCTGAAATTCGCGGGTGATGATGTGGTCGTGGGTGCGGCCCCGCAGGGGGTTGCCTTCCTCGTCCACGCTCTCCCCTTGGTCGTTGAAGAACCGCACTTCAATGGTTTCTACCACGCCCTCGGCCACTTCTAGGGTCACAACTCCAGCTTCGGTGACGCGGGGAGCCGCCACCACCTGGGCCAGCACAAAACCATTGTCTTGGTACCACTGGTTCAGTTCCAGGATGCCGTCCTGGAAGTCGAGCAGGTTGATGATTTCACCCCGTTGATCGTCAAAAATCTCATCCACCACCGCCTGGGGCAACACCTGATTCCCCGTTACCCGTACTTCGGTCAAGACCGGGTTGGGCTGGGCCAAAAAGGTAACGCGCACCCCTAGGTTGGTATCTTCGGGGCGGGCGTCCACATCGGCAAAAAAGCCCGTAGCAAAAATACTGTTGATGTCCCGCTGGAGTTGGGTGCGGGTGGTGGTGCGTCCGGCGCGGGTTTCGATCACGCTATAAACCAGATTGATCAAGTCTGGAGACAGATCACCATCGGGGGCCGTCACCAACACCTCCGACACCAGCACCCTGGGTTCTTCGGGTTCTGTGGCGGCCGGGGGCGGAGTTGCAGGAGTTGGGGGGGCTGCGGGTTCCGTGGCTTCCCCTGGTGCAGGGCTGGCCTCCTCCGGGCTGGGTTGAGGCACCCCCTGGGGTTGGTTGCGTCGCTCTACCGCGCCATCCAAAATGCGCTGGGCATCGTCGGGGCTAATCTCACGCGGGCCAGTTTGGCTGAGGGCAGTGCCTTCCGAAACAGGTGCCCCCAACCCCTGCAAGCTAGGGCTTTGGCTCAGGTCTAGGGTGGGCTGGGGCGGCTCGGCCATCCACTCCACCACTGCACTGGGCCGATACTCATCGACCACCGCCTGCAAATCTTCGGGCACGGTGCTGACCGGAATCAAGGTTGTGACCTCCGGGAGACCGATGGGCAGGGTTTGATCCCCAGATGCCGATGCAGTCGGCAAGGTCTCCATCGGGCCAGACTCTTCCGGCAACCCAGCCTCGTCAGCGCTTGGGGTCGCCGCTAGGGGGTCTGCCCCCGCAGAAGCCGAGTTCTGCGGGGGTGGGGTCGGCACCGCAGGACGCAGGGCGTCTGCCGATAGGGCAGCGGGGGGCAGATCCTGGAGCGTACTTGTTGCCTCAGTGGCCTCCGTCAGCGTCGGATCGGCCTGCGCCGCCGTTGGGGACAGCCCTACCAGCCCAGCAGCCGTCAGAAGCACTAACCATTTAGGAGATACCTGCATCCACACACCTATGAACGACATCCACACACCACGCGGCCTAATCCGTTACTGGGCCTAGGGCACCCTACATTAGCCCTGAACCAAGCCGCCCCCAGGGTCGGACAAATTCTACCGCATTGACGGATTTCAACGCTGATGGGACTGTGCCATTACACGCTCTAGCACACGCTGATAAGCCTGCTCGACCTGGCCCAGATCCTGGCGAAACCGATCCTTATCCATCACCCGCTGGGTTTCATCCTCCGTGGCTTGATCCCACAGACGACAGGTGTCGGGGCTGATTTCATCCCCCAGCAGCACATTCTGCTGGCGATCTAGGCCAAACTCCAATTTGAAGTCCACTAGGGTGATGGCGCAACTGGCAAAGAACTCGGTCAGAATTTGGTTGATGCGTTCAGCTTGACGGCGCAGCTCGGCGATCTGTTCCTCGGTGGCCACCTGCATAACTCGCATCCGGTCGGGCGTCAGCAGTGGATCCCCTAGGTTGTCGTCCTTATAATAAAACTCCACCAGCGGCGGATTGAGGATCTGGCCCAGGGGCAACCCCGTTTGGCGACACAGGCTCCCCGCCGCCACATTCCGCACCACCACCTCCAGGGGAATAATGGTCAGCGCCTTCACCCGCATCTCCCGCTCGCCCGTGGTTTCCAGCCAGTGGGTGGGCACCCCCGCCGCCTCTAGTCGCTGGAAGAGATAGGTGGAAATAGCGCAGTTAATCTTGCCCTTATCGACGATTTGACCCCGCTTTTGGGCATTGAATGCCGTGGCATCGTCTTTAAAGTAGGTCAGCAGCACCGCCGGATCATCGGTGGTGTAGATGATTTTGGCTTTGCCTTCGTAGAGTTTTTTGCCAGCCATGGTGCAAGAGACATAGAGGGGCGTCCCTATATTAGCGGTTTATTGGGCGCTGTTTTTTGTGGTTTCGCGCCCATTATCTTCCAGCCATTCCGCTGCATTCATATTTTGAACCAGCTTAGGCATTCCCTCGGTCTTAGCACTGAGCCCCTAACGAACTCATCTAAAACCTAGCTCAAGGATGCAGCCTTCAACGATGCAGCGTTTTTAACAATTCCCTAGGTCGTGCCAATACGACATCAGGATAACGGTCGCGGTGATGAACAAACATATAGTGCTCATACTGATACCAGTGCATTTCACCCTTTTCTTTGTTGCAGGGATAGCAAATCACCCAGAAGTTTCTAAAATCTAGCGACAACCAGGGATATTGAGATCTGGGCAACTTGTGATCGATGCTACGAACTTTGAATTGGCTAAAGTAGTCACCACAAACAGGGCACTGCTGATCAGAGTTTTCCCACACCCACTGACGACTTTCCTCTGTGGTGCCACAGTCATGATCGCCGTTGACATAGCGCCATCGGTCAAATTCATGATATTTCTCTAAATCCTGCTCTGTCAGGCGATGGTAGCGATAGCCACCCACCTTGTCGGCCAGCTTAAATAGCTCTTCTAGGGAATAATCCTTTTGAAAGTCCATAGGAATCAGTTAAGGGAATAAGTAGAATGGCTAAATTAACATTAATGTTGGCTCTGGGTTTCGACTATGCTCAACCCTCTGGCTACTTGGCGGGTGGGCGTTGAGCGAAGTCGAAATGCATCTTACAAACAATTGTGACCATGGACTTAAAACTCAGTTCAAATATTAGGCGATAAGCATTGAGTGGTTTTATCGCTTTCGTTTCTTAGACTTGATGACATTCGATGAGCGCGACTGGCGAGGACGAAAGTCAATCATCTCAGGTTCTTCATCTGGAAAGAACTGATCGATCTTCTGGGCGATACTTTCCATGGTTTCACTCAGCGTTTGGTGAAACCCATTGATCTCTTCTGAGGTCTGATATCGACTACCAATTCTATCGGCCTCTAAAAATAAATCTTCTAGGGATACATCGTCTTCTTGATAGGTTGCCAAAAAGGCATTGATTTTGCGATGAAGCTGGATGACATTCTCCCAGCCCACATTTTTATAATGCTTTTGCCTTAGCCAATCTTGATCGATTTTAGACAACAGCTTTCTCCGCTGGGTATTCGAGCTTTGCAGCTCTCGATATCCCATGCCATCAAACAAGCGCTTCTTCGCTGATTTATTTGCCATTATGCTATCCTAATGTCCATCTCAAGACGCGAATCATGGCCTTGCGTAGCTCGCTGTCTTCATAGCGCAATAGCTCGTCAATGTCGCGGGCCAAGCGTAGCCGAATTTGGTCAAGGATATTTTTGAGAGCCTTGTTGTCCTTTTGTAGGCGCTCATTGGCGTCTATCAGTTCATCATTGCGGGTTGTCAAGGTTTGAACCTTTGATGCTAAGGCTTGATTCTGCTGATTGAGCGCTTCAATTTTGCGTTGAAGTTCACTCTCTTCCTGAGCTAGTTCCTCTTTGTAATGGGCCAAATTCTGATTGCGTTCTTCCTGCTTGGCCACCGCTGCTTCCAGGCGCTGACAGTCTTGGGTGAGGCGTTCTAGCCGCTTCTCAGCCTGACTGCGCCGTTGACCGAGGGCACGGTTATTGTTGGATAGCTCGTTATTTTTTTGAATGAACGCTGCGACTAGCCCCCTAGCCGCAGGTCTATCCCTCAGAAGCGACAATAGCTGTTCGCAGTCCTCTGGGCTGAGGGCTTGGCTCACGTTTTTGTTAATGCCATAGCGATCTTTGAGGAGGGCTTGTAGGTCAGATTTCGATGGCATGGGTGGACAAACAGGCTGTGGGGCACGAGCATCTGAGATCAGTGTACCCAGACTGTTGCCCAGATCAGACCCACAGATTTACGGCGATTGAGTTTTGTTTTGTGACGCCTCACCGATGGATCTAAATCCCCAAAATTATACGGGCGATGTTGAGGTAAATCAGCACCCCCAGCACGTCTACGGCGGTGGTGATGAAGGGGGCGGACATCAGGGCGGGGTCAAATTTGAGGGATTTGAACAAAAAGGGCAGGGCCGATCCAGCGAAGGAGGCAATGACGGAAATGGCGAACAGGCTGCTGCCCACCGCCAGGGCCACGCCCCAATCGCCCTGGAGTAGGTAGGCCCAGAGGGTGACGGCTAGCCCCAGCAACAGCCCCAGCAGGCTTCCGGCCAGGGTTTCTCGGCGGATGATGCGAACCATGGCGGAGGGTTGCAGGTCTTCGGTGTTGAGGCCGCGAATCACCACGGTGGAGGACTGGGCACCGACGTTGCCCCCGGCGTCGATCAGCAGCGGGATAAACGCCGCCAGCACCACCACCTGGGTTAGCACCTCCTCCTGGCCTTTGATCACCGCACTGGTGGCGGTGTTGGTGACCAGCAGCACCAGCAGCCACACCACCCGTCGCCGCACCACCGTCCACAGGTTGACCTGGAAATAGTCGTCCTTGGCGGGCTGCACCCCCCCAGCGGTGTAGATGTCTTCGGTCACTTCCGCCTCAATTACGTCCATCAGGTCATCCACGGTGACGATGCCCACCAGCCGCCGTTCGCTATCCACCACGGGCAGGGCGATGAAGTCGTAGCGCTGGATCAGGCGGGCGGCTTCCTCCTGGTCGGTTTCGGTGTAGACGTAGATCACGTCTGGGTTCATGATCTCCCGCAGGGGTTGTTCCAATGGAGCCACCACCAAATCCCGCAGCGAGAACGCCCCCAACAAGCGGCGCGAGTCGTCGGTGACGTAGAGGGTGTAGATGGTTTCGGAACGGCGGGCCACCTGGCGAATGTGCTCGATGGCCTGCTGAGCCGTCCAGCCCTGCCGCAGGGTGACGAACTCCGAGGTCATGATTCGTCCGGCACTGTCGGCGGGGTAGCCCAACAGCAGGGCGGTGGCCTCCCGTTCGGCGGGGCTGAGGGCGGGCAGCAGGCGGTTCACCACCTTGGCGGGCAGTTCCTCAAACAGTTGCGCCCGGTCGTCGGGAGACATCCGGTCGATAATTTCCAGCACCTCCGGCTGCCGAAATTCCGCCAGCAGCGCTTCCTGTACCCGCCGAGGCAGGTGTTCATAGACCTCAATAGCCTCATCCTTGGGCAACAGCCGAAAGGCGACGGCCTGGTAGGTGTCGGGCAATTCGTCAATAATTTCCGCCACGTCGGCGGGCTGCATAGGGGCCAACTGGGCACGCACGGCCTCGTATTGGTTAGCCTCTAGCTGGGTTTGGATATCTTGGGTGGTGTCTAGCATGGGGGATGGTTTTCTTTGGCGGTGGACAGCCCTTGATCTAGGACGATTTAACGAATAACAAATAAGGTTGAGCGACAATTTCTAATGATTCTCGTGTCTAGCTTTTCCCTCGTTCCCCAATCCCTGATTGACGTTTTGAAGGAGAGAAATAATTCTTTTCATCCGTTTTTATCTGAAGGTCAGATATACGACGCAGAGAGACAATAGTAAACTTCATATTCTGTTGAAAGTTCCTTTTTAGGGGTTGCCCAACGAGGTGGTACATTGCTTCGCGAATGCATCCTACGTATTGAAATAGGCGCTTTAAGCTGGTCATTTCATGACGGTTTTAGATGCCCAAAATCAGGCGGGCGATGTTGAGGTAAATCAGCACCCCCAGCACGTCTACGGCGGTGGTGATGAAGGGGGCGGACATCAGGGCTGGGTCAAATTTGAGGGCTTTGAAGAGGAAGGGGAGGGCAGCTCCGGCGAAGGTAGCAATCAGGGAAATAGCGATCAAACTGAGGCCCACCGAGACCGCAACGCCCAGATCCCCCTCTAGGACAAAGGCCCAGAGGGTGACGGCACTGCCCAGCAGCAGGCCCAGCAACAGCCCCGCTAGGGTTTCGCGCCCGACGATGTAGACCATATCCGAGGGTTGCACATCTTCGGTGTTGAGGCCGCGAATCACCACGGTGGAGGACTGGGCACCGACGTTGCCCCCGGCCCCAATCAGCAGCGGAATAAAGGCGGTGAGGATGACCACCTGCTGAAGCAAGTCTTCCTGGCCTTTGATCACCGCACTGGTGGCGGTATTCGTCACCAGCAGCACCAGCAGCCACACCACCCGCTTGCGGGCCACGGTCAGCAGGTTAGTCTCGAAATAGTCATCGCCGACGGATTGCACCCCCCCGGCGGTGTAGATGTCCTCGGTGACTTCCGCCTCAATCACGTCCATCAGGTCATCCACCGTGACGATGCCCACTAGGCGCTGCTCTCGATCCACCACGGGCAGGGCCAAAAAGTCGTAGTGCTGGATCAGCAGGGCCGCTTCTTCCTGGTCGGTGTCGGTCTGCACATACACCACCTCCTGGGTCATGAGTTCTTCGACCCGTTGATCGGGCTGCGCCACCACCAAATCCCGCAGGGACAGGGTGCCCAGCAAGCGACGGGAATTGTCGGTGACGTAGAGGGTGTAGATGGTTTCGGAACTGCGGGCCAAACGCCGGATGCGATCCAGCGCTTGGGCAGCGGTGAGACTCCCCCGCAGGGTGACAAACTCGGAGGTCATGATCCGTCCGGCGCTTTCGTCCGGGTAGCCCAGCAGCAGGGCCGTAGCCGAGCGCTCCGCCGGACTCATATCCACCAACAGCCGCCGCACCACCTTGGCCGGAAGCTCATCAAACAACCGCGCCCGGTCATCCGGCGACATGCGATCTACAATGTCCAACACCTCCGGGTGCCGAAACTCCGTCAGCAAATTTTGCTGTACTCGGCTGGGCAGATATTCGTAAACCTCAATCGCCTCATCCTTGGGCAACAGCCGAAAGGCCACCGCCTGAAAGGTATCAGGCAGTTCGTCAATCATCTCGGCCACATCGGCGGGCTGCATGGGAATCAGCATGGCCCTCACATCGTCAAAACGCCCGCTTTCGAGCAACCCCTGTAGTGACGCCTGGGCTGTGTCTTGAACCATAGCCATCTCCTGCCCCAACGATTGTTAAGATAGCCTACATCGGTGCCCAAACCCCTTAACCTGCTGTAAACCTTAGCTCTGCCCGACTCCATTCTGGCCTCGTGTTCTCCGGTGAAACGGCCTAGGTGGGTTCCTCAAGCTCGTGGAGTGAGCCTAGGCGGGGGAGAGGGGGTTGAGGCCAACCAACGGCGATCTAGTTCTGGGGGTTGAGACGGTTGGCAATCAGCGCCACAACGATCATCGGCAGCGACACACCCATGCAGATAAGCCAGTGTTCTAGGTTGAGGGGCGCGGTGCGGAAGAGAAAGTTCATCACTCCCACCTGGCTAAAGCAGATTTGCAACACCACCGCCACCAAAATGCCGTAGCCGATGGCCGAGGCATCTCCTAGGGGCACCTTCATGCCTTGCAGCCGCGCTGATACGGAAGCCCAGAACTGGGTCATGCTGAGTAGGTAGATAATGCGTCCGGCTACGAGGGCTTGGATGGCCATGGTGCGGGCGAGGGCCAGGAGTTGCTGATTGGCCTCGTCACCGCTGAGGTCGGCGGGGATCCAGCCCAAGTCCACCCCATTGCGGCGCACCCACTCGAACATACCGAAGATCAAAATCCAGTTGAAGACGGAAATCAGGGCGATGCGGTGCAGCAGCGGTTTTGACAATAGCGGCTGGTTGGGGGTGCGAGGGGGGCGGTTCATTAGATTAAAGGATTTTGGCTCGAAGGCGAGGGGCACGGTCATGGCGATGGAATTGACCATGTTTAGCCACAGCACTTGTAGGGAGAGGATGGGCAGTACGTCCCCCCGGCCAATCAGCACGCTGAGCAGAATGGTCATGGATTCGCCGCCGTTGACGGGCAGGATGAAGGCGATGGCTTTCATCAGGTTGCGGAACACGTTGCGCCCTTCCTCCACCGCCGCTTTGATGGAGGCAAAATTGTCGTCCGTGAGGATCATATCGGCGGCTTCCTTGGCCACTTCGGTGCCCGCCTTGCCCATGGCGATGCCGATGTCCGCTTGCTTGAGGGCGGGGGCGTCGTTCACCCCATCCCCTGTCATGGCGACGATGTGACCCTTACTTTGCAGGGCTTCCACCAGGCGGAGTTTTTGCTCTGGGGCCACCCGCGCAAACACGGAGCCGTTTTGGACAGCGTTGGTCAATTCGGTGGCATCAAAGGTGGCCAGTTCCTTTCCGGTGTAGGCGATTACCTCCTCGGTGGGGCTCAGGCCCATGCGGTCGGCAATGGCGGCGGCGGTGACTTTGTGATCTCCGGTGATCATCTTCACTTCGATGCCAGCGGTTTGGCAGGCTTCCACGGCGCGGATGGCCTCGGAACGGGGCGGGTCGATCATGCCCTGCAACCCCAGGAACACCATCTCGGCCTTCAGGTCGTCGTGGTCAAAATGGTGGCCGTGGAAGGCTTTTCCTGCAAAGGCCAACACCCGCAGCCCCCGTGAGGCCATGCGTTCGGCCTGAAGGACAAGATGATCCCGATTGATCGGCTGGGCGGTGCCGTCGCCCATCAGCACCGCATTGCAACAGGCCACAATGGCTTCCACGGAACCCTTCATCAACAGCCACTGCCCCGGCCCATCCTGCTGGTGCAGGGTGGCCATGTACTGAAATTCCGACTCGAAGGGGATGCTGTCGATGCGGGGATAGCTGGCGTTGAGTTCCTGGCGGTCAAACCCGGCCTTCCGCGCCGCCACCAGCAAGGCTCCCTCGGTGGGGTCGCCCACCACGCTCCAGTCGTGATCCTTATGTTCCAGTTCCGAATCGTTGCAGAGCATTCCTGCTTGCAAACACTGGGCTAGGGGCAGGGGCAGAGCCTCCGAGGGCACGGGGTTATCTTCCCCGTCGCGCAGTTCGCCGTGGGGGGCATAGCCCACACCCGTTATGTCGTAGTGATGACCTCCGGCGTAGAGGGTTTGGACGGTCATCTGGTTTTCGGTCAGGGTTCCGGTTTTGTCGGAGCAGATCACCGTGGCGCTGCCCAGGGTTTCCACGGCGGGCAACTTGCGAACAATGGCGTTGCGGCTGGCCATGCGCGACACCCCAATGGCCAGGGTAATCGTCACCACGGCGGGCAAGCCTTCGGGGATGGCACTCACCGCTAGGGCCACCGCCGCCTCAAACATCTCCAGGGGAGAATTGCCCCAACCCAGCCCCACGGCAAAGGTGACTGCCGCCACGGAGAGGATGGCATAGAGCAGGGTTTTGCTGAAGCGGTCAAACTTGCGCGTCAGGGGCGTCACCAAACTGCCCCCCGCCTCCATCAGTTTGGAAATGCGCCCGGTTTCCGTATTCAACCCGGTGGCGACGACGATGCCTTCCCCCTGGCCAAAGGTGACGAAACTACCCGCATAGGCCATGTTGTGACGGTCGGCCAAACTCGTATCAGCGGGAAGGGTCTCCAAATCCGGCTGCTTTTCCACCGCCACGGATTCCCCCGTTAGGGCAGATTCATTAATTTGCAGCGTCCGCCCCCGCAGCAATCGCAAATCAGCGGGCACCTTATCGCCAGAGTTCAGCAGCACAATATCCCCCGGAACCAGGTCGCGGGAGGACACTTGCTTGGTCTGGCCATCCCGCCGTACCATGGCCTCGGTTTCCACCGCCGCCGCCAGGGCTGCAATGGCGCTTTCCGCCTTCGATTCCTGAACAAAGCCGATAATGGCGTTGATCACCGTGACGCCCCAAATCACCCCGGCATTCGTCCACGACCCCAGCAGCGCCTTGATTAACCCCGCCACCAGCAGAATGTAGAGCAACGGCTGATTGAACTGGAGCAGGAACAAAATAATCGGGTGCTTGCCCTTTTTGCCTTTAATTTCGTTGGGGCCGTAGCGATCTAATCGGGCATGGCTCTCCTTCTTCGAGAGCCCCTGATCGGGATCGACCCCCAACTGCTGAATCACCACCTGGGCCGACACATGGTGCCACGCCAACTCCTCTGCACCGGGCTGAGGGGACGTGGGCTGGGATGGGGAAAGGGACTGCGCCATGGCACATCCTCCTTGAACTAACAAACCATTGGGGAAGGGATTTACGGGAGCATGACCTTGCGATAGGGGCTATATCAACGCGCACCTTTGCCCTTCCCGGCACTGGTTCCATACTACACGGCACCCTGAAGCAAGCGGCTTTGGCACGGACGTTTGAGAGGGGCACCGTCGGAATCATCTCCGTTCTCACCCATCCTGCCCAACACCCCGAGGCTGATCCACTGACCGTCGCGAGGGTGTCTTGGGTTGAGGCTGGTTTTCTCATACTGAATCCGGCTTGCTTCCCCCAGGGTGGGCTGACCGGGCCTCAGGCCACGGAGCTTAACCCGCACTGAGGTTCCCCTAAGGTTTATCGAAGTGGAAATCGGGGTTTTCGAGATCTGATTTGGTATCAGACCTCCATGCGTCCCTGGCAGCGGGGACAAAGGCCGTAGACGGTAAACTGTCCATCTAGCAGCGCAAAACCACGATTTCGGGTTTCTCGAGCAGTGACTTCGGTGATAGCGTCGTCTTCAAATTCCTGCACATCGCCGCACTGCACACAAACCAGGTGGTGATGCTGTTCCCAAATGGGGCTTTTGAGTTCGTAGTATTTGCGCCCTTCTGCCAGTTCTAGCTCTTGCAAAAGGCCTAATTTCACCATCACATGTAGTGCGCGATACACGGTAGACACGCTAATTTTTTCGCCCTGCTCCCCAAGGTACTGATAAATTTCTTCGGCACTAAGATGATGGCAGTTAGCCTTTTCTTTGAACAGGGTGAGAATTTTTTGTCGCTGCACCGTCAGCCGAAAGCCTTCCCGATTTAGGGTTTCTTTCAACAGTCCAGGGCTAATCATCGCCTGGGAGTCTGGGGTGTCTGGTAGTGGTGTGTCGTGCTCACCCATTCTGACCTCTAGCATGGATACCCTGCGCTACGTTTGTAAAAGCTTGTCCTTTAGAACAATTTGGGAAGGACATAGAGTTGAAGATGGAATCGTTATTGAAAATGATTTTCGATATTTAGATAACGATATTTTAAGTTTGCTTTCCGCGAGTGAAGTGGTTATTGAAAATCATTTTCGCTAGGCAAAAATATCGCTTTCATGGCATCGTTCTCCTTGTGTTTAATCAGTAAAGAAACTATCATCAAAGGCCATGGACGATGGTTCAACCGTCATCATGACCTGATGCCACGGTTGACAACATGACCGCTGGAATGGGCCAAAAACGCCAATTTTGAAGGAGAGTGCTATGCCTATCACCGAAACCTTGCTGCAATCCTACGGAGAGGTTGTGGATAACTGCATTGGGCTGGAAAAATCGGTGACGGAGCCGATTATTGAGGGACTGGGCACCGTCTACGCCAGCTTTATGGCGCTGTATATGCAGTACCAAAAACACCATTTTGTGGTGGAAGGTTCGGAGTATTACATGCTCCACGACTTTTTCTCGGAGAGCTACGAGGCCGTCCAAGATCATGCCCATGAGGTGGGTGAGCGGCTGCACGGGCTGGGTGGCGTTCCTGCCGGACGGCTGACCACCCTGGCCAACCTCTGCGCCTTCGAGCCGGAGGGGGATGATGTCTACCGCTGCCGGGTGATGATTGCCAACGACATGAAGGCCGAACAGGCCATGATTGAGCTGATTCGTCGGCTGGCGTCCCAGGCTGAAAGTATGGGCGACCGCGCCACCCGCCACCTCTACGAGCAAATTTTGCTGAAAACCGAGGAACGGGCCTATCACCTGGAGCACTTCCTCACCCCCGACAGCCTGAAGCTGGCTTGGTAAGGCAAGTTCGCTCGATAAGACCATTGGTCTACGCCGTTTTGTCGTCAGCTTAGACGCTACGGCTCTGAGATCCATAGCGATGGGATCCCTAGCACTGAACGGCTTTGGGTGAAATGAATCCATCCGGCCCATCATTGAACGTGGGCCAAAAGTGCGATTGCACGGTCGGGGGTGACTCGGCTGTGCATTTTTTTCTGGGGCATCACCCGCAGGTTTGGCCCCTGTTTACAGGCTCCCATGCAGCCCGTGCCTTCTACGGTGATGTGCCGCAAATCGGGGTTGCCCTCCACTTCACCCTGAAGCGCTTGCAGGATGTGCTGTCCGCCCTGCCGAAAACATTTGCCCTTGCGGCACACCTGAATGCAGGCAGGTTTGGTGGCAGCGGGTTTTGGACAAGTCTTTCCATTGGTCTCGACCGCTTTTCTGGCCACCGTAGCAGCCTCAGCCAGGGCGTCTTTCAGGGCTTGGGGCACCTCGGTTTCGGGCCAGGGGATGAGGTTTAAGCCCCGCCAGCGGTCGTCGTCGCGGTAGGCCCACACCTGCACCCAGGCACCGGGTTGCAGTTCGCGCACCAGCATCGGACGCAGATACTTGGGCAGCTTAACCGCTACCTCTCCCTCGGCGGCGTGGAGGATCAGCCCCTTAAGTTTGCCCTTGGCCGACCGCATTGGCCCAGTGTATTGCCCCCGTAGCACCTGACCCTGGGGACTAGAGCTAGGTTGGGAAAGACCTGGTTGAGGCGCAGGGGCCACCACCATAGCCGAAGCAGACCGAGAAAATCGAGAGGATTCGTCACGCATTATTTAGCAATCCTTTGCTGCCAGCAGCGATTGAGGTGGGCGGCGAGATCGGCCTTGGGGGCGGTTTGGGTTTTGACGACGCTCCAAATTTGAGCCAGGGCCAGGGGCGTTTCGGCGGAGACCCGCAGGGGTTGATGCACCCCGCACTGGCAGGGAATGGCGAGGGTTTGCAAACGGCGGTAGACCTCCCAAGTGGCGACCCGGTCGAGGTCGAGGGGAAGGGTTAGCGCGGAGGATGGGCCAATGAGGACAGGGGAAGAAGAGAGCGGCATAGCCAGGGGAATGAGAGACCTTTGGTATGGGGGACGACCAGGGCAAAACCCACCGCTGGCCCACGATCCTCTTGCCATTGGTTCTGAATAAAGGATGCCTGG
Organism: Leptolyngbya sp. BL0902; assembly: GCF_016403105.1. Taxonomy (NCBI): domain Bacteria; kingdom Bacillati; phylum Cyanobacteriota; class Cyanophyceae; order Leptolyngbyales; family Leptolyngbyaceae; genus Leptolyngbya; species Leptolyngbya sp. BL0902. The sequence goes on from NZ_CP046155.1 coordinate 3,126,214, forward strand.
GTGCCTCAACCAAAGGGCTGGCGTGACTCCCAAAGAGGGCTCAAGTTCTCTGCTAGCAAACGCTTGAGAGGTCTACAGCGCTGTGCTAGAGCATTTGAGGAACCATCCTTAATGAAGATCGTTTCCACTAAGATAACCAACCCCTGAGTTTAATGCAATAGACTTTCAATAAGGAGATTCTGTGAAAGCTGGAAAACCCTTGTATATGAATCAATTCAAGCTTTAACCTGAAATTAACTCTCAATGAAAAAATGCAGCAGCTTAGACTAACTTTCGATAAGCCCAGTTCTTAGCCCCCCTACTCCGACTCCTACAACGTCTGAAGTGTGACCAGTCTGTCCTCGGTGAGCGGCGTGGGGGTGAGGCTGTAGAGAATGCCATCGGCCACGGATACCAGGTTGAGGTAGTAGGGATCCTCCCCTGCCTTAGCTACTCGATAAATCCGCACGCCCGTTTCGGTAGAGAGCACTTCCCCCGTGATGTTGCTGAGGGTGTAGCCCTGGGCTTCCAAATTGTCTTGAAGGGATCGTGCTGCGCCGCGCCAGCCGCCTTCTACGGGGCTAGTCCAGCAGGCTTCACCACCGCAGTCGGCCTGTTGCGCCCCCTGGAAGTGGGGAAAATTAGCAAAGGGCTGGGGTTCAGGAGCGGTGGTGTCTGCTGCGATGGTTTCCGCGATGGGTTCCGGTGCTGGATCCGCCGCAATCGGTTCTGGGACAGGTGACTCAGGGGCAGCGGTTACGGGAGGTTCAACAGCCGCAGGGGCCACCTCCGAAATGGCTTCCGGGACAGGTTGTGGACTGGGGGGAATGACCCTCGGTGCTGGATCCACCGCTACCGCAGCGGGCATTGTTTCGGGAGGAGAAACAACCGGAAGGGGTAGCTCTGGTTCCGCTTGGTCTGGACGGGTTGGCAGTACGGCCACATCCATCGTCACCGTGGGCGGTTCTTCGAGGGCTGCGAGATCTTCGGTTTCGGGGGTGCTAGACGACCAGGGTAAACCCAGTAATACCCCATGGGCACCCAAGGATGCCGCCAAACACAGCCCTCCTAGCCAAGGCTTGAGCTTGGCCAGCCCCAATGGTCGGCCTGAGGTGCGTGGAATGGGGGTGGAATGGGTGGAAACCTGTAGAGTCATTATCGCAAGACTTTGGCAGTAGTTTTGGCTAGATAACGGGATCAGTTCACCATTAGCTTACGCCAAATCACCTGATCAATCTATGAGTTTACAGGGAAATTAAGGATTTCCAAGCCCGTCAGGCGGCGATATTGCGCCTATGCCAGTTGCCACTCGCCGCCACCTATACGGGGATGATTTTTTAATTTGTTGGGAAACTATGTCAATAAGCGCTACAATGCAGTCGAAGTTGACGCCCGGAGACATTCCTCTGAGGGCGCTTTGAAGGTTTGAGGTATTCGACGTGTCAAGCAAATTAGGACGACGTGCATTTTTAGGGGCCGGAGCCGCCGCTACCGCCATCGCAGTGGGAGGCTTAAAATCACAATCTGCCCAGGCTCAGTTTCCGTGGTTCCGCAATCGAGGTCAGGTTGTTAATCTCTACTCGTCGCGCCACTACGACACCGACGAACAGCTCTACGACGGCTTTCGACAGGCCACTGGAATCCGAGTCAACGTGGTGGAAGCTGAGGCTGATCAGCTCATTGAGCGCATTAGAAGCGAAGGCCAAAATAGCCCTGCCGACCTCTTGATGACTGTCGATGCAGGTCGTCTATGGCGGGCAGAACAGGAAGGTCTATTCCAGGCGGTCAACTCCTCGGTGCTGACGGGGGCCATTCCTGACCACCTGCGCCACCCCGATGGGCAATGGTTTGGCCTGACCCAACGGGCTAGAGTGCTGATGTACCACAAAGATCGGGTTAACCCCTCAGAACTGTCTTCCTACGAAGATCTCGTTGATCCCAAGTGGCGGGGACGCATCCTCACCCGGAGTTCCACCAACATTTACAGCCAGTCTTTGGTCGGGTCTCTGATTGCCGCCCATGGCTCCGAGGAAACCGAAACTTGGGCGCGGGGCTTGGTGGCCAACCTAGCCCGCGATCCCCAGGGGGGCGACACCGACCAAATCAGAGCCGTGGCGGCTGGTTTGGGGGATGTGGCTATCTCCAACACCTACTACCTGGCTCGGCTGATTAAGTCGGATAACGCCGCAGATCGGGCCGTGGCCGAAGCGATTGGCGTGTTCTTCCCCAACCAAAATGACCGGGGCACCCACGTCAATATCAGTGGAGCTGGAGTGCTACGCAGCGCCCCCAACGCCGCCGCCGCCATTCAGTTTCTAGAGTACTTGGTGAGCCCAGAGGCTCAGCGCATCTTCGCTGAAAGCAACAACGAGTACCCCGTGGTAGAAGGCGTCGCCATCGACTCCGTAGTGGCCAGCTTTGGCGAGTTCAGGGCCGATCCCCTCAATGCCGCCGTCTTTGGCCGCAATAATCCCGAAGCTCTTCGCATTACCGACCGCGCTGGCTGGAAGTAATTCCACGCCCGCCACAGACGGCCCGCTCCCCACCCGTCAAACCGTAGGGGCGAGGAAACCTCGCCCTGCCAGATGTCTACCTGTGGGCAGCATCAGGGTTGCGTCCTGTCTTAAATCAGCGAAGATGGGAAGCGACGCATCTTGTATTAACCCCATGGCCGAGGCTCTGAAACTAGCGGTAAACGGCACCCTCATGCGGGGGCTAGAACTCAACCCCAACCTGATCCAGGCTGGGGCTGAGTTTTTGTATGAAGCTACAACCACGCCCAACTATCGCCTATGGTCGATTCAAGATCGGCATCCGGCCATGGTGCGCGTGGCTGAAGACGGTGTAGCCGTAGCCCTAGAGGTCTGGCAAATGTCCGCTGGGGGGTTGGTGCAGGTGCTCTTGCAAGAACCGCCCGGATTGTCTATCGGCAAAGTTACCCTCAGCACAGGGGAAACGGTGTTGGGGGTGCTGGGGGAACCGATCCTCTGCGAAGGCCAGCGGGAAATTTCCGAATTCGGCGGCTGGCGGGCCTATAGGGCGCAGTCTGCCCACCCATAATAGGGGGCTCTCCGGCAGAGTATCCTGCCAGCGGCGGAAATGTTAGGGCCACCGTCAGATTGTGAGGGGGGATACGGCCAGGTCACAGTGCCTCTGCTAGGGTAGGGTAAATCCGTAAATTCCACATTTCACATTTCACTTTATTACGTTCCCTCCCAGAGATAGAAAAAACAAAAAAGAGGGCACTATAACAATGGTTGACCTTATCACTCCAGGAAATGCAGGTCATGGAAATTCCCCAAGCTATCATTGACGATCTGATTTTGACCCTCCACCAGTCCCAGCGATCTACGGTATTGATCGGCGGCACCAGCGGTCAAGCAGCCAATGACGTCAACCTCCACAATCAGAGCCGTCGCCATCGTCAGCAGCAACAGGCCATTGCCTCGGTCATTGGCACCGTGATGGAGTTTGCCAGCGACGATGTCAAAGCCCGGTTGGCCTCCAGCTACCAGCAATCGCCCAGCTTGCCCAAACCCCAATAGGCCCAATCAATCCGTTTTTTGCTCGACCCCAAACCCCACCAGCACCAGGGTATCGAGGGGTTGTCCAGGCTCAGGATGCTGATAGTTGAGAATGCGACGAATCCGCATCTTGGGATTAACCAACACAATGGAATCCACGGAAACTACGCGGGTGTAGGGCGTAGTCATCAAGAGTTCGCGGTTGCTGGGGTCGTAGCGAAAGCTCGACACAATGGGACGGGCTTCCTCGTAGGCTCGATCTCGCAGGTAGTCTCCGGTGATGATGCCATGGGTCTGTTGTTTGGGCACAAACAGCGCCCGCAGCTCCTGGGAAACCTTTTCGCCCTTATCAGAAACCGTGTGAAAGACCAGGTTGAACCCCGGTAGGCCATCGAGGTTGTCTGGAACGGCGTAGGCGTTGTCGGCCAAGACTTGGCGCTTTAGATCAGGGGAGATGGCCTCTACCTGAAAATCGGTGTGGGAACGCTCAACCTCCTGGTGGGTGAGGTAGTGGTAGGTGCGCTCAATCGACCAATGGCCAATGCAGCACTCAAAAAAATAGTGAATGTCCGAAAGATTCATTGCCATTGGCGACCTAAAAACCTCAGTATTCAGCCTCCCTTATCGTAACCCTAGCGCGAAACAGCCACGATTCAGCCATCGGTGCATAGCGCCTAGATCCGGGTTGACCAGGAAAACTGGCTAGATCCCATAGCGGTCGAAGGGGCCAGAGACCTAACCCCTAGGTGAATCCAATGCTGTAGAGGCGCAGTTTTCGCGCCCGCCACAGAATCCTGGGTTAGTCAGGCAGGTCTAGTCCCCATTGTTAGGAATTGCAGGTAGCCATGGCCATTGAGTAAAAATGCTTACAGATTATCCTAGCCAGGGGCGTACAATCAGCCCCAACACTGGGTGTACCGGATCGCGCTCCACCTTGCCGACCCGCATCACCATGGCTATAGTGAAGAGAGAAAAATATTAAGAAACGTAAATTAAAGTCTCATTTTTTGTCGATTGCTTGACCTCAGCTTTTCCTAGCCCTGCTCCCATTGTGGATGTTGCCCTATGCCCTTCTCCGCTGAAACTGCCCGCATTCTTGCTGAGCCCCTCGTCACAGCATTCTTTCAGGAAACGGCGGGGGAGTGGCGGTCAGAGCGCCGTTACTACACCCTCAGCAGCGGCGAAACCCAGGAGGTAATCAGCCAAATCACCATTGATTTTTTGGAGCCGGGGCATCCCCAACTGCTGCACCTCGCCGATCTGCACCAGATCGGCCCCAACACGCCGCTCATTTGTGGCACCGCCGTATCCTGGGAAAGTAACTATGTGGGCACAGGCAAAAAGCCTGTCAAGGGCAGCACCCTGTTTGGTGTGCGCGGCACCACACTGTATCGAGATCGGGGCTTTGCCACTAGCAAACCCGTCACCGCCCAATACACCTTCCGCGATAACCGCACCCTGCAACTCAAAACCCAGTACAACGGATCCTCCTTTGAAGAAGAAATTCGGCTGATTGGCCAACGCTACCGCACTCGGCAAACGGTGATCTCCCGCGCCGGAGAAGAACTGATGATTGGCCAATACCTCGAAACCCGCTGTTAGGGATTCTGCACTAATTCTGCTACCCACGGGAGGAGGGAGGAACTGTAGCGCGGCGGGAACGTTGGGTGAGCAATCCGTGGCGGGGGCTGAGGAAAAATGCTAGGACAAAGAACCCAGAGGCCACCAGCACAATGGCGGGGCCAGAGGGTAGGTTGAAATAGTAGCTGAGGTACATGCCGCTAAGGCTGGAAATGACGCCAATGCCTGCCCCCAGCGCCATGACCTGATGCATCCGGGGCACCAGCAGGTAGGCCGTTGCGCCAGGGGTAATCAACAGCGCTAGGACGAGGATTACCCCCACCACTTTCATGCTGGCCACCACGGTGAGGGCAATCAGCACCATGAGGCCAAGGTTGAGCCGCCCCACGGGCAAGCCACTGGCCTGGGCACCGAGGGGGTCGAAGCTATAGAACAGTAATTCTTTATAGAACAAAGCCACCGCCAACAGCACTAAGGCGGCAATGATGGCGGTATCTCGCACATCGCCGGGGGTAACGCCGAGAATGTTGCCAAAGAGAAAGTGATTCAGGTCGATTTTGTTGTCTTTTTGAATCGTCGTAATTAACGTAATGCCGAGGGCAAAAAAGGCCGAAAAGACAATGCCCATGGCGGCATCTTCTTTGATGGGCGACCGTCGATGAATCCAGGCGATCAGCACCGTGCTAATCACCCCGGCGATGAACGCCCCCGCAAAGATATTCACCCCCAGCCAAAAGGCCAAGGCCAGACCGGGCAACACCGAATGGCTAATGGCATCCCCCAGCAGGGCGAGGCGCTGCACCATTAGGTAGCTGCCCACCACCGAGCAAATGATGCCCACCATCACCGCCACCGCGAGGGATCGCTGCATGAAGGCGAATTGCAGCGGCTCGTAGAACCAATTCAGCAGGGCCAAACTGGGCCACAACGTAGGGGATAACACCGAGCTAGGCGGCATGGCCAAAGAAACCAATGTGGCCCCCGTAGGCGCGGGTCATGTTGTCACGGGTGAGCACCCACTCGCGGGGGCCAGCGGCAATGAGTTCTTTATTTAAGAGAATAATCTGATCAAAATTGGTGATGGATTCGCCCAAATCGTGGTTTACCACCAGGACGGTTTTTCCGGCATTGGCCAGCTCATGGAAAATCTGAAAAATCACCGCCTCAGTTTTTTGATCCACCCCCACAAAGGGTTCATCAAAACAGAAGATTTCCGCTTCCTGGGCCAGGGCACGGGCCAAAAATACCCGCTGCTGCTGTCCACCCGAGAGGGCACCGATGGGGCGATCTTGAAAGTCCAGCATCCCCACCCGATCCAGAGCATCCCTTGCGATTTGGCGACTGGTGGCCGAAAACCGATGCAGCCAGCCCGTTTTTTTCACGCGGCCCATCATCACCACATCCCACACCGTGGCCGGAAACGTCCAGTCAATCTGGGAGCGCTGGGGCACGTAGGCCACCCGATCCAGTTGGTGCGCCAGAAGATCATCGCCGTAGGTCACGCGCCCCGTCACCGTCGGAATCAGCCCCAGCATCGCCTTCATCAGCGTGCTTTTGCCTGCACCGTTGGGGCCAAAGACACCCACCAGCCGACCGGGCCGCACCGTGAGGTTAATGTTCCGCAACGCCTGGGTATCGCGGTAGTTCACCGTGAGGTGATCCACGGTGATTTTGGGGGCGTTTTGGGCGTCGCCGTTGGGGATGCGAGGGGAACGGGGTGCCATAAAAATCTCCAAAGATCGCCGAGTCTGGATGGCCCTCTCCCCCAGCCCCTCTCCTTCCTGGGAGAGGGGAGCTAGAAGCTTTTAAAGTTCCTTTTCCTTAGGGAGAGGGATTTAGGGTGAGGGGACAGAAAGGGAAGCTTTCAAAAATGAAACGATTATGAAAGATAGTGTACCGTAAAAATGAAAGGATTATGAAATGTAGCCCATGCAACGAATTGTTAACCTCTCCCAATCTCCACGCTATCGATCCCTGGCCCTGTTGTTATCGGTCGTTGGGGCAGGATTGATGGGCTGCGACTCCGCCGAGCGAGGGAATGTCGCCGCTGGGGATGACTCCGGCAGACCTGCTGTAGTCGCGACGAGTACGATCATTGCCGACTGGGCTGATCAGATTGGCGGCGACCAGATTGAACTGACCAGCATCCTCCAGCCCGGTGCCGATCCCCATGTGTATGAGCCTGTGCCCGCCGACAGCATTGCCTTTGAGCGGGCCGATTTGATTCTCTACAACGGCTACAACCTAGAGCCGGGTCTGATTCGGCTGCTGAATGCGGCGGGGGCCAATGCCCAACGACTGGCCGTGGGCGAAGTGGTGCCGCCCCTGGATTTGGAAGACAACGGCAGTACCGTCCCCGACCCCCACGTGTGGGGCGATGTTAGCAACGCCGTGCCCATGGTGGAGGCGATTCGGGATGCGCTGATCGAGTTACATCCCGACCAGGCGGAAACCTTCCGGGCGAATGCCGCCGCCTATATCGAAGAACTGAACCAACTGCACGACTGGATTGGAACCCAAACTGCCACCATTCCCTCGGCCCAACGCCAGCTCGTCACCACCCACGACGCCTTTCAGTACTACGCCAACGCCTACGGCCTGACCGTAGCTGGAACCCTGATCGGCCTCAGCACCGAGGAGCAGCCCAGCGCCCAAACGGTGCAGCAGTTGGTGACGGTGATTCGCAACCTGGGCGTACCCGCCATCTTTGCCGAAACCACCATCAACCCCCAATTAATCCGCACCGTAGCCCAGGAGGCCGGAGTCACCCTAGCCGATCAAGAACTCTACGCCGACTCCATCGGTGAACCGGGCAGCGAGGGCGACAGCTATCTACGCATGATGGCCGCCAATACCCGGGCCATTGTCACCAACCTAGGCGGCACGGTGACGGAACCGTAGCCCTGCATCAGTCCCCATGGCCCCTGTCTCTACTGCGAGATAGAGATGTTTTTAGGAAACGTAAACTAAAGTGAAGACAGTCTCGCCGCCGTCGCCTAGTTTAGCCATCTCCCCTGCGGTGGGAGAGGCCCACTGAAGCCAGGACGGCGGGGATTCGTGGTCAGACGCAGTTGGCTAGAGGATGATCGTCGGTATGGCTACAGATATCAAGGACAACGGGCATCCCAGGCGATGGCGAAATGAGTCCCATCGGCCCTGGCTCGGTAGTATTTTGTTAGTGGCCTTGGCCCTACTGGGTAGCGGCTGTCGGGGTTGGCAAGAACCTACGGCCCTGGCCCAACCCCAGCCATCAACCGAGGAGGCTGGCCCGATTGTGGTGGATGTAGCCACCGCCCAAGCCGCCGCCGCCGAAGCCCGCAGCTACACGGGTAGCACCCAGCCCGTTCGTCAGGTGTCTTTGCGTTCCCAGGCGGAGGGGAGTTTGCTCAACCTCAGCTACAACGTGGGCGACACGGTGGCCCAGGGGCAAGTGGTGGGCACCCTAGAACAAACCCTGCTGCAAACCGCCGTGGGCGAGGCCGAAGCGGAACTGGCGGCGCGGCAGTTTGAAGTTACCCGCGCCGAGGCGGAACTGGCAGACATTCGCACCCGCATCAACCAGGCCAACCTCGACCTTCAACAGGCCCGCAACGATGCCCAACGCCTGCGCACCCTCGCCAACGAGGGAGCCATCGCCGAACAAACCGCCGAACAGGCCGAAACCACCCTGGGCGGTGCCCAACAGGCGCTTACCTCCGCCCAGGAACAGGTGCGCACCCGTGAGCAATCCGTGGCGGCGGCAAGGCAGCGGGTGGTGGCCCAGCAGGCCATTGTGCAAGAAACCCGCCAGCGCCTGTCCTTTGCCAACCTCACCGCCCCCCTCAGCGGCGTGGTGCTAGAGCGGGTGGTGGAACCGGGGGATTTGGTGCGCCCCGGAGAAGCGGTGCTGACCTTGGGCGACCTCTCCGAGGTGGTGGTGGTGATTGAGGTGGCCGACCGCAACCTCAGCGATGTTCGCCTGGGCCAATCCGCCACCGTGACTATCGACGCCCTGCCGGGGGAAACCTTCCGAGGCCAAGTGACGCGCATTTCGCCCCTGGCCGACCGTACCTCTCGCCTAGTGCCCGTAGAAATTACCCTGCCTAACCCCGGTAGCCGCATCGGTAGCGGTCTGCTGGCCAGGGTGACGGGGCTAGGAACGACCACCAACGCTGTTTTGGTACCCGAAAGCGCCCTCTCCGTGGGCGAGGGGGGAGGCCAGGGTGGCCGACCCGGTGGTGGGCCAGGTAGCGCTCCATCGGGAGGGGGAAACAACGGTCAAGCCACTGGCCAAGGCGGTGCCCCAGGAAACCAAATCTTTGTCCTCCAGCCCCAGGGTGATGTCTTCGTTGCGGCCCCTCGTTCGGTGCAAATCGGTGAACGCAGCGACGGCCAAGTGACGGTTCTGGCTGGGCTTTCTCCCGGAGATCGTTATATTGTCCGTAGTGGCCAACCCATTACCCCAGGGGCCACCGTGCAGCCCAGTTTGCTATCGGATTAGGATGCTCCAAGCTAGGGCAGGCGTCCGGCCTGTCAGCCTTGAAGCCCTGCTTCTACCTGAGATTCTGGAATCCTATCGCGGGCCTTGCCCACCCTACCATTCACCCGACTCCTGACTCCCGACTTCTCACGACCCCATTCCCATGACTCAATCTCCCCTTTCTCCCCAACGCTTTAGCATCAGCGGCTTGGCGATTCGGCGGCACATTGGCACCCTGATGCTAGGTCTGACGGTGTTTGTGATGGGCTTTTTCATCACCAGCCAGTTGCCCGTGGATTTGCTGCCGTCAATTACCTATCCGCGCATTGGTCTGCGGGGAAGCGCTCCGGGGTTGTCGCCCGTGGTGGCGGTGGATGAGGTGACGCGCCCCCTAGAAGAAGCCCTAGCAACGACGGAAGGGGTGGTGCAGATTTATTCCCAAACCCGCGAAGGCCAGATCAGTATTGACCTGTTTTTTGAACCGGGCGGCGATATCGATCAAGCCCTCAACGACGCCACCGCAACCTTAAACCGCGCCCGTGGCACTTTGCCCGACAGTGTTGAAACACCGCGCCTGTTCAAGTTTGATCCCTCCCAGCTTCCGGTCTACGAAATGGCGCTGACCTCGGATCGGCTGAGTTCCCAGGAACTGCGGATCTTTGCCGAAGAGGAACTAGAGCGGGAACTGCAACAGGTGCCCGGAGTGGCCAACACCGATGTCTCCGGTGGCGTGGAGGAGCAGGTGCAGGTGAATGTGGATTTGCCTCGGCTGCAAGCGGTGGGTTTGGGCCTGAATGACGTGATTGCGGCCCTGCGGGAGCGCAACCAGGATGTCTCCGGCGGACGACTGCGGGGGGGCGAGGCGGAAACCCTGACCCGACTGGTGGGACGCTTTACCTCGGCGGCGGAACTGGAAACGTTGCCGATTACCGTTCCCGGCACCAACCCGCCCCGGCAGGTGTTTTTGCGGGATGTGGCCACCATTCAGGACGACACCGAGGAACAGCGGGTATTTGTCACCCTCAATGGCCAGCCAGCGGTGAAGGTGAGTGTGCAAAAGCAGCCCGCCGCCAACACCGTGGATGTGGTGGATGGGGTGAAGGCCAAGCTAGCGGAAATGCAGCAGGCAGGCCAAATGCCCGACGGCATGGACATGACCGCCACCCTAGACGAGTCGCGCTTTATCCGTAATTCCATCCAAAATGTGGCCGTCGCGGGGCTAACCGGGGCCACCCTGGCGGCGATTACAGTGCTGCTATTTTTGGGTTCCCTGCGCCAAACCTTGATTATTGTGCTGGCGATTCCCCTGGCGTCCCTAGCCGCTCTGATCATGATGGGGCTGTTTGGCCTGTCGCTGAATGTGTTTAGCCTGGGCGGCTTGGCTCTGGGGGTGGGTATTGTGGTAGATAACTCCATCGTCATGCTGGAGAACATTGCCCAGCGGGCCGAAATGATGGAGCGCTCCCCCCTGAAGGGCCGTTTTCGCCAGCAGGAAGCCCTGTTCCAAGCCGAGGCCAGTAGCCGCGAACTCGAATCCGCACTCCTAGCTTCGACAACGACAAACCTAGTGGCGGTGCTGCCCTTTCTGCTGATTGGCGGCTTCATTTCCCTGATTTTTAACGAACTGATTTTGACCGTCAGCTTCTCGGTGGCGGCGTCCTTGGCCGTGGCCCTCACCATCGTCCCGGCCCTATCCGCCCGGATGTTGATGGGACGCCCCACCCCGTCACTGCAAAATGTGGGGCCGTTTCGGTGGTTTAACCAGCAATTGGAGGGCGTTACCCTGGGCTACAGCCGCTTTTTGGGTCACGTTTTGCGCCATCGCCTTTGGGTGATTGCCTTGGCCCTGCTGGTGTTTGGCGGCAGCAGCCTGTGGATGGTGCAGCGCATTCCCCAGGAAATTTTGCCCAGCATCAACACAGGCCAAGCCCGTGTCTTCGTCCAATTTCCAGCGGGCACCACCGTGGAGGCCAATCGGCGGGTGATGCAGGCGGTGGATGAGGTGCTGCTGTCCCAGCCCGAAACGGCCTACGTCTTCACCACGGCGGGGGGCTTCCTGTTTGGCAGCAACACCAGCGCCAACCCCCTGCGCGGCAGCAGCACCATCAGCCTGCAACCGGGCAGCAACACCGCCGCCTATGTGGAGCGAGTCAACCGCGAACTGAGCCAACTGCCCCTGGTGGGCACCCTGATTCGGGTTAGCCAAGAAACCGTGCGCGGCCTGGTGCTCAGCAATTCCCCGGTGCGGGCCGATGTGGACTTGGGGCTTCAGGGTGACGATCCCCAAGCCCTGGCCCTGGCCGGACGGCAGTTGGTTGCGGCCCTCGGTGAGCAAGCCACCCTCGCCCGCTATCGCCCCGACGGTGAAGCGCCCCAGGATGAGCTCCAAATCTTGCCCGATTGGGGGCGGGCGACGGACTTGGGCCTTTCGGCCACGGATCTGGGGGCGACGATTCAAACGGCGCTGAATGGATCAGTACCCACCCAGCTTCAGCGGGGCAATCGCCTGGTGGATATCCAGGTGCAGCTCACCCCCGGCACTGTGCAGCAATCGGCCCAACTGCTGGATATTCCCCTGGTCTCCCGCACCGGACAGCGGGTGCAACTGGGCGACATTGCCACCGTAGCCCTCGCCCCCGCTCCGGGGGAAATTCAGCGCATCAACCGACGGCAGGTGTTTCTGGTGGCGGGTAGCCTCTCCGAAGGGGCCAGCCTCGGTGCCGCCCTGGCCGAAGCCGATGCCATCTTTGACCAGTTGGAACTGCCCCCCGGCGTCACCCGTCTGCCCAGTGCCGCCGCCGCCACCAACGATGGCCTTCAGCAGTCCCTCGCCGTCCTCGGTGCCCTGGCCACCTTCCTGGTGTTTGTGGTGATGGCGGTGCAGTACAACTCCCTGATCGACCCGCTGGTGATTATGCTGACGGTTCCCCTAGCCCTAGCGGGGGGGATTTTGGGCCTATTTGCGACCCAAACCGCCATTGGGGCAACCGTGGTGGTGGGTGCCGTGCTGCTGGTGGGCATCGTGGTCAACAACGCCATCATCATGGTGGAATTGGCCAACCAGATTTACAACGACACCGGATGCTCCCGCCAGCAGGCGATTCTGCAAGCGGCTCCCCGCCGTCTGCGCCCGATTTTGATGACCACCGTCACCACGGTACTGGGCCTGTTCCCCTTGGCCCTAGGCATCGGCGAAGGCTCAGAATTTCTGCAACCCCTGGGCGTGGTGGTGTTCTCCGGCCTCTCCCTGGCCACGGTGTTGACCCTGTTCATCATCCCCTGCTTCTACACCCTGCTCCACGGCGATCTAGGCCGGGGCCGAGGCCGGGGCGAAGTCCTAACCGTAGAAAAGCGCCTCGATCCCCCCGAACCCATCACCCCAGCGGAATTGCCCCTGCCCTAGACCTCCGGCATCGCTATTCCCCTAGTGGTCAACCTTCGTTGAGGCGAGAACATACGGTAGGTTGGACAATGTCCAACCTACTGTGCTTTATGGCGGTTTTGGCCTACATAGAGGGTGCATTTGTGGCTCTACCCAACCCTTGGCGATGCTCTGGCCGCCTTAATGGGTCGCAATACGCCCCTGGGAAATCGAGGAAATCTAATCAGGACTTGGTATCACACGGTGGATAACCCTATGGATGATGTGCTGACCTTTTGGTTCAAAGATCTTCAGCCCCAGCAATGGTGGGCAGCGGATCCCGCTTTCGATGCCCAGCTCAGGGAACGCTTTTGGGATCTCCTGCAACGGGCGGCGGCGGGAGAATTATGGCCTTGGCGGGCCACCGCTGCCGGACGCTTGGCGGAAATTATCGTCCTCGACCAGTTTTCTCGCAATATCTATCGCCAGACCCCCCAGGCTTTTGCCCAGGACGGCATGGCGCTGGTGCTAGCCCAGGAGGCCGTAGCCGCCGGAGCCCTGGCCGATCTGGCCGATCCAATGGAACGTGCCTTCTTACTCATGCCCTACATGCACAGCGAGTCGAAGCCCATCCACGCCCAGGCCGAACCCCTGTTTCAGGAGCATACCCCTGCCGACAACCTAGACTTTGAGCGCCGACATCGGGCCATTATTGACCGATTTGGCCGCTATCCCCACCGCAATGCCATCCTGGGACGGGCTTCTACCGAGGAGGAACTTGAGTTTCTCAAGCAGCCCGGATCTCGCTTTTAACCCCCGCTGGACGCCCTCCGTCCCCTTTCAACTGCCCCTAGGACTCCCCGCCCAGTCGAACTCTCCCTGCATCTCCCTCGCTGTTCCCGCCTTTCAGCCATGACTTCTACCTTTCCTCTGTCCCCCCCATCGTTCCAAACCCAGTACACCAACGACCAAATCCAGGGCATTGCCGTCGTCAGCCAACTGGCCGTGGCGGATCTGGAGCCCAGCCGAACCCATCGCTTTTACTTTCAGGGGGTGCAGATGGGCACCGGGCAGCATTGGTACGTCCCGGTGATGGTGGCAAAGGGGAATCGCCCTGGCCCCTGCGTGGGCTTGGTGGCGGGAGTCCATGGCGATGAGGTGAGTTCCTTTCGGGCCGTGCAGCGGATTATGGCGCAGTTAGACCCGTCAACCATGGCGGGTTCGGTCTTGGCGACCCTGGGGGTATCGCGTCCGGCGGTGGAATATACCCAGTCTTGGTGGCCCACGGCCCAAGGGGGCGGCACCTCCTACGACCCCAACCGCCTATGGCCTGGGGATGAACAGGGCGACACCGCCCCCAGCCGCCATGCGGGGTTGCTGTGGAATCGGCTGTTTCGGCCCAATGTGGATCTGGCGATGGACTATCACACCGTCACCACAGGCAGCGACTTCACCCTCTTTCTCTACGCCGATTTGCGCCAGCCAGCGGTGCGCCAGATGGCGGAACTGTTCCCGGTCGATCAGGTGATGGATGACCCAGGGATCGACGGTACCCTGGAGACCGCCTTTGTCACCGCCGGGATTCCAGCCATGACCGTGGAAATTGGCCCCCCTCGACGCTTTGATGCCGACAAAATTGACCGGGCGGTGGAGGGCAGCCTCAACGTCCTCAAGCACCACGGGGTAATCCCTGGCCCCCTGGGTCGCACCGCTGCCGATAGGGGCGCGGTTTTTGGTAATGCCATGGCATCTATTCGGGCCACCCAGGGCGGATTTTTGGAACTCCTGGTGGATCTCAACGCCCCAGTCACGCAAGAGCAGCGGGTAGCCCTTCAACTCAATGCCTTTGGGGATGTGGTGGCCGAGTATCATAGCCCCGTAGCGGGGGTTGTGGCCATTGTGGCACGGGATGCCCTCTGTGAACCCGGTTCGCGGGTGATGCAAATTTTGTATCGCCAGGATTAACCGGAGAACGACCGCAGGATCTCAGTTTCCTCGCTCTCCCAATCAAGACGGTGGCCCGAACAATCTACACCGGAAGGGCAGCAACCTGATACCCTACTGGCTATCCCTTTCTGTGATGTGCAACCCATGGCCGACCCCAACGACTTTAACGACTACCTCCCCGAACAAAAGCCGGAGGAGTACTCCATCGAAATCCCGGCGGATCAGTCACCGCTCAACCTAGATCAAGTGCCCTCTGGCCAAGATGTGATGGGCCGCATCGAGCAGCGGGGCATGGCCTACAGCCGTCTGTCCCGTGGGCTGGCCCCGTGGTGGATTCTGATTTCGGGCTGGGTAGTATTTGGCGGGTTGGCCCTGGGGTTGCTGAAGATGGCCCTGGCGGGCAATGTCCTGTCTTGGGTGCTGCTAGGAATCGTGGTTCTGCCCCTGATCATTCTGGCCCAGGGCACCCTGGCAAAGGTCTCTGCGCGTTCCTAGCAACAGCGTGGATCCAGTTTTTCATCAGCTCAGGAAACCGCTATAGTTAGCTTCAACTTCCTGGATAATCTGGACTATAAGGATATCGCCATGTCTGCAAATTTGCTGCCCCCAACAGAAATCAAAAAAGCCACAAACTGGGTGATTGGCCTGAGTATTGTGCTGGTGATTCTGGGAACGTTAGCTATTTTTTCACCTCTGTTCGCCTCTGCCTTTTTCGTCCTTATGCTGGGCTGGATCAGCCTGATTAGCGGCATCATCATGATTATCCAGTCATTTCAGGCCGATCCTGTGCGCGGACGCTGGCTCACACTGGTGGTAGGGCTATTCTACAGTTTGGCAGGGCTATTCATCATTTTTAATACTACAAAAAGCGTTGCTATCCTCACCCTCAGCTTTGGCATTTTGTTCATTGCTGAAGGTATCACGACCATTGGGATGGGATTTACCAATCGGGTAGGGCAGTCGATGTCCTGGCTGGTGGTGCTCAACGGAATTATCACCCTCATTTTGGGGATCTTAGTCATTAATGGCTGGCCCTCCACCGCCTTCTGGTTCATTGGCACCTATGTCGGTATCAGCATTTTATTTAGCGGGATGTCCCTACTGGCTGCGGCCCTCGCCGCCCGAAAAGCCATGGCAGACTCTCCGGCTAGCCCAGCGGTCAGCGATGCCGAGTAAGCCACTCATCCCCCTGTCCCTTCTACCCTAGCGACTGGAGACAGCTGCGTAGGTTTGGATCAAGGTTTCGGCCTGGTCAGCGGTGAGGGATCGAGCGACGAGAAAACCCTGGATGGCGTCGCAGTTCAGTTCCCGCAGGCGCTGGGCTTGGAATTTGGTTTCCACACCTTCAGCCACAACCGCCATACCGAGGGATTTGGCGATTTGAATAATGGCGGTGACGATACTGACGTCATCGTGGTCAATGTCGATATTTTCGACAAAGGACTGGTCAATTTTGAGGGTGTCGATGGGAAACCGCTTGAGGTAGCTGAGGGACGAGTAGCCCGTACCAAAGTCATCAATACTGATGCTGACGCCCATCCGTTGCAGGGTGGATAGGGTACTTAGCACCAATTCTCCGTGGCTGAGCAGCATACTTTCGGTGACTTCTAGGCCCAGGCTGGTGGCAGGCAGCCCGGTGCGCCCCAGCATAGCGGCAACATAGTCAGGAAATTCAGGCTGTTCAAATTGGGCGGCGGCAACGTTGACATTCACCCGCAGGGATTGGGTCGAAGATCGCCGTTGTTGCCAGGTGGCCATCTGCCGACAGGCGGTTTCAAAAATCCAATCACTGAGGGGCACCATCAGCCCAGTTTCTTCGGCCAGAGGGATGAAGTCGATGGGGGCAACGAGGCCCCGCTGGGGATGCTGCCAGCGCACCAGAGCCTCGAAGCCCACCAGGGTTTGGCTGGCCAAATGCACAATAGGCTGATAGTGCAGCACAAATTCCTGCCGTTCTAGGGCTTGGCGCAGGTGGGTTTCCATTTCAAAAAGCTGGATTGCGCTTTCGTGCATGGCAGGGTTGAAAATTTCGTAGTCTGAGGACGGCCCCCTGGCCTTGGCTCGATACATGGCATTGTCGGCGTCGCGCAGCAGGTCGTCGCCCCGCTGGTATTTGGGGCTGCCCAGGGCCACGCCCAGGCTGGCAGAGGTGAAAATAGTGTGCCCCATCACCGTAAAGGGGGCTTTCATGTCGGTTTGGATGCGCTCGACCACCTGGATCACCTCGGTGACGGTGGCAATGGATTCCAGCAAAATCACAAACTCGTCCCCGCCTAAACGGGCCACGGTGTCGGCACTGCGAATGTGGCGCAGCAATACCTGGGCAATCTGAATCAACAACTGATCCCCTACCAGGTGGCCCAGGCTGTCGTTGATCACCTTGAAGCGGTCGAGATCAATAAACAGCACCGCAAATTGCTGATCGGGGTAGCGCTTGGCCCGCTCCAGCGCCCAATCAAGCCGTTCGGTGAACAAGGTGCGGTTGGGGAGTCCGGTGAGGGCATCGTGGAGGGCTTGGTGGCGTAGTTCCTCTTCGGCTAGTTTACGGTCGCTGATGTCAATAAAGGTGACGACCACTTGGTTAATCTGTTGCTGTTCATCAAAGGTGGGGAAGGCGTTGATTAAGGCCCAGGTGCAGTCCTCGGGCTGTTCAGAATGACGAATGCCGACCAGTTGATTTTCCATGGGTCGCCCCGTCGCCAAGACTCGGTTGACCGGATACTGTTCCACCGGAATGAGGGTGCCGCTTTCGTCCATCAGGGGCCAGGTGGGTTCCAGTGCCCCTTGGCCCAAAATGTCTTCCACAGGGAATCCTAGGAGCTGCGACCCCATGCGATTGCACATGGTGATGGTGGTATCCGGCGCATGGACGATCACCCCCGCTTGCAGATGATCCACCAGCAGGCGATAGTTGGCTTCGCTGTGGCCCAACCGTTGCAGCGCCACCGCTAGCGATTGGGTCTGTTCCTGAAGGGCTTGGTTGGCCTGGGCCAGGGCTTCGGTGCGTTCCTCCACCCGCTGCTCTAGGTTGGCCAGGGTAGATCGTACCTGGGTAGCCATATGGTTAAAGGCATCGGCCACCGCTGCAAATTCGTCCTCCCCGGTCAGTTCCAGGGGCTGATCGAGATCTTGTCGGGCAATGCGTTCTGCCGCCGCCACCAGTTGATCGAGGGGCTGGATAATCCGCCGCCCCAGCAGCACACTGGCCCCCACCGCCAGGCCCAGGGCACTCAGGGCCGTTACCACCAGAGCCGCACTGCTTTGGTGAGCGGTGCGAGCCAGGGCTTGGCGGGCATAGTCTGATCGTTCCTGGGCCTGCTGGCCGATCTCGTCCAGAATTTGGTCAATGTCGCGGTTGATATTGCTCGATACAATGCGGCTCACCTGCACCTGTTGGTCTAGCAGCAGCAGCGATCTCATACTTGCCAGGTAGGTCTGGGCAAGGGCTCGGTTTTCCGCCGTCCACCCCGCCCCAAGGGGTTGGGCCAGGGCCCGATCAGCCTGGTCTAAGCTGCGCTGAAGATCGCTGAGGTAGGCCGGGTTGTGGGTACTCATGTAGGCTTGCTGCTGAGCCAACAGTTGCCACAACTGAACCTCTAGGGTTGGGTTTTCGGTCGCGGCTATCGCCTCGGCCAGCGACCGCAGCTTGGGGTAGAGGTTGTGGTGAACCCCATCGCCGCTCACCTGCTGGATGGTGCCTTGGAAGGCCATCTCATAGTTTTCAAAGAGCGCAGCTAAAAGCGCAAAGGAGGGGGCAAAATCGGCGTCTTTTGCGGTTAATTCCTTCAGATCGGTGAGGTTTTCCCTTGCCCGTGCTAGATACTGCTCGTTGGTTTCGATATAGTGCTGACTGCGCCGGGGATCCTCCCCCTGTCGCCAGCGATCAAAATATTCCCGTTCGGCCCGACGGGCCAGCAGAAAATTCCGTTGCAGCCGCAGGCTCAGTTCCCGCACTTGGTGAGCCTGGTTGAGGGTGGTTTGGCTGTGGTAGCGCAGCCGCTGCAAGCTGCTGTAGCCAATCACTGCACTCAGGCCGTGGAGAATCAAAATCACCCCAAACCCCAGCCGTAGCTGACCGCGAATGGTTTTGGGCATATATCGGCAGAGCCAAGCCATCTTCATCGCACCTCCGTTGCCTGGGCCAGGTATTGCAGGGCTGTAGCCTGGAGTTGATCGGCAGCGATGCGGGGATCTTCGCCGTCATAGATACGGTGAATGGCGTTAGTAATGGCCATCGCCACCCGGTTCCACTGGGGGTGCAAGACAACGGTGGGGCGCGATGTCCGCATCGCTGTTTGCACCGTCAGAGCGTAGTTCAGATCCATGGCTTCGGTGTAGACCGACGGCGTCAACCAACTGGAAAAGCGCGGTGCCCCCCCGGTGGCTACGGCAATTTTGGCCTCCATGGCGGCACTGGTTGCCCACTGGATAAATAACCAAGCCGCCGAGGGCTGGGGTGATGTTTTCGGGATTCCTAGCCCCCAAAGCCAGTGGCCCGTCAGGCTTTGGCCCTGCCCTAGGGGCAGCCCTGCATAGCCCACATCTCCAGCAATGGCAGAGGTGACAGGATCTTCAAAACTGGGGCCAAACAGGCTGGCGTCAATGTAAAAGGCGGCTTTTCCAGCGCGGAACAGGTCGGTGGCCTCGGCCCAGTCCATCTGTTTAATGGTGGGTGGCCCAGCCCGCATCAGGTTGGCATAGGTGGTCAACCCGGCCACAATACGCGGGTCGGTCATGCGGGGGCGGCTCCAGTCGCCGTCAAACCAGAGGTTAAAGGGCAGCGGCGTAGGATCATTGCCCCACTCATTCAGCACAACCCCCGTCACCGTATCAATAATCGTGTCGGCGGGCACACCCCGCAGCACCATGCCCACCGCCTCTCCGCTGGCATTGATTTGGCTGGCGGCTTGCACCAGTTCCACCATGGTTTGGGGCACTCGCCCATCCAAAAAGCGATTGACCAGTCGCTGGTTGTAAAACAGGATGTAGACCTCCACCGTGGCCGGGATCCCAAACAACGCAGCACCCTCATCACCGGGGGGAAACATCGCCGTCTGCCGAAAGCCCTCTGGAAAATCGTAGAGGTTGTAGTCGCGGGCGGTGAGGGTAGGGTCGTGGATGAAAGGGGTCAGGGGTTGGAGACAGTCCCTTTGCCAGAGGCGATAGGCGGTGGAGTCCATCGGCAAGAAGAACACATCAACATCCGATCCCTCGCGATGGAGAGCCGCTTCCATCTCGGTAAAATAGTCCGACTCTGGCACCACTTCAAGGTTCAGGGTCATCCCTGTTATCGCCTCAAACTCGCCCAAGTGGGGGCGCAGTCCGGTCGTCCAGGGATGATCATTCAACAAGAGATGCAGCGCCGTTCCCGCAAATTGCCGCCCCATCTCCCCATTGGGTTGCGTAGAGTCTTCCTCGGGCTCATCAACCACGGGAGGCAGAGCAGGCGGATGACAACTTGTCGCTAGGCTGGGCAGCAAACCCGACGCCAGCGCCAGCTTCAGCAGGTGCCGACGGGGAAAAGCCCCAAAACGATCCCAGGGATCTGGCATGGCAAGCGACCTTGTAACGATGATCCTAGGCTGTAGATCTCAAGACAGCAGGCTCGGCATGGGAGAGCCGCTCACAGGCACGAAGGCTACCGCCCAGCCCTGCCCCCAGCTCCAATTTTCCCACCGTCAGGGGCAATCGCTTCAGGATAGCGACCCTACTCCAAGGCTGTTCTCCCATTAGAACCCCTAGGAACTCGGAACATGCCCAGAGAAAGCCCCGCTGTGTCACAGATCGTTACATTTCTCGATTGTTCTTCATTGAAGAATACCGATCCCAACCATCGAAAATCACGATGGCTGCTCCCTTTGCCCCCACACCCCCACTCCGGTGGGCCATTCCCACGCCTATTCAGCACCTAGCCAAGGGGTTCCCGTGTCGAATAGTTAACATTTATTTACAAAAAGTGCCTATTCGAGAATCAATCGGCCCAAAAACTCGCTACTTAATTGAGTTTTGTTAATAGCCCCTATATCTGAGTTCAATTTTGTGATCAAAGGATTTTTGGAATGCCCACAAATCAAGGGTTTCCGCAGGTTGAATTATTGTTAACCTGTGCCAAGAACCGTCAATTTACGCGACTATAATGCTCAAGAGCAATCACCGTCCGAGGAGCGGTTATACCGACAGGCCCCAGGGCCGAGGGTATAGTGACCCCCAAGGCGATATGATGCTCGCTGTTTGCTTTTGTCTAGAGAGAGGAGAGTCTCCATGACAACTACCCCGCGCGAGCGGGAGGCGAAGGTCAAAGTCATCGTTGACAAGGATCCGGTGCCTACTTCCTTTGAGAAGTGGGGCAAGCCCGGACACTTTGATCGGACTTTGGCTAAAGGCCCCAAAACCACCACTTGGATTTGGAACCTCCACGCTGACGCTCACGATTTCGATAGTCATACCAGTGACCTAGAAGATATTTCGCGCAAGATCTTTAGTGCGCACTTCGGTCACCTAGCCGTCATCTTTATCTGGCTGAGCGGCATGTACTTCCATGGCGCTAAGTTTTCCAACTACGAAGCCTGGATGACCAACCCCACGGGCTTCAAGCCCAGCGCCCAGGTCGTTTGGCCCATCTTTGGCCAAGAGATCCTGAACGCCGATGTGGGCGGCGGTTTCCAGGGGATTCAAATTACCTCTGGTCTGTTCCAGCTCTGGCGGGCCTCCGGCTTTACCAACGGCTTCCAGCTTTACTGCACCGCCATTGGTGCCCTGGTGATGGCTGGCCTGATGCTGTTTGCGGGCTGGTTCCACTACCACAAGGCCGCTCCCAAGCTGGAATGGTTCCAAAACGTGGAATCCATGATGAACCACCACCTGGCGGGCCTGCTTGGTCTGGGCTGTCTGGGTTGGGCGGGGCACCAAATCCACGTCTCGCTGCCTGTAAACAAAATGCTGGATGCGGGCGTGGCTCCGCAGGATATTCCCCTGCCCCACGAGTTCATCCTGAATAAGAGCTTGATGGCGGATCTGTACCCCAGTTTTGCCGAGGGTCTGAAGCCCTTCTTCACCCTCAACTGGGGCGTCTACGCCGACTTCCTCACCTTCAAGGGTGGGATCAACCCCGTCACGGGCGGTCTGTGGCTGTCGGATACGGCTCACCACCACCTGGCGCTGGCGGTTCTCTTCATCGTTGCGGGCCACATGTACCGCACCAACTGGGGCATCGGCCACAGCATGAAGGAAATTCTGGAAGGCCACAAGGGTGATCCCCTGCTGTTTGGTGGCAAGGGCCACGATGGCCTGTACGAGAACCTGACCACCTCCTGGCACGCCCAGTTGGCGGTGAACCTGGCCATCCTCGGTTCCATCACCATCATCGTGGCGCAGCACATGTACGCCATGCCGCCCTATCCGTACATCGCGACGGATTACCCCACCCAACTGTCGCTGTTTACCCACCACATGTGGATTGGCGGCTTCCTGATTGTGGGGGCTGCGGCCCACGCCGCGATCTTCATGGTGCGCGACTATGATCCCGCCGTGAACATGGATAACGCCCTGGATCGGATGCTCCGCTCCCGCGATGCGATTATCTCCCACCTCAACTGGGTCTGTATTTTCCTCGGCTTCCACAGCTTTGGTCTGTACATCCACAACGACACCATGCGGGCTCTGGGCCGTCCCCAGGATATGTTCTCGGATTCCGCCATTCAGCTTCAGCCCATCTTTGCTCAGTGGGTGCAAAGCTTCCACGCCGCCGCCGCTGGCGGTACCGCGCCCAACGCCCTGGCTGGGGTTAGCCCCATCTTCGGTGGCGATGTGATTGCGGTGGCTGGCAAAGTGGCCATGATGCCCATGACCCTCGGCACCGCCGACTTCATGGTGCACCACATCCATGCCTTCACCATCCACGTGACGGCGCTGATTCTTCTCAAGGGCGTGCTGTACGCTCGCAGCTCTCGTCTGGTGCCCGACAAAGGCGAACTGGGTTTCCGGTTCCCCTGCGATGGCCCCGGTCGGGGTGGCACCTGTCAGGTTTCCGGTTGGGACCACGTGTTCCTGGGCCTGTTCTGGATGTACAACTCCCTGTCCATCGTAATTTTCCACTTTAGCTGGAAGATGCAGTCCGACATTTGGGGTACCGTTAGCCCCGATGGCACCGTGTCTCACATCACGGGTGGCAATTTTGCCCAAAGCGCCATCACCATCAACGGTTGGCTGCGCGACTTCCTGTGGGCTCAGGCTTCCCAGGTGATCGGTTCCTACGGTTCCGCCCTGTCCGCCTACGGCCTCATGTTCCTGGGTGCCCACTTCGTTTGGGCCTTCAGCCTCATGTTCCTGTTCAGTGGTCGCGGCTACTGGCAAGAACTGATCGAGTCCATTGTGTGGGCTCACAACAAACTCAAGGTGGCTCCCGCCATCCAGCCTCGCGCTCTGAGCATCACTCAGGGTCGGGCGGTGGGTGTGGCTCACTACCTCCTCGGAGGCATTGCCACCACCTGGGCCTTCTTCCTGGCTCGTATCATCGCGGTGGGCTAGGTTTCTCGTCATGGAATCTCCTGGGGGCGCGAAAGCTTCGGCCCAGCGCCCCTACCAGCCGCAACATGACTCAAATGTCGTACTAAATCCGTTTTGATTCATGGCAACTAAATTCCCTAAATTTAGCCAGGATCTGGCAGCCGATCCGACCACACGGCGGATCTGGTACGGGATTGCCACCGCCCACGACTTTGAAAGCCACGATGGCATGACGGAGGAGAATCTTTACCAAAAGATTTTCGCCTCCCACTTTGGCCACCTGGCAATCATCTTCCTGTGGACTTCGGGCAACCTGTTCCACGTCGCCTGGCAAGGTAACTTCGAGCAGTGGATCAAAGATCCGCTCAACGTGAAACCCATCGCCCACGCGATTTGGGATCCCCACTTTGGTCAGCCTGCGGTAGATGCCTTCTCCCAAGCTGGTTCCTCTACTCCCGTTAACGTCGCCTTCTCCGGGGTCTACCACTGGTGGTACACCATCGGGATGCGAACCAACACCGACCTGTACTCCGGGGCTGTGTTCCTGCTGATTCTGTCCGCCATCTTCCTGTTCGCAGGTTGGCTGCACCTTCAGCCCAAGTTCCGCCCCAGCCTGTCCTGGTTCAAAAACGCCGAGTCTCGCCTCAACCACCACCTAGCTGGTCTGTTTGGGGTTAGCTCCCTGGCTTGGACGGGTCACTTGGTACACGTCGCCATCCCCGAATCTCGTGGTGTGCATGTGGGTTGGGATAACTTCCTCTCCATGAAGCCCCACCCCGAAGGTCTGCTGCCCTTCTTCACCGGAAACTGGGGCGTGTATGCCCAGAACCCCGACACCTCTAGCCACGTCTTCGGCACGGCCACGGGTGCAGGTTCTGCCATCCTCACCTTCCTGGGTGGGTTCCATCCCCAGACCGAGTCTCTGTGGTTGACCGACATGGCTCACCACCACCTGGCCATCGCGGTGATCTTCATCGTGGCTGGGCACATGTACCGCACCAACTTTGGTATCGGCCACAGCATTAAGGAAATCCTGAATGCCCACAAGCCCCCCAAAGGCGGTCTTGGCGAGGGTCACAAGGGTCTCTATGACACCCTGAACAACTCTCTGCACTTCCAACTGGCGCTGGCCCTGGCTAGCCTCGGTGTCGTCACCTCCCTGGTGGCGCAGCACATGTACGCGCTGCCTCCCTACGCCTTCATGGCCAAGGACTACACCACCATGGCGGCCCTGTACACCCACCACCAGTACATCGCTGGCTTCATCATGGTGGGGGCTTTCGCCCACGGTGCCATCTTCCTGATTCGGGACTACGATCCCGCCGCTAACAAGAACAACGTCCTCGACCGCGTTCTTCAGCACAAGGAAGCCATCATCTCCCACCTGAGCTGGGTGTCCCTGTTCCTGGGTTTCCACACCCTAGGACTCTACGTCCACAACGACGTAGTGGTGGCCTTTGGCACCCCCGAAAAGCAAATCCTGGTTGAGCCTGTCTTCGCTCAGTTTGTGCAAGCGGCCTCCGGTAAGCTGCTCTACGGCTTCGATACCCTGCTATCGAACGCCGACAGCGTGACCCAAACCGCCAACGCCGTTTGGCTGCCCGGCTGGTTTGAGGCCATCAACAGCAACGCCAACTCGCTGTTCCTGACCATTGGCCCTGGCGACTTCCTGGTACACCACGCCATCGCCCTGGGTCTGCACACCACCACCCTGATTCTAGTCAAGGGTGCCCTGGATGCCCGTGGTTCCAAGCTGATGCCCGACAAGAAGGACTTCGGCTACAGCTTCCCCTGCGACGGCCCTGGCCGTGGCGGCACCTGCGACATCTCCGCCTGGGACTCCTTCTACCTGGCGATGTTCTGGATGCTGAACACCATCGGTTGGACCACCTTCTACTGGCACTGGAAGCACCTCAGCATCTGGTCTGGTAACGTGGCTCAGTTCAATGAGTCCTCCAACTACCTGATGGGCTGGCTGCGCGACTACCTGTGGCTCAACAGCTCTCAGCTGATCAACGGCTACAACCCCTACGGCATGAACAACCTCGCCGTCTGGGCCTGGATGTTCCTCTTTGGACACCTGGTTTGGGCTACCGGATTCATGTTCCTGATCTCCTGGCGGGGCTACTGGCAAGAGCTGATCGAAACCATCGTGTGGGCGCACGAGCGCACTCCCCTGGCGAACCTGGTTCGCTGGAAGGACAAGCCCGTTGCCCTCTCCATCGTGCAAGCTCGTCTGGTGGGTCTGGCTCACTTCACCGTGGGTTACATCCTCACCTACGCCGCTTTCCTAATCGCCTCCACCTCCAGCCGCTTCGGCTAAGGCTCGGCTAATTAGGTAAACGGTTTGGTAAAGCCTG
Organism: Leptolyngbya sp. BL0902; assembly: GCF_016403105.1. Taxonomy (NCBI): domain Bacteria; kingdom Bacillati; phylum Cyanobacteriota; class Cyanophyceae; order Leptolyngbyales; family Leptolyngbyaceae; genus Leptolyngbya; species Leptolyngbya sp. BL0902. Next base: position 3,151,930 of record NZ_CP046155.1, read on the forward strand.
CTCTCACTCGTTGGGAGCGGGCTTTATCGTTTTTAGCGATAGAAATTGCCCATCATTTTTTCTTGCTATGCTAAAGCTAGCCATAATCGGGGTTCTCCTATGACAGACTCCAATGAATTGATGGGCGATAAATCCTCAGCCACTATTCCCGACCAAAACCAAATTTTTGCAAAAGGAAATCGGGTGATTGCCTTTGCCTCTGGTGGTTCCTTCCTTGGCGCGATGGTTGGACAAATTCCAGGGGCCGTGCTTCTCAGTCTGCTTGGGGCTATGTTTGCCTTAGTTTATAACCCTGAAACGGCGAATGCTGGTGGAAAGGAATAAATGAGTCAGTCTATTTTGACTCTCTGGGGGCTGCTGTCGGGCTTCTTGATTGTTTCCGTGATGGTGGTTAAGGTTTAGCGTGGACAACGGCTGAAAATTCCCCTAGGAGGCTTCATTGTTGAGGGACTTAGATTTCAAAGTCAACTTCTTTCCGAAATAAAAAGACTTGTTGTTGTATTTAAATATCAACGACTAAAACCTCAAAGTATTGAACATCTAGATCTACTAGTTCACAGGCTCAACTCTACAGCAATGGCAAATGATACTCGCGCTCAACTACCTTGGGTCTTGATAATCCTTATAGCTATTGGCTCTATTGCAGTTTTTTTTCTTATTCTTACAGGAAGGTGTTCAAAGGTTGAGGTAGAGGCTTGGAGACTAGCTCTTGATTGTCCTACATCCGAGGGAAGCATTCAGAACAATCCTTCAAACCCAGCTTCAGAATTAGCTGAGGAGAGTCCTGAAGAGAAATTTAGATCAATTAGCAATATAGATAGTGGCCACGAAGAACTAATGGAAGGTGAGGCAATAGCCTTAGTTCAAGCATGGCTTGCAGCAAAATCAAGTGTTTATGGCCCCAGTTATGACAGGCAACTTGCCAGTGTTCACATCAATTTCCCAGGAATCGATGCTATATACAATCACCTTGATCAACTTCAGCGAAATGATACCCATGGCCCCTACTATTGGCTGTATGATGCACCTTCAAATATAGATGAAGTCCATAGGTTTGAATATTTCCCATCCCAGGGAACAGCAGAGTTAGTCGTCACTATTAGTGAACATAGATCCTTCTATACAAGAAGAGGGAAAAGTCCTGAGCATTCAGGTTCGTCTACCACGGTAAGCAAATACACTTTTGGGCGTGACTCTAACGGCAACTGGAAAATTGCTGACATTGAAGAGCAAAGAATGTGATAGAGCCCATGAATTAATTCAAGCAGTTCTATATCAGTAGGTTAAGTTTTTTGATCATTGTCATTTCACTATCTTTTTTACTGATCGATTAGAGTATTTAGTATGACGACGTTAACTGTATGAGTAAAGAAATCCATCAGAATATTGCTTCAGAAGTACAACGATTCCAGATAATTGATCAAAAAGAAAACTTTCTCTTTTTGATTGGTGCCCTGCTAGCCAGAGTCATCAGCCTCAAGAAAGCCTCAGAGGTCATGCAGCTTGAACCTTCGGAGTTTCTCAAAATTCTGGATCTGATGGGAATCGAGTTTTCCTATCTTTCTGAGAAAGATATCGAGATGGAGAAAAACTGGTAAATAGATGTAAATGATTATTAGTTTACAGGAGTAATCAACCTAGCAAGGTGCATCTTGAACTATAGGATCCAGATATGACTAAGAGTCTGGGCCTTGCACTGTACCTCACGTGACTCAAAAGCGCTGTATCTCACTAGATCAAGAGACGCTGTTTTGTTTTAATAAAAATTACTGTAAAAGCAGGAATAATCTTTCCTTTTACCTTGATTCTTACTTACTTTTTAGTTTCTAGATGCCTTTTCAGTATCCCCATTGGTTCACCAGTTCTGACTTAGGCGGGTTCAGGCAATCGCAATTACAACAAAAAGCAGGCAGTCTAGCAGTTTTCTGAGATATTTCGGCTAGTCAATCAAAGGTCTTGTTCACAAAAGGCTTTGAGCCGTTTAGTATAAATTCGTTACTTAGTTGCTATAGAGACTTGACATGGTAGACGTTCCAGCCTCCAACCCCCTTCCCCATCAGGATACATCGTCTGGTTTTGATCCTATCCCGTTTGTGTCTGTAATCATTCCGGTCTATCAAGATCGAGAGCGCTTAGAGATTTGCCTTGATCACTTAGGACGTCAAAGCTATCCAGAAAATCGCTATGAGGTCATCGTGGCCGATAACGGCTCAGACAACTACGATAGCATCGAAGCCTTAGTAGAACAGTACGATAATGTGCGTATTGTTCAAGAGTTAAGTCCTGGCTCCTACGCTGCTCGCAATAAAGGCATTGAAGCTGCCCAGGGGGAGATTCTCGCTTTTACCGATGCCGATTGTCAGCCCTCACCCACCTGGATAGAAATGGGGGTCAAACACCTTGTTAATAATCCTGATTGTGGGGCCGTAGGTGGGCGCATTGAAATGTTCTACGCCAATCCTGAAAATGTCACCATACCTGACTTGTTTGATCGGGTCATTTTTGGTTTTCCCTATCAAGAAATGCTGGAGGGGTACGGCGGCATGATTACCGCTAATCTGTTCACGCGCAGAGCTGTTATTGACGACATTGGCCCATTTTTAGCCCGGATTAAGTCCTTTGGCGACCAGGAGTGGGGAATGCGGGTACGGGCCGCAGGCTATGGGCAAATCTACGCTGATGATGCTTGGGTGGGGCATCCGGTGCGGGGCAGTGTGGCCGGGATCGCCCGCAAGAAAATTCGCTGTTCTGGCGGTGTGTACGACCTCTACGTACGGGAGGAAACCTCCTGGTTTGTGCGCTATCGTCGCCTTGCCCGCCTAATTTTTGAGGAATTATTCATCCAGTCTCCACCTCAGCTTGTCACTGCATTTACCGATCCACGCCTTGCCCCTTTGACAACTCGCCTTCAAATTGCGGGCATGGTGGTGATGATGCAGGGTCTTAGCGCCTGGGAAAAGCTGCGCCTCAACTTTGTAGGCGGCAGTGCTGAACGGCTCTAATAAAATTCGGCTTGTTTGCCCCTGGTATCATTGGCGGGCGAGGAGCCTAATCCCTACCGTTGGTGGGGTCAGGAGTCGGGGGTTCCTGACTCGGATTTGGTATAACCTTTGCGGTATTTCGCTGAAGCGAACATCTTATGTCGCGACTTGCTAGCGTAACTTGCGATGGGGAGCTTACTGATCTGATCCCTGGTCAGGCGATTCCCAACGGTGTAGCCACTGCTCCATCCCGGTGGGCAGGGGATGGCGGCGACGGGGTTGAGTTTCGATGCAGGTATGGCGAGTGAGGGCTTCCGCCAGGGGACGGTTTGCTTTGGACTCTGGCTCAGCATCAACCTCGGCATTGAGAGCTAGGTGGTAGGTGATTTCAAAGCTGAACGCATCCAACCGTCGAGGATGTAGGGTAATCCTGACGAGGTCGCCGCAGTGGAGGGGGCGATGGTAATCCATGCTGGCGTGAACGATGGGATAGGCGAGGCGGGCGCTGGCGCTAAAAAAATCGCGCAGATCGAAACCTGCGGATTGGAGCGAGTCTTCGTAGGCCGCATGGCACAGGGCCAGACCATTGGCAAAGTAAAGCACCCCGGCAGCGTCCGTATCACGGAATTGGATGGGGTAGCTGCGCGTAAAGGCCATGGATCAGCGACGATGATCAGCGAGGAGCAATGGCCTAGCTAGCATTGGGCTGGGCTGGGCGATAGGGGTAGTCTATCGATCCTTCTAGGGCGCTGGCATCTCCATCGGCGGCGGGCTGAGCTTGTCCTAGGGCAGCCATGGGGTTGTTGATAATGTTCATCAGGTTGGCGAGGCCGTACTCCAGCACTTCGCCAGGATCCATAGCGACCCAGCCTTCTCCGGTGAGTTGCCGCACCTCAAAGTGCAGGTGGGGGCCAGTGGAGGTGCCCGTGCTACCCACTAGGCCGATCACCTCACCTTGTTCAATCCATTCCCCAGAACGCACCGAAATTTGGGACAGGTGGGCGTAGCGCGATTCTAGGTTGCCGTCCCCGTGGCGCAGGATGACGGTGAGGCCATAGCCGCCGAGGAAATCTGCCACAGCCACCCGTCCGGCTTGGGTGGCCAGTACCGGAGTGCCCATAGGCGCGGCGATATCCGTACCCGCGTGGAACCGCCAGGTTTGGTGAACAGGGTGCATCCGCCAGCCAAAGACCGAGGAAATGGGGGCGGGAATGGACAGCGGGAAGACAAATTGCTCGCTGCCCCGCCGCAGAATGTTGAGGGGCCGGATGCGGTCGTTGAGGGCGGCACGACTGATGACGGTGCTGCCGAGGCTAACCCCACGGGGGGCCACGGTGACTGGCCCACTGGGTAATCGAGACCCACCCACCAGAGAACCGTTGGGGGCTAGGGCTCCGCCTGCCGTAGTGGCTACACCGGGCAGGGTATCAGAACCATTGCCGCAGTCAGACACGGGCTGCCCTCCTGCTACGGTGATTTGGCAGCCTGTAGCGCGATTGGAAAACACCACACTGGGGGCCGCTGGAGCCGTGGTGGCCCCTACGTCGTAGGTGGTGGGATCGATGAAGACGCTGTTGTACCCCGCTGGCACCGAGTCATCGGCGGCAATGCTTCCAGGCACCACCAAATCCGCTGCCCTAGGCAGAGAAGAACCGGGCTCTGGAGTTACAACAGGGGCACTGGGGGCGGCCTGTAGCAAGCTCTCGGCCATGGTTGGCGCAGCGGTTGTCTCAGGGACAACGATAGCCGCTGCGGGAGGTGGGGGAACCGGGGGTTGCATGGATTGGCTCAGGTGGGGGGGAGACGTCTGGGCAGGGAGCGCGGCTGGAGACGGTGAAAACTGGGGCTGTGCTGTGGTGGGTACCGACAGATTAACCGATGCCGAAGAACGGGGAGAACCGCTCACGTGCGACTGACGGCCCAGGGAATCGGGGCTGACCACTGCGGGGGATGCCGTTGGAGCCTCTGCTCCAGAACCAGGACTAGCGCTAACCGCTGCGGTATCAGCGATGGCCATGCTACCGCCCACCAAGCCCAAGCTCCCCATCAAGACTAGCCCTTGGGATCGCTTGAGGGTTGGCCGTGGGCTAAGGGCCGCAACCCCAAGCAGCCGAGCAGGCCGAGAAGTTTCCACAGAATCAGGTTTAGAATTCACCATCCATCAACCGCTACGCATTGTAGCCTAAACTGACATCACCGGGCAGAACTTCCACCTCCAGGGGCGCACCAGTACCGTCGGACGCAATCCGCACCGACAGGTTCCCGGAGGACGCCAAACCCACTACGGTTCCGGTTTGATGGTGAACCACCACCGACTGGCCCAGGTGGGTCATGCGTTGCTGATAAAGCGCCAGAAAGGCTTGGTCTCCCTGGCTTTGCCAAACGTGGTAGCCCTGCATCAACCCGTAAAGGGCGACGGCGGCCACACCTTCCAGGCTATTCAAGGGATGGGTGGACTGATCCGGGAAATTTAGAAGCTGCCCTAGGGAAATTCCCGTAGGCGGAATAGGGTTCGTGTAGTTCAGACCTAGGCCCACGGTGGCGGCTAGCACCTGATCGCCCTGTACCCGCGTTTCAACCAAAATGCCGCCCAGCTTGCGGCCATTCACCACCAAATCGTTGGGCCATTTCACCTGGGCCGGAATGCCCAAATTCTCTAGGCTAGTGGCCAATCCCCAGGCACTGGCTAAGGTGAGGCATAGACTACGCTGCACCGTCATTTCTGGCCGCAGCCCCAAAGAAAGATACAGCCCCCCCGATGGAGACTGCCACTGTCGCCCCCATTGCCCCCGTCCCGCCCGCTGGGTGGCCGCAATCAGCACCGTTCCTGCCGCCGCCCCCGCCACCATTTGGGTCATTAGGTTTTGGTTAGTCGATCCGGTTTCCTCCACCCACTGCACCTGAAAACGCGGACGCAATCCGCCTAGTTCTGGCACCACGCCAAGGGTGCTGGGGGGCTGCTGAAGGGTTTGGTGTAGTCGGCGGAGATCCAAGGTTTGACGGGAATTAGAAGACGGAAACTGGGGATAAAGGGGGACTCGTTTAGGAACGAATCAGGACTCGTTTAGACACAAATTTAGACACAAATGAGCCCTCGTCTGGAACTGATGTTGAGTCTCGCTGGGCGCGAATCCTTGGGCATGAATCGAAGCCGCCCCATGGGATGCTGATTCGGCAACGGCCATCCCCCACCCCACAGAAACTTGGCCTATAGTTAAGCGTAGACGGTAAGTAGCACTCCAGAAATATCTATGGTTTTCTTTGGCTTAGGTAAAGGCAAAAAGACTGAAATGCCCTCTCCCAAGGAGGCTCTGCCGGGACGCGACACCCCCATTCCCGTGCCGAGCCAGCACTATGTCAACGGCAACCCGCTCCAGCCGCCCTTTCCGGCGGGGATGGAAACGGCGATGTTTGGCCTGGGCTGTTTTTGGGGAGCTGAGCGCAAGTTTTGGCAGCAGGAAGGCGTCTTCACCACGGCGGTGGGCTATGCGGCGGGCTACACCCCCAACCCCACCTACCAAGAGGTGTGCTCTAGCCTGACGGGCCACAATGAGGTGGTGCTGGTGGTGTTTGACCCCAAAGTCATCAGCTACGAGCAACTGCTGAAGGTGTTTTGGGAAAGCCACAACCCCACCCAGGGCATGCGCCAAGGCAACGATGTGGGCACCCAATACCGCTCTGGCATTTACACCTACTCGCCGGAACAAAAGCAGCAGGCCGAAGCCTCTCGGCAGGTCTACCAGCAGGCGCTATCGGCGGCGGGCTATGGCACCATCACCACCGAAATTCTGGAGGCCCCAGAGTTCTACTACGCCGAAGCCTATCACCAGCAGTATTTGGCCAAAAATCCTGGCGGCTACTGCGGCCTAGGCGGCACCAATGTGGCCTGCCCGGTGGGCCTCACCGTCTAGATCGAGATCATCGAGATCATCGAGATTGCTGCCCCATCGTTGCCCGACCCGCTGATTCCATCCCCATGAGCACCCCCATCACCGTCGCCGACCTGATCCAGCGCCTAGAAACCTGGGCACCGCCCCAGTGGCAGGAAAGCTGGGATAACTGCGGCTGGCAGGTGGAACCGGGGGTGCTCGATCAGCCAGCCAGGGTGTTGGTATGCCTAACGCCTACCCTAGCCGTGCTGGAGGAAGCCCTCGCGCTGCGGCAACAGGGCATTGCGATCAACCTAATCTTGGCCCACCATCCGCTAATTTTTAGCCCGCTGAAGTCGGTTTCAAAGGTCGATCCCGTCGGCCAGATGGTCTACCAAGCCATCACCCAGGGCATCGGCCTTTACAGCGCCCACACCAATTTTGACCAAGTGGCCGGAGGAACGGCGGATACCCTGTCCCAACTCCTCCACCTCCAAAACCCGGAACCCGTCGTTCCCACCCAGCCGGAGGTAGGCTATGGCCGGGTGGGAAATCTAGCGCCAGCCCTCGCTCTGGGAGACCTGCTCAGGGAAATTCAACACAAACTGGTTCCCCCTCGGCTGATCTATTCTCCGGCGGCTGACTTGGGCCAGCCGATTCAGCGCCTTGCGGTGTTGGGCGGTTCGGGGGCTAGTTTTCTCGGAGCCGTCGCCAAAACCGGAGCCCAGGCTTACCTTACAGCAGACGTCAAGTTTCACCAGTTCCAAGAAGCCCGTGATCGCGGCATTGTCCTAATTGACGCCGGACACTACGCCACCGAACGCCCCGCCTGTGCCGCCTTGGCCGACTGGGTACAGGCCCAAGGAGCCGACTGGGCTGCACTAAGCCAGCAGGATGAGGATTTTCGTCAGTTTTTGGGGAGTGGCTTCGCGGAAGATGGGTCGTCCGCAACGTCTGTGACCGCTGCGGGTTGACCCACCTGGGCGCACACATAGTCGAGGGTTTGGGCATTCAGAGGATCCCCATCGACCGAGTGCCAGATTAAATCACCGGGTTGCCCGTCGTACACCACATCCCGAAACTCGCGGGCTGGGCAGCGATATTCCGTCTGGTAGGTGGTGCGCTGTTCGGGCCGCTGCCGCTGATCGACATAGAGGCTCTGCACCTGCACCGTGCCCCCTGGCAGAATTTGGAGGGAGCTAGGATCGATAAACTGTCGCTCCTGCGCGGGGGGTGTGGTGGGCACCCAGGTATTGGCCCAGGCGGGGAGGCTCCAGGTTAGCACCATGCCGCACAGCCCGATAAGCCAGAGGCGCATCCCCCAGCGTCCAAATCCTATCCACTTACCCAACCCATCTATCTGTCTCGGAGCAGTCACCCAGGCAGCCTTTAAGCGATTCATCATCTGTTTCCTTACGGACTCAGTATTCAACCGTTGCACAAAAAAAGACCCTGCCTAGCAGAGTCTTTCTTGTAACTTAGCAAGGTTTTAAGGACGGGAAACCGCCAACCTTGGGGGCATCAGCCTAGAAGCTGGTGCGACGATATTGGCCACCGCCACCGCCGGAGCGGCTACCGCTAGCGGCTTGATTATCATCACGGGGACGAGCTTTGTTCACCCGCATCTCGCGACCCATCCACTCAGCACCGTCGAGGGCTTCGATGACGGTGTCTTCTTGGGTTTCGGCGGTCATGTCCACAAAGGCAAAACCACGAGGACGCCCGGTTTCCCGGTCGATGGGCAGGCTGACGCGGCTGACTTCACCGTATTCGTTGAAGACGCGCTCTAGGTCTTCACGGGTGACATCGTAGGACAAATTACCAACATAAATAGACATAGGATTCTCTCCAGATTAGCGAATGTATCGAGTAAACGGAGAAGAACCTGCGTCGGAAATCGAAATCGAAATGAAACAAGCGTAATCTACCGAAAACTGAACACGCCCATGGTAACACTCTCTTGAGGCGATTGGGGAAAGGTGGCTGCAACTTGGCTCCACGGCCCTCTCCTAGGGATCCTCCTGCGAGACGGTCGGCTAATTTTCTAGACGATACGGCTTCGATTCACGGTGGCAGAAAGCGGTTTAGGGGCTACTTTCTACGGCAAATTGTTGAGCATAGAACTGAGCATAGCGGCTCTTTTGGGCCAACAGTTCGCTGTGGGTGCCGGACTCAATAATTTGGCCTTTTTCGATCACCAAAATGCGGTCGGCGCGGCGCACGGTGGCAAGGCGGTGGGCAATGATGAACACGGTGCGATCCCGCATGATCCGCTCTAGGGCTTCCTGCACAAGGGCTTCCGATTCGGCATCGAGGGCGGAGGTGGCTTCGTCCAAAATCAGGATGCGGGGGTTGAGCAGCACAGCTCTGGCGATGGCGACCCGCTGGCGCTGACCACCGGAGAGGTTCACCCCCCGTTCGCCCACCCAGGTGTAGTAGCCCTGGGAAAATTGGCTGATGAAGTCGTGAGCATTGGCGACGCGGGCGGCTTCTTCCACGGCTTTGATATCAAACTCTTTTTGGCCAAAGGCGATGTTTTGGGCGATGGTGCCGGAAAATAGCGTGTTTTCTTGAGGAACAATGCCGATTTGGCGGCGTAGGCTGCGTAGAGACACCGTGGCAATGTCTACGTCGTCAATTAAGACCTGGCCGGATTGCGGATCATAGAAGCGGGGCAGCAAGTTCACCAAGGTGGATTTTCCGGCCCCGGAAGCACCGACGAGGGCGATTTTTTCACCGGGAAGGGCAATTAAGTCCAGGTTTCGTAGAATCGGCTCGGTGGGATCGTAGCCAAAGGTGAGGTTGCGGTACTCGACCCGTCCGGTCACGGGGGGGAGTTCGATGGCGTTGGGCAGTTCGCGGACGGCGGGTTCGATGTCCAGCAGTTCCACGATGCGGTCTACGGAGGCTTCGCCCTGTTTGAATTCGCTGTAGTTGTGGATGAAGTGGTTGACGGGGTCAATCAGCATCAGCGCCGCGATCACGTAGCTGCCGAAGGACGCCCCCGTGAGGTTGCCCTGGGAAATTTGCCAGGTGCCCATCAGCAAAATCATCACCACGACTAGGCCGTAGAGGAACCCCACCACAGGATACTGCACTGCCTGGAGCCACGCCGCTCGGTACTTGGCTTGGCGGTTCTTTTCCGCCTCCTGGGTGAAGCGTTCAATTTCGTAGTCTTCGGCGGCAAAGGCGCGGACGAGGCGAATGCCGCTGAACACCTCCGTGACCAGCGACGACAAATCCGACACCAGGTTTTGGCTGCGGCGAGAGGACTTCAGCATTTGGTTGCCAAACCAGCCCGCCAGCACCGCCAGCAGCGGAATCAGCACCATCGCCGTTAGGGTCAACTGCCAGTTGAGGTAGACCATGTAGCCCACCACCACAATCAGTTGCAGCAGGGAGGGAATGAAGTCGTGGAATAGCTTCAGTACCACTTCCCCAATGCGGTCGATGTCTTCCGTGAGGCGGTAGGCCAAGTCTCCGGTTTGGCTACGTTCAAAATAGGCCAAGCTGAGGTCGTGAATGTGGGTATAGACCTGCCGCCGCACCTTAAAGGCCACTTCTAGCGCGGCCTTGGACATGAAGGAGTCCTGGATGTATTGCCCCACCTTCTGCACCGCAAAGCCCGCCATGGTGACGGCAATCAGCCGCGACACCGCCGGAACATTGCCCTCCGCCAGCAGTGCCAGCACCTGCCCCGACAGCCAGGCCAAAATCGGCCAATAGCCCACAAAAATCAGCGTCCCAAACATGGCCTTGGCAATGGTGGGCCACTGCTGCCGCACGTAGGGGGCCAGAATCCAGTAGTTTGAGCCTTGGCGACGAGGGTGGGTCAACGGAACAATACCTATAAGCAATTGTTTCCTCAACCTATCAGGTTTAGCGGTTCTATGTGATGCGATGGTGTGACATTTTGCCGAGGGGACGGGCAAGACTACAATCGATAGGCTGTCTATGTCGATAGCTTGCCTGCGGCGACGTAGGCTCCATGAAAATCTGAAACCCTGAAGCCGTCACCCCCGACCCCGATCCCAGGGAGGAGAGGGAAGTCAGAAATAGCCGCTGTCTCGCTCAACTTGTCCCTTGCAAACCCAGACGAATCCCCTATGCCTACCGTTGTTGTTGCCACCGGAAACCCCGGAAAACTGAAGGAAATGCAAGCCTACCTGGGCGATTTGAACTGGGACTTGCAGCTTAAACCCGATGAGTTGGACATCGACGAAACGGGCACCACGTTTTTGGAAAATGCTCGCCTAAAAGCCTCTGAAGTGGCCAAAGCCCTAGGACAATGGGCCATTGCCGACGATTCGGGCCTAGAGGTGGATGCCCTAGACGGTGCCCCCGGTTTGTACTCCGCCCGCTATGCCGACAGCGACCCCGCTCGCATTGAGCGAGTATTGCGAGAACTGGAGGGCCAATCCAACCGGGAAGCGCAGTTTGTCTGTGCCATTGCCCTCGCTCGTCCCGATGGCACTATTGCCCTCGAAACCCTAGGCATCTGCCGAGGGGAAATCCTCACTAGCCCCAAGGGCAGCGGTGGCTTTGGCTACGACCCAATTTTTTATGTGCCAGAACTGGGACGCAGCTTTGCAGAACTTTCCCCTCCTGAGAAGGAGGCCCACAGCCACCGAGGCGTCGCCTTTCGGCAGTTGATGCCTGAGCTCAAAACGCTGGATCTGGGTCGCTGACCCTACACAGATTCAGGACAGTTTGCCAGCTCTGGATGGTGCTGTTAGCCTAATTAGGCTCGGTAGATCGCAAACTCAATGTAGAACAGCCATCTTAGCTGTCTTTCTGGCAGGCAGGATGCCCGCCCTACCGTGGTCTTTTCGATCTACTCAGGTTGGCTATCAAGGGAGATCAGCCCATTACACCTTGGGTCAGGTCGGCTGAATTCGGGAATAGCTTAAGCAGCTAGGGCGTCAGCACTTTGCCTTTGAATTGGCTGGTGTAGAGGTCGTAGTATAGTCCTCCCATTTGGAGCAGTTCGTCGTGGGTGCCTTGTTCTACGATAGCTCCGGCGTTGAGGACGAGGATTTGGTCGGCGTGGCGGATGGTACTGAGGCGGTGGGCGATGACGAAGCTGGTGCGTCCAGCCATCAGGCGGTTGAGGGCGGTTTGGATGTTGGCTTCGGTGCGGGTATCGACGTTGCTGGTGGCTTCATCGAGGATGACCAGGCGGGGGTTGGCCACCATCATGCGGGCGATGGTGAGCAGTTGGCGTTGGCCCTGGCTGAGGTTGCTGCCCCGTTCGGTGAGCAGGGTGTCGTAGCCGTGGGGTAGGCGCAGGATGAAGTCGTGGGCGTTGGCCCGCTGAGCGGCTTCGATGCAGTCGGCTTCGCTGGCTTCGAGGCGGGCGTAGCGTAGGTTGTTGAGGACGGTGTCGGAGAACAGGAAGGGTTCCTGGAGGACGATGCCGACCTGTTGGCGCAGGCTGTCTTGCTGGATATCGAACAGGTTGTGGCCGTCGATGAGGATGGCTCCGGCGTCGATGTCGTAGTAACGGGTGAGCAGGTTGATGATGGTGCTTTTTCCGGCTCCGGTGGGGCCGCAGAGGCCGATAGTTTGGCCCGGTTCGGCGATGAAGCTGTTCTGCCGCAGTACCCGCTGCCCCGGCACGTAGCCAAAGTCCACCTGGCGAAATTCCACGCGGCCCTCGATGGGGGGCAGGGGGATGGCGTGGGGGGCATCCTGCACGGCGGGGGCTTCGTCCAAAATTTGGAAGATGCGCTCGGAGGCGGAGACAGCGGCGAGGAGGAAGTCCAGGGTGTTGGCAATGTTGATGATCGGCAGGCCAAACTGGCGGGTGTATTGCAAAAAGGCGGTGACGGTGCCCACATCGGCCTGTCCGCGCAGGGTCAGCAGGCTGCCGACCAGGGCCACCAGGGCCACATCCAGGTTGGTCAGCACCAGGGTGAGGGGACGGCTGAGCAGGGCCACGAACCGCGCCCGAATGCCCACTTCCATGGCGGCGCGGCTGACCTCCTCAAAATTGGCGATGGCTTCTTCTTGGCGTTGGTAGGCAATCACCACCCGTTCGCCGCTGACGGTTTCTTCCAGGATGCCGTTGAGTTCGCCCATTTCCGCTTGCAGGGCGGCAAAGGCGGGGCCAGAAATGCGGCTGACCATGCCCAAAAAGCCCAGCACCAGGGGCACAATCACGCAGGCGGCGATGGCCATGCGCCAGTTCAGCAGCACCATAGCCAGGATGATGAACAGCACCTTGATGGTCTCGCTCAGCAGCATCCCCAGGCCGTTGCGGAAAAATTGGGCCACCACCTCGGCATCGTCGCTGACCCGGCTCATCAACTGGCCGATGGGCTGACGGTCAAAAAAGTTCAAGGACAGGGTTTGCATATACTCAAACACCTGTTTGCGTAGGACGTAGAGGGCGCGTTGGGTGACGTTGGCCAGCACCTCGCCCTGGATCACCAGCAGCAGCCAGCTCACCGCCGCCGCCGCCACCATCCACCCTGCCAACTGGGTCAGGTAGGGGCCATCGAACCCGGCGCTGAGGCTGTTGAGCCCCTGGCCTAGGAGAAACGGGATGAACAGATTCAGGGCTGTGCCGACGAGCAGCAGCACCACCACCAGGGCCATTTCCCAACGGTAGCGGGTGACATAACCGAAGAGCCGACCCAAGGCTTGCCGAGGGGGGGCCAACTCCGGCGGCGCAATTTTGACCCGATGACGACGCAGAAACCGTTTCATAGCGGGGCACCCCCTAGCTGGGATTGGTAGATGTCTTGGTAGAGGGGGCTGCTGGCCAGCAGGGTTTCGTGGGTGCCCTGGGCCACCAGTTCTCCGGCCTCCAGTAAAAAGATGCGGTCGGCGGTGAGAACGGTGCTGATCCGCTGGGCCACGTAGAGTTTGGTGGTGGCGGCCATCAGGTCTTGGACGGCCTCCTGAACGCGGGCCTCGGTGGCCATATCCAGGGCGCTGGTGCTGTCGTCGAGGATGAGGATCTTCGGCTGCACCGCCAGGGCACGGGCAATGGAAATCCGCTGCCGTTGTCCGCCGGAAAAGTTGCTGCCTCGTCTTGCCACGGGCGCATCGTAGCCCTCCGGTATGGTGCTGATGAAGCCGTGGGCATCCGCCGCTGCCGCCGCCGCTACCAGTTCCTCCTGTTCCGCCTCAGGCCGACCGTAGCCGACATTTTCCCGCACCGTACCGCTAAAGAGAACGGCCTCCTGGAGGGCAATGCCCACCCACTGGTGCAGGATTTCCGGGGCCAAATCGCGCACGTCGATGCCGTCGATCAGAATGCGGCCCTCGGTCACGTCATAGAAACGCGGGATCAGATTCACCAGGGTAGACTTACCGGAACCCGTCGCCCCCAAAAAGGCCACGGTCTGCCCCGGCTCGATGGTGAGGTTGATGTTTCGCAGCACGGGGGTGGGCGTTTCCCCCGGTGGGGCAGGATAGCCAAAGCTGACGTTCTCAAACACAATTCGGCCCTGGGTAGTCGCCGTTGCCGAGGGCAGAACGGGCTGGCTGGGTTGGTCGATGTCAGGCAGGGTATCCATCACCTCAAACATGCGCTCCGCCGAGGCTTCCGCTGCCGTCACCTGGGGGGTAATCGTGGCCAACACCACCAGGGGTACCAGGATAGTAACGAGATACTGGGTAAAGGCCATCAGTTCACCCACGGTACTGTCCCCCTGACTAACTGCTCGCCCCCCAAACCACAGCACCAAGGCCGTCGCCAGGTTCACAATCAAGAAAAAGCTGGGCTGCAACGCCGCCACATAACGCATCGGGTGCAAAGACGCCTGCCGAAAGGCCTGATTGGCCCGGTCGTAGCGACGATTTTCGTAGTCCCCCTGCACAAACGCCTTCACCACCCGCACCCCGGCGAGGCTCTCCTGCAACACCTGGTTGAGGTCGTCCAACTTCTGCTGCTGCACCTCAAACAGAGGGGAAATCTTGAACAAAAACACCGCCAAAATGGCCAGCACCGCCGGAATCACCAGCAGCAAAATCCACATCAGCCCTGGACTGTTGCGGTAGATCAAAAACAGCGCCCCCACAAACATCACCGGAGCCTGGGCCAGGGACAAAATTACCTGCTGCACCGCCCCCTTAATGGCCGTCACATCGCTGGTCATCCGCACCATTAGGTCGCTGGTGGGGAACTGATCCAGGTTGCCAAAGGTGAAGGTCTGAATTTTGCGATACTGCCGCATCCGCACCGCATGGGCCGTCCGCTCGGCAAATTGCACGGCATAGTAGGCATTGGCGATGGTAAACACCGCACTGCACACCGCAAACAACACCATCCACAGCACCGCCCGCACCATAGCATCACGATTGCCGGGAATAATGCCATCGTCAATGAGGCTTTGGCTCATCAACGGGATCAGCAGGGTAAACAGGGCCGAAATCGCCAAAAAACCCTGCGACATCCAAAAGGGTTGCTCGTAGCCCCGGTAAATCTGGATAAACCGCCGCAGATTCGGCAAAAAGCCCGTCAAAATTTTGGAATTCTCTGGTGCGAAGTTCATCTAACCCTCCTCAGCCCAGCGTCCTAGAGAATTACCACGTTTTTCCAGGCTTAGGCGGATTAATTACAAAAGCCTAACAAAGGCTCCCTTGGCTTTAGATCATCCCTCGCGTTGAACCCATAACCATCACAATCCCAGGGATTCTTCGTGCGGCGACCACAGATAAGGGTGCCTCACCAACCATCCCTGGGATAATTCAGCCCATGCTTAGGGCAATATCAACGCTCAGATATAGGGTGCTGTCGTGTGCATTTGCGAAGCCATGCACCATCCACAAACCAGCTCTAAGCAACCCAGGTAGACTTGGGCATGAGGCAGTGGACATGGTAAGCACCGGAATCCAGGCGACCAATGCGGGCATCCAGGGCCAAGCTAGCTAGGGAATAGGCATCCAGTGCTGCCAGACCTTTTTCGTCCTGGATGCGTTCAATCAGCGCGAGGGCGGCTTGGTTCATGGCTTCCATCGCGTCAGCATTCACCGCATGGGTGACAAAATCCGTGCGGGTGTCCATCATAGGCAAGGGAGCCATGGCGGGGCCGTCGGTTTTGGGCAGCATACAGTACACGCCCTTGAGCTGGTTCACCACCTCGGCCACCCGGAAATCGCCATAGGTGTTCATGTAGCGACGGGCATCGCTGCTGTTCATGCCCTTCCATTCCGCCAGAAACTTGACGGTTTCCTCTTCCATAATGCGGATGGCGGTGTTCATGTCCCGGTCGTAGCCCACGGTCATCCAGTGGGTATCAGACTCAATCCGGGGCCAAGTGAGGGGCTTGTTCTTGATTACCTCTACGGTGAGATTGAGTTCGTTAAAGGCCGATTCCACTGCCGTGAGGTTGATTTCGCCGTTGCCCTGCACTGCGTGGGAATCTCCCGACCACAGCAATGCCCCCTCCACAAACACCGGGATGTAAACCGTGGTGCCCGCTACCATTTCGCGACAGTCCATATTGCCGCCAAAGGGGCCAGGGGGAACGGTGCTGTACTGGCCGCTCTCGGCTCGGGCTACACCCAGAATGCCGGGGAAGGGACGCACAGGCAGCTCAATACCGGGCAGAAATTCCGTCTTACCCCGCGCCATATCTAAGAAGAAATGCTTGGCCTGGGGTTCGGGGAAAAGCTGCGGAAACTGGCCCAAACCCAATTCACCAGGTAGGTTCCAGTTGCAGCCGTAGGTGCGAGGCACGATTCGGTTAATTTTCACCTTCAGCACGTCGCCCGGTTCAGCCCCTTCCACAAAAATTGGCCCGGTAATGGTGTGGGGGCCACGGCCAGGATGATCCACCCGCAAACGGGTAATTTCTTCGATGGAAACGCCGGGGAGAACTTGGTTCTGAGAGGCCATCATCGTTTCCATGATGACGGTATCCCCCGACTGAATCCGAGCACGCGGGGGTTCTGCATTGTTAAACCAGCCCCACTGCACCGTTTCATCCGTGGCAGGCAGGAGGTAAACCCCTCCCTGGTATTGCCCCACAAAGCCCTCCTGCAAGGCAATCATTTCTTCCCGATTGGTTTGAGCCTTAGTCTTGGAGGGATGCAGGACAGCAGCAGCGGCAGCCGTGGCAGCAGCGCTACCGAATAAGAAATCGCGACGTTTTGCCATAGATGAAAAATCGTAAACAAACCTAATCAACAAGGATTAATTATTTGTTAAGGATTTTTCGCCGGATGTAGCAAAAAGTACATTCACCATCAAAAATGCTGAGCAAAGAAAAGACCCAGATGCCGTGACCTCCATTTAAGATCACCCCTGTTCTGTTTTGGCACAACTTTTGCAGGGCAGGGGTTTAAGGCTCCTTAATAGCGGCTCAACCTCAGCTCACTTACCCTCAAAATACTGATACCACACCCAACTCCCTACCGAAGTCAGCCCTAGCGCCACGCCACCCCCGATCCAACCGAGGCTGGGGTTGTAGCCGCCTCGACTGAGGTTCGTCATCCACAGGTGGGTGCGGTCATTGCCAAAGAGGGCGTCGGCAATGGCTGGAAACAGATACATCATCGCCGCCCCTACGATCAGCCAACCCGCCATGGAAACGAGGAGAAAGATGGTTTTGGCGGTGGATTGCTGGCCGATCATAGGGTTCGGGTTCGGGATAGACGTTGGTTGTGGGCCGTGCCCACCCTACAAAGTAGCGTAAGGCGCATTCGCGAAGCAATGCACCACCCGATCTCAGCACAATAGAACATCATCCAAAACACCAAAAACGCCCAGATCTCCTAAAGAGAAACTGGACGCTCAGGTTGCCATTTAAGGCTGGACGACTTAGGACTGGATTGAGTCCTGAGATTAGTCCTTGGTAATACGGGGGGGTTCGCGGAAAGCGATGGCAAAGAACAGGGTGCCAATGATGCAGGCAAAGATGAAGATGTAAGCGACAGCTTCCATGGTTAAAGAGCTCCTACTCTATCTATAGATAGTCTACAAGGATTTCAATGGGGTCTGCGCCCCTGAGAACTTGAAAAGCCCGACCGATGTTGCGAAACGCGGTTGGCGAAACGCTCACCAGTCGGGCCATGGGTTAAACCCTCAGATCAAGCGTGGATTAGACGCGCTCTTCGTTGCGGGTGCTGGTGTCGCCCACTTTTTGGAAGAAGCCCCACTCCACCTGTTCGGGGGAGAGGTCGGGGTCGATCCCGGCGAACACATCGCGGAACAGAGTACGAGACCCGTGCCAGATGTGGCCGAAGAAGAACAGCAGCGCAAACACAGCATGGCCGTAGGTGAACCAACCACGGGTGCTGGTGCGGAACACACCGTCAGAACCCAGGGTTTCGAGGTCAAACTCGAAGGGTTCGCCCAGTTGAGCCTTACGGGCGTAGCGCTTCAGCAGGGTGGGATCGGTGATGGTTTGGCCATCCAGTTCACCGCCGTAGAAGGTAGCGGTAACGCCCGTCTGCTCGAAGCTGTACTTAGACTCGGCCCGACGGAAGGGGATGTCGGCGCGGACGATGCCGTCCTTATCCACCAGAACCACGGGGAAGGTTTCAAAGAAGTTGGGCAGACGACGAACGCTGAGTTCGCGGCCTTCGCCATCCTTGAAGACGGGGTGCCCCAGCCAGCCCTGAGCCAGACCATCGCCTTGGTTCATGGGGCCAACCCGGAACAGACCACCCTTGGCAGGGCTGTTACCCACGTAGTCGTAGAAGGCCAGTTTTTCGGGAATTTGAGCATAGGCCGTAGCCAGGGTGCCGCCAGCGTTCACTTCAGCCTGAACTCGACGCTGAATTTCTTGCTGGAAGTAGTTGCTATCCCACTGATAGCGGGTGGGGCCAAACAGTTCGATGGGGGTGGCGGCGCTGCCGTACCACATGGTGCCTGCAACCACGAAGGCAGCGAAGAACACAGCGGCGATACTGCTAGACAGCACGGTTTCGATGTTCCCCATCCGCAGGGCCTTGTAGAGCCGCTGGGGAGGACGCACGGTGAGGTGGAACAGTCCGGCAATAATCCCCACAATGCCAGCCGCAATGTGGTGAGCCACAATGCCACCGGGGTTGAAGGGGTTAAAGCCTGCGGCACCCCACTCAGGGGCCACGCCTTGGACATGTCCGGTTAGACCGTAGGGGTCAGACACCCACATCCCAGGCCCCCAAAGGCCCGTGAGGTGGAAGGCCCCAAAGCCGAAGCAAAGAAGACCCGACAAAAACAGGTGAATCCCAAACATCTTGGGCAGATCCAGGGCCGGTTCCCCGGTGCGGGGGTCGCGGAACAGATCGAGATCCCAGAAAACCCAGTGCCAGCAGGCGGCTAGGAACAGCAGACCGGACAGCACGATGTGCGCCGCCGCCACGCCCTCAAAAGACCAGAAGCCAGGGTTCACAGCGGTTTCGCCCGTGACGCTCCAGCCACCCCAGGATTGGGTGACGCCGAGACGCGCCATGAAGGGCAGCACGAACATCCCCTGCCGCCACATGGGGTTGAGCACGGGATCGCTTGGATCAAAGGTAGCTAGCTCGAACAATGCCATCGAACCAGCCCAACCAGCCACAAGGGCCGTATGCATTAGGTGTACAGAAATCAGTCGCCCGGGATCATTGATGACGACGGTGTGTACCCGGTACCAGGGTAGTCCCATTGACTACTCTCCTCCTCTAGGTAAAACAGTGAATGTTTTGGAAGTTGTCTTAACCATGCCAGATACTGATAAGCCTATCAGATAGGGCTACCAGATCCCCCACAGCAACCCCCTTTCAGCGCCGAACTCTGGGCTTGGCCAGAACGGCTAGGGGATAGAAGCTCATTTGGTACAGATCAGATGTAACAATGAAATTGCTTAAAGAAGTGTAACTACTTCAAATGCCCCCCGCAAGCTCATTTGGCGACGATCTTGATCGCCGACGGAGCCTAAAACAACTGAGGGAAGCCGCCTAAAGCCCGGAAAACATAGCTTTAGTCAAACAACAGACGCCAACGTGAAGGAGTGTGACCCAATGGCTACTATTAAGTTTCTTAACGAAGACCAAGAGATCATTGTGGCGGATGGGGCGAATCTACGGTTCAAGGCGCTGGAGAACCGTATTGATCTATACACCTTCAGCGGCAAGCTGATGAACTGCGGCGGCTATGGCCAATGCGGCACCTGCATTGTGGATGTGGTGTCGGGCGGCGAGAACCTCTCCCCCCGGACAGCGGTGGAGGAACGCAAGCTGAAGAAGTGGCCCAGCACCTGCCGCCTCGCCTGCCAAGCCACGGTGAACGGCCCCGTCACCGTCGTCACTAAACCCAAGCGTTAGATCAAGGAGGGGCGAAGTCTCCTCGTCCACTTGTCGTCGTAGTGCTATTTTTCCTGGCGGGGAGAGTGATATTCTAAAGGCGTTATAGATGATCGCCTGGTCGAGCATCCCTTTGGTTGAGAGTAGAGGCAAGCGCTCATGGAAGTTAACAAGCTCGGTTTTGTGGCCAGCATTCTCTTTGTGTTGGTGCCCACGGTGTTCCTGCTGATTCTGTACATCCAAACCTCCAGCAAGCAAACCGGGGCCTAGCCTTGGTTTTCGGTGGATGAATTGGATAGATCCCAAAAATCAGATTATCCGGTGATATACAAAGGGCGCTGGCGGTTGTCAGCGCCTTTTTAAGGAGTACGGAACTCATCGTAGACGCCATGACGTATTGCTTAGGGATATTGGCCCGGTCGGGTCTGGTACTGGCGGCGGATTCTCGCACCAATGCCGGGGTAGACTACATCTCCTCCTACCGCAAGCTGTTTGATTTTTCGCTGCCGGGGGAGCGGGTGATCCTGCTCTGCACCTCCGGCAACCTCTCCGTGACCCAAGGGGTTGTCCACACCCTCAGCCAAGATATCAAGGGCAACCAAGCCGCCAACCTACATACGTTACCGACGATGTACGACGTGGCCCGCTACGTGGGGAAGCAAATTCGGGCCATGCAGGAGATGGATCGGGCCTGGTTAGAGAAGGATCGCATTGACTTTCAGTGCAGCTTTTTGGTGGGGGGGCAAATTATGGGCGAAGAACCTGCCCTGTTTTTGGTCTATAGCCAGGGCAACTGCATCCAGGCCACCCCAGAAACTCCGTTTTTGCAAATCGGCGAAACCAAGTACGGCAAGCCCATCCTAGACCGCACCATTCGCTTCGATGCGCCCCTGGATGCCATCGCCAAATGTGCCCTGCTGTCTTTGGATAGCACCATGCGGTCGAATCTCTCCGTGGGGCCACCGATTAACATGACCATGTATCAGGCGGATAGCTTTGTGGTCAAACACCGGGCCCAGTTCCATGCCGGGGATCCTTACCTGCTGAAAATGCGGAAACATTGGGAGGTCTCCCTGCGGGAAGCTTCGGCCAGTATGCCTGATATTGACTGGAACCAAGCCGACGAAAACTTGCTGCCCACGGAAACCGCCGACCTAGAGAAAAATTAGGGCGTCGGTTCAGAAACCTGGTTCTACCGTCGTGAAGACCAAATCTTGTGTACCTAGGCTGATACTTTCAATGCCAGGGCCGCCGCATAACCTGGGGTAGGTTGCCACTGATAGAGTTGCCAGCCCGGTTCTAGTCCTTGGGCCGATGCAATCCCCTGGGGTTCTATGGAGTGAACGTTAGGGGGCAGGGTGAGATCGACGGTGTTGAGCGGAATCGTCAGCCCCACCCCCAGCCCTTTGACGTAGGCTTCTTTGCACGTCCAATACCGCAGAAATTGGGTAGTGGCTTGGTCAAACGACAGGTTCAGCACCGATTGAGCCTCGTTCTCGCTGAGGTAGCGGCGGCAAAGTTGGGTTAACCGCTGACGGGGCTGAATGGGCTCGATATCAATTCCGACGGCGTGGCGATCACTCAGAGCAATCATCAACCAGTCGCCGCCGTGGGAGAGGTTGAAGTGAAGGGTGGGAGCCTCCACCAAAAAGGGTTTGCCGTGGGGGCCAGTGCCCAAAGTGAGGCGATTCGCAGGTTGCCCTGTCACCTGGCTCAGCCATTGTCGCAGCACGGTACGGCTCGCTAAAAAGGCGTGTCGCCGCTGTTGGTGATGAATCTCGCTTGCCCGGTGCTGCTCCGCTGGGCTCAGGGCTTGGAGATTGGACGTTATGGCGGCTAGGGGCAGGGCCATCACCACGCTATCCGCCACCCGCCAAACCTTGGCCGATGGATCCGGAGATCGGGGCAACAGCCTATCGGAGGGGTGACTACGGAACTGCAACCTATCCACAGCTTCCGTAGGGATCGTGATGGGGCATCGGTCGAATTTCGGCATTACTACGGAGTTAGGATATAAAGAGTCTTCTGCATTTTCCCTTCCTGAATCAGGGTATCGCCTTGCCCGCGTCATCGTCGTCTTCCTCCCCTACCGAACCCCACCCTCCCCAGCCCCACGTCTGCATTGTGGGCGGCGGATTTGGCGGGCTCTACTGTGCCCTCGCCCTCCAACGTTACCAGCGGCGAACGGCCCCCACCTTTCGGATTACCCTAATAGAACCCAGGGATCGATTTCTGTTTACGCCCCTGCTCTACGAGGTGTTGACCGACGAACTCAAACCCTGGGAAATTGCCCCCAGCTACCGGGATCTGATTGGCCCCTACCCCATCGACCACTGCCAAGACTGGGTCGAGCAGATCGACATTCACCATCAGCACATTACCCTACGGCAGGGCGAAACGCTGGCCTACGATTACTTAGTGGTAGCCACCGGAAGCCGTCTCAAACCGCCCGCTACCGAGGGCAGTCACCATGCCATGCCCTTCACCACCTTGGAAGATGCCTGGACGCTAGAAAAACGGTTAGCCGAGCTAGAACCCACCGCCACCGAAGCCAATCCCATCCACATTGTTGTCACGGGGGCAGGGCCGAGCGGGGTAGAACTGGCCTGCAAGCTGGCGGATCGCCTAGGGCGGCAGGGGCACATCACCGTCCTAGACCGACGGGCGGTAATTTTGCGATCCCATTCCCTAGCCATTCAGCGGGCGGCCTCTAGGGCGATGGCCAAACGGGGCATTGAGGTATTTACCGATGTGGCGCTCGAAGTCGTGAAGGCGAATCAGGTGGTGTACCAGCACGATGGCCGTACCCACCATTGCCCTGCCGATATTGTTGTTTGGACGGTGGGCACCATTCCGCAACCTTGGCTAGGGATGGAGATTCCCAAGCAGTCTCCCTTGGCCCAATGCCTGGTTAAACCGACCCTGCAACTCTTGGACTACGAGAACGTCTTTGTGCTGGGCGATCTGGCCGAAATGCCGGGGCCAAACAAAAGCCGTGCCCCCATGACGGCCCAAGCCGCTTACCAGGCCGCTCCCGTGGTGGCACACAACCTTTGGGCCAGCGTCCACCATCGTTCCCTGCGCCCCTTTCACTACCATCACCTGGGCAATATGCTCACCCTAGGCAAGGGTGAAGCGGTGGTGCATGGGCTTGGCCTCTGCCTAACTGGACGATTGGGGGCCATTGCCCGTCGCTGGGGCTACTGGCTACGGTTGCCCACCATCCACCATCGCTGGCGAGTGTTCAAGCACTGGCTGGGCTTCGGCAAATAGTCATGATCCGCACAGCCCCTACCCAGGGGTTTGTGTAGAGCGTGGGGAAAGCCCCCATCGTGGCGCGGCAGCCCTGGCTGGTTAGCCCTATTGGTCGGAAGTTTCAAACTTGTGGGCGTGGTCTTGTAGCAGGCTGCTCACCTGGTTGAGAACGCTGTCGTCAGCTTTCTTCTGGATGGTTTGGCGTTCGGGGAAGAATTCGGGCTTGTCGAGGTTGCGGGCGATGGCTTGGCGCACCTGTTCCGCAATCAGATCGGCCAGTTCGCCACGGGCGGTGTCTCGCTGGAAGTTCGCCCCTTCCTCGGTGGTGGCGTAGAGGGGCGGCAGACGGTTGAGGGCATAGGCGGCGATGTCTCCCAAATCTAGGGTAGTATCGGAGGCCGCTTCGATTTCCGCCACGCGGGAGATCGCCTCGGTCAGCACCAGTTCTTCCATCACGTTGATGAACTGCTTGCGGGGCACCGCCACCACTTCCCCCGTGAGCAACGCACCCATGAGGCGGTCGAGGGCCATGTATTCTTCGATGGATAGCTCGGAGGCAGTATCGCAAATACGACCCACCTCGGCCTCCATGGCCGGGGTTAAGTAGCCATCTTGCAGGGCCTGCTCAACAATCTTTTCAATAGTCATGTGGCCAAACGCTCCAGTGTTGATAGAGGGGGTGAGCAGCCGCTGCTGCCAAGGAATTTGAGGGACATTACCGATTGCCTACGGAGCATAGTGTGCCCTAAGCATTCAGGAGAGGCAATAGAAAATCGTGATGATTTACATCTCCTAGGCAACCATCAATACTTCATAAAGCCAATCGCCTGCTTCCAAATTTGATGCTTCCCTTGGTGCTCCACCTCCAGACAAATGCAGTGAGGATCCTGCCAGAGCACTCGTCCAGAAATCAAGTCGCCCGTCAGCAGCTTCACCTCGATAGTCTTTTTCTCACGAATCAGGGTTTGAAGTTGACGAACACTGGGAAATCCGGTTGCGAACTCTTGGGACATGGCAGCTAAGATCATCGACATCTGCTGCCTTTACGTTACCGTGAACTTACAGATTCAGAATGCTTAGGTGGAAAATCGTTAGAAAACGTCCCCTTCAGCCCTAGAACAGGGTTTAATTTTAAGAGCATTTCACAACGCGATGGGCGGGCCGGATGATGGAATTTAGCAAATACCACGGACTGGGGAACGATTTTATTCTGGTGGACAATCGCCATCAGCCCGATCCGCTGATTTCCCCAGAGACCGCAGCGGCCTGGTGTGATCGCCACTTTGGTGTTGGGGCGGATGGGGTGATTTTTGCCCTCCCCGGCCAAAACGGCACCGACTACACCATGCGAATCTACAACTCCGATGGCTCGGAACCGGAGATGTGCGGCAACGGCATTCGCTGTTTGGCCAAGTTCCTAGAGGCGCTGGAAACCGCTGACGGCACAGCACCCCAGGCTCCCCACACCTACCGCATTCACACCCTGGCCGGGGTGATTTCCCCCACCCTGCAAGCCGATGGCCAAGTCACCGTCGATATGGGAACGCCCATTCTGGTGGCTAAGGACATCCCGACCACGCTAGGCACTCCCGATGACAAGGTCGTTAGCCTGCCGCTCTCCGTGGCGGGGCAAGAGTGGGCCGTTACCTGTGTCAGCATGGGCAACCCTCACTGCATCACCTTTGTGGAGGATGTCGCAGCGGTGGATCTCGAAAAAATTGGCCCCCAGTTCGAGCATCACCCCGCCTTTCCCCAGCGCATCAACACCGAATTTATCCAGGTGGTGCGGCCCGATTACCTGAAAATGCGGGTGTGGGAACGGGGGGCAGGCATCACCCTCGCCTGCGGCACCGGAGCCTGTGCTTCCCTAGTGGCTGGGGTGCTGAATGGCCGTTGTGATCGAGCGGCTACGGTGGAACTGCCCGGTGGCCCTCTCCACATCGAATGGTCGGCGGCGGATGATCGCATTTATATGACTGGCCCTGCCCAGTTGGTCTTTCGCGGCATGATCGGCTGAGATCGGCCAAGAACTCGCTGCGCCACATTGGGCACACAGCGATAGACTGACAGGCTGGAGTTACCCCCCTGGGCGTTTATATTCGGCCTGGGCGTCTGTCTATGAACGAAGGCGCAGATCAACGTCGTATCAGCTATCGCCTGCTGTTAGCTACCCTTTGGGCCACGCTGCTGCTGCTGGCGGTGGAGGTGATTGGCGGCTGGGCGACCGGGTCTTTAACGCTGCTTGCGGAGTCCTTACATACCCTGATCGACGGCTTCAGCACCATTCTCAGCCTGGTGGCCGTCACGTCGCCCCAGCGACAACTAGGCCGCGAGGTGTGGGGCCACGGGCGGGGAGAGGTGGCAGCCACGCTGATTCTGTGCGCCTTTTTAGGATTTACGGGGATCAGCCTGCTGTTCATTGCCCTCCGTCATCTGTGGGACGGGCTGAATGGCATCGCCGATCCCTTCCCCGTTGACCTGGATGCCCACGTCCTGCGGCTCACGGCGCTGATGGTGATTGTAAACGTGGCCCTCGGCGTCTACGCCAACTACCAGGCTCGCAGCCTCAACAGCCTAGCCCTGCGGCTAAATACCCAGCATTTTTTGGCCGATGTTTGGCTGAGTTTGGTCATGGTGGCGGTGCTGATGGCCGTTCACTACAACCAGCACTGGCTCGATCCCATCTTTGCCCTAGGGTTGCTGTCCCTAGTGGCCAACAGCCTGTGGCGGGTGCTCAACGAACAGTTGCCCATGCTTTTGCGACCCACGGCTATCGCCCCAGAGGCCATTGCCCACCTCGTTACCCAGGTGGAGGGTGTCACCCGTTGTCAACGCATTCGGTCGCGGGGCATGGTGGGGCGACAGGTGTGGGTAGAACTGCATCTGGCGCTGCATCCTGAATATATGGAACTGGCCGACGACATTGGCGAACAGATCGAAGCCCTGCTGCGCCGCCAGTATGGCCCCCTCCGCACCCAAATTTGGGTAGAGCCCAGCCGTCGCCAAGAGCAATACTGGGATCCGGGCCTCTCTGGGTATTAGCCCCTTGGATCACCTGCATCTAAGGGAATTGGGGAGCATCCTTGACCAGGGCATCAAGGAACTGACTGGGATCCTGTTGTCCATATCGATTCTCCTGAAAACCAGAGAGGTGCAGGGATTGCTTGGCGCGGGTCAGGGCCACGTAGAACAGGTGCTTTTCCTGCTCCAAATCCTCCCAACGGCGGCAGCGGAAGTCGGGAAATTCGTCTTCTACCAAGCCTGCAATGAACACATGGTCAAATTCCAAGCCTTTGGACTGATGGGCCGTGATCACCAATACTTGGTCATCACGGGCTGAGAGATAGTCGAGGGTGGTGGCGAGGGCCGTAAATTCCAGCAGGGTTCTGAGGGCGAGGTGGGGAGGCAACGTTGGATCATCCTGGGCGGCGAAGATGTCTACCAGTTGCCCCAGGCTTTGGAGGCGCTGGGGTTCGTCCTGGTAGTGCTGAAGCAGGCCAGAGGTGTTCAGAATGTGGTTCAGCAAATCCGCAGGGCGGCGTTTATCGATCAGGGCTTTCCATCCGGCGAGGGCATCTGCAAGGGGCGCAAAGAGATCGCGATGGCGGCAATACAGGTCGATGCGGGCGGCGGCGGTGGCCTCCAGTTTGGGGATCAGGTGGTGCAGCAATTCCACCGTGGTGGACACATCGTCCATAGCATGGTGGTTAGGCGTGGTGGGCAGGTTCAACACCTGGGCTAGGTGTTCCAGGCGATAGTTTTCGGCCTTCAGGAACCGTCGCGCCAGATTGAGGGTATCGGCCCAAACCCAATCCGGGACAGGCATTCCCAGCCGTTGTGCCTGGGCTGTCACCATGCCGATATCAAAGCCCACATTGTGCCCTACGAGCAGAGCATTTCCAACGAACTGAAAAAATTGCGCCAAAACCTGCCGCCTGGGTTGGCCCTTCTGACGCAGGAACTCGTTGCTGTAGCCGTGGATGTGCTGAGAGTCACCCACATCGCCAGCATCGCTAATGTAAGTATGGAAACGGTCGATAATCTGGCCCTTCACCAGCTTTTGGGCGGCAATTTCCACCACCTCATCCTCGATGGCAACGCCCGTAGTTTCTACGTCAAACACCACCAGGGTGCCGTGGCGATAGGCGTCGATTACCGCTCCTAGGGGATCACCATTCACCCAGGGTTGGAGCAGAGCCATATCCGTCAGCCATAGGCCGCAGGATCGTCCTTGCCCATAAATGTAACGCAGGGTACCAACCTCAATAGGGAGGGCATGACGATTCAGCAACCGTTTCAAGGCTCCGGTATCGAAGGGATGAACCAAAAGGCGCAGATAGGCGAGGGCGTCCTTCACCTCCTGACGCATAAAAAACTGGTAGCTGTCTGCGGTGAGGCAGGGCAGTCCTCGACGCTCCAATCCACTGGCAATGGTGGTGGCTCGTAGGTTCGTTCGCGCCAGCACAGCCACCCGGTTATAGGCGAAATTTGGCTGATTCTGGGCCAGGGCTTGGATGCGCTGGGCAATCCAGGCCGATTCTTCATTCTCATCAACCGCGAGGTAAGACCGAATAGGCTCTCCCGGGGCGCTGGTGGCAGGAATCTTAATCTGAGTTTGACGGGCGGCAAAGGTGTCGGCAAAGGCATCAGCGGCCTCCAGTAGGCTCCGGGTAGCCCGATAGTTTTCGGTCAAACTGTATTCCGTCGGGGAAAATTCTGCCCGAAACTGCTCCAGCACCGCCTCCGGTTCCGACCCTCGCCAAGCGTAGATCGTCTGATCGAGGTCGCCAATCATGGCCAGGTTGCGGCATTTTTGGGCCAAATGGCGCACCACCTCATACTCGCCCATGTGGGTATCCTGCACCTCATCCACCTGAATGAAGTCATAACGATTGGCCCAGTAGTCTGCCACCTCTGGCACCAGGCGCAGCAGGGATCGGGTGAAGAAAATCAAATCATCAAAATCCAACGCTTGGCGGCGCTGCAATTCGGCTTGGTAGCGTTTGGCCCACGGTTGATCCCGATCATCCAACTGGGCAAAAAGATCCTCTAGGCTAAGGTCTAGGGTGAGTTGGTCGGGGCTGGCTTGGGCCTTGGCCTCGCTCATCGCCGATTTCACGGCCTTGGCCCTATCCTCAATGCGTTTCTCTTCCTGTTGGCGCTGCGACTCCGTCAGAGAATCGTTCTCCTGCCGCCGCATAAAGCCCTTCAGAATATCGGCACTGTCCTCGGCGTCATAAATCACAAAGTCCGACGGTATCCCCAGAGATTCTGCCCCCATCCGCAACATTCGCACACAGAGCCCGTGGAAGGTTTTGATCGTTACCTGCCGTCCCACTTGGGCCTGGGTAAGGCGATCAGCCATTTCCTTGGCGGCTCGGTTGGTAAAGGTGAGGCACAGCACCCGATTCGGGTCTGCCCCCTTCGACAATGCATGGACAACCCGCGCCGATAGCACCGAGGTTTTGCCCGTCCCCACCGGAGCTAGCACCAAGAGGCTCCCCGCTAAGTGTTGAATGACCTGTCGCTGTTCATCGTTGAAAGAAAAGGAAGATGGCATGGGTAACTATCAGTTGATCCGCTAGGCTCAAGTTACCCAAAAAATAGACTTTATAGTGATTTATGACCTAAACCATGGAACTGTCCGTTCAGCCCTTCACCGTCCACAAGCGGGTACCGCTCACCATCAGTCGCGGCACCACGGCCAACTCCACCAACCTCTGGCTCAAAATTCAAGCCGACGGCATCGAGGGCTGGGGCGAGGCGGCTCCCTTTTCCATCGGCACCACGCACCAAACCCTGGAGCAGCTTCAGCAAGACTTTGCTCATCTGTCATCCCTCTTGGCGAATTATCATCCCTGGGATCGCCAAGCCATTGAAGCCGCCATCCAACCCCTAAACCTTCAGTCCGCCAGCCGCGCCGCCCTGGATGTGGCCCTGTGGGACTGGTGTGGTAAGGCTACGCAGCAGCCGATTTGGAAACTGCTGGGGCTAGATCTGAGTCAAATTTCCCCAACCTCCGTCACCGTGGGGATTATGGCCCCCAGTGACGCCTGTCAACGCGCCCAGGACTGGCTACAGCAAACCCAGGCGCGGTCGATCAAAATCAAGCTGGGCCAGCCCGCCGGACTGGAGGCCGATCAGGCGATGTTCCAGGCTATCGCCGAGGGCATTCCCACCGATATTCGCCTCAGCGTTGATGCCAATGGCGGCTGGAACCTCGATCAAGCCATCACCATGGCCCAATGGCTGGGGGAACGCGGCATCACCCACCTCGAACAACCACTGCCCGTCGGTCTCGATCACCAACTGCCCCAACTCCGACAACAGTCTCCCGTCCCTGTGTTTGTGGACGAAAGCTGCTTCAACACCGCCGATATTCCGCGCCTCGCCAGCTTAGCCGATGGCATTAACATTAAACTGATGAAAGCGGGGGGCCTCACCGAGGTGCTGCGGATGATTCACGTCGCCCGCGCCTGTAGGTTGCAGGTGATGTTCGGCTGTTATTCCGACAGCAGCCTCGCCAACGGAGCCATGGCCCAACTGTCTCCCCTGGCCGACTACCTCGACCTCGATAGCCACCTCAACCTGCGAGACGATCCCTTCACCGGGCTCACGCTGGCCCAAGGATGCCTCCTCCCCCCCTCAACTCCCGGACTTGGACTCACCCATGTATCTCACTGCTGACAGTCGCATCGCCCTCCTCATGCACGAAGGCACCCAAAGCAACATGGGGAAAACGGGGCTGTCCATGCTGCGCTATAGCTCGTCCCCCATCGTGGCGGTGGTGGATTATCAGACCGCAGGACGTTCTCTCCAGGAACTCACAGGTATTCCAAAAGCCATTCCCGTTGTAGAGTCGGTGGCAGCGGCCCTAGCCTATCACCCCACCGTGCTGGCCATCGGCATTGCTCCCTCCGGCGGCAAACTTCCCGATCCGTGGTTCCAGGAACTAGAGCAGGCCGTTCAATCAGGACTGAGCCTGGTCAACGGCCTGCACACGCCCCTCGCCCAGCATCCGGCCCTTGCGCCGCACCTGGGGCCAAACCAGTGGATTTGGGATGTGCGCCAAGAACCGCCAGGGCTCACCGTCGGCACGGGGCAAGCCAGCCAGCTCCCTTGCCAACGAGTTTTGGCTGTTGGCACCGATATGGCCGTCGGCAAAATGTCCACCATTTTGGAACTCAACCGGGCGGCACAGGGGCGAGGGTTGAAGTCGAAAGTCATTGCCACAGGCCAAACCAACCTCATGTTGGGCGACGATGGCGTTGCCCTCGATGCCGTGCGGGTAGATTACGCCTCTGGAGCCGTTGAATCCGCTGTCCTGCGCTACGGCCACGACTACGATTACCTGTTTATCGAAGGTCAGGGATCTTTGCTAAACCCGGCCTCCACAGCGACGCTACCGCTCCTGCGCGGCTCCCAGCCCACCCACCTCATCCTCTGCCACAGGGCAGGACAAACCCACATCGCCAATTGTCCCCACGTCCCGATTCCGCCCCTCCCTCAAGTCGTCGATCTTTACGAACAAGTCTCCAGAGCCGGGGGAGCCTTTGCAGGCAGCAAGGTGGTCGCCATTGCGTTGAATACCGGGCATCTTTCCCAGGCAGAAGCAGCCCAAGCCCTTCAAGAGGCCCAAACCGCCACAGGTCTACCCTGCACCGATCCCTTCCGCCACGGCGTCGATCTGTTACTGAATGCGATTCTAGCTTATCCCATTTGACATCCTGGGTATAAGCCAAAACCCCTCTCCCACACCAGGGAAAGGGGTTTCAGGCGCAGACAAGATTACACCCAAGCAGGGATAATTCAGGCGAATCAGCCTACTTTTTGCGAAGACGGTACGTAATGCGGCCTTTGGTCAAGTCGTAGGGGGTAAGTTCCACCTTCACACGGTCTCCAGGCAGGATTTTGATGTAATTACGGCGAATTTTGCCGGAAATGTGGGCTAAGACGTTAAAGCCATTGTCGAGATCCACCCGAAACATGGCGTTCGGCAAGGACTCCGTCACGGTGCCTTCCATTTCAATGAGATCCTGCTTAGACAAGTGAAACTCTCCTCTACGTAGTACTTAAACAATAGGCTCAAGACCCATCTCTAGGTGTCATTTAAGCGGCAATCACCTGCTGAAGAGAAGCGTAAACCGCTTCCATGGGCTGATTGCCATCTACCGAAACCAGTTGCTGGCGGCTGCGATAGAAATCAATTAGCGGCTCAGTTTGCTGACGATAGACTTCTAATCGATGGCGAATCACCGACTCCTCATCGTCAGCCCGACCCCGCTTGAGCAAGCGAGACACAATGACCTCATCGGTCACATCCAGGTTAACCACGAAATCAGCGGGCTGCTCAATTTGCTCAAGCAACTGGCCCAAAAATTCCGCCTGAGGGACGTTGCGAGGGAAGCCATCCAAAACCCAACCCACCTGGGCATCGTCTTGGCTGAGGCGTTCTTTGATCAAATCCAGGATGAGCTCATCGGGAACTAATTCCCCAGCACTCATATATTGCTGTGCTTTTTGGCCCAAGTCGGATCCTTCAGCCACCGCCGCACGGAGAATATCTCCCGTTGAAATATGGGGAACGCCAGCCTCCGACGCAATTTTCAGCGCCTGAGTTCCTTTACCAGCCCCCGGTGGCCCCAAGAAAATGAGTCGAGTCACTATTGTTTCACCATTCCTTCGTAGCGTTGGGAAATGACATAGGTCTGAATTTGCTTGGCCGTATCAATGGCAACCCCCACCAAAATCAGTAGAGACGTTGCACCAAAGCCACGGAAGGTAGGAATACGAGTCAGACTCTCAACGGCACTGGGGACAACCGCAACTAATCCCAAGAAAATGGCCCCCAGGAAGGTTAGGCGATTCAGGATGCGGCTGATGTAATCCGTCGTAGCCTTACCAGGGCGAATACCTGGGATGCTGGCCCCCATTTTCTTCAGGTTGCGGGACAAATCCTCAGGATTAATCACCAGAGAAGAATAGAAGTAGCTGAAGAACAAAATCAACAGCAGGTAAACCACCACGTAGAGCAAGGAGGTCGGATTGAAGTAGTTACTAACAAAGCGGTTGAAGGCTGGATTGGTAACGTACTGCGTGACCGAAATAGGCAACACCAGAACCGCCGATGCAAAAATAATTGGCATCACCCCACCCTGGTTAAGCCGGAGGGGCAGGTAGTTGCTCTGCTCCAGGTACATTTTCCGTCCCACCTGGCGCTTAGCGGAAATGATGGGGATCCGGCGAGTGCCCTCCTGAACAAACACAATCCCAACAATCATGGCCAGGAAGGTAATCATCAGGATGATGATACCGCCGACGATGTTGCGATCTCCGCTTTGAGCTAGCTCAACGGTTTGCCCTAGGGATCGGGGCAGGGTGGACACAATGTTCAGGAAAATCAGCAGCGAAGCACCGTTGCCGATACCGCGCTCGGTAATCAGTTCCCCAGCCCACATGACAAACATCGATCCAGCCGTGAGGGCCACGACCGTCTCAAAGACGAAGGGAATACCGGGCTCTCTCGCAAATTGGTAGAGCAGGAAGGAGGACAGCAGGGTACTTTGCAGAATCGCCCACCCCAGAGCCACGTAGCGGGTGATCTGAGAGATTTTCCGGCGTCCTGCTTCCCCTTCATTCTTCTGTAGGTCTTCCAGAGCTGGGAGCGCTGCCGTCAACAACTGAATAATGATGGACGCATTAATGAACGGCAAAATGCCCAGGGCAAAAATGCCTAGGGCAGATAGACCGCCACCCACAAAGATGTCGAGGAATCCGACAACTCCGCCCAGACTTCCTGATTGGATGGACGCCGCAAAGGCCTGCCGATCAATACCGGGAACCGGGATAAAAATCCCCAATCTAACTAAGAGCAAAAGCCCCAGAGTAACCAATAGACGACTACGCAAGCCAGCGGCTTGGGCCATCTGCATAAAGGTTTCCTGAGCGCTTGGAGTTTTACCCCGATTAACGACCATGCAATAGCTCCTCGAACCTTAGCGCCTTTTTTCAACAAGTAGAGTGAAACACACAGGTGTTATTACCCTAGACTTAGTCTAAGGGATAGAGGCCCAACCGGGCTAACCCACCACTTCGCAGGTGCCGCCTGCCGCTTCAATCTTGGTCTTGGCAGATTGGGTAAAGGCCGCTGCTTTCACATTCAGCGCCACGGACACTTCGCCATCACCCAAGATTTTCAGAGGCCCGTCGTTGGTGGTAAGGATACCCGCATCCAGAAGGGAATCCAGAGTCACTTCCGTACCCGCTGCCAGATCGGTCAGAGACTTCAGGTTGATGATGGTGTACTGCTTTTGGTTCACCAAGGGGAAGTGCTTCAGCTTGGGAATCCGGCGATAGAGGGGCATTTGACCACCCTCAAAGCCGGGGCGGGTGCCGCTACCAGAGCGGGATTTTTGACCCCGCATCCCAAACCCACAGCTTGCCCCTTGGCCCGCCGAGATACCCCGGCCTACCCGGCGACGGCGGCGCTTAGAGCCAGGTTGGGGTTGTGCGTCGTTAATTCTCATGGCCTAGTCAAGGTAAAGGGTCTAAACGTACAGGTTTTCAACGGGAATGTCGCGTTCCTCGGCTACCTCGGAGAAGGTGCGGAGGGAGGCCAGGGCATTGGCTGCGGCGCGGGCGTTGTTGAGGGGGTTGTTAGAGCCAAGCTGTTTGGCCAGCACGTTTTTCACGCCCGCCATCTCTAGCACGGTACGCACGGCACCCCCGGCAATTACCCCGGTACCGGGAGCCGCAGGCCGCATGAAGACCTTAGCACCACCGCCCACACCGCTGGAGGGATGGGGAATGGAGTTGGAGCGAGTGAGGGGCACATCGACCAGATGCTTTTTGCCATCGGCGACGCCTTTTTTGACGGCCCCGATCACATCGCTGGCTTTACCAACGCCAACGCCAACCTGGCCTTTTTCATTGCCAATCACCACGATGGCCCGGAAGCTGAGCTTTTTGCCCCCTTTTACCACCTTCGTCACCCGGCGGATTTGAACGACCCGCTCTTGCCACTCGGTTTTCTTTTCTTTGGTACGTGCTTCTTTACGACGGTTTGCCATGCTTTTCCCCAGCCTTGTTGTGTTCCGCGAAATTCGATGGGTATCTATGGGTATCTAACGAACGGTGCTCGTTGGAGGTTACAGGCTTAGCCCTGCTTCCCGAGCCGCCTCTGCCAGAGCCGCCACACGACCGTGGTAGAGCTTGCCGCCCCGGTCAAAGACCACCTGGGTAATCCCAGCCTTCAGAGCGCGTTCCGCCAACGCTTTACCCACCGCTGCCGCCGCTTCCTGGGTAGCACCGGAGGCGTCTTTTTCGAGAACGTCGGACTCCAGGGTGGACGCCGCCGCTAGGGTGTGATGGGCGGTATCGTCAATGATCTGAGCGTAGATGTGCTGGTTAGACCGAAATACCGCCAGACGAGGCCGCTCAGGGGTGCCAAACACGCGCCGACGGATGCGGGCGTGGCGACGACGGGTTAATTCTTTACGACTTGCTTTCATGGCTTACTTCTTACCTGACTTCCCAGCCTTACGTCGAACCTGTTCCCCGGCATAGCGAACGCCCTTGCCCTTATAGGGCTCAGGGGGACGGCTAGCCCGAATACTGGCAGCGATGTTTCCCACCAGCTCTTTGTCAATGCCGCTGATGATGACGTTCGTGTTGTTTTCAACGGCGAACTCAATGCCAGCAGGGGGCTCAAACACCACCGGATGGCTGTAGCCCAAGCTCAGGTTGAGATTGCGGCCTTGAACCTGAGCCCGATACCCAATCCCCTGGATTTCCAGGCGCTTTTGGTAGCCGTTAGCCACCCCTTCAACCATGTTCGCCACCAGGGTGCGGCACAAACCATGACGCTCCCGTGCCAGCCGAGAATCATCCACACGATTCACCAGAACCGTGTCACCCTCCTGAAGGATAACCACCCCGGTAGGCAGGGTGCGGGACAGTTCGCCCTTTGGCCCTTTCACCTGAACATCCCGGCCGTCAATCGTAATTGACACCTTAGCCGGAATAGGAATTGGCCGTTTGCCAATACGTGACATGATGCAATACTCCTAAATCCTTAGCACTCAATAACACTGGGTCTTTGGACAGACCCAAAACCGAAGCCGACGCTGTTCTACCAAACGTAGCAGAGCACTTCACCGCCAATCCCTTGGCGACGGGCGTCGCGGTCGGTCATGATGCCGCTGGAGGTAGAAATGAT
This sequence comes from Leptolyngbya sp. BL0902, assembly GCF_016403105.1. Taxonomy (NCBI): domain Bacteria; kingdom Bacillati; phylum Cyanobacteriota; class Cyanophyceae; order Leptolyngbyales; family Leptolyngbyaceae; genus Leptolyngbya; species Leptolyngbya sp. BL0902. The sequence continues at coordinate 3,187,476 of NZ_CP046155.1, forward strand.
CGCAATCCCGATGCCCCCCAGCACCCGAGGCAGTTCTTTCCGGTTGGAATACACCCGCAGACCAGGCTTGCTAACACGCGTTAGGTTGCGAATAATGGGCTGACGAGTTTTACCTTTGTACTTCAGGGCAATCACCAACTGGGGCCGATCATCTTCAGTCGCCTCAGAGTAATCGGTGATAAATCCTTCTTCCTTGAGTACCTTGGCAATACTCCGAGTCATCCGGGTCGAGGGAATATTCACGGTTTGGTGCCGCGCCAAGTTCGCATTCCGAATGCGAGTCAGCATATCCGCAATTGTGTCGTTAGCAGCCATAGTCCTAATTTCGCGTATAAACCTGTGTTAGTTGTCCCGGAATGGCATACCCAATGCCTTGAGTAGCGCTCGCCCTTCTTCGTCGGTATTGGCCGTGGTCACAATGGTGATGTCCATGCCGCGAATTTGATCGATACCGTCGTACTCAATCTCTGGAAAAATGAGCTGTTCTCGCAGACCCAGGGTGTAGTTCCCACGACCATCAAAACTCTTGGGGCTAATCCCACGGAAGTCACGGATTCGGGGGAGAGCCAGGTTGATCAGGCGGTTCAGGAAGGAATACATCCGATCCGCACGGAGGGTAACGGCCACCCCCACAGGCATCCCTTGACGAATTTTGAAGCCTGCAATGGCTTTCTTGGCGCGGGTGACGACGGGACGTTGGCCCGTAATCAGCGCCAGTTCGTTCAGGGAGGATTCCAACGCCTTAGCGTTTTGGGAAGCTTCCCCTAGGCCACGGTTTACCGTGACTTTGACCACCTTAGGCACCTGGTGGATGTTTTCGTACTTAAACTGTTCCATCAGTTTCGGTACGACGGTGTCTTTGTAGAACGTTTTGAGCTGGTCTGTCATGGATGGTATCTACTTCTTTCCTGGGCTGGGTCAGGAATACAACTAAAGGATCGAGAGCAGCGAGAGGGGCCGGAGCCTAGTCGATGATTTCGCCTGTTTTTTTCAGCATCCGCACCTTACGACCGTCTTTATCAAAGGTGTAGGCGATGCGGCTGGCGACCTTTTCCTTCTCGGAATACAGCATCACATTGGAGCTGTGGATGGGCGCTTCTTGGGTCACAATCTGGCCAGACTCACCCTCTTGTTGAGGCTTAACGTGCTTGGTGCGAATGTTGACGCCCTGCACAATCACCTGGCTTTTCTTGGGGTTTACGGCTAGGATTTCCCCCACCTTGCCCCGGTCACGTCCGGCAATCACCTGCACGGTGTCGCCCTTGCGGACATGCATTTTGTACCGAACGGGTTTCTTCGTAGACGTTGCCATTACAGTACCTCCGGTGCCAGGGAAACGATCTTTGTGAAGTTCTTATCCCGCAGTTCCCGCGCTACGGGGCCAAACACCCGCGTTCCTTTGGGGTTGCCGTCTTGGTTGATGATCACCGCTGCGTTGTCATCGAAGCGAATGCTCATGCCGCTGGTGCGACGGAGCCCTTTCTTGGTGCGAACCACCACGGCCCGAACCACGTCAGACTTCTTCACGGCCATGTTGGGGATGGCATCTTTCACAACGGCGATGATCACATCGCCCACTCCGGCGTAGCGACGGTTGCCGCCCAGAACCCGGATACACATCAACTTACGAGCGCCGCTGTTGTCGGCCACATTGAGATAGGTTTCTTGCTGAATCATGAGTTCCCCCGCTAGGCGTCTGCCGCTCTGTTAACAATGTCAGCCACGACCCAGCGCTTCGTCCGACTCAGGGGACGGGTTTCAAGAATGCGAACACGGTCGCCCTCTTGGCAGGTATTGTCTTCGTCGTGGGCTTTGTAGCGCTTGGTGCTAACCACAATTTTCCCGTACTTGGGATGGGCGGAGCGGCTTTCCACGGCAACGACGACGGTTTTATCCATCTTGTTGCTCACTACCGTTCCTACTCGTTCTTTAACCGCCATCTGGATTCCCTATCTCCCCTATGCTGATACCGATTCTGCTGTGGCCGAAGTCGCCTCGGCAGCTTGAGCGGCGGCTAGTTCCCGCTCCCGTTGCACCGTCATCAACTGAGCTAGGCGATGACGCGTGTGCTTAAATTGATGAACTTCCTTAGTCAGCTGACGAGTGGCCTTTTTAAACCGAAGCTGGAACAGATCGCGCTTGGCTTCAACGATGGCCTCTAGCAGTTCAGCATCACTCAGGCTTCGCGCCTCTTTAATCTTGGGTAGTGCCATGACCCTAGGCCTCCTTGCTGTCTCGAACAATAAACTTGGTCTTGAAGGGAAGCTTGAAGGCCGCCAGTCGCATGGCTTCACGGGCCGTTGCCTCAGGCACTCCAGCAATTTCAAAGACAATCCGACCGGGCTTCACCACCGCCACCCAGTATTCGGGGTTCCCTTTACCGGAGCCCATCCGGGTTTCCGCAGGGCGCATGGTGACAGGCTTATCGGGGAACACTCGGATCCAGATTTTCCCACCCCGGCGGACATAGCGGGTCATGGCTCGACGGGCGGCCTCAATCTGGCGAGAGGTCAACCAGCAGGGTTCAGTGGCCTGAAGGGCGAAATCCCCAAAGCTGATGTCGCTGCCCCGCTGGGCCATTCCGCGCATACGGCCACGGTGATGCTTGCGAAATTTTGTTCGTTTTGGACTAAGCATGGCTCGGCACTCGTCAATTCACAGGTCAAAAGTTAGTTCGAGAAAACGTAGGGTCAGCCGTTATTCTTCGTTGGAGCGATCTTCAAATTGCTGGCGACGGCGAGGCTGACGGCGACGAGGCTGGGCATTGCTGGGGGCCGGAGCCTGCTCTTCTTGGCCAGGGATAATCTCACCCTTGAAGATCCAGACCTTAACGCCCAGGATGCCGTAGGTGGTTTGGGCGGTAGTGTAGGCGTAGTCCACATCGGCCCGCAGGGTGTGTAGGGGCACCCGACCTTCGCGAGTCCACTCTGTCCGGGCAATTTCAGCCCCGTTCAGACGACCGCTCACCTGGATTTTGATGCCTTCAACCCCAGCCCGCTGAGCCCGCTGGATGGCCTGACGCACCACGCGGCGGAAGGACACCCGACGCTCCAGTTGTTGAATGATGTATTCCGCCACCAGGGCCGCATCGGCATCCACGCGGCTCACTTCCACCACGTTGACCCGAATTTGACGGCTAGAATCCTTCAGCAGCTTTTGCAGACCCACCCGGAGGGATTCAATCCCGGCACCGCCTCGGCCCACCACCACCCCAGGACGGGCGGTGCGAACTTCGAGATCAATCTGATCGGCCTTGCGCTCGATCCGAATATCGGCGATCCCCGCGTTGTTCAGGGTCTTCTGAACATACTCGCGAATACGATGATCCTCTTGGAGCAGTTCAGGGTAGCGCATTCCCTCCGCAAACCAGCGGGAGCGGTGCTCCTGAACCACGCCTAGGCGAAACCCGGTTGGATGAATCTTGTGTCCCACGAACTAACCCTCTGCAAAGTATTGCTGAATGACTGCTGCTGAATGCTTGCTGCTAAACAATGACGGTGCTGAATACTCAACGTAACTCAATTAAGCCTTGACCCAGCGCCCTACTCAACCGCCGGAGCAACGGCGATGGTGATGTGACAGGTGGGCTTACGGATTTGGTAAGCCCGACCTTGGGCTCTGGGGCGGAAGCGGCGCAGGGTTGGGCCTGCATCCGCAAAGGCTTCGCTAATCACCAGGCTCGCCGGATCGAGGCCATTGTTGTGCTCAGCGTTGGCCACCGCCGACCGCAGCACCTTGATGATAGGTTCACAGGCCTTGTAGGGCATGAACTCCAGGATAATCAGCGCGTCTCGGTAGCTTTTGCCCCGGATTTGGTCGAGCACCCGACGAACTTTGCGGGGCGACATCCGGACATATTTGGCTACTGCCTTAACCTGCTCGGAGGTATCTACAGCCATGACTCTAACTTCCTCTACCTACCTAACGACGGGCTTTTTTATCACTTTTGGCATGGCCCCGGAAGGTTCGCGTGGGGGCGAACTCACCCAGTTTGTGACCCACCATTTGCTCGGTCACGTAGACGGGAACGTGCTGGCGACCGTTGTGGACGGCGATGGTATGCCCAATCATTTGGGGCAGAATCGTCGAAGCCCGCGACCAGGTCTTAATCACCTGCTTGTCGCCCTTCGCATTGAGGGCTTCAACTTTTGAGAGTAAGTGGTCAGCCACGAAAGGCCCTTTTTTTAACGAGCGCGACATGATTCAGTCCCTACACAACAATCTGATACCGTCCAGTTACGTACCTTGCCCAGCCTAGGCATTCCGTCCACCGCGTCCCCGCTTGGACACCCGACGACGCTTCCGTACCACGTACTTGTCGCTGTCCTTCTTCTTCTTGCGGGTCTTGAAGCCCAGAGCTGGCTTACCCCAAGGGGTGACAGGGCCAGAGCGGCCAATGGGAGCCCGACCTTCACCACCACCGTGGGGGTGATCCACCGGGTTCATTACACTACCGCGCACCTCAGGACGACGGCCCAGCCAGCGCTTACGGCCCGCCTTACCCAGGCTGACGTTCCGCACATCGGCGTTGCCCACTTGGCCAATGGTGGCGTAGCACTCGCGGCGCACCATCCGAACTTCCGTAGAAGGCAGCTTCAGGGTGACATAGTCCCCTTCCTTCGCCACCACCTGAGCCCCGGCACCAGCGGAACGCACCATCTGACCGCCTTTTCCAGGCTGCATCTCGATGTTGTGAACGGTGGTACCCAGAGGAATCTTGTACAGGGGCAGAGCATTCCCCACTTCCAGGGGAGACTCAGGACCAGACACCACGGTGCTACCCACAGTCAGACCAGCGGGGGCCAGGATGTAGCGCTTCTCGCCGTCTTCGTAGTGAAGCAGGCAAATGCGAGCGTTGCGGTTGGGATCGTACTCAACGGAAGCGACTTTGGCGGGAACGCCGACTTTATCCCGGCGGAAGTCAATCACCCGATAAAGACGCTTGTGGCCACCGCCGCGATGGCGACAGGTGATCACGCCGCGATTATTACGCCCCTTGGGACGGTGCTTGGATCGGGTCAGCGACTTTTCAGGCTCACTGCGGGTGATTTCGGCAAACTCGGATACAGTTCGCTCACGCGTGCCCGGGGTATAAGGTCGGTAAGAACGGATGCCCATGGAAATACTTGCTGGCTACACGGCAAAAGTTGCGGAAGTCTCTAAGATCAAATTCCTTAGAGATCAGGGAAGAGGGGAATGGAATCCCCAGCGGCGAGGGTGACAATGGCCCGCTTATAGTGAGCCCGGTTGCCGACAAAGCGACCATAGCGGCGCTTTTTCTTGGGAGGGTTGTAGGTGTTCACGGAGACCACCTTGACCTCAAACAGTTCTTCGATGGCGGCTCCGATATCGAGCTTGGTGGCGCGGGGATCCACCTCGAAGACGTACTGGTTGTTTTCCAGCAGTAGGGTAGCCTTTTCAGTCACCAGGGGGCGACGAATGATGTCAGCCAGGGTTGGCGCAGTATTAGTCACAATAAACCTCCTGAATGGCCTCAAGGGCGGGGGATGTAATTACAATCTGGTCAGCGGCAAGCAAATCGTGGACGTTTAGGTTCGCCGCCGTCAGCAGCTTGACGTTTTCGATGTTGCGGGCAGAGAGGTAGACCAGTTCTTGCTTTTCAGAGATGATCAGCAGAATTTTGCCCTCGATATCCGCTCCCCAACGCCCCAGAGCCTCCAGCAGCTCCTTGGTTTTGGGACGTTCAAACTTGTCGGCAAACGCCTCGACCACAATCAGGTCATCGACCCGGCTTTGGAACGCGGTACGTAGAGCCAGACGCCGCTCTTTGCGGTTCATCTTGACACTGAAATCCCGAGGCTTGGGGCCGAAGGTGACACCACCGCCCCGCCACAGGGGAGAGCGATTAGAGCCAGCCCGGGCCCGACCCGTCCCTTTTTGCCGCCAGGGCTTACGACCACCCCCGCTCACTTCGGCGCGGGTTTTGGTGGATACCGTTCCCTGCCGAGCGTTATGCATCTGCCGCACCAGGGCACGGTGGACGATGTGAGAGGCGGTTTCTTCGCTGGCGACTTTGAGATCTAAAGTCGCGCTACCAGCCTCTTGGCCCTCCCAGTTTTTTACGGCGCACTCAACCATTGTCTTGACCTATCCCTACAACTCCGAAAGTCTCTCAAAAACGGCCCATCTCAATGCTTGAGGGACTAGGCCTTCACCCATTTGGCCGGGGCAACGCTCAGCAGCGCACCGGGCTTACCCGGAACTGCGCCCTTAATCAGCAGCAGGTTGCGCTCGTTGTCTACCCGCACCACTTCCAGCTTGCGAACCGTCACCTGGGTGTTGCCCAACTGACCCGCCATCCGCTTGCCGGGATAGACACGACCAGGGGTGGTACCCGCTCCGGTGGAACCGGGCAGGCGGTGGTTCTTAGAACCGTGGGCCATGGGGCCACGGCGGAAGTTGTGGCGCTTTTGATAGCCCGCAAACCCACGACCAATGCTCTTGCCCGTGACGTCCACCAACTGACCAGCGGCGAAGGACTCGGCGGTGATTGCTTGGCCGAGTTCGTAGCCCTCTGCCGCATCCACCCGATACTCTTTCAGGTGGCGCAGGGGGGCGCTGCCAGATTTTGCCAGGTGGCCCAATTCAGGCTTGTTGAGGGCTTTTTCAGCCACTTCATCAAAGCCCAGTTGGATCGCCGCATAGCCATCGGTATCTGGAGTTTTCACCTGCGTTACCACGCAAGGCCCAGCCTGGACGACAGTGACCGGGACGGCGTTCCCCGCGTCATCAAATATTTGGGTCATGCCCAGCTTTTTGCCGAGAATACCGACTGCCACAGCCTTTCTCCCTAACTTACACACTACAAAATGCGCTTTCACCTTCTCAGAAGGCTGATGCGCATCTCAACTACGTCAACTTTTGAACGTCACTCAGACGCAGAGGCTCTTAGAGCTTCCTTGACTCAATCGGTCACTATTCAAAAGAAAGCTGGCTTCTGAAGGCTCAAGGAGAAGACCCTGTAAAGATCTCAGCCGTTATCTGGCCCTGAACCGAAACAGCCATTTGCCAGGACTTGAGCGGTGCGCTGACCCCTCAGTATCCTTTTCGGCGGCGATTTACTATATTACATTCCTAAAATGGATATGTCTATAGCCATGGCAAAAGTTTTTTGATCTGGCCATCGGGACGGCATCCAAAGGGCCTCAAGCACCCAGCAGGAGACCCTTTGGGGACAATTCAGGAAAAATTCAGCGATTAGCCCTGATTATCACAGCCCTAGGGAATCCTGGGTGAATTGCCGCCCCTAGGCCGTCGATATACCGCCGCAATGGCATTACAATTTCTGTAGTCTTGGGACTGTCTCTTAGGAAAAATCGACCCTTGCGCTCCGCCTAGGGCTACTAGACACGGTTCTAAGTCTCGGAATCGACTACTAATCGACGACTTGAGGGCAAGTATGGCGTTATTGACCACTGGTAAAGGGTTCATTCGTGATGTCGAAACCCACCGGGCCATTGCGGTGCGAATGCCCTTGGAAGGAGGCTTTGAGGGCCGCTATGAGCGTCGGCTGAAGGCCAAGGGCTACGAAACCATGAACATCACGGCCCGAGGACTGGGCGATATTGCCGCCTATTTGACCGATGTTCACGGGGTGCGCCCCCCCCACCTGGGCAAAAAGACCGTCGGCAATTCCGCTGCCGTGGGCTACACCTACTTTGTGCCACCCATGCTGACCTATCGCCTAGACACCTTGGCCCCCAAGGCAAAGGGGATGGTGCTGTGGCTGATCGAAGGACACATTCTCTCCCGTCAAGAACTCGCCTACCTGGTGAATTTGCCCCAGATCGAACCCCGTGTGCGCGTGGTCGTGGAAATGGGCGGAGAGCGCTACTTTAGCTGGGAACCACTGGCTAATTTGCTCTAGTCCTGCACCGATTGCGTCTTCATCTTTGTGGCCTGTTCCCCAGCCTTGTCCGTTGCGTTTGAGCCTCAACCCACACCCTACCAGTCACTCCAGGCAGGGCAATGGGTGAAGCTAATTTGTGGCGCAAGCTATCAGGATATGCCCACCATCCGGCGGCTGGCGATGATCTACGCCCTGGCAGGTGTGGACTGTGTGGACGTGGCAGCGGATGTGGCGGTGGTGGCAGCGGCGCGGCAAGGGTTAGCAGATGCCCAGAGTTTGGTAAAGCGGTGGGCTAGGGACGAATCCCTGAACCAGACGAATACTTCAGCGACACCAGGCATATGGCACTATCTTGGTCAAGACTTACCCTGGCTGATGGTGAGCCTCAACGACAGCGAAGATCCTCATTTTCGGAAGGCTCACTTTGATCCGAATCGGTGTCCGCCGGATTGTCATCGCCCCTGTGAAACCCTTTGCCCCACCCAGGCGATTCAGTTTGCGGATGCATCCCTAGAACCTTCTGCGTCCCCCGACCTGTCGGGCGTGATCCCCAACCTCTGCTACGGCTGCGGGCGCTGCATTGCGGTTTGTCCGGTGCAGAATATTGTGGCGCAGTCTCACCAGGCGAGGCCCGAGGACTTTTCGGCGGAGGCGCTGAGTCTGGTGGATGCGGTGGAAATCCATACCCAGGCGGGGCGACAGCGGGAATTTGCAGCCCTGTGGCGGCGTCTAGAACCCTGGCGCAACCATCTCAAATTAGTGTCGATTAGTTGCCCAGACGATCCTCACCTTGAAGCTTACCTTCAGGATCTCTACGCGATCATGGCTCCCTTGGATATTCCCTTGATTTGGCAAACCGATGGCCGACCGATGAGCGGCGATTTGGGCAAAGGCACCACCCACGCCACCATTCGCCTTGCCCAAAAGGTGTTAGCCACCAACTTGCCGGGATATGTCCAACTGGCGGGGGGCACCAACGGCTACACAGCCTCCAAACTTCGGGAACTGGGCCTCGTGCGGCCTGATTCCTCTACCCAGATGGATTATTCAGATGGGCCAACCACGGATCCTACTCCGGCCATAGGTCATCACCCTCAGCGGAGAATTGCCGGGATCGCCTACGGCAGCTACGCCCGTACGCTGGTGATGCCTATCCTGGAAAAGCTGGAGCCGACGTTGCCGGGACTGCTGGAGTTGGGAAAGGTAGAGATCGCCTCTCCATCGGGAGTCGTGAGGCATTTAGAGGACGCCCTAGACGCCACCGATGACCTGGGCCGATCCCAAAAATCTGAATCTCTTTCTACAATAGACAGTACAGGCGATCTGAAGGTGGCCATTGACCAAGCCCGGCAGCTTGTCGGGGCATTGAAGGCAGGCGGTGAGGCTAAAGCCCCTGGCGATGTCAGAAACCCCTGAGGGATCAAGCCAATTCAAGCCGATTACTTTAAAATTGTGGGCATTCGTCCCCAGCAATCTATGGTTAGCGATCACAACGCCCAGTCCTTGGCTAACAATTCCCCAAAGGTTGAGTCGCCCTCTGCTAGCTCACCTGCCCCCGCTGCCCCGTCTACTGAACCCAACCCGTCTGCCACCGCTGCCCCACCCCAGGCCAACCTCCAAACCAGCACCGATATCACCGACGATTTAGGCCAACTTCTCAGCATTCTGCCCCCCAGCATTCGAGACAGCGTCACTCAGCATCCCCAGCGGGCTAGCCTGGTAGAAGTGGTGCTGGATTTAGGGCGCTTGCCCGAAGCCCGGTTTTTCAACGGTGTGGAGTACCTGTCGGAAACGCCTGTCACCCACGCAGATTTGGAACACTGCATTGAGCGGGTGGGCACCTTTGGCGGCGATAACCGAGCCGGAATTGAAAAAACCCTCCACCGCATCAGCGCTATTCGTAACCGTTCCGGCACCATCATTGGGCTGACCTGCCGGGTGGGTCGAGCCGTGTTTGGCACCATCGGCATGATTCGCGACTTAGTGGAAACCGGGAAGTCGATCCTGATGCTGGGGCGTCCTGGGGTAGGGAAAACCACCGCCCTGCGCGAAATCGCCCGCGTTTTGGCCGATGATCTGCAAAAACGGGTCGTCATCATCGACACCTCCAACGAAATTGCGGGCGATGGCGATATTCCCCACCCCGCCATTGGCCGCGCCCGTCGGATGCAGGTGGCCCGTCCAGAGGAACAGCATCGGGTGATGATCGAGGCGGTGGAAAACCACATGCCAGAAGTGATCGTCATCGACGAAATCGGGACAGAGCTAGAAGCTCTCGCGGCCCGCACCATTGCCGAACGGGGGGTGCAGCTCGTCGGCACGGCCCACGGCAATCGGCTGGAAAACCTGATCAAAAACCCCACTCTCTCCGACCTGATTGGCGGCATCCAGTCCGTTACCCTGGGCGATGAGGAAGCCCGCCGCCGAGGCAGTCAGAAAAGCGTGCTGGAACGCAAGGCCCCGCCCACCTTTGACATTGCGGTGGAAATGCTGGAGCGTCAGCGCTGGGTGGTTCATGACGACGTGACCGTCACCATCGACAACCTATTGCGGGGTCGCCAGCCCGGTCAGCAAATTCGCACCGTAGACGAAAACCAAAAGGTGATCATCACCCACGAACTCCCCGGTTCTGGGCGGGAAGTGTCCAAGCCTTCCCGGTCGGGTCTAGGTTGGCGGGCCGCTGGCCAAATGATGCCCCCCAACAGCCCATCTCGCCGCAGCCTAGACAACGGATCCTACCTGCGGGCCAGCCTCGGCAGCGATGCCCCCCTACCTCAGCCCCGGTCTGAGTGGATGGAGCTACTGGAGCCAGCGGACGACCGCGAAGATTTAGAGAATGCCCTAGGGGACAGCCTGCGTCTCTATCCCTATGGGGTCAGTCGCCATCAAATTGAGCGCGTCATCCAGACGATGGGAATGCCCGTCGTGATTACCAAGGATCTCGATAACGCCGATGCCGTGCTGGCGCTACGATCCCACAGCAAAACCCAGGCCAAACTCAAACACATGGCCCAGGGGCGCAACCTCCCGGTTCACCTGGTGAAGGCCAACAGCATTCCCCAAATTACCCGCGCCCTTCAGCGTCTCCTGCGCCTAGACGACGACCCTGAATCCGTCAACCTAGAGCTGTTTACCCACAGTGGTGGCGAAGATGAATTGGAAGCCCTAGAGGAAGCCCGCCTCGCCGTCGAGCAAATTGTGATTCCTAAAGGGCAACCCGTAGAACTTCTGCCCCGCTCCGCCCGCATCCGCAAAATGCAGCACGAACTCGCGGAACACTATCGCCTGAAGTCCCTCAGTTGCGGCGAGGAACCCAACCGACGCCTGCGTATCTACCCGGCCTAAACCACCCTAGCCCTGCCTCTCCATCGTCCTGAGGACAGGGCTATGGCAGGGCGAGGACTTTGGCTAGGAAGCATTTTGAGGAAGAGAACGTCTTAGATCACCGCTCAATATAAAATAGGAAGACCTGAATGACGCTTAATCGGCCTTGATCGCTGGTCGTTCGGCCTTGAAATTCTTCCAAGACGCCTATGAAAACCCTACTTTCTCGCTTATTTGCGCTGATGCTCGTTGCAGTCATTGGCCTCACCGGGTGTAGCGCTGGCACCAGCGGCCTTCTCTCCGGGGACTACCGCCAGGATACCCTGATGCTCGTTGATAGCCTCAGAACTGCCATCACGCTCCCTGACGATGATCCAGCCAAGGCCGAAGCCCAGGCCACCGCTAAAGTTGTGATCAGCGACTTTGCCTCCCGCTACCGCCGGGATTCCTCCGTGGCGACCCTGAGCTCCTTCACCACCATGCGTACTGCCCTGAATGCCATCGCAGGGCACTACAGTTCCTACCCCAATCGGCCCCTGCCCGAAAAGCTCAAAACCCGAGTTGAGCAAGAACTGAAGCAAGTAGAGGCCGCACTCAAGCGAGAAGCCTAACCGTCTAAGACTTAGACTGAGGACAAATCGCTTACCAGAACCCGCCCCAGCGGGTTTTTTAGATTAATTGGAAGATTGATTGGAAGTCTGATACTGAATCCCGACCCCTTCCCCCACCTTAAAGACCAATCCCGCTCAGGCTGAGCTTATCGCAGCCAAGCAAGGAGAGATCAAACCGATGTTTGACGATATGGACATCCCTTTGCTAGGATAGCAATTCTGTAGTGAAGTGCGAGTTGGACATGAAAGTCCGTGCGTCTGTTCGCAAAATGTGCGACAAGTGTAGGGTGATTCGCCGTCGAGGGCGAGTCATGGTGATTTGCTCTAACCCTAAACACAAGCAACGCCAAGGTTAGCGAGGTTTGGGGGTAAGCCATCGGCTTGCTGAGTAAGTACAGGATTAGATAGGTTTCGGAATACCTCGGTCGCCTTCTTGGACTTGTGCCTTTGGCACTAGGCGATTACGGGAAACACAGCCTTAGCCGTCAGCATCAATGCTCTGGGAATAAGCTCAATGTTTGGGGAGATAGTTTAGGTGGCACGGATAGCAGGCGTGGACTTGCCACGCGACAAACGAGTTGAAATTGGCCTGACCTACATCTACGGTATTGGCCTCACCCGCTCCAAGGAAATTCTAGCGAAGACTGGGGTCAGCCCTGACATCAGGGTCAAAGATCTGACGGATACGGATGTCGCTAAACTGCGGGATGCCGTTGAAAGCGACTACCAGGTTGAAGGGGATCTGCGTCGTCTAGAGAGCATGAACATCAAGCGATTGATGGACATCGGCTCCTATCGGGGACGTCGTCATCGGGCTGGGCTACCTGTGCGCGGTCAACGGACTCGCACCAATTCTCGCACTCGCCGAGGCGGCACCCGTCGCACGGTGGCAGGCAAGAAGAAAGCACCCAAGAAGTAAACCCTAGCCTCAGCTTTGAGCTAGTTCTCAAAGCACCTGTAATAGGTAACGCTCGCTGACATCAGTAGCGAGTTTTTTGACTGTCTATTGATTGTCTATGTTCATTCTGATTTAGTGACAGCACCATGGCCAAACCAACCCGAAAAACTGGTCCCCGTAAGAGTAAGAAAAACATTCCGAGCGGGGTTGCCCACATTCGCTCCACCTTTAACAACACGATTGTGACCATCACAGATCAGTCCGGTGAGGCGATTTCTTGGGCCTCAGCGGGATCAAGTGGTTTCAAGGGAGCCAAGAAGGGCACCCCCTTTGCCGCCCAAACCGCTGCTGACAGCGCTGCCCGCCGTGCAATGGATCAGGGGATGCGCCAGATCGAGGTCATGGTGAGTGGCCCAGGTGCAGGGCGTGAAACCGCCATCCGTGCTCTGCAAGGAGCAGGTCTAGAGATCACCCTAATTCGGGACGTGACCCCCATTCCTCACAATGGCTGCCGTCCTCCCAAACGGCGACGGGTCTAAGGTGCTGGAATTTTCTCTGTCCAGCTAGGTCTATCGAGGTTGAAGGAAGGCGGCACCGTGGCACAGTTTCATGTCGATTGTATCGAGTCAGTTGTAGAGCCCGACAAAGGGCAGTATGGGCGTTTTATCATTGAGCCCTTGGAGCGCAGTCAGGGCATTACCGTAGGCAATGCGCTACGGCGAGTTCTGCTCTCCAACCTAGAGGGTGTGGCAATCACCGCCGTACGAATTGCTGGGGCGACCCATGAATTTTCGACTATTACGGGGGTGCGGGAGGATGTGCTAGACATTCTCCTAAATATGAAGGCCATCACCCTCAAGAGCCACTCCAACCAGGCTCAAATTGGGCGTCTTCTCGTCCAAGGCCCAGCTCGCGTTACCGCTGATCACTTTGACCTACCCTCCGAAGTTGAGGTGGTTAACCCTGGTCAGTACGTAGCGACCGTTGCTGAGGGGCACACCCTTGAAATGGAGTTTCGCATCGAGCGGGGCCAAGGCTACCGGGCGGTGGATCGCAGCAAAGACGATGCAACGGCCCTAGACTTCATTCAGATCGACTCCGTGTTTATGCCTGTCACTAAGGTGAATTACACCGTCGATGAAGTGGTGATTTCTGGTTCTATGCAAAAAGACCAGCTCACCATGGATATTTGGACTAACGGCAGCATCACCCCTCAACAGGCGATGAGTCAGGCGGCGGATATCTTGGTCAACCTTTTTGTTCCTCTCAAAGACGTCACCCTTGAGCCCAAGCCAGACGCCGATCCAGAGGAAAACGACAATCCGCACAACCAGATTCCCATTGAGGAACTACGGCTGTCGGTACGCGCCTACAACTGCCTCAAGCGGGCTCAGATCAACTCCGTTGCTGACCTGCTCGACTTCAGCCAAGAAGATCTTCTAGAGATCAAAAACTTTGGCCAGAAGTCGGCGGAAGAGGTCATTGAGGCCCTACAGGATCGCCTTGGGATTACCCTGCCCCTAGAGAAAGCGTCTAAGACCGCCTAGGGTTTGGCTGTGGTCTGAGACCCTGGCCCAACGACGTCCTTATTGTTTACCCTATTGTTCACCTGAGTTAAGAGTCATGCGCCACCGTTGTCGCGTTCATCAATTGAGTAAGCCTGCTGATCAGCGCAAAGCCCTGCTGCGGGCCTTGACGACCGAGCTGATTCGCCATGGCCGCATCACCACCACCAAAGCCCGTGCCCAAGCCGTTCGGGAAGAAGCCGACCGGATGATCACCCTGGCGAAGGATGGATCTCTGTCAGCGCGTCGTCGTGCCCTGGGCTACATCTACGACAAACAGCTTGTCCACGCCCTCTTCAATGAAGCGCCTCAGCGCTATGCGGATCGCCAAGGTGGCTATACCCGCATCCTGAAAACCATCAGCCGTCGGGGAGATAACTCCGAGATGGCGATCATTGAGCTCACCTAGGGTCGCTCGTCGCCCGTCCTCATGTCGGTCATGGAAAAGATTTCCCCCATCCAGCGCAGCCTAGCCCAAAACCCCGCCGAGTTTGGCCAGTCCACTCAGCGGGTGGCTTTGATTGTGCAGTATGTAGGAACCGATCTCCATGGGTGGCAGTGGCAGCCCAATGCCCGCACGGTGCAAGGGGAGCTGGAACAGGCTTTAGCTTCTGTGGTGGGTTATCCCATCCGGGTAAGTGGGGCAGGACGCACGGATACCGGAGTTCACGCGGCGGCTCAGGTCGCTCATTTTGATGCCCCGGCTTTTATCCCTGCCCATCGCTGGGCCGAGGTGTTGAACGCCAGACTGTCCCAGGATATCTTGGTGCGTGCTTCGGCGCAGGTAGAGGAGGACTGGCACGCCCAGTTTTCCGCCCAGTGGCGGCGCTACCGTTACACCCTATACACCGGAGCCTGTCCTAACTTGTTTGTGCGACCCTTTGTGTGGCACTACCACCACCATGATCTAGATCAGGCTAGGATCCAGGCGGCCCTAGACGCGATGGTCGGCTACCACGACATGACCGCCTTCCATCGGGCGAGATCGGGCAAGTCCCACTCCTGGGTGGACATGCAGGAGGCCCAGTGCCAGCGCCAGGGGGATTTTGTGACCGTGGAACTCCAGGCCAAGGGATTTCTCTACGGCATGGTCAGGCTAATCATGGGCCTGGTGGTGAAGGTGGGCCAAGGGGAGATGTCGCCCGGTGCTTTCCACCAGCTTTGGCAGAAACGCCAGCGGGATCGAGTTAAATACTCGGCCCCTGCCAAGGGCCTCTGCCTGCTCAGGGTTGGCTATGACCCGTCTCCCTTCCCCAGGGAGGTGTGGTTTGATGCCCAGCCTCAGTTTTATCTGGGTATGGCGGCCTAGGCGGGCAAGCTCAGGTCTTGTGTGGATTCTCTCAAAATAATGCCTAAACAACGGATAACAGTGCTATGACAACGAAAACCTACATCCCCTCCCAAGCGTCCATTGATCGGCAGTGGTACGTGGTTGACGCGGAAGGCCAGCGCCTCGGTCGTCTGGCGGCAGAGATTGCTTCCATCCTGCGGGGCAAAAACAAGCCGACCTTCACCCCGAATATGGACACCGGGGACTTTGTGATTGTGGTGAACGCGGACAAGGTCGTGGTGACGGGGCGCAAGTCTACCACCAAGCTCTATCGCCGTCACTCCGGTCGTCCGGGCGGGATGAAAACCGAGACCTTTGACAAGCTGCAAGCTCGCATTCCCAGCCGGATCATCGAGCAAGCGGTGAAGGGGATGCTGCCCAAGACCACCCTGGGCCGTCAGCAGTTCACCAAGCTCAAAGTGTACGCTGGGGCTGAGCATCCCCACCAAGCTCAGTCTCCCCAAACCCTTGTTATCAACACGATTCCTGGAGAAGTGAAGTAATGCAGGCCACCGATCAATCTGACCGCGCAGTTTACTGGGGCACCGGACGCCGGAAGTCCGCCATTGCTCGGGTTCGTCTGGTTCCCGGCAGCGGACAACTGACCATCAACAAGCGCCCCGGCGAAGAATATCTGCAATTTAACCCCGCCTACCTGACGTCCACCAAAGCTCCCCTTGAGGTGCTGGGTCTGGAAAACGACTACGACATCCTGGTCAACGTCAAGGGCGGTGGCTTGACCGGACAAGCCGATGCAATTCGGCTGGGGGTGGCCCGCGCTCTGTGCGAACTGGCCCCTGAAAACCGCAAGCCCCTGAAGGTGGAAGGCTATCTGACCCGTGACCCCCGCGCCAAAGAGCGGAAAAAGTACGGTCTCAAGAAAGCCCGCAAGGCACCTCAGTTCTCCAAGCGTTAATTGTTCGTACCTCTCCCCCTGGGGAGGGGTTTTGTTGGTTCATTTCTATTATTTTTGGCACGAGCTATGGCGAAGTCTGACATCCACCCCACCTGGTATCCCGAAGCCAAGGTTTTTTGCGACGGTCAGGAAGTGATGACCGTGGGTTCTACCAAACCCGAACTCCACGTTGATGTGTGGTCGGGCAACCACCCCTTCTACACGGGCACCCAGAAGATTATCGACACGGAAGGCCGTGTGGAGCGCTTCCTGCGGAAGTACGGCATGACCGATTCCACCGCCAAGCAAGACGACAAAGCCTAGACCTGTTTCTGCGGATTGTCGATCTTGGCATCGACCGTTTGAGAAACGTCCACTGGTTAGTCTCTCCCTGGGATAGGGCAAGCGTTGTGCACTATGGCTGAAGCGTATCTGATTGAGAAGCTCAATTCCGTTGAGCAAACCTTCCAAGAACTGACCCGCAAGCTAGCGGATCCTGACGTAGCGCAGGATCCGACAGAGTTTCAGCGCATTGCCAAATCCCGCTCCTCCTTAGAAGAAACCGTCAACGTCTACGCCGACTGGAAGCAAACCAAGGAGGAGTTGGCGGGGGCGAAGGAAGTGTATAAGGAGTCGATCAATGATCCCGACCTGCGGGAGATGGCATCCTTAGAAGTCGAGGAGCTTGAGGAGCGCTTGGCCAACCTAGAGGCCAAACTCAAGGTGCTGCTGCTGCCCCGAGACCCCAATGATGACAAAAACATCATGCTGGAAATCCGGGCCGGGGCCGGGGGCGACGAGGCCAGCATCTGGGCTGGGGATTTGGTTCGGCTGTATTCTCGCTATGCCGAGGGTCAGGGCTGGCAGGTCAAGCTTTTGAGCGAATCCGCCGCTGACATGGGTGGCTTTAAAGAAGCCATCCTAGAAATTGCTGGGGATCGGGTCTACAGCAAGCTGAAGTTTGAAGCGGGCGTGCACCGAGTTCAGCGGGTTCCCGTAACTGAAGCGGGCGGACGGGTGCATACCTCCACGGCCACCGTGGCGATTATGCCGGAGGTGGATGATGTAGAAGTAGAAATCGACCCCAAAGATATTGAGCTCACCACGGCGCGGTCTGGTGGGGCGGGCGGACAGAACGTGAACAAGGTGGAAACGGCGGTTGACCTGTTCCACAAACCCACGGGTATTCGGGTGTTTTGTACGGAGGAGCGCTCCCAGCTCAAAAACCGGGAGCGGGCGATGCAGATTCTCCGGGCCAAACTGTACGACATTAAACTACGGGAACAGCAGGAGGCCGTGACCTCCATGCGGCGTTCCCAGGTGGGCAGTGGCGATCGGTCGGAGAAAATTCGTACCTATAATTACAAGGACAACCGGGTGACGGATCACCGCCTTAACCAGAACTTCACCCTGACCCCGGTGCTGGAGGGGGACATTGAAGACCTAGTCGAGTCCTGCGTGAGCCGCGATCAGCAGGAGCGCCTAGAGGAACTGGCAGCGGAGTCGTCCCCGGTCTAGGTCGCGAGTCTAGGTCACAACTAGAGGGCACCCCATGGTTAAATTTCTGCACATCGCCGACATCCACCTGGGGTTTGACCGCTACAACAGTCCTGAGCGCACGAAGGACTTTTTTTACGCCCTGCAAACCACTCTAGATCGCCACGCTATTCAGCGCGAGGTAGACTTTGTGCTGATTGCGGGTGATCTATTCGAGCACCGCAACATCAAGCCCGCCACCCTAAATCAGGCCCAGATTTGTCTCCAGGCGTTGCAGCAGGCGAATATCCCGGTTTTTGCCATTGAGGGCAACCACGACAACCGCCCCTACGGCACGACCACAAGCTGGCTCAAGTACCTCTCGGAGTGGGGGCTGCTGATGCTGCTGGAACCCCAGGATCCCAAGCATGGCGATGAGTTTCTGGTGCCCTGGAATCCCCAGACCCGCAGCGGTAGCTACTACGACCTCGACTGCGGGGTGCGGGTGATTGGCTCCAACTGGTATGGTTCTACGGCCCCACGGGCGATTGAGCAACTGGCAGTGGCGATTGAGGCGCTTCCCCCCGGCCCTGACACCACGGTGCTGATGTTTCACCACGGTTTAGAAGGTCAAATTGCCCGCTACGAAGGGGCGCTGCGCTACACCGATCTGCTGCCCCTGAAGACAGCGGGGGTGGACTACCTGGCGTTGGGGCATATTCACCGCGAGTACCAGGCAGAGGGCTGGGTGTTTAATCCGGGTTCGTTGGAAGCCAATAACGTCGAGGAGAGCCTGCACCGTCGAGGAGCCTATCTAGTAGAAGTAACGGACGCAGGGTTGAGGGCTGAACTGCAAACCGACTATTTTCAGCGGCCCATCCTGCGCCTAGAGGTCGCCGCTACGGGGGATGACAGCGTGGACAAGGTGCGGGCTCACTGCCACGAGGTAGTGGAATCGGCGGTTAAACGCTTGCCAGCGGATAGTGTCAGTCCGATTGTGGAGGTGCGGATTACGGGCCAGGTCGGGTTTGATCGCCTTGATCTGGATACTCGCAGCCTTCAGGAGGAACTGTGTCTGGGCAGTGGAGCTTTATTTGTGCTGCTGAAGTATGACGCCGAAGCCGTAGCCTACCAGTCTCCCATCATGGAAGGTCAGAACCGTCTCGCCATTGAGCAGGGCATTTTTATGGATATGCTGGTGGCCCACCGGGACTACAAAAGACAGGCCGAGGCCCTAGCCCTGGGGCTGACGGATTTAAAGGATCGCCAACTGGGGGGCGCAGACGAGGTGAGTCTTTATCAATTTGTGGGGACTCTGTTGAGCTTGGACTCACCACAGGGGGATTAAGCTACGTTGCTGCCAGATCATCAGCAGCCCACTAAATGCCACAAAGGTGTAGACCATCTGCCGGAATTGCTGGGTCGATAGCTTGGCGAGGACGATTTTCCCTAGCCAGTTGGCCGGAATTGCCCCCAGACCGATAAACAGGCCGTAGGTAATGTACTTCAGATTGAGGGTACCTAGTCCGGCGTAGGCCATGATTTTGATGGTGTGGAGCGCAACTTTATGCACAGCCTTGGTAGCAACCAAGGATTCTTTTTCTAGGCCATAGCCAAAGTACAGCGGATTCATCACCGGGCCAGTGCTGCCAATTAACCCAGAACCAATGGCGTTAATTAGGGCATAGGGGAGAAAGTGCCAAGCTTTGACAGTCAGCCGGGTATCTTTGGGGCCAAAAATTTTGTGCAGCACCATGACAACGAGACCCACGCCCAGCACCAGTTGCAGCCCCTCAGCATGGACATGGGTGAGCCCGTAACAGCCAATCAGCGCCCCTATCGCGGCCCCAGGCACGTACCAGCGGGTGAGCGACCAGTCCACATGGGATTGGAGCAGCAGGCCGCGCTGGGCATTGCCAATCAGCATCCCGATGGTAATCACCGGAGCCACAGCCTGGGCACCCAGCAGCACCGACACCAGGGGAATCAGAATAAAAGGACTCCCACCGCCCGCCAACATACTAAAAAACCAGGCCACAGAGCTTGCACTGAACAGGTAGAAGGCGATCATGTTGGCAGGCGGCAAAGGTGATTGAGCTTTCTTTACCTATTCTTAAGTTTAGGGGGTTGACCTCGCCCCTGACTAGCGCCTTCCTGGGATCCTAGGTCGAGATTTAGGCAAGATTGGCTAGAGTGGGTGCTGTGGGTATCTTGATCTCCGTGAGGTTGCGGGAGTGAGATGGCAGGAGTGAGATGGCAGGAGTGAGATGGCAGGAGTGAGATTATTGAAGTGAGATTGTTGTTGTAAACGGCTTAACCTCCTATGGCTGATGTTTCGGAACCGCAACCCTCGCCCCGCCGCTCTGGGAATGGGCAAACGTCAGGTCATGGGGCCTTGGCAACTACCCTCTATCGTCAGGGAGAACTGGCATTCAAGCAGGGGCAGTACCCCATTGCCCTAGAGCGGTTCCAGCAGATCCTCGACAGCCCCGACACCGATCCGTCATGGCGACTGAAGGGCCAAATGGGCCTGATTCTGACACAGCAAAAGCTGGGACAACTAGAACAAGCCCGTCAAGGGTGCCAGCGGGTGATGGCGAGTGATATTCCCGAAGCTCGCCGCTGGGCTGCATCGCTCTTAGCCAAATGGCCGGAGTTGCCGTCGCCAGAGTCACCTCCGGCACCAGCGCCCTCCCCTAGCAATTCACGACCATCGCCAAACTCCTCAACACCCGCCGACCCCATCGGCTTTGTACCGCTAGAGCCTGCCCATGCCGCCAGCCCCACCACGGTTCCAGATCCACCGCTATCAACCAGCCCTACTACCGACCCCATCGGCTTTACCCCCTTAGTCTCAGACTCTACCCAGGCGGCATCCCTAGGGCCATCGCCACCGCCCCCGCCAGACAGCGCTGAACCCATTACCCCAGCCTCTCTGTTCCACTATCAGCACCTGA
Source organism: Leptolyngbya sp. BL0902 (assembly GCF_016403105.1). Lineage (NCBI taxonomy): Bacteria > Bacillati > Cyanobacteriota > Cyanophyceae > Leptolyngbyales > Leptolyngbyaceae > Leptolyngbya > Leptolyngbya sp. BL0902. Next base: position 3,208,402 of record NZ_CP046155.1, read on the forward strand.
ACCAGGAGACGAGGGATCTTGCCCCAGAAGAGGCTGGCCCTCCGGCAGCGGCAGCGGCAGCGGCAGCGGCTCAGCGGCCCAGCCCTGCCCCCTCCAAGCCTCCGACGGTGGTAAAGTCTGCCCCTAGCCCCGCGCCCCCGGTCGCCAGGGCTCCTCAACGGCGGCAACCGATACGCCCCCTTCCCAAGCCCTATGACCTGTGGGGAGCGCAAGTTATTACCTTAGTAGCGGTGCTATGGGTCGCCATTACGGGGCTCCACTGGGGACTTCGCAGTCTCAACGCGCTGGTGCGCCAGGTGACTTGGCCCATCCGCCTAGGCGGTTTTTCCTGGATGGATCAAGCCTACACAATCCCCATGATTGTCCTCATGCTGGGGCTGATCTTTGCTAGTCCGTGGTGGATGGATCTGCTGCTAGCCCAAGTCTATGGCCAGCGACCCTTGACCCCGCGCCAACTCCAAAGCCAACACCCCGAAGCCCTGAAGCGCCTGCGGCAACAGTGCCAAAAGCAGGGGTGGAGTCTGCCTGAACTGCGAGTCTTACCCGATCCAGTGCCCCTGTGTTTTAGCTATGGCTGGCAACCGCGCTATCTTCGGATTGCGGTAAGTCAGGGGCTAATCGAGAGCAGTGACGACGAAACCTTAGGCCTTTTCCTCACCTACGAGCTGGCCCACATGGCAAACCAGGCTACGGCTCTGATCTCCGGCCTCGGTGGTCTGTTGCTCGTTCTCCATACGGCTTACCGAATCCTGTCCCACTGGGCCGATGGCCAGCCGTCAGGATTTTTGAGGATTCTCCTAGGCCTAGTTGCCCAAGGCTTCTATGGCCTGTTTTGGAGCCTGCGGCGGGGGCTGCTGTGGCTCTCCAGGCTCCGCAGTCGGTGGGCGGATCGGCGGCTAGAAGCCCTCTTGCAACGTCCCGATTTGCAGCAAACCAGCCTGATCTGGCTGACCCAACAGCTTCCGGCCCACGCCAATCAGCGCCAAACCTTCTCGCCCCTGTGGTGGAGTTTAGACCTGTTGATGCCCCTCAGCCCCCAAGCCGCTCTCAGCCCCGGCAGCTTCCTCCCCGCCCTGGGAGAGGTCGCCACCGTCCTCAACGACTGGGCCAATCCCTATCGGCAATGGCTCCTGGGTGGAGCTTCCCACCCGCCCCTGGGGGATCGTCTACGCTGGCTGAACCAACGGGCAGCCCAGCGACAACAGCCCATCCTCGACCTTGCGGAACCCATGACGGCGGCACCGCCCTTCTCCATTGGTCGATTACTGCGCCAAAAGAGCCCGATAGTGGGGCTGCTGGCGGGTGGAGGGCTGGCCTTCGGGTTCTGGTTTGTGGGGGGGCTGGTGATGCGGTTTGGCTGGCAGCGCCTGAGCTGGTGGTATCAGGATGAAAGCCTGCTGTACGGCGGGATTCTGCTGGGGTTGGGGGTTGGGCTGCTGCTTCGCATTAATGCCCTATATCCCGATATTGCCGCCAACCAGCCCATCGTTGACAACCCCAGTTTCTTCCTGGGCTCCCCGGATCAGCTTCCCGTAGAAGGAGAACCCTGCCGCCTGTCGGGCACCCTACTCGGCCCCCTAGGCATAGCGCAGGGCATGGGCCAAGACCTCTATCTCGCCACCCTCGGCGGCATCGTCAAAATCGGAGTGTCTTCCCCAAACCTGGGCCTTCAGACCCTCCGCCGGGGAACCTTTCCCCTCAGCGGGTGGGTGGGGCGGGCCGTGACCGTATCTGGATGGCGGCGGCGCAGCGATGGCGTGGTCTGGATCGATTTAGAAACCATCCGCCTCACGGCCCAATCTCGGGTAATCAGTGTAGCTACTCCCCTCTGGAGCACCCTCATCAGCCTAGGGCTTTGCCTATGGGGCATTGTCATCCTGTGGACAGGCGGCTAACCCCTGGCCATTGTCCTCGATAGTGACACGGGGCAACAGGATAAAAAGCCGCACTTTAGAGCAGTTTCTAGGGCCAGGTTGCGAAACACGCGAGTCAATGTTACATTTGTTTACGAAATCCGATGCCTTCGTATGCTTAGCTCGTTCAGAGTTGGACTGGACGACGGTTTAGAGTTCGTAGGTATCAGGTTCTCCTACTCTCAACACAGCAAATGAACCAGCCCGCAACGGCTGGTTTTTATTTAGATAAGCTGGGTTGACACCAGAATCAAAAAACAGCGTCAAGTTTTTGGGCATTCTCGTACAACCCCTAATCCCGTGCTACCTTAATGAATGGTTCTCCTGAGGGGATCAGCAACATCCATCAGCATCGGATGAGTCATCATCCACCGCTGGGGATCAACGATTTTGCCGAAGGCAACGTTTGGGCAGAGAGGCGACATGGCACTGAAAGCAATGGTGACATTGTTAGCTAAGTCGTAGACTTCGAGCAGGACATTCCTGGCAGAAAGCAGCGGCTGATTTTTATTTAGCCCTCTTTTCAAAGTCACAAGTACGCCTTGTTTTAAACCCATTTCCCTTAAGAAAATCAAATTTTAGGTATCAGGTTAGCAATGTTGATGATTTGGCCTAGCCGCCAGCCATCCCATTCTCCGGTATAGATGCAGGCTTAGATTGTTGGAACACGAGAGGTATCTTAAGATGTCAATCCGTCTTTATGTTGGCAATCTCTCTAGAGATTTGCAGCGTCCAGATTTTGAAAACGTTTTTGCGCCCTACAACGATGATCTGGTCTCTGTAAAACTTATTTCCGACAAAAAAACAGGCAAATGTCGGGGTTTTGGGTTTGTGACGGTGAAGACCGAAGAGAAAGCCGACGAGATTGTGGCCCAACTCAATGGCCACGTCTTGGAAGAACTTCCCCTCAAAATTGAGAAAGCCCTACCCCGCACGAAGGCCGAGCCCGAAGCCGAGGCGCGGGAAACCAGCAGCAATAGCGGCGGCAAGCGTGCTCGTAGCAATAACCGTAAGACCAATAATGCGGCGACCACCGTTTCTTCAGCTAGTACGACCGCACAACCGGATCCTCGCTGGGCCAATCAGTTGGAGCAACTGAAAGCCATGCTAGCCGCCCAAACGACGGCATCCTAGCATCACCCCTCAGGGGATCTAGCTAAAAGCGGGTTCTTTTGGAGTCCCATCATTGTTCAAACGCCGTCAGGCTAAAAACCCTGACGGTTTTTTGTTGGGCTGTTGGCCCATCCTGGGTTGGCTGGTCATGGGTTGCCCTATCCCACAACGGCGGCGCTAGCTCTGGCCCTCGGCGAGGGTTTTGAGGCGTTGCAACTGGGCTTGCATATCGCGCTGAGTCCAGGGGGCCGCTACCTGGTGAAAGCCCCAGGCCACTAGGGGATTGGGAATCTCAAACTCAAAGCGATTCAGCAGAATGGTGCCCTGGGGGGTGGGGTCGTACTGCCAACGGTCTTGGCCGTGGAAAAAGCCCTCAAAGGCCCAGACAATTAGCCCCGGTGCTCGATCCACCACGGTGCAGCGAAGACTGGGCTGCCACAGAGGAATTTGTAGCTGAAATCGACAGCGGCTTCCCGGTTGGATATCCCATGGGTCAATGGGTTCGCACCGCAGGGCGGGGTTGAGCCAGCGATGCATCCAGTCCAAATCGGTGAAGCAACGATCCACCCTGGCGGGATCTGCTCGGATAGTGATCGACTGTTGGAATACGGTGGCGGTGGACATAGTGAACCCAAGGAATTTGGCCTAAATTCGGCTAGTTTTTCCAATTTCCGTCTAGGGACGTAGAAAAGCAAGACCCTGGGGGGACGTCTGGAGAAATTGGAACAGGGATGATACCGTTACGGGGTAACGGCGCAGGATTCCCCCATCCCTAAGACAATGGTACGGGCCTCCGGGCCTAGGGTAGCCAAGTCAGAGCCTAGGATGGAGGGTCATCGCGCCAAAGGTCCCCTTCGAGCTGTTTTAAGCCCCCATTGTGTATGCTGTTCACCTATCTTATATCGCGCCTATCGCCGTCGATGGGCGTTTCCCTGATCGCCCAAGTTGTTCCTGTTCCACCCACCGACCCAGTGCCCGCCGATCCAGTTCCCATAGAGATTCCCTCCCTGGATGCGGCACCGACCCCAGCGCCCCTTTCGGTGGATCCCGTCACATCCCCCAGTCGCTTTTTGGAGGAGGTTTCGGTGCAGTTGGGCCAGTTTTTGCCCAGTTTGGTATGGGCTATTGTGCTGCTGGTGCTGGGCTGGCTGTTGGCGACGGTGGTAGCCCTTGCCATTAAAAACCTGCTGAAGCGAATCCGTGTCAATGATCGCCTTACCCAGTGGGCCGGGGGCGGGCCAGAGGCTCAGCGGTTGCCCGTCGAGCAATGGGTGTCCACCGTGGTGTATTGGCTGATCTTTTTGTTCGCCATCATCGCCTCCCTCAATGCCCTAAACCTAACGGCGGTTTCTACACCCCTCAACAACTTTTTGGATCAAATTTTTGCCTACCTGCCTAGGGTGGGTGGCGCGGCCCTGTTGTTGGGCATCGCTTGGATCGTAGCAACGTTGGTACGCGCCCTCGTGGTCAGCGGCCTGGGGCGGTTTAACTTGGATGACCGCCTCGCTCAGCAAGCCGGACTGGAGGGCGGCAGCAGCCCCGTAGTGCTGAATGAAACCATTGGCAACGTGCTGTTTTGGTTCATTTTGCTGCTGTTCATTCCCCTTGTCCTCAGCGCCCTTCAGTTGCCGGGGCTGCTGGCTCCGGTGGAGGAACTGATCAATGCCTTCCTCCAGGCCATTCCCCGGTTGATTACGGCGGGCCTGATTTTGGCCCTAGGTTGGATCATTGCCCGCATTGTGCGCGGCGTTGCCACCAACCTGCTGATTGCCATTGGGGCCGACCAGATTGGCCCCCGCATGGGTTTGAAGGCCGACGCTCGCCAGGGGCTTTCCCTCTCCGGGCTGGTGGGTACCTTGGCCTATATCCTGGTGCTGATTCCAACGGTGGTCGCTGCCCTCAATGAGCTGGCCATCGACGCCATTTCGGCCCCGGCCATTGTCATGCTAGAGCAGGTGATGACGGCCATTCCCCAGGTGATTATGGCGGGGGTGGTGCTGGCTGCGGCTTACTTTGTGGGTCAGTTTGTGGCCAATCTGGTCACGGAGCTGCTGCGTAGCGCCGGGTTTGACAACATCTTGACGGTTTTGGGCTTGCCAGAACTCCACCCAGACACCCAACCCACCGTTCCCCCCGGTTTAGAGGACGCGGAGTTACCTCCGGTGCCTGCGGCCCCTGCAAACCGGACACCCTCGGAGTTAGTGGGTATTGTTGCCCTGGTGGCCATTGTGCTGTTTGGGGCCGTCACCGCCACCGAAATTCTCAACTTTGCCGGATTGACCGACATTGTGCGGGCCGTTCTGCGGGTTGGGGTGCGGGTGCTTAGCGGCTTGGTGGTGTTTGCGGTGGGGTTGTATTTGGCAAACCTGGCCTTCCGGCTCGTCCGCGCCATGGGCACAGGCCAAGCCAAAATTTTGGCCCAGGCCACCCGCATCGTCATTTTGATTTTTGTGGGAGCGATGGCCCTTCAGCAGATGGGCGTGGCTCCCGATATTGTGAACCTGGCCTTTGGGCTGCTCTTGGGTGCCGTGGCGGTGGCGATTGCCATTGCCTTTGGCCTGGGCGGACGGGAAGTGGCCACCGAGCAACTGCGCGAATGGATTGCTGACTTCAAGCAGCGCCGCTAGTCCAGCCGTATTAACTCATCATCGAGTTGTTGGGGCGAGATAGTCTCGCCCCATTTTTGTTGAATCTGATTTATTGAATCTGACGAACTCAGCCCGGAAGCCAGAGGCAGGCTAGGCCGCAACTTCCTCGGCAAAGCTGGCCCGTCGCTTAAACTGAAACGGCCCCGCCAAGGCACCCCAAAGGTGTTCATCGGTTTCGGGGTCGCGGCCTCTATCCCAGCTAATAAACTGGTCGGCGTCAATTTCAAATTCGCTGTCGAGATAAGTAAGCCTGCCGTTGCGCTCCACCATGCAGGCTTTGCCCGGTTCCACCGCGCCCCGAAAACTGCGCCCCGTCCAGTGAACCAGTAGGTTACAACCCGGCGTACGCTGAAAATGGTCGGAGGTAAACTGAGCCAGCCGCTCTGGATTTCGGGACGCCCCGTAGAAGGTTTCGGGATCCTTGACCGAGTAGTTTTCAATCACGATGTGATCGCCGTCGGCCACCAGCTTCATGCCTCGGGCACGGTAGGGGCGATCTAGCATATAGTCGTAGGCTTGTTCGATGTAGAACCCGTAGCCATCCAGGATGGTCTTGGGCAAAGGCCGCATACACACCCGAATGTGGGCAAACAGGGGCGGATTGTCAAAGGCTTGCTGCTGATTGCTAAAGTCGGCGGCCATCCAGCGGGCCAGAGTCTGCACATCGGTGGCGTGGGTCATGGCGTTGGGCTACAGAAGTCATCCATCTTTCTCAGTTTACAGGGTGGAAGCCCCCACCCCCAGCCCCTCTCCCACGAGGAAAGACACGCCAGACAGTCCCCCAGTCCCGTTTCCTGTGGAAGCCCTCTCCCACAAGGAGAGGGGAGCAAGACAGTTTTCAAAGTCCCTCTCCTGTGAGAGCTACCGTGTATATCCATCTCGGCCCTCACCCCCTCAGTCCCCCTCTCCCAAAAATGGGCGAGGGGGAGGCCAGACAAAGATTGTAAGAATTTTCTAGCTCCCCTTCTCCCGCCCTGGGCTACTAAGTACACACAACTGAGCTTTGGGCGAGTGACCATCCCTCAAAGATGGCCTCAAATTTTCTAAGTCCTTGGCTCAAGGTACGAATGCCGGGTGGCGGTTGGGAGCGATAGCCCGACCATCCCCCCAGGCGTGCAATGAGCCAAGTGGCCCAAGGTAGGGAGCCTGGGGAGAAGGGATTCTGCTGTTTTCGGGTTCGCCCCTGCAACGTCGGCATCAACTGCTCCAGGCATTGCTGTTGCGGTTCGCTAAAGGTCACCGAGGCGGAGAGAGATTCATCGGCTCGACCGGTTTTCAGTTGGAGCAGCCTCAAGGTCACCATTAAGGCCAGGATGGTGAGGCGTTCAATGGCCTTAACCGACTCCAGGCGGGTGGATTCAAGGTCAAGGCCGACTCGCTTAAGCAACGCAAAGAACTGTTCAATCTGCCAGCGCCACCGATACCACTGAATCACTTGTAACGCTTGCTCCACGGTCGTGACGGGATGGGTCGTCAGTAAGCGCCAATGAATGGGCTTGACTCCGGCAGGTGGCGTGACCTCTTTGGCCTCCACGGCATAGAGGGAAACCAATTCGGGATAGTCGTGGGCATCGACCTTCCGGGGGCGGCGAAGGGTAACGGGCGTAAAGCGCACCGCTAGCCAAGCTTCACGGGACTCTCGGTGACCACGAGGGTCGGCCAGCACCTCAACGGCATAGGTGCCCTCAACGGGTTGCTGAGCCAGTGTCTCGTAGAGCATCGTGGACTTATCGTGCAGTCGTCGGTTACGGCAAGCGCGCACTAACAGGTGCGTGTGGGCATCAGGCACCCGAACCCACTCTTCGTAGATATCGCTCTCACGGTCACCCACATGGGTCACACACACAGCATCCCCAGCCATCAAGGGGACTCGACTGTCCTCGGCAGAGCGCAGCCACTTATAGGATTCTTTCTCCTCAATCGGCAACTGAGGATAGTGCCGCTGATGTTTGTCGGGTCGTTTCGGGTCACGATGCCATCGTTGAATCGCACTCAAGCCCAAGGGAAAGCCACTCTCCGCATCGGCCACTAGGGTCGGATGGACGAAAAACCCGATATCACGATGATTGCCGACCACCCCGACGTCCTCAGGCTTGAGATGCTTCGCCTGAGCCTGCAAGTTAATTTCGCTACTGTCGCTGATAGCCAACACATGACGCCCCGCCACCTGTTGCTGGCAGTGGTCTGCGGCACTCCTGACCAGTTCTGAGACGCTCACATTCTGATTCTCCAGAAAGCGATAGTACCCTACCTGTTCCGCTCGGTTGCGGCTCATCGCCCGGATGTTCACCGATAGCGACTCACGCATAGAGTCATACAGCGCCGCCCCCTTTTTTCCAGGCGGCGATCCCCAAAAGCACTGCCCTGTGATACTTCAGCGTGAATTAGGATAGGATTTTCCACCGCAATTCCCCCACGATTACTAACCGCATCCTACTCCAACCTGACTTGTGTGTACTTAGTAGCCCGCCCTGGGAGAAGGGGCTGGGGGATGAGGGCTAGAGCCACTGGGCAATCTACCCAGCCTACCCAAGTTAAGAATTCTCTCGCGACGATCCAATCTCCCAGACCATTACCGACAATAGAACCCATGCCAACGGTTGATGGGTCTGGCCAGTTCAGGGTGTTTCGGCAAACTCACGCTGACCACTGCCACCCAGGAGACTCACGGTATGAAACTGGCCTATTGGATGTACGCTGGCCCCGCCCACATTGGCACCCTGCGTATCGCCAGTTCCTTCAAAAATGTGCATGCCATCATGCACGCCCCCCTTGGGGACGACTACTTTAATGTGATGCGTTCCATGCTAGAGCGGGAGCGGGACTTTACCCCCGTCACCGCCAGCATTGTAGATCGCAACGTGTTGGCGCGAGGCTCCCAGGAAAAGGTGGTCGATAACATCGTCCGCAAAGACCAGGAGGAACGCCCCGACCTGATCGTGCTGACCCCCACCTGCACCTCCAGCATTTTGCAGGAGGACTTGGCCAACTTTGTGCAGCGGGCCAGTATCGAAGCTAAGGGCGACGTACTGCTGGCGGATGTGAACCACTACCGCGTCAACGAACTGCAAGCGGCGGATCGCACCCTGCAACAGATCGTCCAGTTTTACACCGAAAAAGCCCGCAAACAGGGCACCCTACCCCAGGGCAAAACCGAAAAGCCCTCGGTCAACATCATCGGCCTGACGACCCTAGGCTTCCACAACAACCACGACTGCCGCGAACTGCGTACCCTGATGGCGCAGCTCGGCATTGAGGTGAACCTCGTCATGCCCGATGGCGCGTCCGTCCACGACATCCAAACCATGTCCCGCGCCTGGTTTAACCTGGTGCCCTACCGAGAAGTGGGCCACCTCACGGCCGAATATCTGCACACCGAGTTTGGGATGCCCTGCGTCGATATCACTCCCATGGGCATTGTGGAAACCGCCCGCTGCATCCGCGCCATCCAGCACGTCCTCAACCAGCAGGGGGCCGAGGTAGATTACGAAGGCTTCATCGACGAGCAAACCCGCTTTGTCTCCCAAGCGGCCTGGTTTTCCCGCTCCATCGACTGCCAAAACCTCACCGGAAAGCGAGCCGTCGTCTTTGGCGACAGCACCCACGCCGCCGCCATGACCAAAATTCTGGCGCGGGAAATGGGTATCAAAGTCGTCCTCGCAGGCACCTACTGCAAATACGATGCCGACTGGTTCACCGAGCAGGTGGGCGATTTCTGCGATGAAATCCTGGTCAGCGAAGACAATGGAGCCATCGCCGACCGCATCGCCCAACTGGAACCCGCCGCCATCTTTGGCACCCAAATGGAACGCCACGTCGGCAAACGGCTGGATATTCCCTGCGGAGTCATCGCCGCCCCCATCCACATCCAAAACTTCCCGGTGGGCTATCGGCCTTTCCTCGGCTATGAAGGTGCCAATCAGATCGTCGATCTGGTCTACAACTCCTTCACCCTGGGGATGGAAGACCACCTGCTAGAGTTCTTCGGCGGCCACGACACCAAGGAAATTCTCACCACCACCCTCTCCGCCAATGATGAGATGGGCTGGAGTGCCGATGGCATGGCGGAACTGCAAAAAATCCCCGGCTTTGTGCGCGGCAAGGTGAAACGCAACACCGAAACGTTTGCCCGCGAGCAGGGCATCGGCCAAATTACTGCCGAGGTGCTCTATGCTGCGAAGGAGGCTGTGGGGGCGTAGGGGTTGCCTAGGGTTTGGGCGTACTGCGGTGCGCCCTTACTGGGAGAAGCTAAATTATTTCTAGAAGGTTTTCGTGTAATGGTCTGACCCAGTGTACCTATGCGGAAATTATTGATATAACTACCCTGTAGGGGGCAGTTATACGGAAATCATCAGTATAATGATAAGTTGCTAGCCCTTCTTTAGCCATTGGCAGGAAGATTACAGAAAAGTCATGGTTGAGAAGGAATACTATGGAGTAGTTAGGTTATTACATTCATAGATTTTCACTGCTTCAACCTGTTGTGTAAGTATGACTAATCAGCGCCAGACTTTACTTCAGTCTATTGCAACGATAGTTGCCGATTACAGGCAAGGCGAAATCGCTGCAATTGATCCAAATCATATAGATAGATGGGTAAGGCAATTCAGTGAATTTGGTTTTGATGATGAAGCACAGATCATTATTCTCGGCGAGATGGAGCGCATCTTAAAGTCTTACTATATCTCTCGGATCTGTGCTCAAAGCTTTCTCACCAATGTCTTGACTTCCCAAAAACTGTTTGGAGATAATCCCGCTGCAACGATACGGAACGCTCAATTCCTACAAATTCAGAGGAAGGGAAACAGTCAGCACGACTTACTGGCTCTTTGCGAACCAATTCTGCAATCTAAGTATGGATTGAGTTTGAGAGATTGTGGAAGCTCCCCAGCTATATACATTTACTTTGATGATTGTCTTTACTCTGGAAATACGGCATGGCGTGATGTTAATGCATGGATGCCTAATGCTGCAAAAGGGACAACTTTACACTTGATATTTTTTGCTTTTCATACTGAAGGGCTTAGATACTCACGAAGACAAATTGAATCAGAAGCCCAAAAGTATGACGTTAATATCAAATTTTGGCGGCTTCACAAATTTCATAATTCACGATGGAATCCATCACAATTCGACTGCTTCTGGGCATTGCAAACTTCTGGAGATGAATTTATTGATAGATATCTGAAAGAAATAGATGAACGCCGTCAAAATTCTAATCGAAGCTTGCCAGATCTATTTCGTCCCGCCAATATGCCGAAACAGGATAAAATTTTTTCCTCGGCTGTTGCCCGTAATCTGATCGAATACGCTTTTCTAAAAGTTGGTGCGTACATTGTTTCACTCCCCAGAAATCCAAATGCGAGTATGAAACCTTTGGGGTACGACTATTTTGACTCTTTAGGTTTTGGCGCAATTTTTATAACATATCGTAATATCGCAAACAATTGTCCATTGGCACTATGGTGGGGTGATCCCCACAAGGCTTATCCGCTAAATACTTGGTATCCGCTTTTTCCTCGGACAGTTAATACTACGCAAGCCCCAGGGTGGGAGGGATTCTGACGATGGTATCAGTAATGAAGTTTCCTGAGACAAGAACTTATACTAGGCAGGAGTCCATTACTTTCCGCAAGACCGCTGAAAGATTCGGCGGTTTGTCGAATATGGCGGGAGGCTACCTGCTGAATGTCAATGGTGTAAAAATTTTGACCTCAGAGGCATTATATCAAGCCTGTCGTTTTCCCCATCTACCTGAAGTTCAGCGTCAAATTATTGCTGAACGCAGTCCAATGACGGCAAAGATGAGAAGTAAGCCTTACCGTGACAACTCTCGTTCTGATTGGGACATAGTCCGAACAAAGATCATGCGTTGGTGTTTACAAGTAAAGCTTGTTCAAAACTGGGAGAAGTTTAGCAAGCTTTTACTCGAAACAGGAGACTTGCCAATTGTTGAAGACTCTCGAAAAGATTCTTTTTGGGGTGCCAAACCAGAAGACGAGGAAATTCTTGTTGGCGCTAATGTCCTTGGACGCTTATTAATGCAACTAAGAGAACAGATGAAAAATGAGGAAATTACTCCTCAAACCATCATAAATCCTCTTCCTATTTCAGATTTTTTGTTGTACGGACGAGAAATTAACTCAATCTCAAAAGATGGCGAATATTACTTAGCTAAATACAGCAATTTCTTAGAAGATGAAGCAACATCTAGTCATTTGAATTTAAGCTCAAGTGGAAATGAGGCTCATTCTTGTGACGAAAGAAATTTGGCTTTCAACTTAGAGGAAGATCTGGTTAATCAATCTCGACTTGAATTTGATGAGTATGACAGTTTGCAGTTTATTCTGCCACATATAGTAGAGAGTTTGCAAAAAGCTGAACGCACTGACAAAGAGCTAGCCGAACTCTTTAAAACCAATCTAGCGCAGATGCGTGAGTGGCTGAAGAGAGCTGTGCAGCTACGTAAGATTAGAAAAATTTCTAAGCCTGTTAGGTACGTTGCAGAATCTCAATTACCTTTAATCCGTTAGCCTATAGAGTGGACATGGCCAACCATTATGCCCATATAGTTTTACTACTTTGCTGTGTTGGCTAAGCCCGCCCTACTTACTAATTAAGCCAATGAGCCTGAGATAGGATAGAAGCAAGTCATCATGGGGCTAAACTATGACTCCAAAACTTGAAGTCGCCCTTGCCGCCATCCAGCCGCTTTCACCCGCAGAGCGCCAGCAACTCCTGCAAATTCTTACCCAAGACGAGCCCGTAGGATAGGTATTGCCCACCATTCTTCCCTTAATTACAATAACGGTTCTGAGGAAACTGAAATCGCTTAACTCATGAGCGGAATTGACCGAGACATCATCCCCGATCCCCGCCCAAGCTTAGTTGATCGTCACTTGCCAAATACCCCTCAAGTCCAACGGCTACTCCGAAGAGAAGGCAGAGCGCATGTCTTCAATAATCTCGAAACCCTAAAACGAGTCACGCAGGCGATCATTGAGGGCGGAGAGCGAACCGGAATCGAGGATGAGAACGATGATTACGAACGATATGGCCTCTACTTCTCAGAGCCAATCGGATACATAATTAGAGCAGACGGGAGCCAAACGCCTCTTTACTACGGCGAGATCAAAATTGTGAAGACAACAGGTGAGTATCATGCAATCCCACGCACCAGCCCTCGCAGAACAAGCTAAAACCTGGAAATTCCTGGAACTTTGGGTTGATCCATTTATTTTTCCACCCAAGATTCTAATGCTAGTGGGTAATCAGGACGGTACTTGTCATATTTTCAACCCTGCGCTGAATTACAAGCTTGTCGTCACTCACTCCAACTATGAAGCCGCCCAAGATTGGCTTCTTGAAGATGAATATGAACGGGTCAAGGGTCAACTTTTAGCTGAAGAGGTTACGTAAGCCCGCAGGGTAAACATTGCCCACTATTACTCCTGTAGAGGTCTATTACTTGGCTATGTGGGTCCTACTCTCCTAATCACTAATTAAGCCAATGTGTCTGAGATAGGAGAGAAGCAAGTCATTATAGGGCTGAACGATGACACCACAACTTGAAGCCGCCCTCGCCGCCCTCCAGCCGCTTTCACCCGCCGAGCGCCAGCAACTCCTGCAAATTCTTACCCAAGACGAACTAGCTGAAAACCCCTTAACAGAACTCAGAAATCTCAGCATACAGTTTTGGCAAGGCATTTCGCTCCAACAGCTACGCACAACCCAAACCCCAGCAACCGTCCATAACCTCCAAGATCTTTCTGCCGACTTTTGGCCTCAAGAAGACTCCATCGAAGAATTCCTCGCATTCCTGCAACAGCAGCGCCAAGAGGTAAGTTAGTCCACAAAGACAAACTTAATTCTTCACGGTATTATTGGGACTGAACGTTTAGACGACTTCACCGCTGCATCTTTGTATGAATAGCCTGCAAGAAATTGAAAGTGCTATCAGTAAGCTATTCGCCGATGAGCTTGCTGCTTTCCGGGTCTGGTTTGCAGAGTTCGATGCTGAGCTATGGGATCGGCAGTTTGAAGAAGATGTTGCTGCTAGTTGCCTCGATGAATTAGCAGCGCGGGCGCGGCAGCACTTGCAAGAAGGGCGCTGTACCGATCTGTGAGACATCGCGCAACGCCTGACTTCTGGTATCACTATCGGCAATTACCCGATGAAATTCAAGAACTAGCAGATCGATGCTACGAGCTACTCAAGCAAGATTCTCGATATCCGTCATTGCATTTCAAAAAAGCGGGCCAATTTTGGTCAGTTCGGATTGGGATTCACTATCGCGCTCTGGCCATAGAGGAAGGCGACAATATCGCATAGTTTTGGATTGGAACCCATGCAGAATATGACCAATTGTTACGACGTGGATAGCACAAATTCGTAGTAGGCATCATCCACCATTCTTCCTGCTCAGGGTTTTACAATAAGACAACCTATGTAACGAGCGGCCTATGCTGAACTCATCGGATACGCGGGAACAGATTTATCGCTATGTTGATCAACTGTCCCAAGAGCGATTGGCCGTGGTGCTAGATTTCTTGGCTTACCTCGTAGAGCGCGACAATAGCGATGCCACAGAAGATCTGTTGGCCATTCTCCCCAAGCCCAACCCCGCACGATTGTGATTGCCCTCATCACCGACTCAGGTGGGCGGGGGAGGCGGAGCTTCATCTAGGCGGGGACAGGTTAGGCCCTAGGGTGATCGGGGTAGAGTTCCATCACTCGGCTGAGGTCTAGGCGAGATTGGGCGCTGAGGCTAAAGGTGGATCGGTGGCCTCGGTTAAAGTGATCGGCAGCGGCGCAGGCAATCATGGCAGCGTTGTCGGTGCAGAGGCTGAGGGGCGGAAAGAGGACACGCAGGCTGTGGGCCTCTGCGGCAGTCTGTAAATGGTGCCGCAGGGCGCTATTGGCCGCAACGCCACCGCCGACCGCGATGGTGGTAAAGCCGTGGTCGCGGGCGCAGTTGATTGCTCGTTTGGTCAGGCTTTTGGCCACGGTCGCTTGGAAACTTGCCGCTAAATCGGCTACGGGTAAAGGATCGACGCCCTCCGCCCTGAGTTTTTCCACCAGGCGCAGCACCGCCGTTTTTAGACCGCTAAAGCTGGAGTCATAGGGATGGAAGCCACCCTCTGGTAACGAAATGTTGCCTTCTGGCAGGGGAAAAGCCTTATCGTTACCTTCCTTGGCAAGGCGATCAATCACTGGCCCGCCGGGATAGCCCAGTCCTAGGAGCCTCGCTACTTTATCGAAGGCTTCCCCCGCTGCATCGTCGCGGGTTTGGCCCAGGGTTTTGTAGTTGCCGCAGTCGTTGACGCCGATCAGGCTAGTGTGTCCGCCAGAAACCAGCAGACAGAGGTAGGGCGGCTGGAGGTCGGGCTGGGCGAGATAGTTGGCGTAGATGTGCCCTTCTAGGTGGTGGACGCCCAAAAATGGCTTGTTGTGAACCATGGCCAAGGTTTTTCCCGCTGTTAGGCCCACCATCAGCGCACCGACCAGGCCGGGGGCACTGGTGGCGGCGATGCCGTCGATCTCTCCCCAATCCAGCCCTGCCTTGTCCAAAGCCGCCTCTAGCTCCGTCCCCAGGGTGAGGACGTGCTGGCGGGAAGCCACTTCGGGCACAATGCCGCCGTAGCGTTGGTGGATGTCGATCTGGGTGGAAACGACGCTACTGAGGACGGTGCGGTCGCGGACAATTGCCACCGCCGTTTCGTCACAACTGGTTTCAAGCGCTAAAATCGTGGCCATTGGGTTAAGGGACGTAACGTTTGAGGAAATTTGTAGAGATGTAAACACCCTACCGATCTTAGCTTTACGCTGTTTCGGCGGCGGGGTATTATGGCCTCCAAGTTGGGTGAATTTTTGTACAAAAAACTTAACGTTCGTTTGAATCGCCCCAGTTTCTTCGGTCATTAAAAGGAACAGTTTATGCGACGGTTTTTTGCTGTAGCTCTGGTCATTTGTCTCTGGTTCGGGATTGCGGCCCCGGCCTCCGCTAGCATTGCTGGCGATAACGTCTCTGGCCTCACCCCCTGTGGCCAAAACGAAGCCTTCCTGAAGCGGGCCGCTGCGGCCAAGACGGAACAGGCCAAGGCTCGCTTCGATTTCTATGGAAACTCTAGCCTGCTGTGCGGCACCGACGGTCTACCCCACCTGGTGGTAGATGGTGATCTGGCCCACGCCGGGGAATTCCTAATTCCTAGCCTGCTCTTCCTGTACATCGCGGGTTGGATTGGCTGGGTGGGTCGCTCCTACCTGATCGCCGTGCGTGGCGAGAAGAGCCCCGAAGAGAAGGAAATCATCATCGACGTGCCCCTGGCCGTCAAGTGCTCTCTGACTGGTTTTGCATGGCCTCTCGCGGCGTTCAAGGACATCGCCAGCGGTGCCATGTTTGCCAAAGACGACGAGATCACCGTTTCCCCTCGCTAGGCAACCCTAGCCCCCTGATGTATTCCTTGCTGTTCAGGAGAAAATTCCATGGATAACCTGCTCAAGTATCTGTCTACCGCTCCGGTGTTGGCCACCGTTTGGATGGTCATCACCGCTGGCATCATCATCGAATTCAACCGCTTCTTCCCCGACCTGCTGCTCCATCCCTAGGGAAACCCTAGGGGTTAAGGGAACCCATCCTGCTTTGAAGTCCTTTGAAGTCAGGAGAAGGTTCATCTTTTCTAAGCTGTTCCAAGGTCTGAGTGACTGTTTTATGAGGTTCAAGACTGTCCCTATCGCCTAGCGATCCCCTCGCCCAGCGATACCGACCAGAGCTACATAAGCAGTCACTTTTATTGCTGTGATACCTGTTTGAGTTGGAGAACGACATCCTATGTCCGACATGATTAAGCCCGCCTTTGGCGATCCCCAAATCGGCAACCTCGAAACCCCCGTCAACTCATCGGCCTTTACCAAAGCCTTCATTGGCAACCTGCCCGCCTACCGGGCTGGTCTGTCTCCCCAGCGTCGTGGCCTAGAAATTGGCATGGCCCACGGCTACCTGCTCTATGGCCCCTTCGCCCTGCTTGGCCCCCTGCGGGATTCTGATATCCCTGGTCTGGCTGGTCTGCTTGGCGCTGCTGCCCTGGTGGTGATCCTCACCGCTTGCCTGTCCATCTACTCTGGGGCTGGCATCAACTCCGCCGTTACCAAGGCCACCGCGCCCTTCACCCCGCCCTCTGGTTTTGATACCAACGAAGGCTGGAGCGAATTTGCCGGAAGCTTCCTCATCGGCGGCATCGGCGGGGCCACCTTTGCCTACCTGCTGGCGGCGAATATGCCCATGTTGACCGGACTGGTGAGCGGTGGCCACAGCTAAAAGCGGAACTGTCCCTCACCCCCAGCCCCTTTCCTGGGGGTGAGCGCTAACCCCGCTGCCCCCTCAACAAAAGCCGCCCGGAGTTCTAGATTCTGGGCGGCTTTGTGTTGCGATGGAGGATGGGGGGATTGCTTGGCGTCCATGTACCCGCCGGGGCCGTGGGGCTAACGACGTTTTTTCCACCACGTCCAGCCAAGGCCGCTGACGACGGCCATCAGCCAGGGCATGAGGGTGGCGGCGGCGATGATGTAATGGCGATCTAGGCTGTCGTCTAGGCTAATGGCGTCGTAGATGATGCCCTTTGCACCCACGGGCACAACCCAATAGTCGGCGTGGCTCACGTCTTCGGATTCGATGGCGACTTCCCAGTTGCCGGGAATAGCTTCGTCGGGGAGAAAGGCAAAACGGCCTTCATCATCGGTCATCAGGGTTTGCCAAGGGCGGCTGGGCTGGTTGGGGGCATGGATGGTAACGGTGGCCCCAGCGAAGGGTTCCTCTCCCCCCAAAACAGATTGAAACTCTAGCTGATCGCCAAGGGTGAAGAAGGTTTCTACTTGGTGTGCCCAGGCGGCACTGGGCAGGCCCACCAAGGCAAGACAGGCAACCAGCGCCACAAGTAAGCTTTTCATGACAGGGAAATCGTGAGGGACAGTGCCCATTGTAGCGATTGGTTCAGCTATCGCCCTACCCCTGGGGGAGATTAGAACCGCAGCCCTGGGGAATGAACGCCATCGCTATTTTGCCCAATTCAAGGATTTGTCATAATAGTCTTAGTGGCAGCCCTAGCCTCCTAGCGCTGGTCTGTCACACTTTGGTCTTAATGTTGTCCTTGTCCCGCCGTTGTTGCCCTGGGGTGCTGCCCTGCTAGCGGTGGGAACATCTTTCCGTGGCCGTTATCTTTCGTCAACCCTCGTTCTGTCAAATCCTATGGCAACCACAATTTTAGACTCCAGTGCTGATGTCTCTGTTCCGGTGGAGTCTGCCAACGGAAGGGGGACGATTGTGTTGGCGAATATCGACCAAGAATCCGACTGTCCGGTTCCGGCGGTGCGGAAGCTGCTGGAAGCCCACCGAGGGGAACGGCAGATTATTTTGCTGCAAGATTTTCCAGACCCCGATGCCCTGTCGTCGGCCTGGGCCTATAAGCTGATTGCCGCCACCTACGGCATCGAGTGCGACATTTTCTATGGCGGCACCCTCAGCCACCAAGAAAACATCGCCCTCGTGAAGCTGACGGGGTTGCCCGCCCGCCGCTGGACGCTGACCAACAACGACGGCCCCAACCTGTCCCAGTATCAGGGCATTGTGCTGGTGGATAACCAAGGCACCACCAGCCAGCTCTACCACACCGTCCGCAAGGCCGGAGTTCCGCTGACTCTGGTGATTGACCACCACGCGCCCCAGGATGACCTAGACGCCGAATACATTGATCTGCGGCCCCACATTCGCGCCACCGCCACCATTCTGACGCAATACCTCCAGCAAGGCTTGTTGCGCCTAGACCGCAGCAACACCAAGCACAGCAAATGTGCCACCGCCCTAATGCACGGCCTGCGGGCAGACACCAACCAACTGATGAACGCCGCCGCCGATGACTTTTTGGCCGCCGCCTACCTCAGCCAGTTCTACGATGGCCAACTCCTCAACGCTGTCCTCCAAGCCTCCCGATCCAAGCGGGTGATGGATGTAATTGAACGATCCCTCCGCAACCGCAAGGTGCAAAACAACGTCTCCATTGCTGGGGTGGGCTACCTGCGCTACGAAGACCGGGACGCCATTCCCCAAGCCGCCGATTTCCTTGTCACCGAAGAAAATATCCACACCGCTGTGGTCTACGGCATCGTCCACGATGAAGACGAAGAACGGGAGGTGGTGATCGGCTCTCTTCGTACCAGCAAAATTACCCTAGACCCCGATGAATTTATCAAAGAAGCCTTTGGCCAAGATGGGGCAGGGCGTTTTTTTGGTGGAGGCCGTTCCATGGCCGGAGGCTTTGAAATTCCCGTTGGTTTCCTCTCTGGTTTCTACGAAAACCCCGACTATAACCGCCTGAAGTGGGATGTCTTTGATATGCAAATCAAACAAAAACTCTGGCGTTTGGTGAACCCCGAAGAGGGCATTATCACGACGGACTAGATTTCTCCTCACCAGAGTACCAAGAGGTTCCGTCAGATGAACAGATTACAAGGTAGATTCGAGGCGCAGAAGCGAATCGTCAGCAAGGATATGGGTAAGCCATGGAACGTTTGGGCTAAGATGGCCAATAACGAGGTTTGGTAAAGCCGCCTTGGTCAGTTTCCTAGCTCTCCTTCCCCGGACGTTAACCACCTTTCTTTTCGCCCTTGCAGCGCTTCTCCGGTTCTATGGCAACACCGAAAGCAAATTCCTCCACCTCACCTCCCTCCAGTGGAGCCTCCTGGCGTTCAGTCTGGGGTCAGCGGCTCTCGTGGTTAATCTCGGCCTTGAGTGGCACACTGGAAGCCGAAGCCGAACACAGGCAAACGATGAACGATTACGAGCAGAGAGAGAAAGACTACGAGCAGAGGAAGAAAGACGACGAGCAAGAGAACGCGAAACTCGACGCGATGATCTTGCAGACGAGGAGCGAGAACGCGCGGCTCGCCGAGCTAGAATCCAAAATCGATGGATTGTTCTCCAAGTACAATATCAACTCGATCCCAGAGACGAAACCCGATCAGCCATAGCCGATTTTGTCGCTTTTTTGCAGGAGTATGGGGAGTAGAAAATGGCCTAACAAAAGGTGCTCTATCCCAAAAACCTCGCGACGGAACCTACAGTGTCCTGTCCTTAACACGGGATATGAAGTCCACAAAGGTAATGGTTATAAATCCTTCAATGTCTA
This sequence comes from Leptolyngbya sp. BL0902, assembly GCF_016403105.1. Taxonomy (NCBI): domain Bacteria; kingdom Bacillati; phylum Cyanobacteriota; class Cyanophyceae; order Leptolyngbyales; family Leptolyngbyaceae; genus Leptolyngbya; species Leptolyngbya sp. BL0902. The sequence goes on from NZ_CP046155.1 coordinate 3,228,257, forward strand.
GCCTGCTTAGCCGCATTACCCAAACGCCTGGGCAGTGTGGCGGTAAGCCGTGTATTCGTGGCATGCGAATCCGAGTGGCTGATATTTTAGAAATGCTGGCTGAAAATGTGAGCAGCACCGAAATTCTGGAGAATTTTCCTGATTTAGAATTGGCTGATATTCAAGCCTGTCTGATTTTCGCCGCACGACGCACTGATTTTCCACGATTGACGGCATGAAGATTTGGGTTGATGCTCAACCGCCGCCAACTTTGGCAAATTGGCTATCTGATACTTTTAGCGTAGAAGCCTACGCGCTGCGAGAACTATCGCTACGAGATGCCAAAGATATTGAAATTTTTGAGGCTGCTAGATCTGAAGGCGCAATAATTTTGACTAAGGATAGCGATTTTATTGACTTGGTTTGTCGATTAGGAATTCCGCCGCAAATTTTATGGCTGACCTGCGGAAATGTAACCAATCGAAACTTGCGTCAATTACTGATGCTGACGCTACCTGAAGCCCTAGAACAACTGAATCAGGAAATGATGATGATTGAAATTGGCAATATCAATAGCTAGCCCCCACCGCCACCATTCCCATTTTCTTCACAAAAAACCACCCAGCAAAACCGCTAGGTGGTCTTCAAAACGTACTCAATACAGCCCGTTGCTAACGCCGGGGATTCTCTAGGATTTCCTGCACTTGCTCGCTGGGAGTATAACGATAGCCCCAAATCGCTTGGTCAGAGTCATCTAGAACTTGAGGCGTTACCATTACCAACACCTCATTCCTGCTGCTAGTTGTGGTTTCGCTCCTGAATAAAGCACCCAGGATGGGAATATCCCCTAAGATTGGTACCTTGCTGACGTCTGTACGTTCAGATTCTTGAATGATCCCGGTAAGCAGCAAGGTTTGTCCATCCCGTAGACGGATGGAACCAGATGACACCTCACGGGTTGATAAGAGGCCAATCACGTTAGCCCCTGCCGCCGTATTAATCGTTTGTGAACCTGTCAATGATGTAACTCGCGGCGCTACGTTGAGCGTGACGAAGCCATTATCATCGATTCTTTCTACCTGAAGGTTCAAGGTTAAGCCAGCAGGCGTTCGATCAACTGTTGTAGTAATGACAGGTGGTGTGCTGGTAGATACCGTTGACGTGATATCAGTGACGACATCCTGGGTCAGGTTGACAGAAGCAGCTTGACCTTCCTGGACAATTAAGGTAGGGTCAGTCAGAATTTTGCCGTTTCCGCTGCTAACTTGAGCTTGAATTTGGACTAGAATTTGCGACGGAATTGAGAAGAGAGAAGCACCAGGATTGACTGAAGTAATACCTCCTGGCGCAATCGGTGAAGGTACTCCAGCAGGAGACCTGCCTCCAAAATTAATTACCCCAGCACCACCTGTATTGATGATACCCAGATCTCCAACCGCTGTTGAGAAACTGGTGCCAAATCGATCAATGGCGCTGAGATTAATGTCAATAATTTTGACATTAACAGCAACTTGACGACGGCGTAAATCTAATCGAGTAACGTACTCACTTGCTAGGTTAACTAACGCAGTTTCGCCGATTAGAGTAATGGAGTTGAGTCGATCATCAGTGACAACTTGTAGTCCACGAAGAGGTGTTGCCACCTGACTATCATCAGGAGGACTAAAGGTGAGAGGCACAATTTGTGTGGAATCAAATTCAAGAACTCTTGTGATAGGAAGTGTATTTTCATCACTTCCTTCAATAGATACAGTTTCAATTTGGGGACGAGTCACCAACTGCGTAGCTTCAGCACCCAAAGATGCCAAAAAACCAGCCGCTTGAACAGCTCCAGCTTGATTTAAGCGAAGTGTTCGACTGACAAGGCTTCGGGCACCATCGGGTAATCTTGGTCCAACATAGATTGAGCGGCCCACCCTGTTAGCCTGTAGGCCAGAAATACGGAGGACGTGGTTAAACACATCCTGCACCGATTCATTTTCAATATCGAGGCTGACCAATGTATCTGAATTGCCTTCTCCCGGAGCACTACTGCCAGCCGTACCAGGGGCGAAGACCAAATTCATGCCAGCGGCCCGTGCCAGAAGGCCCAGAACTTCGCGGGCAGGGGCATCACGCAACAGTAGGCGAGGGATGCGCTCATTGGTACCGAGGTCAATGGTGAATGGAATAATCGTGGTTTCCGCAAAGGACATATCGCCCACCGGGGGAGCCACAGCACGGGGCAAGAAAGGGGGAGCCTGTTGCAGTTGGGGCCGGGGCACGGGCACACCGTCGATTACCACTTCGGGGTTAGGCACCAGCACATCGGGCTGGGCCGGGGGCGGCATAACGGGGATAGGTTCAGCGGCCTGGGCTAGGGCGGGGGGCGTTTCGGGGCCGGGTACCGTCACCAGGGTATCGGGGACGGGGGTGGGCGCTTGGCGGGTTTCGCCATCGGGCCGCAGGGAGAGGACGACCCGGTTGCGGCGGGAATTGATTTGGCTGACGGGGGCTTGGTCGGTGCCTTCAATGGTGACACGGACACTGTTGGCATCGAGGGGCACCACCGAAACACTGGCAATGCCGGGAGCGGGGTTCTCCTGTTGGAAAAGCTCGCCTTCGGGCAAATTGAGCTGGGTGCGGGTAAGGTCGGCCCGCAGGGTATTGCCCTGGTGGACGGTAAAGACATCGCCATTGCCGCCCTCGGTGTCAAACACGAGGTCTAGGCCCTGGGCAGTGGGGTTGAGGCGGACATTGGTGATGCTAGCTGCCGCCGTGGCCGGAGATGCCACCAGGGCAAGGAGCGCACCACTCATCAACAGGGGGGATAAACGGGTTAAAGGGTTCACAGGTCACTCCTCATTCACGGTTGCGGTGGCAGGTTTTCAGGATGTTCAGCGATGCAGGATCAGGGCTGTGGTAGATGGAATTAGCGTTAGCCACCCTCCGGCGGCGGCGCACCTTCGGCTCCAGCTTCGGCCTCCGGCGGGGGCGGCGGCGGGGGTGGTTCGGTGGGATCAATGGCAGGCACCAAGACCTCTAGGGTGAAGGTGGTATTCAGTGGACGGGTAATGCCCTGCACCTGCTCCTCGGAAATGCCTGCCCGCAGGGGGGCCTGCTCCTGTTCAAGGTCACGGATTACAATCAGGGGTTCTAGCCGCTCGATGTTGCGGAGAATATTCAGGGTTTGGGGAAACAACGCCTGCATACTCACGGACACAGACTGGGAATTGATTTTGCCCTCCAGTTCTACCGGGGCAGCGGCCCAGGGGATCACTTCCGTGGGGGTAAACTCCCAAAGCTCAGAGGCATAGAGCACCCGCTGAATGACTGGATCTCCAGCAAATTCGGCCCGAATCCGGGCAATTTGGGCCTGATTTAGCCCCAGCCCCGCCAGTTGCCCTTGGTCGATGCGGTCAAAGTCAGAGCGCAGCACGTCTTCAATGGCGGCATTGCTGTTCTGAATCTGTTGGTTGATGTCAATCAGCAGAGTTTCGAGGCTGGTGCTAGTGCCCAACAGACCATAGACCGCCACCCGTTGCTGAATGACCTCATCCAACTGGGCTTGGAGCACCGCCAAATCTTGCAGACTGGCCCGCTGCTGATCTACCTGGGCCTGGACGGTGTTAACTTCGGTCTGGACAGCGGTAATTTGCTGTCGCACAGGCCGCACCAGGAAGTTATACAGCGCAAAGGACGCCGCCACCCCCAGCAGCACAATGGCCAAAGCCTGCACCGGAGGGGTAAGCTGCATCCCAAACACCGTGGGATAGGCGGGGCCAAGGTCAAACTCTTGGCCCTCCTCAACGGGCATAAAATCGCCAGATGCCGTCATTACTCGATCACTCCTGTTTCTCTGAGGGCACGTAACCGGGCTACGAGACCGACCGCTCCCTGCCGCTCTAGTTCATCAATTAACTCGGCAGAGGGGGTGCTGGTAATGTTGGCGCGGAGGGTGTAGTCCACTAGGTAGCTGGGCACATTGGGCGGCGTCCCAGGGCAGCGGCCCTGAACCTGGGGATCCAAGAGTTCATCCTGCTGATCCGCCTCGGTAATAGCCACAGTACCCGCCTCCAGCAGGGGCGACCGTTGCAGCACCAGGGCAAAGTCGTTGATGTCCTCAAAGGAGCAGGCTACCCCCTCAATGGTGAGCCCCCCCGCTGAGGCAACGGTGGCCTCTGGGGTAATGGCTGGGATCAGGCCGCCATCCTGGGTAATGGTAGTGATTTGAATGCGGCTGGGGGTGCGGTCGCGAATATCCTCCAGCAAGGCCGACCAAGGCACAATCTCGTTAAAAATAGAGACAAAGGCGCTGTTTTCGGCCCGCACGGCATCAATTTGCCCCTGAATGTTGCCAGCCTCGGCAAGCTGAGCCTGAATTTGAGCAAGTTCGTTGTCTAGCGACACCTTGCGGGCCTGGAGCTGCCGGAGCTGCCCCTGGCTGACAATCCAGTAGACCCCAGCCAAACCAATGGGCACCAAGGCCCCCAGCAAGCCATAGATGAGCGGTCGCCGATCCGCCGGAGCTGCGCCGCCACCGCCGCCCTTGGCCCTTGGTTTAGCGTCATAGACGCGAACTTCACGATCCTTGAGAAAGTTAATATCGAGGCTATACATGGCTACATCACCTCCCGTAGGCCCAACCCAATCACCGTGGCCAGCCCCGCCCGCTGACTTTCGGGGATGTCCTCGGTTAGCTCTAAGGACAGGGCCGAAATCGGGTCAATCTGGCTGGTGGGAATGCTCAACCGCTGGGCCAAGAACTCATCCAGTTGGCCAATGGAGGCCCCCGGCCCCGCCAGCAATAACTGGGCCACCTCCATGTCTTCCTCTTGGTTGAGGTAGAAGTCGATGGATCGACGCAGTTCGTCGGATAACTCGCCCAGCACCCGCAGCATGGCGGTCGTCCCCGGATTGGTGCCGCCCCCCACCTGCATCGCCCCCACCGTATCCATACTCTGAACGGGGACGGTCATCCCCTGAAGCAGCTCCGTATTGCGGGAGGGAGGCAGGTTCATGGCCCGACTGAGGGCGCTTTGGATCTGAAATGTTCCGGTGGGCACCGTGCGGGAAAAGTGGGGCACCCCATCCACCACAATGGAAATTTCGGTGCTTTCAAACTCAATATCCACCACGGCGGCGGCTTCCTGGGGTGTGAACTGCCGTAGCTGTTCGCGAATGGTGCGAATCAGGGCAAAGCTAGAGGTTTCTAGCACATTCAGCCCCAGCCCTGCTTGGGCAAACACATCAATGTAGGGGTCGGTCAAATCCTTGCGTACCCCCACCAGCAGCACCTTCACCTTCTCGATGCCGTCCTCATCCACAAAGTAGCCCAGCTTTTGGTAGTCCACGTCGGCCTCTTCGCGGGGGAAGGGCAGGTAGAGGCTGGCCTCCTGGTTCAGCACCATCTCCCGCAGTTCCTCGTCATCCAACTCCGAGGGCACCGGGATAATCTTGGCAATGGCCCGCCCAGGAATGGCTGTGGTGGCCCGCTTCACCTTCACCTTGCTCTGGGTCAGCAAAGCCTGAATGGCGTCGGCCATGGCGGCGGAGTCAATGATTTGACCTTCCTCGTAGACCCCCTCCGGCAACTCCACCGACTCTAGGGCGGCCAGCTTCAGGCTGTTGCCCTGTTTCTTGAGCTGGGCCAGGGTGACTTTATCGGGGGCCAGTTCGATACCCACACCCCGAGGTTTGCGACTAAAAAGAGCTTTTAAACTATCCACGACAGTATCCGCCAAGTGGGTAAATGAACGCCAGTTCGTCCCATGGCCCCAAAGCCACGACAACCCTTAAACCAAATCCTCAAAACCCTTGCAGATAGGGGATTTAGTGATGCTAAGGAGAGCTGAAGAATACCCCGGCCCCCCAAGCGCTAACGAATGGTACACAATTTGTTTGAGAATTTCCACTGTGATCTAGAGGCTCAAAATGGTGGTGATATCCTTCGCAAAAAAGATAGAGATGCGCCCTGCCGTTAGAGACGTCACCGGAGCAACGACCCTGCCGCCTAGACCCCAGCAATGGTCATAACGTCTAGCCTTATCAGCGATACTAGCGAGATTTCCGGAAACTGAGCCATTAATATTGAGAAACGTCATGGCAATGGGGATCAGGCCCCGTTGCCCCGTTCGCCTCCCCCGGTTTGACCCACCGCCCCACCGTTGTTTATTCCCCGTAGATCCTATGACCCTCTCCCTTGGCACCCCCCTCACCGAATTGGCCCAGCGTTTGCTTTTGCTGGGGTCGGGCGAGTTGGGGCGCGAGGTAGCCCTGGAGGCTATCCGCCTGGGGCTGGAGGTGATTGCGGTGGATCGCTACGACCACGCCCCCGCCATGGCCCTGGCCCATCGCCGCCACGTCATTGACATGCTGGACGGGGAGGCCCTGCGGCGGGTGATCACCCAAGAGCAGCCCAGCCTGATTGTGCCAGAGGTCGAAGCCATCGCCACCGATACCCTAGTGGCCCTAGAGGCCGAGGGCTGGCGCGTCATCCCCACCGCCCGCGCCACCCAACTCACTATGAACCGCGAGGGCATCCGCCGCCTAGCCGCCGAGGAACTGGGCCTGAAAACTTCCCCCTACCGCTTTGCCGCCACCGAAGCCGAGTACCTGGCCGCCGTGGATGCGGTGGGTCTGCCCTGCGTGGTAAAGCCGATCATGAGCTCCTCCGGCAAGGGCCAAAGCACCGTGCGGTCGGAGGCCGACGTGAAAGCCGCCTGGGCCTATGCCCGCGAAGCCGGACGAGGCAAAAGCGACCGGGTGATCGTGGAAGGGTTCATCCCCTTCGACACCGAAATTACCCTGCTGACGGTGCGGGCCAGCGACGGCACCCACTTCTGCCCCCCCATCGGCCACCGCCAAGAGTCCGGCGACTATCGCGAATCCTGGCAACCCTGTCCCCTCCACCCTGATACCCTGGCCACCTGCCAAGCCATCGCCCGCCAAATCACCGACGCCCTCGGCGGCTGGGGGCTCTTCGGCGTGGAACTGTTCATCGCTGGAGCCCCTAACCAGCCCCAAACCGTCTACTTTAGCGAAGTTAGCCCCCGCCCCCACGACACGGGCATGGTAACGCTGGTCAGCCAACACCAGTCGGAATTTGAACTGCACGTTCGGGCCATCCTGGGCCTACCCATCGGCGAGATCACCCAAATCCAGCCCGGTGCCTCGGCGGTGATCCTCGCCCCCGGCCCCAGCAATGCTCCCCGCTACGAAGGCTTAGAAGCTGCCCTGCAAGTGCCAACCAGCAAAGTTCGCCTCTTTGGCAAACCCACCGCCAGCCCCAACCGCCGCCTCGGCGTGGCCCTTGCCCTGGGCGACACCGTAGAACAGGCCAAGGAACGCGCCATCGCCTGCGCCCAAGAGGTTAAGGTCATCCTATAAATCCAACCCGCCACCGTTGGGGCAAAGAAACCTCGCCCCAAATGCCCTTGAGCCGATGCCACCTGGCATTTTGGCGCACCTTTAACCAGACTTCTGGGCCTTGGGATCGTGTTGTTGTTGAGGAATGGATAGCAATGAAGCGCTAGACATTAGCGATTCATGTCCTGAAACACTTCACTTCTAGCTCGACGGATGGCCTGGTGGCTGGGGTCATTGCGGATTTGCTGGCGCAACGCATCCCGCTGACGAGTGAGGGATCGCCGCTGGGCCTCGTTGGTGGTGTTGCGTAATTGTTGTCGCAGGGCACTGTCTCGCTCTTGCAGTTGGCGCACCCGGTCGGAATAGGGCAACCGTTCTTCAAATTGCCGCCGCAAAGCGTTACGTTCCTGCTCGGTGCGAGCCGAGTCTATCGCCGCCTGTAAGTTTTGCATTTCTCTTAGCAGTTGGTCATTCCCCCGCCGCAGGTTGATGATTCCGTTATCAACCGAGGTAGATCGACGACGATTATTCGGGGCACAAAGGTGTTCTAGGTTGAGTACCGACCCACCCGGCAATTCTGCGTAACACACATAATCCACATTGCCTGTTAGGCTAGCCATTGCCCCAGGGACGACCACCGACCACCCCACCAGACTGACCAAACCGCTCACGACAAACTTTCGCATACTAGACATATCACACCTCCCTCAATGAAGAAATTAAAATAAGTAAGATAGAGAACTCGATCAGTATCAATAGAAGTGCCCATATATCCGCTCTAAACTTAGCCCATTGGGCAAGGATTCCATCGCCCCAAGAGCTTGCTGATTGACTCTTAGGACGACGGAAAAACCGATATTGAGATCTATCCATGGGCTGTAAAGTCAGTGCTAAATTCACCTTACAGCCGTAGGACATAGGCTTAGTTCAGGGGGCAGCTATCTTCCACCCGTTCCCCGTTAAAGTTCACATCAGGATGAGCATAGCTAAGCAGATCGCCAACTGCGTTGAAGGCATCGCCACCATAGTACTGAGGATTATTCAACACATAGCCCAGACTAGGAGTAGTGGTTGCCCCAGCCCGTTGCCCTTGCCGACTCAGGCTAGGTGAGTAACCTATTGCGGTAACGAAAGAATCCGTGGGAGCGTAGTTTACCCAAGAATCATAGTGGTGCGCCTGACGCCAGTAGCCCGGAGAGCACCATTCGCTACTGACTACCACGTCATCTTTGTTCCAGCAAAAGGTAACGTGGCTGATGTCCTTATTATCAAACCCAAACAGCCCGGTATCCGAGGCCGTCTGAGGGGTGTACACCCAAACATTAGCTCCCTGCCCAGCTTTAACAATCACAGCACCAATGGTGTTGCCGGAAGCACTCCAGTTAAAGACCTTGCCGTCACTGCCAGAAATCGTAAGGGTATTGCTATGAACTAGGGTGCCGTCCACATCATAGAAGTTGGCCGTTTCAGTGATATTGGGTGCACCTTCCGCACCACCGTCATCGATTTTCCAACCATAGGTGTAATCACCCTCGAGTTGTGCACATTCAGCACCAGCATTGCCAGAGCTCCAGTTGCTATAAACAACTGGATTAGTAGCGGCTTGAGCCGGACTCACCAGGGGAACTGTGGAGAACACCCCCAAGCCCAGCGCTAAGCCTAGAGCTACACCTTTTTTAGCATGAGACATTTGCATTGTTTTTATTCACTCAAAAATTCGAGAACATAGATACAAGCACAAAACATTGAAACCACGTGTGATCGCTGACGATGAACTATGTTGTGCACGCGCCTAAATATAGACAACTCCAGCCCAAGGCAGAATCATCTAAATCTATATCTTGGTTGATGCAGAAACTCTGAAAGCTAGTTTGGAACGACCAAGCGCAAAGCCAAAACTACCTATCTCGATCTCTAGGACTCCTCGGCAAGTTACTGAGAAGGCTAGTCATTACAACCCACGAAGCGACTACTCATGTTGTTGCGTTTGTTATCTTGGGTACAAAACATAGCACCTACGTATTCTCCCTGACAACTTATCTGTGGTGATTACGGACTTATATTACCTAAATTCGTATAGGTGCATATTTTCAGCTCTTATGGAAGTCTTTTTATAGGTTTTTTGGTCCTATCCTTCCCCTGCGCATTGAGGACATAACGGACAAAAAAGACTATAGCGAGCACTTGAGGCTCATGACATTACTCTGTAGCATCACCCCCAAGAAGGGCTAAAGCAGGTATGGGAATACTTAGAAGAGCATCCATATAATTCATGAAAATCCCAGGAGCCTTAAGGCTTTGAGCCGTGCATTTCGGCATACCCTTAGCCAGACTTCTGGGCCTTGAAATCGTGTTGTTGTTGGGAAATAGTCATGAAGCGCTAGGCATTAGCGATTCATGTCCTGAAACACTTCACTTCTAGCTCGACGGATAGCCTGGTGGCTGGGGTCATTGCGGATTTGCTGGCGCAACGCATCCCGCTGACGAGTGAGGGATCGCCGCTGGGCCTCGTTGGTGGTAGTGCGTAATTGTTGTCGCAGGGCACTGTCTCGCTCTTGCAGTTGGCGCACCCGGTCGGAATAGGGCAAGCGTTCTTCAAATTGCCGCCGCAAAGCGTTACGTTCCTGCTCAGTGCGAGCCGAGTCTATCGCCGCCTGCAAGTTTTGCATTTCTCTTAGCAGTTGGTCATTCCCCCGCCGCAGGTTGATGATTCCGTTATCAACCGAGGTAGATCGACGACGATTATTCGGGGCACAAAGGTGTTCTAGATTTAGCACCGACCCACCCGGCAATTCTGCATAACACACATAATCCACATTGCCTGTTAGGCTAGCCATTGCCCCAGGGACAACCACCGACCACCCCACCAGGCTAACCAAACCGCTCACGACAAACTTTCGCATACTAGACATATCACACCTCCCTCAATGGAAAAATTAAAATAAGTAAGATAGAGAACTCGATCAGTATCAATAGAAGTGCTCACATATCCGCTCTAAACTTAGCCCATTAGGCAAGGATTCCATCGTCCCAAGAGCTTGCTGATTGACTCTTAGGACGACGGAAAACTGATGTTGAGATCTATCCATGGGCTGTAAAGTCAGCGCTAAATTCACCTTACAGCCGTAGGATATAGCCTTAGTCCAGGGGGCAGCTATCTTCTACCCGTTCACCAGTGAAATTCACATCAGGGTGAGCCGCGCTAAGCAGATCGCCAACTGCGTTAAATGCCTCGCCACCGTACACTTGAGGAAGCTGCAACACTTGCAATAGCGTTGGATCAGTAGGAGCATCAACAGTAGTTCTATTGACGGTACGCGGAGGGACATAACCTACTTTTTCGCTGAACAAATCATCTGGGCTAAACCCGGTTGCATCCCAAGAATCAAGATGTTGCGGCTGACGCCAGTAGCCAGGAGAACACCATTCATCACCAACTTCTTCCTCCGGGTTCCAGCAGAAAGTCAGGTTGCTTAAGCCAGCAGGTTTTCCACTAGCATTGATTGGTGATGCTAAGCCAGAATCACCTCTTGTTTGCGGGGTGTACTCATAAACATTGGCAGCATTGCCACCTTTAACAATCACAGCCCCAATGCCAAATGTTGAACTGAAAGCAACAAACTTACCCTCCGTCACTGTAACTTCAATTCCTGACGGGAAGGAAGCATCAAACCCATCATTATAGTTAGCCCTGGCACTAGAAAACTCATATCCTAGTTGCTCACAAGTGACGTTACCACCCGTATCGCCTGAAAATTCTGTAGGCGTAACGCCGCTTGATGATACGGCAGCTAGTGCCGCCGTGGGGCTAGCCAGCATTAAGGCGGCTCCGGCTAATCCTGCAAGTCTTGTTTTTTTCATAGCTCTAAAGGCTCCAAAAATGAGTTTTTACCGAAACGGATTTATCCAACTTCAAACGCCTCTGAAACCTTAGCTAGGAGCCAAGGCTAATCAGTGATCTTAAAAACTGAACATCACTAAGGTGATGATCAAAAACGAACGTAAATCTGCCGATGCTTTCCATTCAAGACAATGGAGAGATCAGCCATCGTGTATTCAACCTGTGTATTGCAAACCCTGAGATATCTTGAGGAACCGCCCAGGGAAGTAGTGATTTAACCCAGAAGATTGGACGGCACCTCAACCGTTGCATGACATTTATTCTATAAGTAGTTTCCCTGAAGACACAAGCCCATGAATTACCATTTTTGGGTGAGCCAGCGTCTCCACCAATCTCGACCCAGCCTAAAAAGCTTGTTGCATAAAGGTTTCAGCTCTTTGGGTAGACACTTAAGAAAGCAAAAAATAGCATAATAATTCGCAACAAAATGCAGGGTACTTAAGTAGAAATACGCTTTCATCTCCCTCTGGGCAAAATTTTCAGGCATTAACCGGGTAATTTGATAGCTATTTAGAATGGCCCCTCAAAAGGCAAGAAAAGTCCAAAAAGTAATCAAGGTATGAAGTGTCTGTGAGCTTGCTGTCCTGCGATCAGCGGGGCAGGCATGACTTGACAAGGATCATGGGAAGTGGTGGGATCGGATATTATGGGTGAAAGTACGTAGGCTTCTCTAGGTTCATGGCCTCAAGGCTTCAGTCAGTAGGATCTGAGGTCATCCTTGCGAACGGAATAGGCCGCTATCCAGGCTCACGCGCTGATGCGGCCTAGGAAATGGGGAATCTGTACGGGAGGATTTGGGGCGGACGCGGCTTTGAGGAGCGTCCGATCAATTATGGAATTTGCCCCTTTTTATCCTAAAAAGCTCGATATAGATCTTAATATATGAACTGGTAAGCTGGAAGCAGCGTTCTGGATTATGGCTACAGAAATGGGCTGAGATGAAGGCTATCTCAAGGTTAAGTCAAATTAATCTTTGATTAACCTTTTGGTTTAAGTAAAATCATTTTTTAAGCGGTTATTATCCAATGAGTGATTCCCTGCAAAAGCAGCTTCGGCATCGTGAAATTTCCCTGGAAGATGCGCTCAAGCAATTTCAGGGCACGACCGATGATTGGTCGGTGACTTGGGTAGATCGGGCGCTGTGCAAGCAGTTTCTTCGGAAAACGAAAAACACCCCTGGATTGCCGCCCATCGTTCCCCTAATTCTTTGGCAGAATTGCTATTATTTGGGGTCGATTTCCCCGCTTAACCAAGAACAACGTCTCAGCCTGGGAGATTGTCTGGGGGCCGACATTAAGGTACTGCCCATTACGGCGGATCACTACCGTCAATGGTTCCGCTACTACAATTCCGAGCACCATCGCAACAGTGCTGAAACCCAGCGCGATCCGCTGACCGGGGAAATTCTACCGGAAAATTTGCAGGAAACCGCCCAACTCCATCTATCCCAGGTGGATGACCAGATTGAGCGGATTAAAACATTGATTTTGAGTGCGTTGCGGAACCGGGCCAGCGATATTCACCTAGAGCCGACGGTGGATGGGCTGCGGGTGCGCTACCGCATTGATGGGATGCTGCGCCAGGTGACGACCTTTCCGGCGGATGTGGGGCGGCGCATGGTGGTGGCCCTGAAGGTGATGTCGGAGATGGACATTGCCGATAGTCGTCGGCCCCAGGATGGCCGCATTGGCGAAAAGTATCAGCTTGGCCAGATGGATTATGGCCTAGACTTGCGGGTGAACACCCTGCCCTGCGTCAGCAGCGTGAAGGGTAAGGCCAGCGAAAAGGCGGTGCTGCGGTTGCTGAAGCAGGATAATTCCTGCACGCCGCTTCAGGAGATTGGCTTTACCCCCACCACCTTTCCGGTGTACCAAAGCTGGCTAGAGCAGCCCCAGGGCATGATTATCCTCACCGGGCCAACGGGGTCGGGCAAAACCAGCACCCTCTACGCCAGCCTGAAGGAAATCGCCACCGATTCGGTGAATGTGGTGACGGTGGAAGACCCGGTGGAATACGTGCTTCCCGGCATTACCCAAACCCAGGTGAACGAGGCGGCGGGGATGACCTTTGCGGCGGGGTTGCGATCCATCCTGCGCCAGGATCCAGACATTATTATGATCGGTGAAATCCGCGATAGTGAAACTGCCGAAACCGCCGTCCGGGCTGCTCTCACCGGGCACCTGGTCTTTACTACCCTGCACACCAACGACGCCATCGGGGCCATCCCTCGCCTGAAGGACATCGGCCCCGACCCCGGCCTGATTAGCGATGCCCTGCTGGGGGTGGTGGCCCAGCGCTTGGTGCGGCGGGTGTGCCCCCACTGTGCCGAACCCTATACCCCTACGGCCCAGGAGCTAGCGATTTTGGGCCTCTCGGTCAGCGAAACCAACACCGAGTCCTTCCGCAAAGGGCGGGGCTGCACCCAATGTTTTGACACGGGCTACCTAGGCCGCGAAGCCCTGATTGAACTGCTGAATGTGGACGACCGAGTCCGCCAAATTATCTACGAAGGCTCCCTCACCCAACTCAACCACTACCTCCACAGCATCGACTATCCCTGCTTCCGGGTGGCGGCCATTGCCAAAGTTGCTGCGGGGGCTACCACCATCGAGGAAATTAAGCGGGTGATTCCCTCCAGCGCGTTGATTCAACGGACGGGCAAATCCCCCCGCGAAGATGTGGGTCTGCGGGCCATTTAGGGGCTTTCCATTGGGGGATTTCTCTGCGGGAGAGTTCTATTCCTATGGGGGGCTTTCTGTTGAGTATTTCATAATGGATCTCAGCGCCCCCGCGTCTGGAGATCATCCATTACCATGGCGACTACATCCGAAGAAGTTTGGCGAATTTTAGGCGAACTGGCAGAGGCCCAAAAGGAGACGGAGCGACGTTTCCAGGAAACCGAGCAACGCTTCCAGAAAACCGATGAGCTATTGAAACAACGCTTTCAGGAAACCGAACGCTTGATGCGTCGCCAAAACCAGCAGTTCAACGAACAGTTGGGCAAACTGGGCAACCGCCTAGGGGAATTTGTGGAATGGCAGGTGCGTCCGGTGGTGGTGCGCTTGTTTCAGGAACGGGGCATTGCCGTCCATGAGTTTTACCCTGGAGCCTCGGCCCAGCGTGATGGAGAGGGCATCGAAATCGACCTGCTGGTTGTAAATTCCACGGAAGCCATCCTGGTGGAAGTGAAAAGCAAACTTACCCAGACCGATGTGGATGAACATTTGGAACGGCTGAGCAAATTTAAGCGGCTGATGCCCCGCTACGGCGATGTCCATGCCATGGGAGCCGTGGCCGGAATGGTGGTGCCCGACGAGGTGGCCCGCTACGCCTATCGACAAGGGCTGTTTGTGATGGCGCAATCGGGGGATAGCGTTGTTATCCTCAACGATGCCACCTTTCAACCCCGTCGTTGGTAATCACACCTAGCGGTAGGATAGGGTAGATCAATGCCAACCCTGCTAGGCAGGGCTTTGATGCGTGGTAGCCATGGCTCGGATATTCCGAGTGGATCGCACAGTCCCCCTAGCCCTCACCCCCAACCCCTCTCCCATACAGGAGAGGGGAGCCGGAAATGCTTCAAAGTCCCTCTCCCAAAGTGGAAGAGGGATTTAGGGTGAGGGCCAACTACATTCAAATTGACCCAACCTCCTATGAAACGACGTTCCTGGTTCCGTTACACCCTGCTTGCCTTCACCGGACTCCTGCTGAGTTGGCTGGTGGCCTGTGGTGGAGGACAACCGAGCGGGTCGGGAACCGGGGCCGATGGCACCCAGGAAGTCGAGTTCTGGACGATGCAGCTCCAGCCAGACTTTACCGATTATTTCAATGAGTTGATCGCCCAGTACGAGAGCGAAAATCCCGGTGTTACCGTGCGCTGGGTGGATGTGCCCTGGGCCGATATGCAGAGCAAAATCCTCACCGCCGTTACTGCTGGCACCGCGCCGGATGTGGTGAACCTCAACCCCGACTTTGCCGCCCAACTGGCTAGCCGCAATGCCTGGTTGCCCCTCGATGACAAAGTGAGCGAGGCAGATCGGGCGGTGTATTTACCCAACATTTGGCAGGCCAATACGCTAAACGGCCAAAGCTTCGGCATTCCCTGGTACCTCACCACCAACGTTACCCTCTACAACCAAACCCTGCTAGAGCAAGCCGGGGTAGAGCCGCCCACCACCTATGCCGAACTGGCGGACGTGGCCCAGGCGGTGAGGGAGAAAACCGGGAAATACGCCTACTTCACCACCTTTGTGCCGGAGGATTCCGCCGATGTGCTGCAATCCTTCGTGCAGATGGGGGTCGAACTGGTGGACGACCAAGGCAAGGCCGCGTTTAATACCCCCGAAGGCAAGGCTGTGTTCCAATACTGGACGGACTTGTACACCAACGACCTACTCCCCAGGGAAGTGCTGACCCAGGGCCACCGTCGCGCCATTGAACTGTTTCAGGCCGGAGAAGTGGCGCTGCTATCTACCGGGGCCGAGTTTTTCCCCACCATCGAAACCAACGCCCCTGATATTGCTGCCGTCACCAGCAGCGCCCCCCAAATTAGCGGCGACACGGGCAAAAAGAACGTGGCCGTGATGAACCTGGTCATCCCCGCCAGCAGCGATGTACCGGAAGCGGCGATTAACTTTGCCCTTTACGTGACCAACGACGCTAACCAACTTGCCTTTGCCCAAGCCGCCAACGTGCTGCCCTCCACCACCGCCGCCCTGCAAGACGACTACTTCCAAGTCAACGACAATGCCGCCCCAGGGGTAGAGCAGGCCCGCTCCGTCAGTGCCGCCCAGATGGGCCAAGCCGAAGTGCTGATTCCCGCCATGGACGGCATCAAACAACTCCAAGCCATCCTCTATGACAACCTGCAAGCCGCCATGCTGGGCCAAAAAACCGTAGACCAAGCCATCACCGATGCCGCCGCCGAGTGGGATGCTCGGTAGGCACGCGCCTTCAGCCCATCGGCCCTCACCCCCAGCCCCTCTCCCACGGGGAGAGGGGGGCCAGAAGGACGCAAAGTTTTTTCCACAGGGCGAGGGATTTAGGATAAGGGCAACTAGGGCAAGCCGGAAGCTAGGCTTGTTTTATCCCGAACTCAGGTTAGCCTCATGCTTTTTCGAGTCTGCTGTAGGACTCTGTGACCTGACTTTCTGTGGCAAAGAAATGGCCAATCAAATACAGCGACCCGCAAAATACTTTGAGCGATGCCGCATCCCTCACCATAGCCGTTAGCCCCTGACGCAGATCAGCGTAGGTGCCACAGTGGGACAGATCGGGACAGACCGCTTTAGCTATCGCCGCCAGTTCTGACGGATCCGCTGACAGGTGTTCCGGCACAGGCACCAAGTACAGGCTGTCCCCCGGTCGCAGCAGGGCTTCAAACACCTCGCGATGATCCTTGGTAGTCAGCATCCCCATCAGCCATGCCACGCCCTGAGTTGCCGTTGGGGTCGTCGTTGGAGACAGCCCATCGGACTTGGCCAACTGAGCATCCACATAGCGGCGCAATACCTGGGCCGCAGCGGGGTTATGGGCACCGTCAATCAGCAGCGGGTGAGCCTGTCCAGCGTCGTCCTGCCAGCGGATCCACTGCAACCGCCCAGGCCATCGAGCCGCCCCCATCCCCTGCACAATCGCCGCATCGGAGATGTCCCACCCCTGCCGCCGCAGTTCCAGCAGCGCCGCCACCGCCAGGGCCGAATTGGTGAGTTGGTGCTCCCCCGGAAAGGGCAGCGGGTAGGTGAGGCTGTCCTGGGTCAGGCTGTCCTGAGCCATTTCGTAGCGGGCCCGATGTTCACCCACGGGCTGGGCTGGATGGGGCCACACCACCGGACAATCCAACTCCGCCAGCCGCGCCTTCACCACTGCCTCCGCCTCTGGGGGCAGCGGCCCAACCACCGCAGGCCGTCCGGGCTTGAGGATACCCGCCTTTTCCCGCGCAATGTCTGCCAGGGTGGGGCCAAGGCGCTGCCAATGCTCCCGGCTGAGGGAGGTAATCACGCTCACCAGGGGCGTTTCGACTACGTTGGTGGCATCCAGCCGCCCGCCTAGGCCCACCTCAATCACCGCCACATCCACCTCAGACTCGGCAAAATACAGCCACGCCGCCGCCGTAAACACCTCAAACTGGGTGGGCGAAGGTTGATCGGGGTCAATGGCAGCAATCACCCGATCCAGCACTCGGCGCAGATCCTCGGCGGCAATGGGCTGATCGTTAATGCAAATACGCTCTCGCCAGCTCACCAAATGGGGCGAGGTATAGCGTCCCACTCGGTAGCCCGCCGCCCCCAGTACCGAAGACAAATAGGCGCAGACCGAACCCTTGCCGTTGCTGCCCGCCACATGGATCATCGGCACCCGCCGCTGGGGATAGCCCAAGGTCCCCAGCAATACCTCGATACGTTCTAAGCCCAGATCCACCCCAAAGCGACCAAAGCCATCGAGGAGTGCCGTAATTTGAGAATCGGCGGTTGTCACGGGCTAGACCTATCCTGTTTAATGCTCAACGGTTTGATCCTACATGGGGCTAATCACCGTTGGAAGCTGAACTGAAGATAAAAAAGACGCAACTCTGGGCTGCGTCTTTTAGTCCACCATGAAAGCCTCAGATCAGATAGCAGATAAAAGCCATTGTGGTTGAGGAAACCCTAGGCCCTGGTTCTTCTGACAATGACTTAGACGGCCTCGGTATTCTTTTCGCCAGTCCGAATCCGAATAATTTCATCCACGGGGCTGACAAAAATCTTGCCGTCCCCAATTTCTCCCGTACGGGCGGCAGAAATGATTTTGTCCACCACAGTATCAACTTGGGCTTCATCCACCACAATTTCAATCTTGAGCTTCTGCAAAAACTCAACGGTGTATTCAGAACCCCGATAGCGCTCGGTCTGGCCCTTCTGACGGCCAAACCCACGCACCTCAGACACCGTCATCCCGACGATGCCCGCGTTGACTAGGGCAATTTTGACTTCATCGAGCTTAAAAGGGCGAATGATAGCTTCTATCTTCTTCATACCTAAACCTAATGTGCTTTGGGCGTTAGCCGCTGACAATCTCAGCCGACCTATGTTTAGCGATCTTGTCCCTCAGAATACTGTATCAAAGGATACTTTTTCAGGAAGTTGGGTTGGGGAACCGATGATTTTCGCTAGCGGGAGGTATTCAACAGCGGTCTCATAATCAAGAATCCAGCCCCGAAAGCGCTTACCACAATCAGCAAAATCGTCGCGGCTAGCCACAGACCGCTCACGTCTGCGTTTCGGCCCTGGCTTTGACCAGGACGAGAAGGCTCTAGGCGTTCCTCGGTGTAGAGCATACGGGGCGGAGGAACGGGCTGTGGACGCTTGGCCTTGGGCTTCATCGCCTTGTTTGGCCCCCGTGCTGCCGGAGCTTTGGCTCCCAGCATTTGCGTAACCTGACTGGTCAGTTGCGAGACACCTCCTAGGGCAAAGCCTGGGCTGCTGCCTTGGGGATCGGGGCGTTCTACCCCTGACGGCGACTCAAAGGCAGGGGTGGGGGGTGGCTCAATGGCAATGGGTTGGAGGGGATAGGTTTTCCCCGATGCAGTATCCCCCGTAACCACCGGGCGACCATCCACCACCTGTTTGAGTTGGGCCGCTGATTCAGCGAACTTCATCATTTCCTGGCGCAGAAATAGATTTTGCTGGCCAAGCTGCTGATTCTGCTGAGTTAGGGAGTCCACGAGGGCCTGGGTAGCCTTAAGTTCCGTGGCCAACTCGCGATAGACCGAGATGGGCACCGAGGGAGCCTGTCGTGAGCCATGACTCCAATCCGCCGCTGCGGCTGGAACCATGGATTCTGAAGAGTAGGAGGCGTTCATAACGGTATCGGCAGCAAGTAACGACAGAGGGTGAAGGGATTAAAATTGGTCTGCCCAAGGGTAAAACAGATCGGAAAAACTGAACCAGTTTTTGTTAGGAATTTCGTGAAGAAAATTATAGGACGCCCTCTCTTCCACAACCTTAGATCGACCGCTTGACCCTAGGCTGACGATCCGGTTCCCAGAGGCACCCACACCTCCACCGACTATCCTAGGGCAGGGGTGAGTGATAGCTATGGCCATAGTGTAGCCCTTTTCCTTCGTCCACAGAAAAGAGCCAATCGTGATGATGACAGTCAAGGACTTCGCGCAACGAGGCCGGGAGTCTTTCCCCAAGGCCCTAGCCCCAGATAGCAGCCAGCGCGACCAAAATAGCTGTGATCCCATAGGCGGCCCCCACTACCTGGGTTTCTGACCATCCGGACAGCTCAAAGTGGTGGTGTAGAGGAGCCATTTTGAATAGACGCTTGCCGATCCCATCGGGGCCTTTCGTGGCCTTGAAGTAGCCCACCTGAAGAATGACAGACATCGTCTCGGCGAAAAAGAGCAGGGTCAGCAGCAGCAGGGCAAAAAGGTTGTGGCTGAGGATTCCCACCGCCCCCAAGGCAGCGCCCAGGGCCAGCGATCCGGTGTCGCCCATGAAGACTTTGGCTGGGTTGCGATTGTGCAGCAGGAAGCCCAGGCAAGCACCGCTCATTGCGGCACAAAACACCATCAGGTCGGGGTGAGTCGGGGCTGTTACCAGGGCCAAACCCCAAAAGGCGATGGCTCCGGTGCCGCCCATGAGCCCATCTAGGCCATCGGTTAGGTTGGTGGCGTTACTTTCGGCCACTAGCACAAACCCGGCCAAGGGCCAAAACAGCAGTCCTAGGGGCAGCGCTAAACCTAGGGGTAAGGCGACCGTCGTCACCGAGGCGGGCTGACTGGTCATCACCCATAGGCAAAACAGCACGGCCAGGGCAATTTGTAGAAAGAGTTTAGTTTTGGGTGTGATGCCTTGGTTAGACCGCAGCCGCAGCACTTGCCAGTCATCCAACCAGCCAATGGCACCGTAGGCTAGGGTGAGGGCCGAGACCGCCAGCACGGCCTGAGAAAAACCCGTAGCCAGTAGCGCCACCGCCACCGCCACAGGAACAAAGAAAATACCCCCCATCGTAGGGGTTCCGGCTTTCTTTAGGTGTCCCTGGGGGCCTTCTTGACGAATAAACTGCCCCGTTTTGAAGGCGCGTAGCAGGGGCACCACCCAGTAGCCCAGCAGGCCGCTAGCTGCCGCCGCTAGAAGCAAAGGAACGGTTATCGATGCCCCCAAGCCGTAGCCATGACCAAGGCTGGCATCAACCACAATGGAGGCGGATCCTAGGCTAGCTATGAGAATCCACAGCATGGCCTTGCCATTGAGGCCAGCCCCCCCTGAGGCGAAAAATTTCGCGTCCACGATAATTCCTCAACATTGCGTCACACCACACACCACAGGAGTCTACTGGAGAATCTTCCCCTTGGCTAGTCATGGGCGGTGGAAATTAGTCAGGAAGTGTAGGGGATAATAGCCGACTGGCGCTTAACCGTTACAAGACTTAATGGGCTAGAGGGGTCTCAGGAACCTCAAGGTTAGTCGTCATCATCGAGGGCCAGATCGCTGTCGTCGTCGTCATCCTCGAAGCTGTCATCACCACCCATAAGATCTGAGATCTCTTCACTCTCAGCCTCATCCGGGAAGTTTTCGATGGGTTCGCGAGTGCGAAGGCGGCCAATGCCCTCTAGCCAAGCCAAAATCGATGACTCGCCAGAGGAGGGCAGAATCGGAGCCTTAGCGCTGCGAGGCACCTGCCGGAGAGATGGGTTGTAATTCGGGTTGGACATGGGCAAGCCAAATAGATAGGAGTTGGGCGGGTTGTGGGAACAACTGTCAGCCTTTCATTATAGCAGGGCATTCCCGGTGCAATAGGGGTCAGGCGGGTGAGCCGATCTCCCCGACTCGCCCAGAGGGTCTAGAATCCTCCAGGGAGGAAGGCTGGGTCGTTTTCGCCTATGATGCGGAGGACGGTTCACGACGAACACCATGCTGGGCAAAGCTGAATTACTCGAAGCTATCGCTCCCCTCAATCGGGGGATTCGCGCCACCGCTGCGGATCGCCTCATGGTGGAAGCAGCGGCGGTTCGCCTAGAGGAGCGCAACCCAACTGCTCACCCCCTCACGGCAACACCTCGTCTGGAGGGCGACTGGCGCTTGCTCTACACCACCAGCCGGGAATTACTCAACCTTGACCGCCTGCCCTTGGCGTCCCTAGGCTCCATCTATCAGTGCATTCGCCTTCAGGAAGGCCGGATTTACAACGTGGCCGAGGTGGCTGGCCCGCCGCTGCTATCTGGGCTAGTGGCGGTGGCGGCCCGTCTAGAGCCCGTGTCGGATCGGCGGGTGAACGTCCGATTTGAGCGCGGTGTGTTGGGGCTTCAAAATCGGCTGAATTACCAATCTCCCAGCCAATTTATTGCCACCCTAACCACCACTCGTCGATTCTCCCTGCTCCAGGGCATTGACTTTCCTATCCAGGCTGAGCGCCAGTCTGGCTGGCTCGAAGTTACCTACCTCGACGACGACCTACGGATTAGTCGCGGCAACCAAGGCAGTCTTTTTATTCTCAGGAAGGGCTAACGTCCGGTCTCGTATCCCATCCAACCCCATACCCCCGATTTGCAAACGGTAGAACCTAGGGTGCATTCGTGGCCAATGCAATCAGCCTAATTATCCCTAAAAACTACGAAGGGGAAGGCTTAGTGAACCTACCCCTTGCTGTGCCGTGACTTTGGGCCATCAATCATCCCTAGAACTGGATCAACCAGGGACGAGGTAAGACCGTCTCTCGGTAAAACCGCGTTGGCTTAGCCCTGGAGAACGCTGGCAACGATCTGGGTTTGGTCGCCTGCAACGATGGCCCCTTCAGGCAGGTTGAGGTCAGCCACCGTGAGGTTATCGCCGACCCGAAGCCCAGAGACATCAACGTTGATCACCTCAGGGATATCAACCGCCTTACACTTGACGGTGACTTCATTCACCTCAGTGTTGAGAACGCCGCCGTCGTCCTTGACCCCGATGGGCTCACCGACAAAGTTCAGGGTAACGCCGACTTCCACGGCATCCTGGGCTTGGACAGCAAAAAAGCTGAGGTGATACACCAACTGCTTCCAAGGGTGGGATTGAACTTCCCGCAGCAGGGCTTTGCCGCTCCAGGGGAGGTCGGGCACATTGATGTCGATCATGGTGTTGTTGATCGCCACCTTCCGCAGCAGTAGATCAGCGGACTTCTGATCTAGGGTCAGCCCCACCGATTCGGTGCCGTTGTGGCCGTAGAGAACAGCCGGGAGCAGCCCTTCACGCCGCAGAGCATTGGGCTTTGCCTTGGGATCCCGTGCCTTACATTCAATCGTCAGTTCCATAGCCAATCTCCCCCGTAGGTAATCTAGATAATGAACAAAAGGTACAAAACAGGCGGCGCAACCCTAGCTGGCGGCCTCGCCATTTTCATAGAGCAAGGCTCGCTTTGGCCCGTGGATGGGATCTTCCACAATGATGGTTTGATCGCGACTGGCTCCCAAGGACACAATGGCAATGGGCACCTCCATCAGTTCGGCGAGGAACTTGAGGTAGTCTAGAGCCGCCTTGGGCAGATCACTCAGCGACCGACAGTGATCCGTCGGCTGCTTCCACCCCGGCAGGGTTTTGTAGATGGGCTTGCAGCGGGCAAAGGCGTTGGCACTACCCGGCAGTTCTTCACATCGCTCCCCATCTAGCTCATAGGCCACGCAAACCTGGATTTCATCGGCATCGTCAAGGACGTCTAGCTTGGTGATCGCTAAACAGTCAAGGCCGTTAATCCGTACGGCATAGCGACCAATGACCGCATCAAACCAGCCGCAGCGGCGCTGCCGCCCCGTTGTGGTGCCAAACTCAGCCCCCCGTGAGCAGAGTTGTTCCCCCACACCACAGGTAAGTTCTGTGGGGAAGGGGCCTTCACCGACGCGGGTGGTATAGGCTTTGGCCACGCCAATCACCCGATCAATGACGGTGGGGCCAATGCCCGTGCCGATGCAGGCTCCCCCCGCCACCGGATTGGAGGAGGTGACGTAGGGGTAGGTGCCGTGGTCGAGGTCGAGCAGGGTGCCCTGGGCTCCTTCAAACAAGACGTTTTTCCGCTCGCGGATGGCGCGGTAGACGTGGAGGGAGCTGTCGATGACGTGGGGACGCAGGCGTTCGGCGTACTCGATGTATTCCTCGATCACCGTAGCGGGATCGAGGGGCTCCAGGTCGTAGAGCTTCTCAAGAATGCCGTTTTTATACTGAATGGTCCATTCCAACTGCTCGCGCAGCTTGGCGTAGTCCAGCAGGTCAATGATGCGGATGCCGATACGCTCGGATTTATCAGCATAGGTGGGGCCAATGCCGCGCTTGGTGGTGCCGATTTTGTTGGTGCCCCGACGCTCCTCCGCTGCCTGATCGATCAGGCGATGGTAGGGCATGGTGACATGGGCCGCGTTGGAAATGAAGAGGTTTTGGGTAGAAATGCCCAGGTCAGCGAGCTTATCGAGCTCTGCGATGAGTGCTTTGGGGTCAATAACGGTTCCGCTCCCAATCACGCATTCCGTATCGGGGTAGAGGATGCCGGAGGGAATTAGGTGCAGCTTGAAGGTCTGATCCTTGACAACGACGGTGTGCCCCGCGTTCACCCCGCCCTGATAGCGCACAACCACATCCGCTGAGCGGCTCAGCAGGTCAGTGATTTTGCCCTTTCCTTCGTCGCCCCATTGGGCACCAATTACTACAACGTTTGCCAAGGGAATCTAGACTCTTAAGTTCACACAAATTCCCATTATCGTTAGCGGCCCCCACCTGTGTCAAGATTTTCGTGGAGAAGTTTCAGAATCTAGGCATTCTAAGGGTCGGCTAGACCGTCCAGGCATTCCAGCCCCGAACGGATCCAGCTAGCCCAGTTCTCCCTAGCCTGCGGTAGCGGCTTTGTAAGCGGCCCAGCCGCCGTACTCCGAAATGTCGGGCCAGCCATGCTCATCAATCAGCGCCTTGGGGTACAAAAAGGCCGTGGCGGTGCCCCCATCAGCGAGCTGCACGGTTTGGGGATACATGTGGGGCGGTTCGTTATCTTTCAGGTAGGTGTACTGATCGGGGGTCATGGCGTAGAGTTCGCCGGGGATGGAAATGCCCCCATCGCCAATTTCGTAGATACCAGGGTGCCAGCCGTCTTTCACAGCGTGCAGGCGGTAGATGGGAGCGGTCTGAGCTTCTCCCAAGAAGGTGGCGTCCTGAAGATTTTGGTTGTCGGGTTGTCCGCGCAGGGCGGATCCGCAGATAAAAACAGTAATGGATTCGGATGGCTGGGTCATGGCAACCTCGTAACTCGTAATAGGTGTTCCTGCTGGGTCGTGTTGGCGGGGTTTGGGCGCACAGGCAGGCTTCACCGGAAACGTCCCCCGTATCCAAACAGGGCCCAGCTTAAACCTATCACTTAAACCGAAGCTCCCTGCCTACCTAAATCACTCGACCACTGGGCTCTAGGAGCCCTAGGCGATAGGTGCTGTCCGTTAGCGTCAGCAGGGTGTCGTCGCCCCGACGGGCCAGCTTAGCGGTAATGTCTAGCAGTCTAGCCGCGTCTTGATCCTGTTTAAAGATGCTGTAGTAGCGGTTGCGGTAGGCGATGGCGTCAAGGGGCTTAGCCACATCCGGTACCTGGATTTGGCAGAGTTGGTAAGCCTGGGGGTCGATGAGCAGCAGGCAGTTCTTCGGGCCAAAGACAGGGTAGATCCGGTGGCCGGGCTGGCGAGCAGGAGGGGCATACTGGGCCTGGGGCTCGTAGGCCCAAATGGCATAGCCCTGCTTGGTGAGGGTAATGGCAACTTTGTCGTCCCGCTTGCCCAGGCGGGCCACGATGTCGAGGAGCTTGTTGGGGTCGCCTACCACCTTAAAGAAGCTATAGAACTGGTTGTCTACGTACACCGCTGAAAGTCGATGGTCCACATCGGCCGCCCAGATATGGCAAGGCGTATAGAGATCCCGTTCAAAGAGGAACTTACATTCGATGGCATGGGCTGGAGAATCGGCAAGAGCCGTGAGGGAGTCAAGGGGAGAGGGCACGGGCGTAGGGAAGGTAGAGCGATAGATCACGATCAGAACCGAGGCTGAGCCCCAGATGCGGGGTGGATCGCCCCTACCATGGAAGAGGCAGCGGGATTTTCCAACCCTGAAATAACGGATTTTCGTCTCGCGAAGAAATAACGCGTCGGGAAAAATTACTGAGATCGCTAGCGTCTAGTGTACTGACTTTATTTTCTATGGAGAGTGCGGATCCACACCTTTTTTGTCCTTTCTGTCTGGCTGAGGCCACAGTCCGGCTAAAACCCGGTTTCCCCTCGGTGCCGCCGCCCTGAGGCGAGTCAATTCCTGATATGGTGGGAGTAAACGCCCTTACAGTCCCTATGGTTGCCACGGTAGATTCTCCGATTCCAGTTGTGTTTCCCCTCGCGGCGGTGGTTGAGCAGGGGGCGATCAAAATGGCGCTGCTCCTGGCGGCGGTGGATCCAACCTTGGGAGGAGTAGTCATCGCTGGGCGACGGGGAACGGCCAAGTCGGTGATGGCGCGGGCACTCCACCAGCTCTTGCCCCCCATTGAAGTGGTGGATGGATCCTGCTGCAACGCTGACCCCACCGATGCCCGCCTGTGGGACGACCAAACCCAGGCCCGCTTTCCGGCTGGGGAGGCCACCGTTGACCTGCCCACGCGGGTGGTTCCGGCTCCCTTCATCCAGGTGCCCCTGGGTGTCACCGAAGACCGACTGCTGGGGTCTGTGGACGTGGCTAAGTCCATTCAGGCGGGAGAAAGTGTGTTCTTGCCCGGTCTGTTGGCAGAGGCTAACCGGGGCGTGTTGTATGTGGACGAAATCAATCTTCTCGACGACCAGATTGCCAACCTGCTCCTCGCCGCCCTGACGGATCGGCGCAACCAGCTTGAGCGGGAGGGTATGAGTTTTCAGCACCCCTGCGCCCCTCTGCTGATTGCCACCTACAACCCCGAAGAAGGGCCGCTGCGGGAGCACTTGCTGGATCGCATTGCCATTGCCCTGTCGGCGGACGGCGCGATGACCCTCGACAATCGGGTGACGGTGGTCGATCAAACCAGCCGCTATGCCTCAGATGCCCAAGCTTTCTTGGCCGAGTACGCCGACGAAATTGATGCCCTCAGAACCCAGATCATCCTGGCACGGGAGTGGCTGAAGGAAGTCACCATCAGCCGCGAGCAGGTGCAATACCTGGTGACAGAAGCCCTGCGTGGCGGCATTCAGGGCCATCGAGCCGAAATCTTCGCGGTGCGGGTGGCCAAGGCCCACGCAGCCCTAGAGGGGCGGGCGGAGGTGAACGCCGATGACCTACGGGTGGCCGTAGAGCTGGTGATTGTACCCCGTTCTCAGATGCCCCAAGATTTACCGCCAGAGGAAGCGCCGCCGCCGCCGCCACCACCCCAAACCAATCCAGAGGATAACGATCCCCAGGATCAGCAGGAGGATCAGGACAATCAGGAAGACGAAGACGAGGACGAGCCCGACAACGACGAGGAAGAGGCTCCTCCCAGCATCCCCGAAGAGTTTGTGTTTGATCCAGAGGGGGTGATCCTCGATCCCTCCATGCTGGTGTTTGCCCAAACCATGAGCCGTCAGGGCAAGTCGGGTCGCCAAAGTTTAGTGTTTTCCGATGAGCGGGGGCGCTACATCAAGCCCTTTCTGCCCCAAGGCCCGGTGCGCCGCATTGCCGTCGATGCCACCCTGCGGGCCGCTGCCCCCTACCAAAAGTCGCGGCGGGAGCGCCAGCCCCATCGGCGGGTGGTGGTGGAATCGGGCGATATTCGAGCCAAGCGTTTGGCACGGCGGGCGGGTTCGCTGATTATCTTTGTGGTGGATGCTTCGGGGTCTATGGCCCTCAACCGGATGCAGTCGGCCAAGGGTGCGGTGCTGAATTTGCTCACCGAAGCCTACCAAAACCGCGACCAGGTGGCCCTAATTCCCTTTCGGGGGGAGCAGGCGGAGGTCTTGCTGCCCCCCACCCGATCCATCGCCATGGCCCGCCGTCGCCTAGAGCGCATGCCCTGCGGGGGTGGATCGCCCCTGGCCCACGGCCTCACCCAGGCGGTGCGGGTGGGCACCAATGCCCAGCAGTCGGGCGATATCGGCAACGTCGTTATTGTTGCCATCACCGATGGTCGAGGCAATATTCCCCTGGCCCGCTCCCTCGGTGAGACCCTCGATGCGGAGGAAAAACCGGACATCAAGCAGGAGTTGCTAGATATCGCCGCCCGGATTCGCAGTATTGGCCACCAGCTTTTAATTATTGATACCGAACGTAAGTTTGTGTCTACGGGCTTTGGCAAGGAATTGGCTAGAACCGCTGGTGGACGCTACTATCAATTACCAAAGGCTACCGATCAGGCGATTGCCGCCATGGCGCGGGGGGCCATCGCTGATATGAAGACTGGGTAAATTCCGGTAACTTTGGGGGGTTCCATGGCACTTCTCCTGGCGTATCCGGGCAATATGAGGATGGTTTGATAGGGGCGTTTCCCGTCTCTGCCCGAGTAGATTGCTGGGTTCTCACGTGAGTGGCTATGGAACATCGAGTGTCATCCTTTCTTGACGGACAGCGCCTCTTAGCCGCCATCATGGTGACGGATGCGGTCGGCTTCAGTGCCCGTATGTCGGTGGATGAGGGGCTTACCCTGCGGTTAATTGATCGAGACTTATCCCTGATTGCCCAAATCTGCGTGGATTTTGGCGGCAAAGTGCTGAAGTCTACGGGAGATGGGCTACTGATGTACTTCCTCAGTGCCGTGGAAGCGGTTTCCTGTGGTCTGGAGATGCAGCGACGGCTCGTGGATCAGTCGCTGGGTCTACCGCCAGGGCAGTATCTAGAGCACCGCATTGGCATTCACCTAGGAGACATCGTTGTCAGCGAACAGGATGTGATGGGCAACGGCGTCAATATTACCGCCCGCCTTCAAACCTATGCCAAACCCCGTGGCCTTTGTGTCTCCCAAACCATTTTTGACGTTGTGAAAGCCCGCCTCAATCTCAATGCGGTTTTTCTGGGGGCGCTGGATCTGAAAAATATTCATGAGCCCGTTCCGGCCTACCAGATTACGCTGTACCCTGACCCCGATTCTGGGCCGCCTTCTACGGGGGAGCCCACCTACACGGTGCCCATGAGCGCCGAAGCCCTGCTCGGATCGGCCATCCATGCCCTGACGGTTCATGAGCAATCGGTGCGGATCAAAAAGCTGATCTTTGCTACCTACCAGCAGGCGTGGGAGAACGATACCTCGGTGCTCAACCAGTTTGATCTGCACACCCTGCTGCTGGCCCTGCGGGAACGCTATCCTACCCTAGGCGACCTAGAGCAGCAGATCCAGCGAGTGGTGATGGGATTGAATCGGCAGGGGGTATATGCCGAAGTAGCGGCCCTGATTTTGCGAGAGCTTCAGCCTTGGTATGTGCGTACCCTGCGGCCTACCACAGAGGAGCTTCAAAACGAATCCACGGTGCTAACGGTACGATCCCTCGAAGAGCGGTGTGGCTTGGTGGCCCAACGGTTGGATCAACAGGCCGATAGCCTGCGTCTACGGAAGCTGCTGTACTGTCTCGCCTACAATACCTGGGAAAACGACGTCTCGATCCTTGAACAGGCCAACCTACCGCAGTTAATCCAGCAGGTGTTCCAAGCCACGCCCCAAATTCAAGATCTGCGCTATCACCTGGGGCGGATTGTCAAACGCCTCAACCGCAAGCGGGAGTATACGCGGTTGGCCAATATGCTTATCCAATCGCTCCAGCCCATCTATGCCACTGCCGGAGCCCAGCTTGCGGTACCCCCCAGCAGCGATCCCCAAGACTCTGCCCCCGATCACACCGTGGTAACGCCGCTGCCGCCCGCCACCTCTGGAGAGCGTGAGGTAACGGTAATTCAGACGGCGTCTCCTCCCCTCGTTCACCAGGGTATTGTCGTGTCTGGGGCGGGTCTGGGGAGCCGTCCGGCGCGAGATCGCCGAGTGTTGTTTGACCTGCGAACGGATATTTTGCAGTATGCTAACCCTCTGCGGGCTAAGATTCTCCTGCACTCCTGTCTCCATGGCCCTTTTAGCTATACCGACCAGGATTGGGTGAACCTCAGGCATACTACCCTGGAGGACTTGCTTCACGGGATTTTTGAGTATTGTCCTAGCTTTGCAGACCTGGAGAGCAAGCTAACGATCATGGCCCATTGTTTGGGGCAAGCTGAGGAGGTTCTTCCGGTTGCCGATAGTATTACCCGCGCCATTCGGGCATACTATCCCCAGGATCCTGAGGTGGCCCTAGAGCCCCTGCCCCCCCTGTCAGAGCCCGTGCCATCGGCTGATGCCTCGACGACCCATGCGTCCTCCCCGACTTCTCCTAGTTCTCCGTCGTCGCCCCCATCTTCGGCGCTTTTCTCCGCCTAAGGTCCCTAGGGTCTTTGTATGAATGCCACTGAATTGCTGCAATCCTATGCCCGTGGGGACATGGACTTTAAAGGTCTAACCCTAGTGGGGATTGACCTAGCTGGAGCTGACTTGATCGGAGCCAATTTAGTGCAGGCCGATTTGGAAAATGCCAATCTGACCCTGGCCTATCTGAATCGCGTGCGGCTGCGGCAGGCCAATCTGTCTCGGGCGCAGATGGGGGGAGCCAATTTGAACCAGGCAGATTTATCAGCAGCCATTTTGCACGATGCCGATCTGCACGGTGCATCGCTCCAAGGGGCCGACCTCCGCAGCGCCAACATTACCTTAGCCGATCTCCTCGATGCCAATCTGATGGGGGCCGACCTTCGCAATGCCGACCTCAGCGGCGCGAACCTCACGGGAGCCTGTCTGCGGGGGGCCAACCTGCGCCAAGAAAATCGTAAGTACATTACCAACCTGCGAGGCGCTAAGCTGCACCAGGCCGATCTGCGGGGCACCAACCTTTCCGGGGCAAACCTAGCCGCCGTTGACCTCAGCCGTGCCAACCTCAGTGAAGCCGTCCTGCGAGAGGCTAACCTGAAGGGAGCCAACCTGAAGGGAGCCATCTTGATCAATGCCAATTTTTCGGGTGCTGACCTCAGTGGGGCCAATTTAGATGACACCGACCTCACCCAAGGCCGATTCTCCCGCAGCGATTTGACCCTGGCTCAGATTAACCGCGTTCGAGGCCGGGGCGCAGACTTTACCGATGCCCTGCTGAAACAAGCTCAGCTCAACCGCTGCGACTTCCAGAACAGCCGCTTTACCCGTGCCGACCTCGCCCGCGCCAGCCTGCGCGGCAGTTGCCTGGTGAAAGCGATGTTTGTGCAAGCCTATCTCGGACGGGCTGACCTCACCGACACCGACTTCACAGAAGCCGTTCTGGATCGAGCCGAAATGAGCAGCGCCATCGTCATGAACACGCTTTTGACCAACGCCACCATGCCCGATGGCAGCATTCACGAATAACCTATGCCCTAGATGAGGGCGTCTTGCCCACGAGTGAGGGGGAAAGTTATTGGGCCATAGGAGCGTCAGCCAAGGTCGTCAGCGCCAACTTGGCCCTAGCCTGCACTGCTAGGGTGTTATCCTGTTGCATCACTCGCTGAAGCTGTTGCTGAATCGCTGTGAACTCCTGCGTACATGAGGTTTCGTCGATAGCGAGAGCCAAGCCTTGCAACCCCACCACGGCGGCATAGCGCACCACCCATTCGGGGTCTTCGGTGCCTTGAATCAACGCTTGCAAACTCTGGGATTGGGCGGCGGCGACTTGCTCAGCCGGGAGTAACGCCCAGTTGAGGTGTCCTAATCCCTTCGCCGCTGCCCGCCGGACACTGAGGGCAAAATCTCCGGTGGCGGTTTCCAGCAAAATCTTCAACGCACGGGGATCGCCAATCAGCGACAGGGCACGAATCGCCCAAGCCCTCGCCCCGTAGTTATAGCCGTCCAACTCTTCTAGCAGAGCCGGAACCGCAGATTCGCCCAGGGCCACTAGGCCATCCACCGCCGCCACCGCCGCCCCAGGATTGTTGTAGCCCAAGACCTGAATTAGGGTCGGAATCGCCCCCGGATGCCGTTGCGCCGCCAACCGCCCCACAGCCACCACCATCGCCCCCTTCGAGTCGGCCTCTTCTACGGCACGAATCAACGGGGCCAAGTCTTCGTTAATGGTGCTGGGTTGATCCACGCTAGGACTCTCTTTCACAATCGCTGACCTAAGTAAGTGGTCATAAGTAAGTGGTCACAATTATTTGTAAAACGCATTTCGACTTCGCTCAATGCCCCCACGCAAAGTAGCAAGAGGGTTGAGCGCAGTCGAAACCCGGAGCCAAAATTAATTTTAATTGAGCTATTCTACGTGTCACCCCGATTAGCAATTTAGATACGAGAAACCTCAGATACCTCGTGCTTAACCTAGGGCATTCCCAGATCCTAGCCTCTGACCCTAGAGCAAATCATCCATCAACGCCAATACCCGCTGCGCCTCTGGGGAAAGATCCGCATCAGGAAAGCGAATGTCTTGCAGGTGAGCTTCCAAGACCCCTTGAAGGGCAATGAGTTTCAGGCTATTTTCCGCCAGAGTCGCCGCAATGGGTTCTGCCGCCGGGAGGTAGCCAATCGCCCCCAAATCCATCATGGCCGAACGCCGTAGTTGCAGATTGGGTTCCTGAAGCCGCTCCACCAACCGCTGGCAGTAGCTATCGTCCCCAGTGAGCTGATACATGGCCCGCGCTGCCGCATTTTGTACCTGGGCCACGGAATGGCTCAAAAAGGGGCGAATCTCCTCTACTGCCAACTGTGCCCCCAAACAACCCAGGGCTTCCAAAATGGCGTTGTAGGGCTGAACCAGGTGGGGCTTGCCTTCTACGGTCACTGCCGCTTCCACGCCCCCCGCCAACAAATTGACCAGAGATGGAATCGCCCGATCATCACCTAGGGCACCCAATGCCTGAGCTGCCGACTCCCGCACGTAGTAATCGTCGCAGGCCAAGCACTGAATCAGCGGAGCCACCGCACGGGATTGACCCAACTTACCCAGGGCACGAGCCGCATTCCGCCGCAGGGGATAGCCCCCATCCGGTGCCCGATCCGATTCGTCGTCTAGGGCTTGAATCAAGGCATCCACGGCATCGGGCTGTGTTACCCGAAAGCGCCCCAACCACCAGGCCGCATAGTAGCGCAGGCCCGTATCCTCCGTTTGCTGAAGGTTCACCACGGCCTGCTCCACCGTCAAGGATTCGCCCTGGGCATTGACCAATTGTTGCGCGTCGGTCTCCATGGATAACCTGTCTTTGACCTAACCTATTTTTCATCACAGTCATGGATGGCCCGTAGGGTGGTGCATTCGCGGCACTAATCCCACCTGGCCGTAGTCCAGTCTTCCATATCCGCCGCAATGCACCACCCAAGTATCAGACACCCAACCTCAGAACCCCTCTCCACGTGGGAGAGGGGCAGGGGTGAGGGCTGTTAGGCAGCCTAGCTCGCCGAAAGGGGCTGAATGCTGACGATTTTGCCGCCCATGCGGGTAATCCGCTGCATTTCTTCGTTCATGCGGCTGTAGGGCACTTTGATAAAAATGCTGCCGCTCTTGCGGATGGGGTAGTTGGATTTATCGGTTTCGTCGTTCTGGCGCAGCCCTTCCACTTCGTACAGGAAAATGCGGCTGCCAGAGGGGGACGAAGTTTGGCTGCCAAAGGCGGTTTGAGTGAGCATGGTAGGGAGTTCTCCTAAGCGTAGACAGTGAACGGGTAGGGAAAGCGGCGTCATAATCAACACAGACGCCGACGGAAAAGGCCTTTAACAGGCGTAGGGACGCCATCTGCGGATGACACCCCTACACACTGGTCACGATGGCGTGAACTTACATGCTGGCTTGGGTGATGCTAGTTACCCGACCGCCCATTTTGTTGATCTGTTGCAGCTTAGTGGAAAGCTGCTCGTAGGGCACCAGGTAGGCGGTGTTGATCCGACGCACCTTGGGATAGCGGGGCAGGTTAGCACCCACCACCTCAATGCGGTAGACCTTGCCAGCGGTGCCGTAGGGGGTAGACCCACCCAGGGCCAGGGCCGGAGTAGCCAGCTTGTTGACCTGGGACGATGCGCCCGCCGAAACCCCGGTGGGGCTGATGATGGAAGAGGAGGTGTTACGCCCCAATTCCCCAGCTAGGCGAGACTTTTTGCCACCCGCCTGGGAGCGGTCGCTGTTGGCGTAGCCGCGATACATCTGGAACATCCGGGTGAAACCCACGGAACGCTGCCCTGCCTGGTAGACAAAGCTGCGGTAGTAGGGCACCACGTTGTCGCCAAAGTTGGACTGGTATTCTTCGCTATCGATGAAGGAATCGACATCGGCGTCGTAGCCTTCGTTTTCGTAGCGATCCAGGTGTTCCACCACTTCCGATTCGTCGTACACGGCACGGCCCAGCAGGTGCTTGGTGTGCAGTTCAATCACGCGGGTTTGGAAGTTGGGATAGAAGAACTTTTCTTTGTAAAGCTCCGACTTGGCCACGGCCCGCACGAACTCGCGCACGGTGATGTAGCCGTTCTTCAGCAGCGACTCGGCACTGGTGAGGCGCTCGGAGTTCATCAGGTAGTCGTTGCCCAGAAGCTGACGGTAGACGGCCCGAATCACCACTTCGGCATCTTCAGGCGTCCAATTGGCCCGCAGTTCTACCGGGGACGTTTCGCTAAACGCAGCGGTTCCCAACCGGGACGACGCAGTTGTAATTGGCACAGGATTATCCTCCCTTTTAAAAAGGCTTCTCAACACAGCAGGGGTCAGACTAGCGCCCAAGGGCTGCGCCTTTCTCCGGGGAGGTAGGGCCATGCCCTTTCTAAAGCGTGTTGGCAACGCTGGCACCAGCTTTCCCAAGGCACCGAAGTACACCCTTCGGCCCCTATAGACATCCCTAGACACAACCATGTCTAGATACAACAATGCCCGGAGCAACAAACAATTGCTAACAAGTCGCTAACAACTGTCTGCCCCTCCGGGCAAATCGCCAAACTAGCTCAGGGCGTTGATGGCGTAGTCGATGTAGGAGTTGGCTTCGGTGGCTGCATCGCCAGACAGACCGTGGTTAGCTTTGATGTACTTCAGAGCTTCCACGTACCAGCTGGGGGACAGTTCAAAGGTGCTGTTGATCTCGTCGAGACCAGCAATCAGGTACTCATCCATGGGGCCAGTGCCACCAGCCACGCAGCAGTAGGTCACCATCCGCAGGTAGTAGCCGATGTCGCGGGCGCACTTGGCTTTGCCGCGCTCGTCGGAGGCGTAGTTAGCGCCTTGCATTTGGGTGGTGTAGGGGAACTTGTTGTAAACGGCTTGAGCAGCGCCGCTCACGAGGGAATCTGCTTTGTTGGTCAGGGCTTTAGCGGCTTCCAGACCAGCGGTGGCTTGACGCAGACGGCCAAAAGCCACTTGCAGTTCAGAGGCGCTCAGAAAACGGCCTTGGGAATCGGCTGCTGCAACAGCTTCGGTTAGAGGGGTTTTCATAGTTTAAGGTTCTCCTTCAATGGTCTTCACAGCGAATGAACGGAAAGGGAAGAATTAAGCCAACCTGGCCCAATTCCAGTGAGGTTCAATGAGGTTGAACCTAGGCCACAGCAGCAGCAGCCAGGTCGAAGTAGCTACCGATTTCAGAAACCAGGGAGCTGCAATCGCCGGGGGTGATGTTGGCGGGGTCGTTCACGATGGCGATGGCGGCGGCCTTCATTTTTTCGATGCCAGCAGCCACGGAAGCGCCGGGGGTGCCCAGAGCCACGTAGGTTTCGCGCAGACCGTTCAGGCAGCGGTCGTTCAGAACGCTGGCGTCACCGGTGAAGGTGGCGTAGGTCACATAGCGCAGGATGATTTCCATGTCGCGCAGGCAAGCAGCCATACGACGGTTGGTGTAAGCGTTGCCGCCGGGGGCGATCAGTTGGGGCTGCTCAGCGAACAGAGCGCGAGCGGCATCAGCCACAATCTTGGAAGCGCTACCGGTCATGCGGTTCACAGCATCGATCCGCTTGAGGCCATCGCTGGTCACGCGGGACAGAGCATCCAACTGATCGTTGGAGAGGAAATCCCCACGGGCGTCAGCTTGAGAAACAACTTTGGTATATGCGTCAAACATCGACTCAAATCTCCTAATTTTTGTCGCTGAGTTTGCTTGAAATGGTCTAGAGACCGGATTGCTAATCAGTTCAGCCGAGGCGGCTTTACTAATCTATAGAGAGGATCTTAAAGAGCGGCGTGGCTTGTTTTCTCATTTAGTTAACATTTCTTCAAGGTTGTTCAAAGTCATACATATTCCGTAAGACTACCCTTGAAGAATCGTTGAGAAGTTCTCGAAGCGCAATTCTGGATAAACCAGGGCGTTTCTCGAAACCGTTGCCTGAATTAGCTTTCGCTGATTCAACAAACCCTCCAAACAAGTTTATACACTGCTGTCGTGTATTTATCTTTTACAAGTTGTTAAGAGAGACAGCTCTATGTAAAGAGGAAAAAAGTAGCCAAATCAACTGTTTGAGCGCTTTGACCCACCGCCCACCCCGCCAGTGATCTCAGGTTTTGTCACAAAACGCAACCTTGTTGACGGGGACTTTACGGTTGTGTCTAGGCAGTGGCCATGGAATTGAGGCGGGCACTGGGGGCATCCTGGGTCAAAAAGGAGCGCAGGGTGGCGGCGTTGAGGGCTTTGCCGATAATCACCAGCTTGGTGTGGCGATGCTCGTCGGGTTGCCAAGGACGGTCATAGAACCAGTCGAAGCGCTGCCCCACGCCATGTACCACCATCCGCATGGCCTTCTGGGGCACCTGCACAAAGCCTTTGATCCGGTAGATCTCATACTGCTCGGTGAGGGCTTCGAGACGCTGGATCAGGTCGCTGGGCTCAAATTCCTGAGACAGCAGTAACGGAATCGCCACAATGTCGTCGTCGTGGTCGTGCTCCTCTTCGTGGTCGTGGTGGCTGGGGCGGCTGTCCAAATTGTCCTCAACGGCTGCGTTGAACCCCAGCAACACGTCAGGGCTAATCAACCCCTGGCCGCATTCCACCACCCGCACCGGACGGGGCAGTTGGCCGGACAGCCAGCGCTCCACCCGTTCCCGTTCAGTGGCGTCTACCAAATCCGTCTTGGTCAGCAGCACCAGGTCAGCGCAATTCAACTGGTCTTCAAACAGTTCCTCGATGGGGGTTTCGTGATCCAAACTGTCGTCGGCTTGGCGCTGGGCTTCCAGGGCGTCCAAATCGCCTACCAGACGACCGGAGGCCAGAGCGTCGCAGTCCACCACCGTCACCACACTGTCCACGGTGGCCGCAGTGCGAATTTCCGGCCAGCGGAAGGCTTGCACCAGCGGCTTCGGCAGGGCTAGCCCGGAGGTTTCGATCACAATGCAGTCGATTTCATCGCGGCGCTGCATCAATTCCTGCATGGTGGGCAGAAATTCTTCCTGCACGGTGCAGCAGAGGCAACCGTTGGTCAATTCAACAATGTTGTTCACGGCTGGGGTAGCGTCCACCGCCCCATCACCTGCGCCCGGTTCCTCGTCACACACCTGGCAGGATTTCAACAGGTCGCCATCAATGCCCACCTCGCCAAACTCGTTCACCAGAACGGCAATGCGCTGGCCCTGGGGATTTTGCAGCAGATGGCGAATCAGGGTGGTCTTCCCTGCGCCGAGAAAGCCAGTGATGATGGTAACGGGAATTTTGTGCATGATTAGCTAAAACCGTAGAAAGCAGCCTTGCGGGTCAGAGGTGGTGCTTGCTTGGAGCTGTTCTGTCTGCAAGGCAACCCCAGAAGGGGCCATCCCCCAGTTTAGGTCGCTTTGACGGTTCCCTGTTCCAGAAGTTTGTGAACGATGACCTCGCGGCAACCAGGATGACCCGAGACAGGCTCACACTCCTCTGAATCCGCTGCTAGAACAACTTGTCGCCCACAACGGCTAACTCCACCTCACCAAAAATGGCGCTGGGAGAAACATAGAACTTAAATTCCAGCAGGTTGTAGAACGGATCTTCTAGGAAAAAGGTGCGGTGCTCTAGGGGCATTCCTGGAAAGCGGCGTTTTTCCTTTTGGTAAAACTTCAGCCCTCTATCCTTCGCCCGTGTCAGCAGATCTTCCCAATCCTGTTCCGCCAAAAACACCAGCCCAAAGTGGCGCGGATAAATGCCCCGTTGCGGCGTCAGATCGGCGGATAGGTGAGCCACCAGTTGATGACCATAGAGGTTCAAAATCAGCGAGGACGAGGTTTCACGGCCCGGTTCGCAGCCTAAGCCCTCAACGTAAAATTGCTTAGCGGTGGCAATATCGCCCACCGGAAAGGCCAAATGGAACAGCGCAGCAGCCTGGGTCATGGTCGGTACCCTTGGGTCAACAGCAGATCAAGGCAAACGCTTTTATCCTAACCAGTTCCACAAAAAACGCCCCCAGATACGTCTGGAGGCGCTGACTAAAGGGCTGTTTCAAAGTCCCTCTCCCTGGGGGAGAGGGATTTAGGATGAGGGCCAGCCCTAATAGGCGTCCTGGAGTTCGTAGAAATCGGGGGAAATGTAGTCCTTCCGCAGGGGCCAGCCCACCCAATCTTCGGGCATCAGCAGCCGCTTCAGGTTGGGGTGCCCTTCGTAGATGATGCCGTACATGTCGTAGCATTCCCGCTCTTGCCAGTCGGCGGCCTTCCAAATCCAGTAGACCGAGGGCACACGAGGGTTATCCCGTGGCAGGAAGACCTTCACCCGCACTTCCTCAGGACGGTCGGCGTCATCGCTCACCTTAATCAGGTGGTAGAAGCTGACCAATTCTTTGCCGGGGCCAGCATCATAGGCCCCTTGGCACTGGAGGTAGTTGAACCCGTAGGCATAGAGGGCGGTGGCGGTGGGAATCAGCAGTTCCGGCGTCACCTGGATGATTTCAACCCCTAGGTGATCCGGCTCGGCTAACTCATGGGAAAACCCGTTTTCCGTCAGCCATTTGGAGACGGCCCCAGCTTCCACAATCGAGGACTCGGAGGCCGCTTCTGCCTCCGGCGTGACCTTAGATTCGTCTTCAGCCATTAAACCTTGTCCTC
Organism: Leptolyngbya sp. BL0902; assembly: GCF_016403105.1. NCBI lineage: Bacteria > Bacillati > Cyanobacteriota > Cyanophyceae > Leptolyngbyales > Leptolyngbyaceae > Leptolyngbya > Leptolyngbya sp. BL0902. The sequence continues at coordinate 3,266,446 of NZ_CP046155.1, forward strand.
CTGGGCAGTCGTTTCAGCAAGGGCTTCGGGCATGGGCATCCCCATCGCCTGCATCAGTTCCTTGGGCGGGGTGGCGTGGGTACCCAGTTGCAGGTATTCCCCGGTCAAAATGGGCGGCACAGGCTTGAGCTTGTGGGTGCGCTCATAGAACCGATGGGTCTGCATGGTGTAGGCCCGATCCTGCATGGATTCGGTCGCCACTTTTTTCCGCAGTTTGATGATGGCGTCGATGATCGCCTCCGGTCGGGGCGGGCAGCCAGGGATATACACATCCACCGGAATCAGCTTGTCCACACCGCGCACCGCCGAGGGCGAATCGCTGCTGAACATACCGCCCGTGATGGTGCAAGCGCCCATGGCAATCACGTACTTGGGATCGGGCATTTGCTCATAGAGCCGCACCAGGGCCGGGGCCATTTTCATGGTGACGGTGCCCGCCGTGATCAGCAAATCCGCCTGCCGGGGACTGGCCCGGGGCAGCAAGCCAAAACGGTCGAAGTCGAACCGGGATCCGATCAACGCCGCAAATTCAATGAAGCAACAGGCGGTGCCGTAGAGCAGGGGGAACAGGCTCGACAGGCGACACCAGTTGTAGAGGTCATCCACGGTGGTCAGAATCACGTTTTCTGACAAATCGTGGGTGATGGTGGGTGGAGCGGCTGGATTCATCAGCGCCTCACCGGGGGCTAACATACCGCTCTTATCGGCGGCTGAGGGCGGATTCATGACCATTCCAAGGCTCCCTTGCGCCAAGCATAGACAAGACCGATGACCAAAATGCCAATGAAAATCAGGGCTTCTATAAAGGCTAACAAGCCCAACTGATTAAAAGCCACTGCCCAGGGGTATAGGAACACCGTCTCCACGTCGAAGATGACGAAGACCAGGGCAAACATGTAGTAGCGGATGTTGAACTGAATCCAGGCTCCGCCGATGGGCTCCATCCCCGATTCGTAGGTGGTGCGGCGGGCAGGGCCACGACCCACGGGCCGCAAAAACTTGGCAATACCCAGGGCCGAGACGGGCACCAGGCAGGCAATCATCAAGAAAACTAGGAAGTACTCGTAGCCGGATAAGACAAACACGAGTTCACCGCCACAACTAAAGCAACAGAGGGTGAGGGCAAGGCAAATCGGCGGGGAGTGACCTCAGGCGATTGGCCCTCAATTCATAGTCATTCTAGGCCACATTGGTCGGAAAATCAGGGCCGACCTATCAAAACCCTGGATAGTAATGATTACGCTTCCTAAGATGACCCCACCGTTCAATGGCCTCTACCCTGCTACGGCGACGGACTTTTTGGATCCCATCTGGGCTCAAAATCACCCAAAATTGGGAAAACCAGTGGGGGACACGGCTATGTCATAATTGTTTACATCAAATTCATTTTTCGGTTGCGTCCGGCTGGGTTGTAGCAATTTCTGTGGCCTGCCAGAGCATCCTTTGTTGATCCAAACCCTATGACTCCACCCCTGAGAGGGCGAATGCCATGAGTGTTGAACCCGAAAATCCGCTAGAACTCACCGAAACGGTGAGCCTTGTTCAGGAGACATCTGAGGAGGTTATTCCCGAAGTTGTTCCCCTGACCCCAGAGGAAATGGACTGCTACGAATGCCGTTCCTGCGGTTACTCCTACGAGCCATCCAAAGGAGATGATCGGGCCAAAATCTCGGCGGGCACGCCCTTCGAGGAATTGCCAATCAACTGGCGCTGTCCGGTGTGTAGCGCTCCCAAAAAGCAGTTCAGCAACATCGGCCCCGTTAACAAGCCCTCTGGGTTCAAAGAAAACCTAGACTACGGGTTGGGCGTGAATCGGCTCACCCCAGGACAGAAAAATATTCTAATTTTCGGCGCTCTGGCCGTGGGCTTTCTCTTTTTCCTCAGTTTGTACGGCTTGAAATAGCCTTGGATGGGGGCCTCAACCCCAGCGATGGAACTGAGGCGATAGCAGAAAAAGCCCCGGCTTCGAGTAGCGTAGATTTAGCCCTAGCCGATTTAGCTCATACAGATTCGTTAGTACACGACAGGTTTGGACACGTTATGCCCGCAGCATTGGATTGGTTAAAACGAGGTTTGATTGCCCTGGTGGCCCTCGTGCTGGTTTCTGGATGTTCCAAGTACTTCCTTTCAGATTCCGATGTGCATCCCTGGCAGGTGGTGCAGGTGCCCACCGAAGCCACGCTCTCGGACATCGCCTTCACCGGGGATGACAACCACGGTTGGATTGTGGGAAGCCGCAACACCCTGCTGGAAACCCGTGACGGCGGGGATAACTGGACGGTGCGCGAGCTAGCGCTGGATGAGCAACCCTACACCTTTACCTCCGTAGACTTCGCGGGTGAGGAAGGCTGGGTGACGGGGACGCCCTCAATCCTGCTGCACACCGACGATGGCGGCAAAAGCTGGGCCAAGGTGCCCCTCAGCAATGAACTGCCAGGAACACCTTTTCTCGTGACGGCGCTGGGGCCAAAATCCGCTGAAATGGCGACGGATATTGGTGCGATTTACCGCACAGAGGACGAAGGCCGCACCTGGAAAGCCATGGTGCAAGGGGCTGTGGGCGTGGTGCGGAACATGACCCGCTCCCAGGATGGGCGCTACGTGGCGGTGTCTTCCCGTGGTAATTTCTACTCCACCTGGGCACCGGGGCAGGACGAATGGATTCCCCACAACCGCCAAAGTTCTCGCCGCTTGCAGAATATGGGCTTTGACAAGGTCGGTAAGCTGTGGGCCATTGCCCGTGGGGGCCAAGTGCGCTTCTCCAATTCCCGCGCCTCCGACGACTTCACGGACGCCATCAGCCCCGAATTTGGCACTAGTTGGGGCCTGATCGACATGGCCTTCCGCACCGAAAATGAGGTGTGGGTCACGGGCGGCGGCGGCAACCTGCTGGTCAGCTTTGACGGCGGCGAAACCTGGTACAAAGATAATGCGGTGAACGACGTGCCCTCCAATTTCTACCGGATTATCTTTTCCGGCAGCGACAAGGGCTTTGTACTCGGTCAGCAGGGCACCATTCTCCGATACGATCCCTCCCTGGCCTAGACCTTGTGGGGGAGCTGATGGTTGCACCTCGGCTATCCAGCAACAGCTTTTTTCTGACTCCGCCCTGGAGAACTTCCAAGATCCACCAGAGAATACCTTGTTAGGGTTTCCAGGGTTCCCTATGATTAGATAAGTTTCATCGTGTTAAGAGAGGAGACGTAAACCATGGCAGGTACCACAGGAGAGCGCCCCTTTGGGGACATCGTTACCAGTATTCGCTACTGGATTATTCACAGCATCACCATTCCCATGCTGTTCATTGCTGGGTGGCTGTTTGTTAGCACGGGCTTGGCCTACGATGCCTTTGGCACCCCTCGCCCCAACGACTACTACCCCGACAACCAAATGCAGCTTCCCATCGTGACCGACCGCTTCGAGGCGAAGCAGCAGATCGACCTGTTCTCAGCCCAATAAGATTTCTCTTTCCCACTACGTTGTTTTAATTCAGCGCCATGCAAAGCAACTCCCCCGAACAAATTACCTACCCCATTTTCACCATTCGCTGGCTAGCCGTACATACCCTCGGCGTGCCTAGCGTGTTTTTCCTGGGCGCAATTGCGGCCATGCAGTTTATCCAACGGTAAGAGAAAATCATGGATCGTACTCCAAACCCAAATAAGCAGCCTGTAGAACTTAACCGTACCTCCCTTTACCTAGGGTTGTTGCTGGTTTTTGTCCTGGGTCTGCTGTTTTCCAGCTACTTCTTTAACTAACCTCCGTTAAAGAAATGAGGCTTAGGGGGTCACGATTCCCTAGGCTGTGTTGAGATCATTCATTCACCAAACTTGGCTGTAGGAGATTTAAGCAATGCTTCAGAGTGGGCGAATTCCCCTGTGGATTGTGGCGACGGTCGCTGGCACTGGCGTTCTAGTAGTGGTAGGTCTCTTCTTCTATGGAGCCTATGCGGGTGTAGGTTCTGCCATGTAAGGCACTCAGCCTAACTCTAGAATCTTGGATAGGGGCTAAGACATCCATGCTTGGCCCTTTTTCATGCTTTCACCATGGCAGAGGCCGCGACGGCTTTCATCCCGCCGGATTCTGTAACGGGCTGAGGATAAACAGGGGGCGGTGGGTTTATCGATACCATAGCGAAGATACCTGGATGGGCAAGCCCTTCTGCCGTCTGAACAGCTCCGTTCCCCAGTAAAATATGTTGAGTTTTGTTTAGCCGCCTTGGGCCGTGTGGGGTCGTCAATATGGATCAGCCTTCTAGGGTTAGCCGTCTGTGGACATCGAAGCGCAAAGCCCTGATTGGTGCTGGATCGGGTGCGTTGGTGCTTGGCCTTGCCCTGCCTGTGCTGGGGGCACTGAATGGTCGGTGGATAGCCCCAGCCGCCCTCAATCCAAACCTGGTGGCCCTGCGTGACGCCATGGGCATAGAGGCATTTCCCAAGGCTGTGAGCAGTGAGCGGATGTGCCTACCCACTACCTTGCTCAGAACCCCAGGGGCAAGTTCGCTAGAAGCCTCGGTGCCAGAGATTTTTCAACCTGGTGGGCTCCAGGGGCTTGCCAGCCAGCTCGATCCGGGGCAAATTCAGCAGCTTGGAGTGGTCGCTTGGCCCGAAATTCATCCCCAGGCTACCCAAGCGCGGGTGCCGATCTTGATGTATCACGATGTGCTGTCGGAGCCTGAAGTCTTTTTTGACCTAGTGCCTGAACAGTTTGAGGATCACTTAAAAACCCTCAAAGACAACGGCTTTACGGCCATTAGCCTCGACCAACTCATGCAGCATTTGCGGACGGGGGCACCTCTACCCGAAAAACCCGTGGTGCTGAGCTTTGACGATGGCTATGCCGGACACTACGAGCACGTCTTCCCGCTGTTACAGAAGTACCAAATGCCGGGGGTTTTCTTCGTCTTCCCTGGCAAGGTGGATGGAGACATTGTGGGACGGTCTACTCTCACCTGGGATCAGGTGAAGGAGATGGCTGCTGATCCGCTGATTACCATTGCCTCCCACAGCGTCACCCATCCCCCCGACTTGCGCGAGTTTAACGACGCCGATCTCGCCTATGAGATGACGGAATCGAAGCGGCGTTTGGAGGAAATGATCGGCCAGCCTGTCCATTACTTTAGCTATCCCGCCGGACATTACGACGAGCGGGTGGCCCAGGCGGCAGCGGATGCAGGCTATCTGGCGGCGTTCACCATGCGCCAGAATGATGAGCAATTTGCAGGGGCCTCGGAGTCGCTCCTGGCGGTTGAGCGATTTGGCCAATCCAACCTGCCCCGCCTGCTGCGACGGGCTTGGGGCGGTGAGTCGGAGACTATCCCACCGATCACGGTCGCTCACCCTGTCCCGCCATCGGCAGCCAGATCAGTGCTGGGAAACCAGAGCTTCGATTTTCAAACGCCCGTGGAGCGGGAGCGCTACGAAATTGGGAGTCATACCCTCACCCTGATCAGCGGGGGACGCCCCGTAACCATCCATGCCAACAGCCGCTACCAAGTGCCGGAAATTGTGGCGGGCACCAACGCAGTCGGGGCGGTGGACGGAGGCTTTTTCTCCCTCAGATATCTGGATTCCAACGTGATGATTGGCCCAGTGCTTAGCCAGAGTAGCCGCAAGTTTATTCCGGGCAATGCCAGCGAAAATCCGCTGCTGAATGGTCGTCCTCTGGTGCTCATTTCGCCCAATCACGTGCGATTTGCTTCCTTCGAGGCTTCCCGGCACAATACCCTAGCTGGGGTCTACCGCGAACTGCCCGGTGTAACCGACGCTTTTGTTGCCGCCGCCTGGTTGGTGCGCGATGGCGAGGCACAACCGGAGGCCAGCTTTGGCACCCTGTTTGATTTTAATGAGAAGCGGCACCGGGCCTTTTGGGGCGTTCATCGGGATGGACACCCAGTCATTGGTGTTACCCACACGATGGTCGGATCTGTGGAACTCGGGCAACTGCTCTACGACGCGGGCCTGCGCGATGCGGTGATGCTGGATTCTGGCGCGAGCACATCCCTGGCCTACGAGGGCGAATCCTTGGTGGGCTACATTCCTCGGCCTGTGCCCCACGTGGTGGCGCTCATTCCACCAGAGGCCAACGATGGCAGCCCCTGTCCCTTGGTGCTCGATCCCTCCAATCGTACCGGGGTGGCACGCAACTAGGCATCCCAGTCCCCTAAAGGTCTAACGCAAGCTGACAACCTCGGAAGGACTGGCGGTGTTGTCGGGTCGGCCCTAGGGTTTGAATGGCTTGGCGATGTTCGGCGCTGCCATAGCCCTTATGCTTAGCCAGTCCATAGCCTGGATAGCGACAGTCTAGGCGGATAATCAACTGGTCGCGCCACACTTTAGCCAGAATACTCGCAGCGGCGATGGCCGTATCGCTCTGATCTCCCTGAATCACGGTTTGCTGAGGGATAGCTAGGTGGGGAATCCTCTGGTTGCCATCCACTCGACACAGGGTTGGGGGCGGAGACAAACGACGCACCGCCCGATGCATCGCCAGCAGAGATGCCTGCAAAATGTTGATCCGATCAATCTCCTGCACCGAGGCATAGCCAATGGCACAGGTGGTCGCCAAGGCTTTAATCGGCTCAATGAGCAGCTCTCGGCGGCGAGGGCTGAGGCGCTTGCTGTCGGTCACGCCTAGGGATTGTAGATCCATCGCTGCCGATTCAGACAAAATCACCGCCGCCGCCACCACCGGGCCAAACAGTGCCCCTCGCCCCACCTCGTCCACTCCGGCGATCAGGGGACTCAGTTCAGGGGGTGTCCTAGGTCTGTCACGGCCAGACTGGCCACCCCCTGCCATGGTGCTAGTCATCCGCTCCGCTGCTATTCGCCGAAGGACGGCGGCGACGACGGCGGCGCACGGTGCTGCCCTCTGCGGAGGCATCACCATTCTCAGTCGCTTCGACCTCAGGGGATGGTTTTTCTTCTGGGGCAATCACTGGCTCAGCATCCGGCGAGGGCACGGGGGCAACCTCTGGTGTCCGCTGCATTTTGATAGGCACCTTGCTAGGCGCAGGCGGCTTGTCCGTCTCAACGGGTACGTCGGTGGCGACGGGTTCAGGCACAGCAGCCACCACAGGGGCTTCATCCTGGGGGGCGGCAACAGCGCCAAGGATTGGGGTAGGATTAGCCGCCGCGCTTTCCCCCGGTGCCCGAACGGCAATGGTCACATTGCGAGGGTCGAGGATGGTTTCATTGGTGGCTAATACCAGGGGCGAAATCCCCATCATGGCGTAGATCCGCTGTTCGTCGGAGGTCATTTCCACCGTGACTACCTGGGGCGGTGCAGTGGGTTTCTTATCGTGGCGTCCCCCGCTGCGGCTGCGGCTGGTGCGGGCGGCGGGCTTTTCCTCCTCGGCGGAGCTATCAGCAATCGGCGCAAAATCTGCTACAGGACTGGGGAGATCCTTGGGCGCACTAGGCAGAGTTTCGCGGGGGATAGGTGCTTCTTTGCCAGTACTGCGGCCGGGCAGGGGTTCCCGGCGGCGGCGACGACGATTGCCCTTATTCAGCTTGTCCTGATAGCTGGGATGGTTGATCAGATCTAGTTCCTGCAAGTCGGACTGGGTGCCTAGGCCATCTAGCTGCGATTCTCGCAGGGCAGGCGTCCAGCTACTCTCAGACCGGGCGCTGGGGTAGGAGGAGATCACCGGACTCAGGACAGGTTCGTCCTCCGTAGGATGGGCACCAGGTAGATGCACCAGATGGCCCAATCCACTACAGGTGGGGCAGGGGCGGCCAAACAGTTCATAGATGTTTTGCCCCTGGCGTTTACGGGTCAGTTCCACCAGCCCCAGTTCCGACAGTTGAGAAATCTGGGGCCGAGCCTTATCCGACCGCAGGGCTTTGCTGAAGTGTTCGAGGACTTGCAGCTTGTCCCGCCGCGAATCCATATCGATGAAGTCAACGATGATCACCCCAGCAATGTTGCGAAGGCGCAGTTGGCGGGCAATTTCCGTGGCGGCTTCGCAGTTCGTCCACAGCACCGTTTCGCGGGCGGTGGCGGATCGAGTGAAGGAACCGGAGTTCACATCAACCACCGTCAGCGCTTCCGTTGGTTCGATGATGATGTAGCCGCCGGAGGGCAGGTCTACCCTAGGTTTCAGGGCTTCGCGAATGGCCGCATTCACCCGGAAGTATTCCAGGATGGAAATGCGCTCCCGGTGTTGGTCAATCAGCACGCCGCCGGGGAGTTGGCCGTCGCTCCAGCTAGAGAGGTGCTGCTTCACCCGCTTCAGACCAGAGCTGGAGTCCGTGACAATGCGGTTCACATCAGAGTTGTAGGTATCCCGCAAGACCCGCTGTACAAAGTCATCGTCACGATTTAGCAGGGCCGGGGGCCGGGTAGAGAGCGCCTGCTGTTGGATGCTCTCCCACTGTTTTTGTAGGGTTTCCAGGTCTTCGATAATGGCGTTTTCGCTAATACCATCGGCCTCAGTGCGCACCAGCAAGCCCATGCCAGCGGGTTTGATCAAAATGGCCAGGGCCCGGAGGCGGTTGCGCTCGTTTTCGCTACGAATGCGGCGGGACAGGTTGACGCCTTTGCCGTAGGGCATCAGCACCAGATAACGACCAGGCAGGGAGATGTTGCCCGTGAGCCGGGGGCCTTTATTGCCCGTGGGCTCCTTCATAATCTGCACCAGCACCTTTTGCTGGGGGGCTACCAGCTCGGTGATGGAACCAGCCATGCGCTTCAGCCGCAGGGGGCCGAGATCGGTGACATGCATAAACCCGTTGCGCTCACTGTCGCCAATGTTGACGAAGGCCGCATCAATACCGGGTAGGACGTTCTCAACGGTGCCCAGATAAATGTCGCTAACCTGGTGGCTCCCGGTGGCCACAATTAATTCTTGAATCTGATCTTCCGAGAAAACCGCAGCGATCCGATGCTGCTCAGCAATAACAATCTGCTTCGGCATTCAAATTCCTCATACAACGCTCACTAGGGCGGATAAAATGCAAAACTTTCACTGGGAATGAAGCCGCGAGACCCACAGAGCCTACCGAAATACTCCATCCAGATCGGGGAAAACGAGATTGCAAGGGTTCCACTGTCACAGCCGTCATAGCAACGGCTACGACGATGACATTGCAGGGCACACCGGGGTCACTCTGGGCCACCGAGCTACTTCGAGAATTCTTGGCGATGCCAGAACAGGCGTTGGAACGGCAAACCTGCACAAGAGCTCTTAACTAAAGCGCCCAGGGCTAAGGACTGATAGCCACCTAAACACTTGCCATGTGCTATCCGTCTAAGCACACTTGGTCTTGTTTAGATGCATTATAGCGTTAAGGCTTGCCCATAGCATATAACTGCGGATCTTTGTAGGGAGAATCCGAGAAAACTTGCGCCGTGGCCCCGAGCCTGCGCCCCCGTCCTGAACGGACGCCCTGATTTTGAGCGAAGGCGATGACCCTAAACAAAACCGCCACCGATAGGGTTTCCATCGGTGGCGGCTGGGGGTGATTTAGGAGGCCGAAGCGGCGACCGGACTACGCCCCCGCTTGGTTTGTTGAGGCTCGGCGGCGGTGCCTTGCAGCAGCAGCATTAGCAGCGGGTCACGCTTATCCAGTTCGCGCCGCAGCAGCCGACGCAGATCGCGATCCATCAAGCCCTTGAGGCCATCCCAGTCGATGCTGGCCTGTCCTTTTTGGCCCTTGACGATCAGTTCAGAACCGTGGGTTTCCAGCACCTGCTCCAGCACCTGCTGAACGGCCTTTTGGAATCGCTCTGGGTTGACGCTATGGGCGACGCCGCGCAGTTGCACCGTTGGCCCCGCCACCAGTTTGCCGTTATCGCCAATGGTGGCGGCAATGGTGACAACGCCATCCTCCGCCAGTTGTTGGCGATCCTTGAGAATGTCGCGACCCACCACACCCACACGGGAGGAATCCACCAGTTCAATGCCGGAGGGCACTTTCCCCGCCACACGAATACCGGAGGGATCCAACTCGACCATATCGCCGTTTTGGATAATCACCATATTCTCCGCCGGAATCCCCATGCTTTGGGCGGTTTCGGCATGTTTCACCAGCATCCGGTGCTCGCCGTGGACGGGCAGGAAATACTTGGGCTTGGTCAGGGCCAGCATCAGTTTGTGGTCTTCTTGGGAGCCATGGCCCGAAACGTGGATGCCCTTATCCTTGCCGTAGACCACCTTAGCTCCGCGCATCATCAGCTTGTCGATGGTGTTGACCACGGCGATGGTGTTGCCGGGAATGGGGTTAGCGGAGAACACCACGGTATCTCCCCGCTTGATTTTGAGCTGGCGGTGGGAATCTTCGGCAATGCGAGTGAGGGCCGCCAGCGGTTCGCCCTGGGAACCCGTGGTGAGGATCAGCACGTTTTCATCGGCGGTTTGGCCCAGGTTGCGGAGGGGCAAAAACAGGCTTTCTGGGCATTTGATGTAGCCCAAATCCCGCGCATGGGCAATCACGTTGAGCATGGAACGCCCCACCACAAACACCTTGCGGTTGTGCTTTTGGGCCAGTTCCAAAATCATGTTGACCCGGTGCACCGAGGAAGAGAAGGTGGTGACGAACAGCCGACCTTCCGCCTTGCCAAACTCCCGATCCAGGTTGGGGAACACCGACCGCTCCGAAGGCGTGTGACCGGGCAGTTCGGCATTGGTGGAGTCGCTGATTAGGCACAGCACGCCCCGTTCGCCCGCTTCGGCCAGCCGCTGCACGTCAAAGGTTTCGCCATCCACGGGGGTGAAATCAAACTTGAAGTCGCCCGTGTGGATCACCACGCCGACGGGGGTGTGGATAATCACCGAGCAGCTATCGGCGATGGAGTGGGTGTTGCGAATGTACTCCACCAAAAACGAGTTACCGACCCGTACCGTTTCGCGGGGGCGCACCTGGCGCAGTTCCGTGCGGTCGGCCACCCCGGCTTCCTCCAGTTTGTCCTCCAGCAGGGCCATGGCGAGGCGGGGGCCGTAGATCACCGGAATATCAAACTGCTTGAGGTGGAAGGCAATGCCGCCAATGTGGTCTTCGTGGCCGTGGGTAACGATCATGCCCTTGATTTTGTCGCGGTTTTCCCGCAGGTAGGTGACATCAGGCAGAACGATGTTGACCCCGTGCATCCCGTCGGTGGGAAAGGCCAAGCCGGCATCGAGCAACATGATTTCGTTGTTGATCTCAAACACACAGGTGTTTTTGCCGATTTCGTGCAGCCCCCCTAGGGGAACAATTTTGAGGGCTGACTGGTTTTGTTTGGCTGTCATAAAAAACGTCTCGTAAGTAAAAAACAGAACGGAAAAGCTAAAAATTGGTGGGATGGTCTAGGGCATCGTGCCTGACATGGGCGACCTATCCCTGGAACCTATGGCTAACCGGAAAAGCCGCTTTCTCAACAGTGGGGAGTAAGGCATGGGAGAGGGGCTTGTCCAGTCGCTATCCCCCGTCCCTCAGCGAAGGAGAGATCGGGGCTGGCTCAGACGGCATCGATGGCGATGGGGAAAAGGGGTAAAACGCAACAGCGCATAGAGGAGAAATCCTAGGAGAAGGAGTAGAGAACAACGTCGGAATTTTCAGCGTTTATGGGAAATGGGCAAGATGAATAGATCAAACAGGTAGTAGAACAAAAGTAGACGAAACTAAATAGAGAGTAGTCAAGGAGTCAATGGCCAGGAGGATTGAGTTGTCGGACAAGCCAGAGGATCTAGAGGAGCTTTATCGAGGCATCGCCTGAAGGGTAAGGCGAATCTAGGAATTAGGACTAACGCAATCTAAGACTTAATCTAGGGCTAAGGGTTGCAGCACTTGGTCTAGGAGGGACAGCACATCCTCCCCAGCGGGGCAAAGGGGCAGTCGCACAGACCCCACATCCCAACCCTGTTTTACCAGCGCCGCCTTCACCGGAACTGGATTTGTTGTTACAAACAGCGCCTTAAACAAGGGTAGAAGTTTCAGGTGAATCTCGGTGGCCTGTTTTACTTGGCCCGCTTCGTAGGCTTGCACCATCTGCTGAACCTGATCGCCGACGAGATGACTGGCCACACTCACAACTCCGCAACCGCCCACGGACAGCGTCGGCAGGGTGAGAGAATCATCGCCGGAGTAGATCAAAAAATCGGCGGGGGTATGGCAGCGGATTTGGCTAACCTGATCCAGACTACCGCTAGCTTCCTTGATCGCCAGGATGTTGTCAACCTCCGCCAGACGAGTTACCGTCTCCACGGCGAGGTTACACCCCGTCCGTCCCGGAATGTTGTAGAGCATGATCGGCAGATCGGGCACCGCCTCAGCGATCTGTCGAAAGTGCTGGTAGAGGCCCTCTTGGGGCGGTTTGTTGTAGTAGGGCACCACCTGAAGCGCCCCATCCAGGTCGAGGTGGCTGGCTTTTTGGGTGGCCTCAATGGCTTCGTGGGTGGAGTTAGACCCCGTCCCCGCCACCACCTTGGCCCGACCGCCCACCGCCTGCTTCACCGCCTGGAACAGTTGGTATTCCTCATCCCAGGTCAGGGTCGGTGATTCTCCTGTGGTACCGCACACCACCAGGCCATCGCTACCGTGGTTGACCAAGTGATCCGCCAGACGTTCGGCCATTGCGTAATCGACGGAGCCATCCTGAGAGAATGGCGTCACCATGGCCGTAAGCACTCTGCCGAAATATACCACTCGAATCTACTGTCCTCTGGGTTAAGGGCAGGACGCCGCCCGCCTGACGTTTGGATTATACCAACTTAGCCGAAAATCTCAGGATGTGAGTTCCCTAAGTCCGTGATTAGATGGCCTAGATCGCTCCTAGGCCGTGACGGGATCCGCTACTCCGGCCTTGACAGTGAGCAATTCCGCAATTTGGACGGCATTGAGGGCCGCGCCCTTGCGAATTTGGTCGCCGCAGAGCCACAGTTCCAGGGCGTTGGGGTTGGACAAATCCTGACGGATACGCCCCACCAGCACGTCATCCTGGCCGCTGGCCTCCATGGGCATGGGGAAATAGTTGCGGCCCCAGTCTTCCACCACCTTCACCCCAGGGGCTTGGCTGAGCAGTTGCTTGGCTTCGGCCACGGGGAAGGGGGAACCAAACTCAATGTTCAGCGCTTCGGAGTGGGCTCGCAATACGGGAACCCGTACACAGGTGGCCGAAATCCGCAGGCTGGCATCCCCAAAAATCTTGCGGGTTTCGTTCACCATTTTCATTTCCTCCTGGCAATAGCCCAACTCGTTCAGTTCCGAGTTGTGGGGAAACAGATTGAAGGCCAAGGGATAGGGAAAGGCTTCGGCCACGGGTTCTTCACCGTTCAAAATCGCCTGGGCTTGGCGCTTCACCTCTTCCATGGCCCGTGCCCCCGCGCCGCTGGCGGATTGATAGGTGGCCACCACCAGCCGCTGAATGGGCCGCACCTGATGCAGGGGCCACAGGGCCAAGGACATCAGAATGGTGGTGCAGTTGGGGTTGGCGATGATGCCCTGGTGCTGGTAGGTGGCTTCTGGGTTCACCTCTGGCACCACCAGGGGAACGGTGGGATCCATGCGGAAGGCGCTGGAGTTGTCGATGGAAACGGCCCCCGCCGCTGCGGCCTTGGGCAACCATTCCTTAGAAATGGATCCCCCTGCCGAAGCCAGCACCAAATCCACCCCGTCGAAGGCTCCATCAGCCAAGGCTTCCACGGTCAAAGTTTCGCCCATGAAGGGGATCTGGGTGCCCGCCGACCGGGAGGAGGCCAGCAGCTTCAGGGTTTTGACGGGAAACGACCGCTGTTCCAAAAGGGCTAAAAGCTCGGCCCCCACCGCCCCAGTGGCTCCCAAAACAGCGACATTCAACCCGTTTGCCACAGCCGTTCTCCCGTTTTCTTTAAATGTTCCTAAACAAGCCTACCCGCTGATGGTAGCATCTGAGCCCCATCCCTCAGCGCTTTTGAATCCTGTCTTCATACCGAATAGGGGCTTGCCTTTGGAGTATGCTTATTAATTACGTCAATTTTTTTAGCAGCAGACCCCATGAAAGTTACCCAGGAAGTATTGCCCGACAGCCAAGTTGGTCTGGAGATTGAGATCCCCTCAGAGATGTCTCAGAAGACCTACGACAAGGTGCTCCAGCAAATGATGCGCACCATCAATATTCCTGGCTTTCGTAAGGGGAAGGTGCCCAAGCCCGTGTTTCTGCAACGGGTGGGGATGCCTCAGTTTAAGGCAGCGGTACTCGAAGAACTGGTGCAGTCGGCGGTGGATGCGGCGATCAAGCAAGAAAAAATCGACGCCATCGGTAACTACCAGCTCAAGTCTGACTTCGAGGCGTTGCTCAACCAGTACGAACCCACCCAAGGGCTGACCCTCCAGGTGTCTGTGGACGTGCCCCCCCGCGTCACCCTGAAGCAGTATAAAGATCTGTCGGTGCAGGCAGAGGAAATTAAGCCCGACCTGGAACAGGTGGATAAGACCCTGGAGCGCTACCAGAACAACCTAGCCACCCTGGTGCCCGTGGAAGATCGTCCCTCCAAAATGGGCGACATTGCGGTAATCGACTTCGTGGGCAAGGTGCAAGACGAAGCAGGCGAGTGGGAAGCCTTTGAAGGCGGTTCCGCCGAAGATTTCCAGGTGGAATTGTCCGAAGGGCGCTTTATTCCTGGCTTCATTGAAGGCATTGCCGGGATGGCCCTAGAGGAAACCAAGGATCTGGATATTGCCTTCCCCGAAGACTATTCTCAGCCCGATCTGGCTGGCAAGCCCGCCCTGTTCTCCATCACCCTGAAGGAGATTAAGGAGAAGGAACTGCCGGATCTGGACGACGACTTTGCCCAGGAAGTGAGCGAGTACGAAACCATCGCCGAACTGCGGGCTTCCCTGGAGGAGCGCTACACCAAAGAAGCCACCGACCGCACCCAGAGCAACAAAAATGAGGCGCTGATTGCCGCCCTGGTGGAGCACCTGGAAGCCGAAATCCCCAACACCCTGATTCAGCGGGAAGTGGATTTTCTGCTCACCCAAACCATCATGCAGTTCAGCCGCCAGGGCATTGACGTGAACAAACTGCTGACCCGCGAAATTGTGGACAACATGCGGAAACAGGCCCGTCCTGAAGCCGTGGCCCGCCTCCAGCGCACCCTGGCCCTGGGCGAAGTGGCCAAGCTGGAAGGGATCACCGTGGAGGAGGATGTTCTCGAAGCCAAGGTTGAGGAAACTATGGCCGAAATTGAGGACGTGAACCAGATCGATCCGGATCGGCTGGTGCAGGTGCTTGAGGAAGAACTGCTCCAGGCAAAAATCCTCACCTGGCTGGAAGGGGTGAACACCGTGGAACTGGTGCCCGAAGGCAGCCTGAAGCAGGCTGACGAAGCCGAAGATGCTGACGAGGCAGAATCCGTAGACGCCGCAGACGCCGTCGTGGACGTGGACGCCGCAGACGCCGAATAGCGTCGGGCGTTAGGTCGGGGATGGTCTGGCCCTAGGTTTTTGGGTCAGATCGATCCCCCACCGGGGTAGCCCTTGGGTTTTGGGGCATAATGACGGTAGGGGGATGCGTTGATCCCAGAGGCGGCAGCCATCGCCCATCACCCCGATTTGCCCCTAACCCTTGCAATATTCCGTAAACCCACTATGATTGCATCGAACATTGATCACAGGTTGATTACGAGCTTGAGTTCTACCGCTGCCAGCCTCAATCAGTTGCAGAACATGCTGCCCGTCGTCGTCGAGCAATCCGGTCGGGGCGAGCGGGCCTTTGACATTTACTCTCGGCTACTCCGGGAGCGGATTGTCTTCTTGGGCACCCCAGTCACCGGGGAAGTGGCCGACTCCATCGTGGCCCAACTGCTGTACCTCGATGCGGAAGATCCCGAAAAGGATGTCCAGATCTACATCAATTCTCCGGGCGGATCCGTCACCGCTGGCATGGCCATCTACGACACCATGCAGCAAATTCGTCCCGATGTCGTCACCATTTGCTTTGGCCTAGCCGCCAGTATGGGCGCGTTTTTGCTCTGCGCTGGGGCCAAGGGTAAGCGGTTGTCCTTGCCCAGTTCTCGGATTATGATTCACCAACCCCTCGGCGGTGCCCAGGGCCAAGCGGTGGACATTGCCATCCAAGCCAAGGAAATTCTTTACCATAAGAACCGTTTGAACGAGTTGATCGCTTACCATACAGGGCAACCCCTAGAGCGCATCGAAGCCGACACCGAGCGAGACTTCTATATGTCGGCGGAAGATGCCAAGCAATATGGGTTGATTGATAGCGTGGTGGAGCAGCACTCCCTGTCCAATCCTCCGGCAATGACTGCACTTCATTAGGGTCAGATAGATGTCTAAGTACGACTCCCATCTCAAGTGCTCCTTTTGTGGCAAGTCCCAAGAGCAGGTTCGCAAGTTGATTGCGGGGCCGGGGGTCTACATCTGCGACGAATGCGTTGACCTGTGCAACGAAATCTTGGATGAGGAGCTGTTCGACGCCGGAGCCACCGCGCCCCAGCCCGTCCCCCGTCGGGAAATGGCCACCAGCGAACGGCCTCGAACCGCCTCAACTCCCATTTCTCTGAGCCAAATTCCCAAACCGAGGGAAATTAAGCAGTACCTCGACGATCATGTGATTGGCCAAGACGAGGCTAAAAAGGTGCTGTCCGTGGCGGTGTATAACCACTACAAGCGGCTCAGCTACCTGCAAAGCATCGAGGGCGAAGCCACGGACGACACCATCGAACTGCAAAAATCCAACATTCTGCTGATTGGCCCCACGGGCTGCGGCAAAACCCTGCTGGCCCAAACCCTGGCCCGCATTTTGGATGTGCCCTTCGCCGTTGCCGATGCCACCACCCTGACCGAAGCAGGCTATGTCGGTGAAGACGTGGAAAACATCCTGCTGCGGCTGTTGCAGGTGGCGGATTTAGACGTGGAAGAAGCCCAGCGCGGCATCATCTACATCGACGAAATTGACAAAATTGCCCGCAAGAGCGAAAACCCCTCCATCACCCGCGATGTGTCGGGCGAAGGGGTACAGCAAGCCCTGCTGAAAATGCTGGAGGGCACCGTGGCCAATGTGCCACCCCAGGGAGGCCGCAAGCATCCCTACCAAGACTGCATCCAGATCGACACTAGCAATATTCTGTTTATCTGCGGCGGCGCGTTCGTGGGGCTAGAGAAAATCGTCGAGCAGCGCATCGGCAAGAAATCCATCGGCTTTGTGCAGCCCGGTGAAGGCCAACTCTCCCGCGAAAAACGGGCGGCGGACGTGCTGCAAAACCTAGAGCCCGACGATCTGGTCAAATTTGGCCTCATTCCTGAATTTATTGGCCGGATTCCTGCCACCACGGTGGTCGAACCCCTGGATGAAGAATCCCTCGTTGCCATCCTCACCGAGCCGAAGAACGCCCTGGTGAAGCAGTTCCAAAAGCTGATGCGGATGGACAACGTGCAGCTTGAGTTCAAACCCGACGCCCTCACGGCCATTGCGCGGGAAGCCTATCGCCGCAAAACCGGAGCCCGTGCCCTGCGCGGCATCATCGAAGAGCTGATGCTGGATGTGATGTATGAACTGCCCTCCCGCAAAGACCTGAAGCGCTGTATGATCACCCGCGAAATGGTCGAACAGCGTTCCACAGCGGATTTGCTGCTCCATCCTTCTTCCCTGCCCACCCCTGAGTCGGCCTAGCTATGCCCTACGTTCAGGTCAACCAGGTCGATCACTACTACGAGTGGGTGGGGACAGAGACGCCACGCCCTGCGGGTTCCTCTAAACCCGTGATGGTCTTTGTCCACGGCTGGGCTGGGTCAGCCCGCTATTGGCGCACCACCGCCGAGGCGTTATCCCAGGACTATGACTGCTTACTCTACGATATGCGCGGCTTTGGCCGATCCGTCATCGCCCCCGACCAAGTGGATGCCCAAAAGGCACGGGGCTATGAGCTAGAAACCTTTGCCGACGATCTGGCCGCTCTACTGGATGCCCTCGGTTTAGCCAACGTTTCGATCAACGCCCACTCCATGGGAGCCTCGGTAGCCGTTTACTTTTTGAACCGCTATCCCCAGCGCGTCGAGCGGGCCATCCTCACCTGCAACGGCATTTTTGAATACGACAAAGCTGCCTTTGATGCCTTCTATCGCTTCGGTGGCTATGTGGTGGCGTTCCGGCCCCAGTGGCTCGGCAAGATTCCCCTCGCGCCCCGCTTTTTCATGGCGCGATTTCTCCATAAGCCCATCCCTGCGGCGGAAAAGATCGCCTTTTTAGAGGATTTTCTCAACGCCGATTACGACACCGCCCTCGGCACCATTTTTACCTCCGTCAGCAAACAAGCCACTGAGGTCATGCCCGTAGAATTTGCCAAAATCTCCGTGCCCACGCTGCTGGTATCTGGCGAATTTGACCAAATCACCCCGGCTCCCCTAGGCCAAAAGGCAGCGGAGTTGAATCCCAAGATTCAGTATGCCCTCGTGAAGAAAACCGGGCATTTCCCCATGCTGGAAGATGCCGACACTTACCTAGGCTATGTGCGTCCTTTTCTGGTAGCTCCGGTCTAATCCTCAATCGGGCTAGTTTACCCCTGGTATCAGCGGACGAGGACACCTCGGCCCTACAGTTTTTGGGTTCTGATCAAACCTAATTTTATGATTTGGTTTGGTGATCGACGGTATCGGGCATTTGGTGGATGATTTCCATGGTGCGGATGCTGACGGTGCAGACTCGTTTGAGTAGGTCGATAACGTGGTCTTTGTAGTCGGCAAATTTGTAGGTGTTGAAGAGTTCGCGAATCGTGGGATCTTTGGGGGTTTTCTCTTTGTATTGATCCAAAATCCATTCTAGGGCGGAGCGGTTGCCGAGTTTGTAGTCCCAGGCGAGGGCGGGGATGCCTTCTAGGGTGGTTTCGGTGTCGAGGATGATTGTGCCGTCGGTTTTGTCGGCTTTGAGCTTGGCTTTTGGGGTGGTGGGTCGGGTGGGCTTTTGGGGATTGGGATCTTCGGTGGGCAGTAGGGAGACTTGGACGGGTCTGGTTTTGCCCGTGGATTTATCGACTCGTTTTAGATCGTAGGGTTCGATGGTTTCGTAGTTGAGGTGCAAGTCCATGAGGGTTTTGCCCCAGGTGGCCCACTGGTGGAAGTTGGCGTAGAAGGGTAGGCGGGGAAATTCGCGTTTGAGGTTGATTTCGTATTTGGTGCGATAGGCAGGATGGTGGAGAACGGCGTAGGTGTAGTGGAAAATGTGGTCTTTGGTGATGGTGGAGTCTTGGTAGTGGGTTTGGAATTGGGTTAAGGCCCAATCGGTGATGTTGTCGATACGGTTGCCGTTTTCGTCGTAGCGGTAGAGGGGGATAGACTGTATGGGATCAAGTGAAAATAAACTAAGGTTAGTAAGTTGGTTAGTAGACAAAGTAGACAAAGAGAGCCGCGAACCATCAACTAAATTAATTAAAGAATTGATCTCCTGTAAATTCCTACCAAACATCTCATAGTGATTTGATGTCAGTCTATGATTAAAATTTTTCTCTGAATAATGATATAGCCTAACAAAAGGTCTATAAATATTTTGAATAATCAGACTTTCATGAAAATTTACTTTGACTTTACTTTGAAAATGTCTTTCTAGAGAAGAACTCCACTTAATAGATTCACTTTGACTCTTCTCATTCAAACTCTTCTTGTATTCAGACGCAAAAAAATTCATCTTTTTATGAAGAGCCGTTTTGTCAAAATCATACACCCACTCATCCCTTGTTGTTTCAACACCTCTAGAGAAAAGGATGAAAACTGCTTTTTGCGAATTACCATCTTTTACGTTTTTATCAATCAGCGGCAAAAGGCTATCAAAGTCGTTGTCGGTTAGGTTAATCCAGTTGACTTTTTTGTCTGGGGTGATGTGGTCAAAGGGGATCTGCTCGAAAGGAGTGTTTTCAAACCATTCGAGTTTTTCTTCCTTGGTTTGTTCATCTTGCAGGGTAAAGTAAAAAATCTTGGCGTTGGCCATACTGCATCTATACCTTAGTCAGAAACTAATTACGCGGATTCGACAATGATTTTTGCATTGAGCAGGGTAAAGATACGATCTAGCTCTAAAATGCCTGTTAATTCAGCTTCCTCATCAGGATTGAGGCAAGATGCCCTTTGTTTTTCGTTTAGGCTTTCTAGCCTATCTTGCAAGACATCACTAAACTTGAACAGATACAACCCTCTAACCATCTTCATTTGAATGTCTGCATCAATGAAAGATGATGGCTGAATCATAAGCTGTGCATTCATTGCCTAAGCCTCTTGGTAGTTGTCTGGCTAAAAATAGTCTATGGGCTACATATATTTTTTAAGTCTTTCAGAGGTTCATCAAAATCGTCAGCCATCCAAATTTTCCCCTTGAGGATACCAAAGCCACCTCGTTTGCTGGGAAGTTGCTTTACGTCTTCCTGATCTACTTTATTCTGAGAATAATTCTCGATTAAATATTTGGAATAATGTATTATCTCCTGTTTTAATGCTTCTAGCATTTGTGCTACGGCTTCCAGAATTTTTGTCTCGGTTGTCATACCTATATTCCTTAAGAAAACAAGGACTTGATTCATTGATCTAAGGATAACGTACACTGCGAGGTTAAGAAGCCTGTAGGTTAGCCTGATAAGCAAACACATCTACAGAAATAGATTTAATCGGCTGAGCTTCACTATGCAGCATTACCCGAATCTGTTCTGTTGTTTCCCGACTAAAACTCTCTTCGCCACAATGAGAACATACCGTTGCGGGAATACCTTCAACCAAATAGAACTTTCCATCAACCTGGAAAATCTCAGTGACTAATTCTTCTTGAGATTCTTCTGAATTGCAAACATGACACTTAAACATCATTTTCTCCTGACTTTATAATCTATCCATTTACTTTCGTTAGGCTCATACAACGTAATAATCCTTGCAACATCTGACTCTATTACCGAAACTTGAATGTGTAGAGCACGACCATCTTTTGTAAAGCCTAATAGAAGAGAACTGGGCGATTATTTGTCATTTGGGTAGTGCTCGATTATGGTTAAATTTTTACCAATCTCTCGAATATCCTTCTCGCTAATATTTCGTTCGATTGATCGCTTAAAAGCATGGCGTGTAAATTCAAAATATCCTTCTTGCAACTGCCTCCTTATTTCTGGAAGAGACTTCATGGGGATACTCCATCCTCCCCTCGCTTTCGGACTAAAAACATTACAGCGATGCCAGCCTGAATGCCAAAGACATTATTTTTGGTTCCAGAAATTTTAGGATTATTTCTCACATCAGACTGAGTATCGACAATATAAACATAGTCAAACTCTCGATCAACGCACTTACGAAAGCCATCAAAGGTTTTGGAATCAATAAAAGATCGGTTAGTGATAAAGGCAATAATACCGTTTGGCCCCAATCTATCCGAAGCCCATCGAAAGAAGCGGGTATACATATCATAAACAACGATTTGGTTTTGGGCCGTACCTTCTTTGATGTAGGTGCTTTTGATTCGGTCGTCAATGCCTTTATAGCCTCGATTGGCGTTGCGTTGATTAAAGTTTTCCTGGTGGGCGTTGTAGGGCGGATTGCCGATAATCACCGAAATGGTGCGATCATTCTGCTGCTGAATGCGGGCCGTATTTTGCACGCTCATGGCAAACAAATCAAACTGGTGCCCGTCTGCTGTGCAGTGATCTAGCGTATCTACTAGGCAAATATTCTTAAATTCTTCGTATTGACCCATCTTTTGCTGATAGGTGTATTCAATATTTAGATTAGCAATGTAGTAGGGCAGAATCGCCAACTCGTTACAGTGAATCTCATGCTTGTATTTATGCTCTAGCTTGCTTTCGGGTAAATAATCAATCAGTTCTGTAATGTAGGTTCCCGTCCCGGTGCAAGGATCGAGAATTTCTACCCCCGGATCGCTCAGCAACTTGCCAAAGTGCTTATGAACCAGGTGTTCGGTGCTTTCGATCATAAACCGGACGATCTCGTTGGGCGTATAGACAATGCCCAGCCGATCCGCTGCCTTGGGGTTATAGGCTTGGTAGAAATTTTCGTAGACCGCCTTGAGGAATTTTTGCTTTTCGTGGTGGTTGGCAATATTTTCAGACTTGCGACGGATGATAGAATAGTAATGCTCAATATTTTTGAGGGTGTTCCTCCGCGTTGCGCCCGTAAAAAAGGTGTTGATAATCTCCGACAGTTCCCGCGCAATGTTGTTTTCGCGATGAAACTGAGAATCGTGGAAAATGTTGGTAAAAATATCCTCCGTGAGAATATGCTGAATCAGCATTTCATACACATCGGAAATCACTATCTCTGGATTGATAGACTGCCGACAGATCTCTAGAAATGCCTGGGTGCGCTCCTGAAAAGCGGTATTGTCGCCCTCTTGTTGAGTAATGATTTGGCGTAACGCCTCTAGAATGTCGGGCACATCCTCCTTAAACCGGAGAATCGCCGCCCGAAAATCGCGCACCTCTGGGCGTTCGTAGTCTACAAAGGCATTCAGCAGCCCATCCAACCCCGCCGCATCCTGCATCGGAATCCGGGCCACCTCCTGGCTATGCTGAATTAGCACAGCGGTTTGAGAATCCTCAAACAAAATATTTTCGTCGGGATAGCCCTTGGCAAACTTTTTCTCAATTTCCTCATCCAGCCGATCATACTGATCCTTGCTTTCCCACCAGCCATGCTCTAGCCGAATGGCATCCTTGATCGTGCCATCGGGGTAGACGGTGGTATTCAGGCGGGTTTTGTAGTCTAGTTCTGGAACCAGAAGATAGTTGCGGGGTTTGCAATAGCCATTTAATAACCGCTCAAAGGCACCCCGAATACTGGTTTCCTTGCGAGAGCCACCGTAGCGAATGATTTGCTCCACTTCGGTCTGATATTGCGTCACCAGCAACCGAGACATACTCCATCCCTCATCCTGAACCTAGGGCAGACCCATCCGCCCACCTGTCCCGATTTTGACGCATTTGCCCAATCCAGGGGTAGCTACCGAGGGCTAGATTAGCAAAGCGTAACCCACGGCAAGCTAAGGATTCGCGCCCCTGGACTGGGGAATAGTCAGTTCGTCCTAGAGGCCGTCATGGGGTCATGGCTCACGTTGTCGTGGGTCACAGGGAGGCGAATGAAGCCTATAGTTGGGTTTACCTGAATTGTGTTGCCCTCAGTTCATCCCCAACAGCTATGGAATTTTTGCCTACGGATCGCCTGATGGCGTTGGATCGTCAGCATGTGTGGCATCCCTACGCGCCCATGCCCAATACGGGGCCGACTTTCCCGGTGCGTTCGGCCCAGGGCGTTTACCTAGAACTCGAAACCGGGGAGCGATTGGTGGATGGCATGTCTTCCTGGTGGACGTGCATTCATGGGTATAACCATCCCGCGTTAAATCAGGCGGCGATTGACCAGATGGGGCGCATGAGCCATGTGATGTTTGGCGGATTGACCCATCAGCCCGCCGTTCAGTTGGCGCAAAAACTGGTGGCACTAACTCCGGCCCCGCTTCAGCATGTGTTTTTCTGCGATTCGGGCTCGGTGGCGGTGGAGGTGGCGATGAAGATGGCCATCCAGTATTGGCACAACAAAGGCCAGCCACAGAAGCAGCATTTTTTGACCATTCGCAACGGCTACCACGGCGATACCTTTGCGGCCATGGCGGTGTGCGATCCGGTGAACGGAATGCATCATTTATTCCGCAACAGTTTGGTGGAGCAATATTTTGCCGATGCGCCCCAAATTCCCTTCGATGGCGACTGGCAGGAGGCGGATATTGCTAGTTTTGCCACGATTCTAGAAACCCATCACCAAAATCTGGCGGCGGCGATTTTTGAACCCGTGGTGCAGGGGGCGGGGGGAATGCGGTTCTACAGTCCGCAATACGTGAAACGGGCGCGGGAATTGTGCGATCAGTACGGGGTGCTGCTGATTTTGGACGAAATTGCCACGGGCTTTGGCCGCACGGGCAAGGGTTTTGCTTGTGATTATGCCCAGGTAGCCCCCGATTTGATGTGTATGGGCAAGGCGCTGACGGGGGGCTTCATGTCCCTCGCAGCTACCCTGGCGACGACGGAAATTAGCCAAACCTTTGCCCAGGGCGAGGCGGGGGTTTTTATGCATGGGCCAACCTTTATGGCTAATCCCCTGGCCTGTGCGGTGGCCTTGGCGAGTTTGGAAATTCTAGACAGCGGCGACTGGGTGGGGCAGGTTCACCGCATCGAAGCCCAACTGCGGCAGGAGTTGGCCCCTTGTCGGGATTTCCCCGCCGTGAAAGATGTGCGGGTGTTGGGGGCGATTGGCGTGGTGGAACTGCATCAGCCCGTGGATATGGCGGTGGTGCAGCCTCAGTTTGTGCAGCAGGGTGTGTGGCTGCGGCCCTTTGGGCGGCTGATCTACACCATGCCGCCCTACATCATCGAGCCGGATCAACTGCGCCGCATCACGGAAGCCATCGTCACCGTCACGGGTCAGATCGGGGCGGTGGCTGAGTCCTAGGGCGTGTCATCAAATAAGCCAGATGACGCAAGCCGCCATGTAAATGGCGCTGAGAAAGGTCTCGGCCAGCTTGTCATAGCGGGTGGCAATGGCTCGGTATTGTTTGAGTTTGGCAAAGAAATTCTCAATCAGGTGACGGGCCTTGTACAAGTCTCGGTCATACTCCCGGGGTGTCTTGCGGTTGCGTTTGGGCGGAATCACCGCCGTTTTGCCCTGGGCTTCGAGCGGCTCAATCACCCGTTTGTCGGCGTCATAGCCCTTATCGGCAAGCACGGTGTCGGTGGGAATATCGGCCAACAGAACATCTGCCCCATCGAGGTCACAGGCTTGTCCGGGCGTCAGATGAAGCCCCGTCGGGTTTCCCAAAGCATCGCAGGTGGCATGGATTTTGGTGCTTAATCCGCCTTTGCTGCGACCGATGCACTGAGCGTTGGCATCCCCCCCTTTGCCCCAGCACTGTGCTGGTGGGCGCGGACGATAGTGCTGTCAATCATCTGGTATTCGTTATCGGCATCGTTGGCTAAGGCGCGAAAGAGCCGTTCCCAGACTCCGGTTTTCGCCCAGCGACGGAAGCGGGTATGGACTTTGCGATAATGCCCAAAGCGCTCTGGCAAATCTCGCCAGGGGATGCCGGCCCGATAGCGATACAGCACCGCCTCCACAAATCGGCGATTGTCCTGGGCGGTCACGCCGACCCAGCCTTTAGAACCGGGCAGCAGATCCTGAATGCGTTCCCATTGGTCGTCGCGTAGGGCATGGCGGCGGGTCGTCATGGTTGGGTATATCAGGTTAACAATAGCCTTTCCAATTTACCTCAATTGATGACACGCCCTAGGTGCCGTGTTCCGCGACACCCAAGCCTCACCCCAGAGGCGCTAGATTAGGGGCTATGTCGATCCAGTTTCTAGCTCAGCGGTTGCGATTTCAGCGGGTGCTCAAGCACCTGGGGGTGGTTGTCGCCTGCTATGCCTTCATTGCCATGGGCCTGGTGGAAGCCAGCCTAGGGGTGCTGCTGCCGTCGATTTTGGCGGCCTTTCAACTCACAACCGCCACGGTGACGCTGCTGTTTCTCAGTCAAATTAGCGGCTACCTAGTGGCGGCCTTGGGTAGCAGTTTGATCAGCCACAGGCTAGGGCTGGGGCGCATGGTGCTGCTGGCGGCTGGCCTGCTAACGGCAACCCTTGTGATCTATGCCACAACGCCGATGTGGGGGCTGATGGTGGCGGCGGGGATCTTCCTGGGGCTGGGGATTGGCCTGATGGACGCGGGCATCAACACCTACATGGTGCAGGATGCGGAGCGGGCCAACGGCATCGGTGCCCTGCACGGGTTCTATGGCGTTGGTGCCCTGGCTGGCCCAGCCCTAGCTACCACGTTGTTAGCCCTGGGCCTATCCTGGCGGCAGGTCTATGGAATGTTAGCCCTGTTGGTCAGCGGCCTGGTGGTACTGGTGCTGATGGCGTTAGGACGGCGCTATCCCGGCCTCGGCAGAACGCCCACCGAAGAACACACCTCGGCCCTGCAATCCCTCGGTCAAGCCCTGCGATCCCCGATGGTGCTGCTGACGGGTCTGCTGTTGGGCCTCTATGTGGGGGTGGAAGCGGCCATTACCCACTGGGCCTTTATGGTGGAAACCGTGGCCCGTCAAACGCCGACCCTGGTGGCAGGCTATGGGGTCAGCCTCTACTGGCTGGGGCTGACGGTAGGCCGCTTTGGGTTAAACATCCTCTTGCCCAGGGTGGGCGCGGTGAGGTTGATCACCCTTTCCCTCGGCCTGCTGCTGGTGGGCCTGCTGACCTGGGGTCAAGGGTTGCATCCCTGGTTTAGCCTGCCGCTGGTGGGCGTCGCCCTCGCGGTGATTTTTCCCACCGTCATGTGGCTGATTCCCAAACGGGTTGCGCCTAGCCAAGTGCCCGCTGCCGTGGGGTTTGCCAGCAGTGCCGCCAGCCTGGGCGCGGCGATCATTCCCTCTGGCGTGGGCTGGGTGGCAAATGCCTGGGGGCTGGGCGTTGTGCCCTGGTTGATGTTGCCCCTGGCCGTTGCGATGCTCGTGCTCCATGTCGGATTGGGACGCCTGCCCCGCCCTAGCTCTGGGGAAGCCCCTACTTGAAAACTGAGGTCAGAATGACGGTGATGGTGGCGCTGGCGATGAGGGTAAAGGCCAACTGCACCACCCACTGGGTTCCTTTTTGGTAAGCGTCAAACTTATCGTTCGAGCGCTCCATCTCGCAGCTGAGGGCATCAAACCGCTTATCCACGTCGGCGGTTAGTTTATCGACATCTAATGTGATCTGATCCAGCTTGTTAGCCAGGTCTCTTAGGGTGGGTTCGGGTTGGGGCTGGGTGGTCATGGCGCTAGAACCAAGGGGAGATGCTGATGTAGTCCCCGTATGGTCATTCTAGCTTTGATTTTCCCATTCCCCTTGACCCTACAGTTCGCTGTAGGCTTCACAATGAGGTATGCACGATTGGGACATTGGTTTTCTGTCGGTGGGCGGTGCCCATCCTACGGGTGAGTCTCAGTCATGCCCCTAGTTTTAGTCTTGAGGTGTAGCGATGACGTTGGATTTCAAAGTTCCTAACTTGGCCTGTTCCGCCTGTGTGGAGGCTGTGACCAAGGCGGTGAAGGCGGTGGATGATGGGGCCGAAGTGGCGGCAGATCCCAAAACGAAGGATGTCTCTGTGACCACCAGCGCCTCGGAAGCTGCGATTAAAGAGGCCATCGTGGCGGCTGGCTATACCGTCGCCTAGTCATATCAGCCCTGTCCCTATTTGTAACCTTGTTTTAGGAGAGCCGCCATGCTCACCCAATCGGCCCAAGTCGCCCAATCCACCACCCAAACCTTCAAGTTGCGGGGCATGAGTTGTGCCGCCTGTGCGGGCAATGTGGAAGGTGCGATTTTGGCGGTGCCGGGGGTGGAAGCCTGCAACGTGAACTTTGGGGCGGAGCAAGCCTCTGTCACCTACAATGCCCAAGCCGTCAGCGTTGCCGATATTCAGGCGGCGGTGGAAGCAGCGGGCTATGGTGCCCAACCCCTCAACGACAACGTGCTGGATTTTGACGACGAGGCCGACCGTCGGGAGCGGGACACCGAGCGACGGCACCTGATGCGGAAGGCGGTATTTAGCCTGGTGATCGGGGCGATTTTAATCGTCGGTTCCCTGCCGATGATGACGGGAATTCCCATGCCCTTCATTCCGGCGTGGCTCCATGCGCCTTGGTTTCAGTTTGTGCTAACCACTCCGGTGATGGTGTGGGCGGGGCAGGCGTTTTTTATCAACGCCTGGAAAGCCCTGAAGCGTCGTACCGCCACAATGGATACCCTGGTGGCCGTGGGCACCGGAGCCGCCTACCTCTACTCGGTGGTGGTAATGCTGTTCCCTCAGCAATTCCACGGCCACGGCGACATGGTGGAGGTCTACTTTGAGGTGGCGGCGGTGATCATCGCCATGATTTTGCTGGGGAATCTGCTGGAAAATCGGGCCAAGGGCCAGACCTCCGAGGCGATTCGCAACCTGATTGGCCTGCAACCGAAGACGGCGCGGGTGGTGCGCGGGGGCCAAACGCTGGATATCCCCATTACCGAGGTGATGCTGGGGGATGTGGTGGTGGTGCGTCCGGGGGAAAAAATTCCCGTGGATGGCGAAATTTTGGAGGGCAGTTCCACCCTGGATGAGTCGATGGTGACGGGGGAAAGCGTCCCGGTGCAAAAGGGCGTGGGCGATGAGGTGATTGGGGCCACCCTCAACAAGACGGGTAGCTTCAAGTTTCGGGCCACCCGTGTCGGCAAGGATACCTTCCTGGCGCAGATTGTCACCCTGGTACAACAGGCCCAGGGGTCGAAGGCTCCCATTCAGCGGGTGGCCGACCGGGTGACGGCCTGGTTTGTGCCTGTGGTGATGGCCATTGCGGGGCTGACCCTGGCGGTGTGGCTGCTGGCCACGGGCGATCTCACCATGGCGCTGACCACCACCGTGGGCGTACTGATTATCGCCTGCCCCTGTGCTTTGGGTTTGGCCACGCCGACCTCGATTATGGTGGGCACGGGCAAGGGGGCGGAACACGGCATTTTGATCAAAGGGGCCGACAGTTTGGAGTTAGCCCACCGCATTCAGACCATCGTGCTGGATAAAACCGGAACCATCACCCAGGGCAAACCCACGGTGACGGATTATGTGACGGTACGCGGTACGGCTAACGGCAACGAACTAGCGCTACTGCGGCTGGCGGCGTCCGTAGAGCAGTCTTCCGAACATCCCCTAGCTGAAGCAGTGGTAGCCTATGCCGAATCCCAGCAAGTCCGGCTGACCGAGGCCCAAGACTTTGAAGCCATGGCCGGAAGCGGTGTCCAGGGTTCGGTGGAGGGCCATTGGGTACAGATCGGCACCCATCGCTGGCTGCGGGAATTGGGCATCGCCACGGAGGCGCTTCAGGAGGATTGGGAACGGCTGGAATCCCAGGGGCGCACGGTGGTTTGGCTGGCGGTGGATGGCCAGGTGGAGGCAATCTTGGCCATCGCCGATGCGGTGAAGCCCTCCTCCGTCCACGCCATCAGCCTGTTGCAGCGGATGGGTTTGGAAGTAGT
The DNA here is from genome assembly GCF_016403105.1 of Leptolyngbya sp. BL0902. NCBI lineage: Bacteria > Bacillati > Cyanobacteriota > Cyanophyceae > Leptolyngbyales > Leptolyngbyaceae > Leptolyngbya > Leptolyngbya sp. BL0902. The sequence continues at coordinate 3,295,436 of NZ_CP046155.1, forward strand.
GATGCTGACCGGAGACAACCGCCGCACCGCCGAAGCCATCGCCCAGGAGGTCGGGATTACCCGCGTCATCGCCGAGGTACGTCCTGACCAAAAAGCCTCGGTGATCCAGGACTTGCAGCGGGAACAGAAAATCGTGGCCATGGTGGGCGACGGCATCAACGACGCCCCCGCCCTGGCCCAGGCCGATGTGGGCATGGCCATCGGCACCGGAACCGATGTGGCCATTGCTGCCAGCGACATCACCCTGATCTCCGGCGACCTCCACGGCATCGTCACCGCCATTCAGCTTTCGCGGGCCACCCTGCGGAACATTCGCCAAAACCTGTTCTTCGCCTTCATCTACAACGTGCTGGGCATTCCCATTGCAGCGGGGGTGCTCTATCCCCTGGTGGGCTGGCTGCTGAACCCGATCATTGCCGGGGTGGCCATGGCCTTTAGCTCGGTATCCGTGGTCAGCAACGCCCTGCGTTTGCGGAAATTCAAACCCCGCCTCTCCTAATGCGATAATCCCAATGGCCCACCCAGCCCCCTGTAGGGGCGAGATCCCCTCGCCCTGCCCCACCCCTTTTTGCCGCCTATGACGCTCACCCTTGCCTACCTCGGCCCCGAAGGCACCTACTCTCAGCTTGCCGCCCTGGCCTACAGCCTCGAACTCGAACAGCAGCGCCAGGAATCGGTGACGTTGCGGGCCTTTCCCAGCATCCCCAAAGCTATGCAGGCCACGGCCACCGGGGAAACCACGCTCACCATTGTTCCGGTAGAAAACTCCATTGAAGGCGGCGTCACCACCACCCTCGATACCCTTTGGCGGCTAGAGATGCTGCGGGTTCACCGTGCTTTGGTGATGCCCATCCGCCACGGCTTTCTGTCCTACGCCTCTGGCTTAGACCACATTCAGACCGTCTATTCCCACCCCCAAGCCCTGTCTCAGTGCCAAAACTGGCTAGAACAACAGGTGCCCCAGGCCACCCTCGTCCCCACCAGTTCCACCACCGAAGCCCTTCAGCATTTAGCTGATAATCCCATCATCGCCGCCATCGCCTCGGAATGGGCCGCCGAACTCTACGACCTGCCCATCCTCGCCCACGACATCAACGATCTCGCCGACAACTGCACCAAGTTCTGGGTGCTCGGCCCACCGGATAGCATCGTTGCCCCCGCCAGCGGCACCTATACTTCCCTGGCCTTCACCCTACCCGTCAATGCTCCAGGGGCTTTGCTGAAGCCCCTGCAAGTTTTTTCTCACCATGCCATCAACCTCAGCCGCATCGAGTCCCGTCCGGCCAAACGGGCGTTGGGCGACTACCTCTTTTTCGCTGATCTAGAAGCCGACTGTCACCAAGACAAAACGCTCCAAGCTATTCAAGAACTTGCCCAATGCACGGAGCAACTGATGGATTTTGGCAGCTACGACCTGGTGATGGTGAACAGCAGCCTCTCTGAAGCCAAGGCCAAACATCGCCGCACGCTGTCAGCACCTTGATAGAGTGCTTTGATGGAGTGTCTTGATGGAGATCCACTGATGCGCTAGGCATCTTGCCAAAGTTTGGCGCTGAAAAATTACGACCAACGGTGGCTGAAGTAAAGCTGAAGACGCTTACCCGCCTTGAGGTAGCGCAGGGCAAGATACGTGACATAGCAATCCAACTTACGTCGCCAGCCGGGGATGGTCGGGTCTTTCATACAAGCGACGGCATAGCGCAGGGAGGGCTTGAACTCTGGCAGCACCCCCGCCAAAAAGGCCGTCAGGGCTTGATCGTTGGTCTGGCTCAACTCGTGATCGCCGACGGTGACGCGCAGAACCTTACGGCGCAACTCGCCAAAGCTATGGCGGGCGGGATGATCAATCACCACATCATCAGCGTAGAGCGAGGGATAGCCAGCGGCAAACACCCGTTCTCCCCACTCCCGATCTCCGCCAGAATAGAGGCGGCTGTTGAACAACCCAACGGCCTCAAACCGGGATTTGAAGGTGAACAGGTTGGCGGTGGCCCCAAAGTGGTATTCCTCGGCGTAGGTTTTTTGCTGGAGAAAATGGCGACTGTCGTAGAGTTCAGCTGCCGTGGGGGCGTCAGGATTTTGGAAGAAAAAGCGAATCTGTCCGGCCACAAAGCCGCAGTCGGGATGGCGACGAAGCCAGTCTGCCCCTCGCTCTAGCCAGGTAGCCGCTGGGAGACAATCGGCATCGGTAAAGGCGATAATCGAGCCCTTCGCCAACCCTAGACCATGGTTACGCGCCGCATAGGAACCCCGCTGCGGCTCATGGGCCAGCACAACCCACGGAAATTGTGCCGCCAATGGGGGCAGGTTGGGATCCGGCGTGGGGCTGTTGTCCACCACAATCACCTCGTAGCGATCCTGGGGATAGGTCTGTTGCGCCAGCGCTTGCAGGCAAGGCTTCAGACAATCCGCGTCGTTAAACACAGGAATGATGACGGAAATCAACGGATGGGTCTCGTTCACCATGGTGCTTCGTTGCAGAGGGCAGGATTTATTAGGGCTTGCGTTTAAGGTCTTGGGTGACTTGGAGGAGCTCCACCAGGGTTTTTCTCCCGCCCGGAATCGTCAGCCACAGGGCCAAATATAGGCCACCGTAGAGCAGAGCCTCTAGCCCTAAATTCAGCCAGGGGGGAAGGGGTAGCGCAACCGAACGGTTGAAACCGACCAGCAGAGCCGCCGCGCCCAAGGCGGCAAAACCCGGTTTCGCCAAAGTTTGCAGCAATTCCACCGGGCTGAGGTGGGTGCCTCGATAACAGTAGACCACCTCAATCGCCAGCAAAATCGGCTGGAGGACACCGTAGGCCGCAGCCACCCCCACCGCCCCCCAGCGCACACTCACCAGAAAAGTGATGACGTTGATGCCAGAGGAAAAAATACCCCAGCGAAACTGACGATCCACTCGCCCTAGGGATTGGTAGACCCAACCCATGGAAATGGTAAAGGTGGCCACAAAGGCCGCAGGCATGAGGAACTGGAAAATGGGCACCACCCCCATCCAGGTTTGCCCTAGCAAGAGCTCAATCACCTGTTCTGCCGTGGCAAACAGAAAGGCCACTAGGGGCATCCCTAGGGTGGTGATGCCCAACACCGCCTTAAAGTAAACCCGGCGGTAGCGTTCTGGATCCTGCTGCAACCGACTCAGGGTTGACAGCACCACGCTATACACCGGGCCGTTAATCTGGTTGATGGGCAACAGCAGCAGTTGGTATGCCTTGCTGTAGAGGCCCAACTCCCCTGCTCCCCACACCCGACCAATCAGGACATTGTCAAAATTGCGGGAAAAATAGTTCAAGCCACGAAACCCGGTGAGGTTGCCGCCAAAACTCAGCATCGGCCATAGGTCTGGCGTCCAGCGAGGGACACCGGGTTTCCAGCGGCAGGCTAGCCAAGCCCCCAGTACATAGACTAGGGCACTGGCCAACTGCATATAAACCAGCGCCCAATAGCCCGCCCCATAGAAAGCCGTCCCCTGGGCAATCAGTACCCCCACCAGCAAGGCCGCGATTTCGATTTTGGCCAGTACCGCAAAGGCCATTTGCCGCCGCAGCAGGGCTTGGTGCTGTACCGCTAACCCGCTAAAGATAAAGGTTGTCGCTAGGACTAAGGTAATCGAAATCAGGCGGGGCTCTCGGTAAAACCAGGCGACCACCGGAGCCAGCAGCGCCACCACAAGGGCAATGCCCAAGCTAAACCCCACATTGATCCAAAACAGGGTACTCACCTGGCGATGGGTAATCTCCTCCTGCTGGATCGTGGCCTCGGCTAACCCTAAATCTTTGAAAAGCTGAACAAACCCCGTCACCACCGTCACCATGCCAATTAGGCCGTAGTCATCGGGAGACAGCAGACGGGCCAAAATGACCGTAGACCCCATGGTGATGACAAACTTCAACCCCTGGGCAGAAATGGTGACGGCACTGCTGCGAACCGTGCGCGTCCGCAATTCCTCCGTCAGGTGATCCGTCCGAAAAAACGCTTGGTTAGGATCAGAAGCTTGACGCTCAGAATCTTGGGGGGGCTCAGGGGGCATCAACGGCAAAATCCTCCGGTTAGCAACGCTAAAACCCATCCCCTGCTATCGGGGGAAGTAGGCCCAAGAGCGACGCCCTAAGGTTGCGGGTCACAAACACCTGTTCATCATGCCACGTTCCGAACAGGGACGACGGAGCACAGCCCCCGACCCGTGACTATCACTCCAAGACTTCTTTTAGGGCCGTACGAGCCGCCAGGTGATTGCGCGTGGAGGTCAAAATCTCGGCTTCTCGTTCTAGTCGAGCCTCTGTGTCATCCATTTCCAGCAAAGACTGCTGCTCTAAAGCCACCCCGTAGAGGTTGCTCGCTACCCAATAGGAGAGTTCGCGGGGCAGGGTTGGAATGTTGTCAGGAATCTCAAGGTCTTGGCTGGTTAACTTCGCCGACAGACGTACAACGTCCCGGAGCAGGCGATCTACTTCTGAAGCCAAGGGAGCCAAATTCTGATCGGTTGGCTTATCCTCAAGCCATTCTACAAGCCCAACCCGGTAGGGCTTTTCTCGAACATAGTTCAACACACGGAAGCGCTGCTGCCCAATCGTCAAGATTTTCATGCGATCATCGGGTAGGCGCTGGTAATGCAAAATCTCGGCGCAGCAACCCACCTGGGCAGGCTCCCCAGTAGTTGGATCCAGCATCAGTACACCGAACCGCCGATCCCCCTGGAGCAGCGTATTCATCATGATCCGATAGCGAAACTCAAAAATATGCAGGGGCAGATGCCGTCCTGGAAACAGCACTAGTTCTGGTAGCGGAAATAGTGGTAGCTCTCGAACTGAAATTGATTCAGAGAATGCCATGAACGCCCCTATGGATCACAATGCCTCCCTACTTAGCGTCGCCCGATGCAGCGCCACCGCATCGCAACACTTCGTAATATACATTTCCCACATTTTAGCTTAACTTCCCAAGGGAATGCGACTCCTCGAGGGAGAGCGTTTTCCAAGCCCCGGTCAGTGCCCATGACTAGGCCATAAAATCAAGTTGACTGAGGAGAAGTTCATGGATAGGCGACACCCTTTGCCCCCAGAAACAGGCTTCTAGGAAAACCAAGGGATGATTCATACATGAGATTCTGATAGCTAGAACTGGGCTTCAATGTGTCCTTGCCGCCCAGTTTCTAGGCTTGAGAAGCAGAGGCAGGATCTACAGCTTCACTTCAATATCAACTCCGGCGGGCAAATCCAGCTTCATCAGCGCGTCAATGGTTTTAGAAGAAGGCTGGTAAATATCGATGATGCGGCGGTGGGTGCGGCTTTCAAAATGCTCGCGAGAATCTTTATCCACGTGGGGCGAACGAAGCACGCAGTAAATACGACGCTTTGTCGGAAGGGGAATAGGGCCAACAGCCGTAGCGTTAGTGCGGTTGGCGGTGTCTACAATTTTTTCGCAGGAGGTATCGAGCAATCTGCGGTCAAAGGCTTTTAGGCGAATGCGAATTTTCTGCTGTTGAATAGTGGCCATAGGGCTAACTCCAATTAAATTGTCAAGGTTCAACAAAAAGAGAAATCAGAAAAAGCAAGGACAGGGAGATATACCTGCCCTTGCCTTTCAACGGTAGAGCCCTAGGGCCTACTTGATGATTTTGGACACAACACCAGCGCCCACGGTGCGGCCACCTTCGCGAATAGCAAAGCGCATGTTGGGCTCAATAGCAACGGGGTTGATCAGCTCTACGGTCATCTTGATGCGATCACCGGGCATCACCATTTCAGCGGCACCACCGTCATCGGAGGTAAACGCTTTGATGCTGCCAGTTACGTCGGTTGTACGCACGTAGAACTGGGGCTTGTAGCCAGGGAAGAAGGGAGTCTTACGTCCGCCTTCTTTTTCAGCCAAGATGTAGACTTCTCCCTCGAACTCGGTGTGGGGAGTAATGCTGCCGGGCTTGGCTAGCACCATGCCCCGCTCCACATCTTCCTTCTGGATACCCCGCAGCAGCAGGCCAGCGTTATCACCGGCTTGGCCTTGGTCGAGGCTCTTCTTGAACATTTCGATCCCCGTGACCGTCGTGTTGCGAGTGTCGCGGATACCCACCAGTTCAACCACATCGCCAACCTTGACCACCCCGCGCTCGATCCGTCCGGTTGCCACGGTACCCCGACCGGTGATGGAGAAGACGTCTTCAACCGCCATCAGGAAGGGCTTATCGACATCGCGCTCGGGGGTGGGGATGTACTCGTCTACGGAGTCCATCAGGGCCAGGATTTTGTCCACCCACTTGTCTTCACCGCGCTTGATGCTGGGGTTCGCGGTCAGAGCTTCCACCGCTTGCAGCGCAGAGCCAGAGGTGATGGGCAGATCATCGCCAGGGAACTCATAGGAGCTGAGCAGTTCGCGCACTTCCAGCTCTACCAGTTCCAGCAGTTCTTCATCGTCCACCATGTCCTGCTTGTTGAGGAACACCACCAGGCTAGGTACACCCACCTGACGGGCTAGGAGGATGTGCTCCCGGGTTTGGGGCATGGGGCCATCAGCCGCAGAGCACACCAGGATAGCACCGTCCATCTGGGCCGCACCGGTGATCATGTTCTTCACGTAGTCAGCGTGACCGGGGCAATCTACGTGGGCATAGTGACGGGTTGCCGTTTCATACTCCACGTGGGCGGTGTTGATGGTAATCCCACGAGCTTTTTCCTCGGGGGCGGCATCAATCTCATCGTACTTGCGAGCTTTAGCAGAACCAGCCGCCGCTAGAGCCATGGTGATTGCCGCCGTGAGGGTGGTTTTGCCATGGTCAACGTGGCCGATGGTGCCAATGTTAACGTGCGGTTTAGTCCGTTCAAACTTTTCGCGTGCCATTTACGTTACGTGTCCTTTCTTTTTCTAAGCGTTCCCACTGTTTTTCGAGATAATGGCTTCAGCCACATTCCGAGGAACCTCGCCATAATGGCTAAATTCCATCGAAAAAATGCCCCGACCCTGCGTTTTTGAGCGGATGTCGGTAGCATAACCAAACATCTCAGCTAAGGGAACTTCGGCAGTAACCTTTGCAATACTAGCCTCAGACCCCATACCCTCGATGTGACCACGTCGGGAGTTCAAGTCTCCCATGACATCACCCAGAAAGTCTTCCGGAACTTCAACCTCGACCTTCATAATGGGCTCAAGAAGGACGGGAGACGCCTTCATGACGGCTTCTTTCATCGCCATTGACCCGGCGATCTTAAAGGCCATTTCCGAAGAATCTACCTCATGGTAAGACCCATCGGTTAGTGTAACCTTTAAATCGATCACAGGATACCCAGCTAGGATACCAGATTCGCAGGCTTCTTTCATGCCTTGTTCGGCAGAAGGGATGTATTCTTTTGGAATTGTCCCCCCTACAATTTTAGACACAAACTCAAAACCGCTGCCCTCTTCCGCAGGCTCGACTTCCACCACCACGTGGCCATACTGCCCTTTTCCGCCGCTTTGGCGGATGAAGCGGCCCTCGGCTTTAGTGGGCTGGCGGATGGTTTCACGGTAGGCGACCTGGGGTGCGCCGATGTTGGCTTCCACCTTAAATTCCCGCAGCATGCGGTCTACGAGAATATCTAGGTGCAGTTCTCCCATGCCCGCAATCACGGTTTGGTTAGTTTCCGGATCGGTGCTGACTCGGAAGGTGGGATCTTCCTCCGACAGAGATTGCAGCGCCTTAGCCAGCTTATCCATGTCCTGTTTAGTCTTGGGTTCTACCGCCACTGAAATGACGGGTTCCGGTACAAACAAAGATTCTAGGATAATGGGATGTTCTGGTTCGCAGATGGTGTCGCCCGTAAAAGTTTCCTTGAGGCCAATGGCGGCTCCCAAATCTCCAGCCCGTAGCTCATCTACTTCAATCCGATCATCGGCTTTAAGCACGATAAGTCGTGATATGCGCTCCTTTTTGTCCTTAGTGGCGTTGTAGATGTAGCTGCCTTTTTTCAAAACCCCGGAGTAGACCCGCACAAAGGTGAGGCGACCGTAGGGATCAGCCATAATTTTGAAGGCCAATGCCGCTAGGGGATCCTCATCCTTGGCATGGCGCTCGGCAGTGCTGCCATCGGGCAATAGACCCTGGATCGCAGGGACATCGATGGGAGCAGGCAGGTAATCTACCACGGCATCCAAAAGCCGTTGAATGCCTCGGTTTTTGAAGGCAGAACCACAGAGGACAGGTACCATCCCCTGATTAGTAGTGCCCTGGCGCAGGGCGGCGATGATTTCCGCCGTTGTGAGGTCTTCCCCTTCCAGGTACTTCTCCATGAGGTCATCGCTGGTTTCGGCCACGGCCTCTAATAGTTTGGTGCGGTACTCTTCCGCTAGATCTTGAACCTCGGCAGGAATCTCCGTCTCTTCGACGTTCTTTCCCAGATCGTCGTGGTAGATCAGAGCTCGCATAGCCACGAGATCGATGACGCCCTGAAAGTTGCCTTCCGCGCCAATGGGAATTTGCACCGGAACGGCATTGGCCCCCAGACGGTCACGAAGCTGCTGATAAACCCTGAAGAAGTTGGCCCCCGTCCGATCCATTTTGTTGACGAAGGCAATGCGCGGCACATTGTACCGATTGGCTTGTCGCCAAACGGTTTCAGATTGAGGTTGCACCCCGCCAACCGAGCAGAAAACAGCGATAACGCCGTCCAGCACCCGCATGGAGCGCTCAACTTCGATGGTGAAATCGACGTGGCCAGGGGTGTCAATGATATTGATTTGGTGATCCCGCCAACTGGTGGTGATGGCCGCAGCGGTAATGGTGATGCCGCGCTCCCGCTCCTGCTCCATCCAGTCAGTGACGGCGGTGCCTTCGTGGACTTCACCAATTTTATGAACGATCCCAGAGTAGTAGAGAATGCGTTCCGTTGTGGTGGTCTTACCCGCGTCAATGTGAGCGGCAATCCCGATATTTCTAACCCGCTCTAGGGGCGTTGTCCGTGCCACAGCTACCTCCTGATCCCAATGGAGCTAGTCCATTAACCGAACTGTTTTCGGCCTATCAAAATAGACCCAATGCTTCATGAAGTGAGACCCATTGCTGGTCTTAGGCTTTACCCAAACTTCCCAGCAATGGGGCATCGTCAACAATCTAGTAGCGATAGTGGGCAAAGGCCTTGTTCGCTTCGGCCATGCGGTGGGTTTCTTCCCGCTTACGCACAGCACCGCCCGTTTCGTTGGCGGCATCCATCAGTTCGTTGGCCAGCTTGATGGCCATGGACTTACCGGAACGCTGGCGAGAAAACTGGGTCAACCAGCGCAGGGACAGGGCCACACCCCGCTCAGGGCGCACTTCCATAGGCACCTGATAGGTGGCACCACCGACCCGACGAGCCTTCACTTCCACGAGGGGTGTGGTGTTGCGAACAGCCCGCTCGAATACTTCGAGGGGATCGCCACCGCTGCGTTCTTTGATGATGTTGAAGGCATCGTAGACAATGCGATCGGCCAGAGAGCGCTTGCCGCTAGTCATCAGCCGACGGCTCATCATGGTAATGAGGCGACTGTTGTAAACGGAATCGGGAGGGATGGGACGCTTTTGAACAACGGTACGACGGGACATAACTTATCTTCCGAGGTCTGTAGAACGTAATGATCAAAGAAATGAGGGGGAGGCCACCGTAGCAAGCAGGGCACTCCCCGAAAAATGGGAGCAGCGAACCCGCTGTCGAAGACCAATATTTGCTTTCCAGACACGATGTACCGCTGCAACTAGCCACACCATCGCCGAAAGCCAGCACCTTGAGTCTAGGACTTGGGACGCTTCGCGCCGTACTTGGAGCGTCCTTGACGACGATCCTTCACGCCAGCGGTGTCTAGGGTGCCGCGAATGATGTGATAGCGGACACCAGGCAAATCCTTAACCCGACCGCCCCGGATCATCACGACGGAGTGCTCTTGCAGGTTGTGTCCAATACCAGGGATGTAAGCAGTGACTTCAAAACCAGAGGTAAGACGCACCCGCGCAACTTTACGGAGAGCAGAGTTGGGCTTTTTGGGGGTGGTGGTGTAGACACGGGTACATACCCCACGACGCTGGGGGCAGCTTTTTAGGGCAGGAGACTTCGTCTTTTTCTCGGTTTTCTGACGCTCACTCCGGATGAGTTGCTGAATCGTGGGCATAGATCAGGTGCTCTAGACGCTACAGTATGGCTAGTGATTCAAAAGTTTTCACAAGGGTCTAGCGTATCATTGTGGAGACGCTTTCGTCAATTTGGGTTTATCTCCGTTGACAATGCCCCTACATTGGCGGACACCCATCCGCCTAGGATCCGCCTAGTGAGCCGTCTCAGCCACGGCATGACAGTCTTCGACCGTTGCAGCGGTGGTGGTCACAGAAAACGCGTTGCCGCAGCCGCAGGTTTGGCGGGCTTGGGGGTTAATGAAGCGAAAGCCCCCCCCCATCAAATCCTCAGCGTAGTCAATGGTGAGGTCGTTAAGGAGTGGCCTCATCGATTCAGCCATGACGATTTGGAGAGCGCCGACTTGAAAGGTCGTGTCGTCAGGATTCACCCCCTGGGCTGGGCTGAGGTCGTAGCTCCACTCGGCACAGTCGCTGGGCTGGAGATGAATTCTCAGGCCGTGATGATGGGAAGACGACTGCAAAAGGCGCTGAATTTCTTGGGCAGCGGCGGGGCGCAGGTGAATCATGGTGACGGGCAAACTAGGATTAGATGGCCTAAACCGGGCCGACTCTCAGCCTATCACGTCGGCCTCGGGCATCCACGGGCGAGCCCTGAGCGGTGCAGCAGTCGTGCAGCCTATCTCGCTTGATCATGCCAAAAATGCCGACAGATATTCACTCTGTCGGCATGATGTTCTGAGGCGAGGAGCCCCCCAGGGGATCTCTGCGAAGCGGGATTCTATCAACCGCCTACTTGGCCTTGTCGCCCGTGCGGGCATAGTCATCTTGGAAGCGGACGATGTCATCTTCGCCCAGATATTCGCCGTTTTGCACTTCAATCAGCACTAGGGGAAGGACGCCGACGTTTTCGAGACGGTGCTGGGTGCAGGGAGGCACGTAGGTGGATTGGTTCGTAGACAGGAGGATTTCCTTGTCGGCACAGGTCACTTTGGCGGTGCCAGACACCACAATCCAGTGTTCGCTGCGGTGGTGGTGGAGCTGCAAGCTGAGGCGATGACCGGGTTTCACTTCAATGCGCTTAATTTTGTAGCCCCTCCCCTCCTCTAGCACGGTATAGGAACCCCAGGGACGCATACCAGTTTCGGCAACCTCTTTCTCTTTTCCCTGGCCATTGCCGTTGGTGAGGGTGGCTGACGCGGTGGATTGTTCTAGCTTAGGCATGATGGTAGGGTCTCCTAGCGATGAATGAGGTAACGGTTTCAATAGGGCTACGGCGGTGGGCTTACAGCGGTAGGCTTAGCCTGGATGGGGCCTTAAGATAAGGTTCCCATGTTGATAGAATACGAACTCCGCATATTCACTGAAATAAGCGGCTGGCTACAGCGGTAGTTGCACGACAGGCGGCGGAAGCGATCGTCAGCACTACGGAAGGAGCCTTACGAGGCTGTGGCCAACCCATAGAGATGGGCCACTAGCCATCAGGGAAATCCCCCATACTTGCAGCCTAGTTTAGCAAGCCAGTTTCGGGACGCAAGGGGACAAACCAGAGAAGCCCCGAAACTATACTGACTCTTCAACTGGTTAAAGCAATCGGCAGGGGTGGGGCATCCCTTGAGCATGACGCCATAGGAAGGGCTGACCGCGTTGCAGGCCGTTGAGTTTTCATCAGGGCAGAAATAGGCCAATGCCGTTGTTCACGCGGGCGGCGGTGCGCGGATGGCGGTTAATCAAGCGTCCGCCTAGGTAGAGACTGGCGGAACTGCCCCCATCCAGATTGAGGGCATCGATACTACCCAGTTGGGCCATGACTTGAGCCGTTTCCGCCAGGGTGGGGCCAGCGCCCGTGGGGCTGTTGTGGATGGCGACAAGCAGGATGTCTCCATTGGCGGTGTAGCCGATGGCGCTGCGGGGGGCGGCTTGGCTGGCAAAGGCGCTGCCGAATTGCTCTAAGGCAGCATCTAGAACAATGCCACGGTTGCGGATCAACAATGGGCCACCGCCGACGATGTGGGGGAAGGGCGCGAGGCTGGCGGGGAGGAAGTCAGATTGAATAGTGACGGCGGTACCAGAAACTAGCACGGGGGCAGGGGTATCGTAGGCGCGGAGGGCAAGAATATAGCCGTCTGGGGGAATGGGGACGCTCCCATCACCTGTCACCGATTGTTGACCCACGACCTGCTGATTCCGCACCGTCACAATCCGTTCTGCCTCGGTAATCGGGCGATAGGTGCTGCCCCAGGCGGGGGTGTAGAGGCCCATGCCCGCTTGCACGTAGCCGCTGTTGACGGCCTGGATGGGGAAGGTTTGGCCGTTGCCCGTCCGCAGGGTTTGCCGCAGGGCGAGGCGATCCATCTGCACCTGGCCATTGCCCCAGCCCACCACCCCACGACCGAGGATGGGGCCAGAGATCCAGTCGTTGTTGTAGCGGACGGCCCCCAGGGGGTACTGATTGTTGCGGTTAAAAAATCCGGCGTTGATGGCGGCTGCCGCCTGCCAGCGCTGGGCCATGGTTTGCAGGGGAGCGGTTCCCGTCGCAGTGGTGGGATCTGTCCAAATCGGGCGCAGGGCAGTTTGGGCCTCCCGATGGCTGAGCTGGAGCCAGTAGACAGGCAGGGCTTTGTTGCCTGCCATAAAGTACTGTTGCCGCCAGCGCAGACCCGGTGCCCAGAGAATATCCACGGGTCGGAGGTGGTCGGTGCGAATATCTACTACCACCCGATGGGGATTGGTGAGGGTAAACAACACCGGGCGGGCGTTGGCATTGGGGATGGGCAGGGTGATTTGGGTGGATTGCCCCGCTGGGGTAATTTGCGCTGGGGTCTGGCCACTGGGCGGACGCGCAACGGATTGGGCCACGGCGGCGGTGGCGGTGGCCGCTAGGGTGACGGTGGCCGCTCCGGCGGTTTCAGTAATTTGCGCCACGGTTGGCCCAGAGACATCAATCACCCAGCGCTGGCCCCAGGGCTGATTGCCGGATCGCAGGGCGGTGATTTGGGTGGTGGGTACCGTCACGTTCAGGGTTTGCCCTTGCACCGTGGCCGACCAGCCATGGTTAGTTTGCAGCGGCACGAGGTCGAGGTAGCGGTAGCCTCCCTGCACCCAGGCACTCAGGAAGGTCGGTGTTTGGGCACTGGAGAACCACTGCACGGGCTGGCGCTGGGCGTCGTTGCTGTTCAGCAGCGTGATACCCAAGTGATCCGTCAGGCCATAGTCCGCGAGGCCAATCTGGTTCTGCCGCTGCATCCAAGGCACAGCAACGCCGATACCATTGACGCTGACCCGATTTCCCGTGGCCACACCTGCCTGGGCCAAGGAATCCGGAACCTGGGCTAGCGTGGCGGCTGGCATTTCCCAGTCCACCTCCGCTTCGGAGGGCATGGCATCGGCACCCAAAGCTGGGGCAGCAGCCGTAGCCGCACCGTGGAAGATGGCCGGAGCGGTCAAGCCAAGGAATAGACTCGTCAACAGAGGCCCGTGGAGGCCGATGCGGGGCAGTAGCGTCATGGAAAACCGACTTTCTTGGAAGATAGGATGAAGGCTGGAAGGGGTAGGCATCGGGCGGGGCGGGTCAATCCATTATCGAACCTTGACCCAAGGAGATGCTAAGGTCTGTAAACTACTGATAAAGTCTGTAAACTATGTAAGTTACAGGCAGAGTGGTGTGATCTGTTCGGCTCCACTTCTCCTAACTCAACAGGACGGTGTTACAGCGGTTTAGGTGCCGGGGCTGGATGGTTTATCATACGGATCCTGCCTTGCCTCTATGACATCACCGCCTCGGCCTTGTGAGGCTTCTTAAATTGTCCAAGGTTTCGACCATGATTTAGCCAATTCTTTGATGGATTGGCTCATTCTTTGACCGCTTGCTTCAGCCTTAACCCCTCGCTTGTTAACCTGCTATCCCATGGGACATACACCTGTGAACCACTCGCATCCCTCGCTGCCTCAATCCTCTGCTCCTTGGCCCAACTGGGGGCCAAAGTCCATCGTAGAAGAGCGGGATGCTTGCGGCGTTGGCTTTTTGGCCGATCAGCAGAATCGCGCCAGCCACGACCTCGTTTCCAGAGCCTTGGCGGCGTTGGACTGCATGGAACACCGAGGCGGCTGTTGTGCGGATCAAGATTCCGGCGATGGCGCTGGGGTGATGACGGCCATTCCCTGGGCAATTTTGCAGGATTGGGCAGCGGCGTCTGGTAAATCGGCCCTCAATCCCGCACAAACGGGCGTGAGCATGATCTTTTTGCCCCAGCATGAGGCCGCAGCGGCCCTGGTTCGTGATGCCTTCGAGCGCGTCATTAAAGACGAAGGTTTCACGCTCGTAGGCTGGCGGCAGGTGCCCGTTAATCCCGATGTTTTGGGCGCTTTGGCCAAGCAGTTCCAGCCCCATATTGAACAGTTGGTTGTTGCTTCGGAGTCGGCCACTGGGGAAGACCTGGAGCGCAAGCTCTACCTCGTGCGGCGGCAGGTGCTCCATGCCATTGCCCAACTGAAAACAGGCGGTACACTACCTGCTGAGCAGGTGGCCGCTCTAGGAGATTTCTACGTCTGCTCCTTCTCCTGCCGCACGATTGTATACAAGGGGATGGTGCGCTCCTCGGTGCTGGCCAGCTTCTACAGCGACCTGACCAACCCCGCCTTTGTTAGCGCCTTTGCGGTGTATCACCGTCGCTTTAGCACCAACACCATGCCCAAGTGGCCCCTGGCGCACCCCATGCGGTTGCTGGGGCACAACGGCGAAATCAATACCCTGGTGGGCAACGTCAACTGGATGATGGCGCGGCAGGCGGATCTCGCCAACGAGGTGTGGGGCGACCGGGTGGATTTGCTGAAGCCCATCGTTAACCTCGACAACAGCGACTCCGCCAACCTCGATAACGTGATGGAGATGCTGGTGCGGTCGGGTCGCACGCCCCAGGAAGCGCTAATGATCCTAGTGCCGGAGGCCTACAACAACCAGCCTGCCCTCGATCAATATCCCGAAATTACCGATTTCTACGAGTACTACAGCGGCCTGCAAGAACCCTGGGATGGCCCTGCACTGGTGGTCTTCAGCGACGGTCATCAGGTGGGGGCAACCCTGGATCGCAACGGTTTGCGTCCCGCCCGCTACGTGGTGACGAAGGACGGTCTGCTGATGGTGTCCTCGGAAGCGGGTGTGCTGGATGTGGCCGCCAGCGACATTGTGGAAAAGGGGCGGCTTGGCCCTGGCCAGATGATCGCTGTGGATCTCGATACCCACGAAATTTTGAAGAACTGGACGCTGAAGCAGCGGGTGGCCCACCGTCATCCCTACGGCGACTGGCTGAAAGCGAACCGCAAGGACATTTCGCCCCAGTTGTTCGCGGAAGCCAGCCTCTACGACGGCGAGGCACTGCTGAAGCAGCAAAACGCCTTTGGCTACACCGTCGAGGATGTGGACATGATCATCCAAGACATGGCGGCCCAGGGCAAGGAACCCACCTACTGCATGGGCGACGACATCCCCCTGGCGGTGCTGTCCGACAAGCCTCACCTGCTCTACGACTACTTCAAACAGCGCTTTGCCCAGGTGACGAACCCCGCCATTGACCCCCTGCGGGAGCGGCTGGTAATGTCGCTGACGACCCAACTGGGGGCACGGGGCAACCTGCTGGATGAAAAGCCCGAATATGCTCGTCTGCTGAAGCTGGAAAGCCCGGTGATCAACGAGGTGGAACTCAACCAAATTCACCAGTCCGGCTTTGACACCGCAACGCTCTCGACCCTATACACCCTGGCCGCTGGCCCTGGTGACCTGGCCAAGGCAGTGGATGCCCTCTGTGAGCAGGCCGACCAGGCGGTGAAGGCTGGGAAAACCATTCTGGTGCTGAGCGATCGCGTCGATGCCAGCGGCAACCCCATCACCCTCAGCGCCGACACCACCTACATTCCGCCCCTGCTGGCCGTGGGTGCCGTGCACCATCACCTGATCCGCAACGGTCTACGGATGCACACCTCCCTGGTGGTCGATACCGCCCAGTGCTGGAGCACCCACCACTTTGCCTGTTTGATTGGCTATGGGGCCAGTGCCGTGTGTCCTTACCTGGCGCTGGAATCGGTGCGCCACTGGTGGTCGGATAGCCGCACCCAAAAGCTGATGGAAAGCGGCAAGCTGCCTGTGTCTACCCTCAACGGTGCCCAAGACAACTACCGGAAGGCGGTGGATGCGGGTCTGCTGAAAATCCTCTCCAAGATGGGGATTTCCCTGATCACCAGCTACCAGGGGGCGCAGATTTTTGAGGCCATTGGCATTGGCGAAGACCTGCTGGAACTGGCCTTCCGGGGCACCACCTCGCGGCTGGGGGGCTTGTCCTTGGCAGACCTGGCCCAGGAGACAATGAGCTTCCACCAGCGGGCCTTCCCCGAAACCGCCAAGCGCCTGCAAAACATGGGCTTTGTGCAGTCTCGGCCCAGCGGCGAGTATCACATGAACAACCCGGCCATGACCAAGCTGCTGCACAAGGCCGTGGCGGATCGCCAGTACGACCACTACGAACTCTACAAAGAGCAGCTTGAGAACCGTCCCCTCACTGCCCTGCGCGACCTGCTGGATCTCCAGAGCGACCGTCAGCCCATTCCCCTGGATCAGGTGGAGTCGGTGGAGTCGATTATGAAGCGGTTCTGCACCGGGGGGATGTCCCTGGGGGCGCTGTCCCGCGAGGCCCACGAGGTGCTGGCCATCGCCATGAACCGCATCGGCGGCAAGTCCAACTCCGGCGAGGGCGGCGAAGATCCCGTGCGCTTCAACGTGCTGAAGGATGTGGATGGCGAGGGCAACTCTCCTACCTTCCCCCACCTGCGCGGCCTGAAGAACGGCGACACCGCCAGTTCCGCCATCAAACAGGTAGCCTCCGGTCGGTTTGGGGTAACGCCGGAATACCTGATGCACGCCCAGCAGATTGAAATCAAGCTGGCCCAAGGCGCGAAACCCGGTGAAGGGGGCCAGCTCCCCGGTAAGAAGGTCAGCCCCTACATCGCCATGCTGCGCCGCTCCAAGCCGGGAGTATCGCTGATTTCGCCGCCGCCCCACCACGATATTTACTCCATCGAAGACCTAGCCCAGCTCATCTTTGACCTGCACCAGATCAACCCCAAGGCGGGCGTTTCCGTGAAGCTGGTGTCTGAGGTGGGCATTGGCACCATTGCGGCGGGGGTGGCCAAGGCCAACGCCGATATCATCCAAGTCTCTGGCCACGATGGCGGTACGGGCGCGTCGCCCCTCAGCTCCATCAAGCACGCCGGGGTGCCCTGGGAACTGGGCCTCACCGAAGTCCACAAGGTGCTGCTGGATAACCAACTGCGCGACCGTGTGACCTTGCGCGTGGATGGCGGCCTGAAGACGGGCTGGGATGTGGTTATGGGTGCCCTGATGGGGGCCGAGGAATTCGGCTTTGGCTCCATCGCCATGATTGCCGAGGGCTGCATTATGGCCCGCGTGTGCCACACCAACAACTGCCCCGTCGGCGTCGCCACCCAGAAGGAGGAACTCCGCAAGCGGTTTACGGGCATTCCCGAACACGTCGTCAACTTCTTCTACTACATCGCCGAGGAAGTGCGCTCCCTGCTGGCACGGCTGGGCTATGCCAACCTGCTCGACATCGTCGGTCGCTCTGACCTCCTGAAGCCCCGCGACGGTGTGAAACCTGCCAAAACCCAGTCCCTCCACCTGGAGACCCTGATCAACCTGCCCGACGTGCGCCAAGACCGGAGCTGGCTCACCCATGAGGCCGTCCACAGTAACGGCCCCGTGCTGGATGACACCATCCTGGCCGATGCCGACGTGCAGCAGGCCATCCACAACCAGGGCACCGTCGCCAAGTCCTATAAAGTCATCAACACCGACCGCACCGTGGGCGCACGGGTGGCGGGGGTGATTGCCGATAAGTACGGCAATGCTGGCTTTGAGGGGCAACTGAACCTCACCTTTGAGGGCAGCGCTGGCCAAAGCTTTGGCGCGTTCAACCTGCCGGGGATGACCCTTACTTTGATCGGCGAGTCGAACGACTATGTGGGCAAAGGCATGAACGGCGGCGAACTGGTGGTGAAACCCCCCGTAGACATCACCTACGATCCCTCCCAGAACGTGATCATCGGCAACACCTGCCTCTATGGCGCAACGGGCGGCACCCTCTATGCCCTTGGTCGGGCTGGGGAACGCTTTGCGGTACGGAACTCCAAGGGGCAAGCCGTCATCGAAGGGGCAGGCGACCACTGCTGCGAATACATGACGGGCGGTGTCGTCGTCGTCCTCGGCCCGGTGGGTCGCAATGTGGGTGCCGGGATGACGGGCGGCTTGGCCTACTTCCTCGATGAAGACGGCAACTTCCCCACCCTGGTGAACCCGGAAATCGTGAAGGTGCAGCGAGTGATTACCCCCGCCGGAGAGGCCCAGTTGAAGAGCCTGATTGAGGCCCACGTTGCCCACACGGGCAGCGCCAAGGCCCAGCGGATTTTGGATAACTGGAGTGAGTATCTACCCAAGTTCTGGCAGGTGGTGCCCCCCTCCGAGGCGGATAGCCCAGAGGCAAATCCATCGGAAAAGGTGCTGAGTTCAGCGCAGTCCTAATGTCCTGATACCAAGAACCCCGGCTTCTTAAAGAAACCGGGGTTTTGAGTAATAAGGGAATCGTGGTAAGGCTATTCCCAAACATGGGTAAAATCGCCATGAAATTTAGTTGTCCACAAAGTGAACTCAATCATCACCTGTCCCTGGTGAGTCGGGCGGTGCCCTCACGTCCAAGTCGGCCCGTCCTCGGCAACATTTTAGTGATGGCGGATGCAAAACAGCAAACCGTTACCTTAGTAGGCTCCGATGAAGCGTTGGGGATTGAGAGCTACTTTTCTGCGAAAGTTGAAACCTCTGGCAGTTTGACGGTGCCCCCTAAGCTGTGGGGTGACATTGTTTCTCGGTTGCCTAATGACGTGATACGACTCGAAACCAATGTCGATGATGAGATAACAGTCACAATAACCAGTAGCTCAGGGCGCTACGAGATTCGTGGACTGGATGCGGAAGACTATCCTTCTCTAGCAACGGTGGAGGAAGGGAATGCGGTATCCCTGTCAGCAAAGTCGCTGCTGTATGGATTAGAAGGGACTCTATTTGCCACAAGTAATGATGAAACCAAGCAGGTTTTGACCGGGGTTCATGTTCTATCAGATGCCGATACCCTCGAATTTGCGGCTACTGATGATCATCGTTTAGCCGTGGTCAAAACGGCAACTAGTGCGGCCAGTTCTATTTCAGAAATGGATATGACTGTTCCCGCTAAAGCCCTGCGGGACATAGCCTATGCCCTTAAAATCCAAGCCTTTACAGGGACAGTGGAAGTGCGTTGGGATGACACCTATGTGCTATTCGATATGGGTATTCATAGGCTAACTACGAAACTACTGGAAGGGCAATATCCAAACTATCGCCAGTTGATGCCCAAGCAGTTCGCTCGTCAAGTCATCCTTGCTCGAGATGAACTAATCAAAAGCCTGAGTCGCATAGCGCTACTGGCCAGTCAAAGAAATGACATTGCTCAATTCTCTTTGAATAACGAAGACCAGAAGATAACTCTGTCGATAGAAGTCCAGGAAGTGGCGAAGGGGCGTGAGGGCTTATCGGCCCAAATGATAGGCGATGATCTAGAAATTGCTTTTAATGTGCGCTATTTGCTGGACGGATTGAAAGCGATAGATAGCAATCAGGTGAAGATTCAGTGCAATGCAGCTACAAGTCCTGCAATATTCAGTCCTTTTGGAGAGGATGACATTACCTATCTGGTTATGCCGATTCAAATTCGCAACGGGTCGGCAAAAGATTCTGAGGATGAAGACCGGGCAGATATTAAACAAGAAGAATCAAAAGAAATCAAGGCCGTAAAGTCAGAAATTCTTAGGGACGAAGAATCAGGAAATATTGATTCTGAAGAGTCTGAAGATCTTAGTCTCAATGAATCTGACTGGCTAGACTCCATTGAAATTGCTGCTCTTGAAGATGAGAGGGAAAAAGATCTAAAGCTGGTCATCATTCGCGAAGGCCAAGCTGTATTCAGGGAAAAACTGCTCTCTGCCTATGACGGACGGTGTGCAATCACAGGTTATTCAGTCAAGGATGTTTTAGAGGCGGCCCATATTGTTCCCTGTCTAGGTGTGAAAACTAATCACCTATCCAATGGGTTGATTCTGAGATCCGACTTACATAAGCTATTTGACTCATTCAAGATTACCGTCAACCCAGACACATTAACGGTCTGCGTAGCTCCAGATTTAATGAACACTGAGTACCATGAGTTGGATGGAAGACCTCTGAGAAAGGTGCAGCCTAACTATCCACCCGTGAGCAGGGCAGCTTTAAGGCATCATCTGAATCAATGTATTTGGTTTAACGATGATGTCCTTAATCACCATGAAGTACCGTAACAGAACAGATGGACAACCGCTAGGCTAGGCTAGCCTAGAAAGTCTTTTATGATGGGATAAGGCCGTTACTGGGGCATGGGTTTGCGATGACATCACCCTTTCCGGGCATGGATCCTTATCTGGAACAGTCGTCGTTTCCATGGCCTCACGGATGCAGAATTGTAAGTTATTCAAGGAGCCTAAAATGAAAACTCTGACTCCACCTTTGTCAGCCAGCATTCAACTCACTCTCACCCATTGCAAGCAGCGGCTACAGCAATACTATGCCGATAGATTTAAAGTCCTAATTCTCTATGGATCTGCGGCCAAACAGCAATTAACCCCCCAGAGTGATCTAGATTTGTTAGTGCTGTTAGAACCGCCCTTAGACTATTTCCAAGAACTGCGGGCTATTGTTGATTTACTCTATCCCTTACAACTAGATTCCAGTTATTGGATTTCAGCTAAACCAGCCGCTACTACTGAGTTTGAGCAAGGTTTAACTCAACTTTATCGCAATATCCATCAAGAAGGTATTGCCCTATGAGTAGTACGCCTGAGATAGAATCTCATCTAGAACGAGCGGCTTCGTCCTTGCAAGCGGCAAACCTGTTGCGTTCGGCTGAGTTGCCCAATGATGCCGTATCCAGAGCCTATTATGCTATTTTCCACGCAGCATCTGCTTTGTTGCTAGCACAAAATTTAGAGTTTAAGAGTCATGCCGGGGTTTTGAGAGCGATCAGCTTAAATTTTGTGAAACCTGGAATATTGGAAAATAGTATGGGACGAGATTTGAATTGGTTAGCCGAGTTGCGCCAAATCGCTGACTATGGGGAAATACGCAATGTTTCTATCCTAGATGTCGATAATGCAATCACGATTGCTGATGCTTTCCTGAACCAAGTGCATCAACTCCTAGAACGTGACCTGTGATCCCCATCAAAACCCTTGTGTAGCAAGCCCTAAACGGCCAGGGGAAAGCCATCGCCGCCTACGAAGCGACAATTGATACTAATGACAACTGATTAGACACCGTTAGCGTTGAAATGGGACGAGTTACGGAGAGTGTCGTACCCTAGAAAACATAGGGCGGGTAAGGTGTCATGATAGAGAGCCTGTGTTTTGTCCTTTCGATTCTGTTCTGGCTCAGACGATTTCATGATGCGTAAATCTTCCATCAACACAGCCATTTACATTCTGGCGATCCTGGTGGCCAACTATACAGCGGCCTGGTTTATCCCGCTACTGAACTTGAACCGTAGATGATATTTATAGCTACCTCCAATAGTTGTGGTGAAGATAGAACCCCGGTTTCTTTAAGAAGCCGGGGTTCTTTGGTGAGATAGCCCTTTATTCTACAGTGACGCTCTTGGCGAGGTTGCGGGGTTGATCCACATCCAACCCCCGTCGGGCGGCGATGTGGTAGGCCAGCAGTTGCAGTGGGATCACCGCCACGATGGGCGACAGCAGTTCGTCCACCGGGGGCACGGGCAGCAGTTTGTCGAAGGTTTCGGCGGCATCAGCATCCCCGATGGGCACCACGCCGATCAGTTGGGCGTCGCGGGCCTTGGCCTCCTGGGCATTGGAGAGCACCTTGTCGTAGACGCTTCCCGGCATGGCGATGGCCACCACGGGCACCTTGGCATCCAGCAGGGCAATGGGGCCGTGCTTCATTTCGCCAGCGGGGTAGCCCTCGGCGTGGATGTAGCTAATTTCCTTCAGTTTCAGGGCACCCTCTAGGGCAATGGGGAAGTTCACCCCTCGGCCTAGGTAGATGAAGTCTTGGGTGTCATTGAAGTCGTGGGCCAGTTCTTCGATGTAGCGCTCTTGACTTTCGAGCACTTGCTCGATGTAGGCCGGGAGCTGGTGCAGTTGCTCAATGATTTCCTCGATGCGCTGGGGCGAGAGGGTCTTGCGACGATAGGCCAAATCTAGGGCCAGGAAGTAGAAAGCCATCACCTGGGCGGTGAAGGTTTTGGTGGCGGCCACGCCGATTTCAATCCCGGCGTGGGTGTCGATGATGTGGGGCACTAATCGCGAGAGGGAGCTTTCGGGGCGGTTGGTGATGCCCACCAGGCGCGGCGCAAAGCGGGGATCGCCCTGGGCACGGCGGCGTTCCTGCTCCATTTCCAGAGCCGCGAGGGTGTCGGCGGTTTCGCCGGATTGGGTGACGCCGATAGTGAGGGTGTTGGGGATCAGTGGCGTGGGGGAGTAGCGAAACTCTGAGGCGTACTGCACCATCACAGGTAGTTCCGCCAGTTGTTCAATCAGATACTTACCCACTAGGGCGGCGTGCCAACTGGTGCCACAGGCCACAATTTGTACATGATCCAACCCGTCCAGCACGCCATCAGCCATGCCCAACTGCACCGGGGAACGCCCCGATTCTGCCGTGGCCTCGTTATCGATGTAGGTTTCTAGGCAGGTGCGTACCACTCCGGGCTGTTCGTAGATTTCCTTCAGCATGAAGTGTTTGAAGCCCTGCTTTTCCACCATAATCGGGTTCCAGTTCAGGGTGATGGGGTGCTTGCGCTGGCGGTCTCCGGCGAAGTTGTAGACCGCCACGCCGAGGGGCGAGAGACTGGCCAGTTCGCCATTTTCCAACGGCAGCACGGCGCGGGTGTAGGGCACAATGGCGGGGGTGTCGCTGGCGCAGAAAAATTCCCCTTGGCCAAAGCCGATGACGAGGGGAGCCTGCTGCCGCACGACGACGAGTTCATCGGGAAAGTCCGCCGACACAATCGCCAGGGCAAAGGCTCCCTGAAGCTCCTGACAGGCCAGCCGCACCGCTTCCAGCAGTGGGGATCGGCCCTGAAAGTCCCCGGTTTTGCCGATCTTGGCCAAGTGGGAGGACACCAAATGGGGCACCACCTCGGTATCGGTGTCGGAGACAAACGTATGACCTGCGGCCTTCAGGGTTTCTCGCAGTTCTCGGTAGTTTTCGACGATGCCGTTTTGCACGACGGCCAAACGACCCTCGTTGTCGCGGTGGGGGTGGGCGTTGTATTCTTCGGGCTTGCCGTGGGTGGCCCAGCGAGTATGGCCAATGCCGAGGCGGGCCGGATTTTCTAGGCCGTCGATTTTATCTTGCAAATTTTGCAGCTTGCCCTTGGCCCGCACACAGTGCAGATCGCCCTCAAACACCGTGGCAATGCCCGCCGAATCGTAGCCGCGATATTCCAGCTTACGCAGCCCCTCCATCAAAATCGTGGTCGCGGCCTGGGTTCCGATATATCCGACAATGCCACACATAGCCGTTCCTCCGCAGCGCTAGGCTCAGTTAGTTTTCCTAGGGTAGCGCCCTTGGGGATCAGAACCTAGCTACCCAAAGTGCACCCGCCAGAATGCAGACTAGGATACACGGTGATCCCCGTTCTGTGTGATGTTAGCGGAGGGGACTAAGGGCTAGACTGAGCCGATCCTAGAGCCAACCCCGCAGGGTCAGGGCTTCTGCTAAGGACATCCCGGTGACAGATTGGTCGTAGCGGGCGACCTGGATTTGGGCCACCGTTACCTTGCCGTCGGCCAAAAGCTGATCAATCAACGCCGATTCCTCTTCATTGCCGGAGGGATCGGTGGGCTGAGAGGCCGTCGCCGGAGGTTGGGGCTGGTTGGGGGCTGTTTTTTGTTGATACTCCACCAGCGCCGCAGAGGCATTGTCCGTATCGCGGTTCATCAACGCATGGCCCGTGGGAAAGATGTAAACCACGGTGTCTCCGGTTTGGCCTAGAACATAATCCGCATCATCGGCGTTGGCCGAAGAACTCGCAGAGAAAGACGACATCATAGAACGACCTGGGTAAAAGAAGGGACTGAAACGACCGAGCAGAGGCAGAGACCTCCGAGGAGCACAACAGAGCCGTCTGATGAGCAAATACCCACAACAGAGGCATCTATTATGTGCTTCTTAATACTATTTTACAGAGTTTATCCAGGGTCGATGTATTGGAAATGTGAATCCAGATTATGGCCCTATGAAATCTTGGAGGTGCAGTCTTCGATGAGTTGTGGTAGAACCTCTGTTGTGCCTATGTCTTGGCAGGGGAACCCCCATGGCCCCACGAAAACCATCTCAAAAAAGTGGCCCATCTCAGAAAAGTGGCCCCCTATCGCCCCCGCCTCCACCCCCCGCCTCTGGCAGCAAGGGCTATCAGGTGCAGGTGTTTTACCTAGCGGCCCGCAGCAAGCACCCCAATGCCCCCGACAAAGATGCCCTGTGGTTTGCCATCTACTCGATCATCCCTCGTGTGGGCGACTGCCTCTTTCGGGACGGCGTGTACTACCAGGTGGAGCGCGTCTTTCTCTACGAAAACCTCACGGCCAGTTGGTGTGCCGACCTTGAGGTGTCCTTCTATGGTCGCCGCTAGGGGGTACCCTCGGTTGCCAAGACTCAATTCCCAAGGTCGGACTCCCAAGGTCGGATTCCTAAGGTCAGCCTCCAAGAGGCCCGTTGCCAAGCCCTAGGCCGCTCCTTGCCCCTATTCCTGCCCCAGGCTGGGAGCCAGTTGCCGGAAGCGCCTCAAAACCCCTTCCCCAACGTGGGAGAGAGATGGAGGGGGAGGGGAAAGCTCAGGGCTGTCAGACAAGTGAGTGATCGCCTGAGCCTAGGATAGGGCCAGGGCTTCTCGGTCGGCGGCCATGGCGTCGTCTAGATCCATGCCGTTGGCCTCCAGCAGCATATCCGTCAGCAGGGCGCTGGGGGGGTGGTTGTGGGGCCATGCAAAGGCGTGGCGGAAGGAGGCTTCTTGGCAAGCTTGGAGGACATCAAAGCCGATTACATCGTGGGTGAGCAGGTTTTCGTACTCGAAGGGCAGGCGGACGTTGTGCAATCCGGCGTTGTCGGTGCAGATGGCGATGTCTACCCCAGCCTCAAAGCAGCGGTCAAACACGGTGCGGAGCTGGTGAATCTCTTGCAGGGTGCCTGTTTTGAGGTAGGTGGTGGGGCACACCTCTAGGCACTGCCCCCGGGCCGCCAGTTCCGGCAACAGTTCTGGATAACGCAGGGGAATTTGAATGCCGTGGCCAATCCGCATTAGGTAGGGTAAGAGCTGGGGATGGCATCCGGCGGGGGTTTCGTAGAGGTGCCCGGTGGTCTTCAGGCCCAACTGCTGTGCCCGCTGGTAGAGCTGGATGAACTCCTCCATCCGTTCGACGTATTGAGCATCGCCCCCGGCCACATCCACCGCACAGACGTATTCGGGGTACTGCGCCGCCAGTTCCACAATCGCCCGGTTCACCTCGTGGGGCAGGCTGGAGTGTATACACAAAATTTGCCGGGTGATGATGGGATATTCCACCTGCTGGCTGGCGCGGCCCACCACCTCCACAATGTTGGCCATGGCCTCGATGCGCTGGTGTTGGGGCAGGTGTTCGGGGGTGCGGAGGTAGGGGGTGTAGCGCAGTTCGAGGTAGGCCAGGTTTTCAAAAATGTAGGCTCCGCGAATCAGGCGATAGATGAAGTAGGGCAGGGCTTCCTGGGTTTGCACGCTCTCCACCAGGGTATGTAGCTCCAGGTATTCGGCCAGGGTGTTGCGGGGTTGGGTATAAAACCGCTCGAAGGCGGCATAGTCGGCAAATTGGCCAGAGAGATCGGGCCGATTGCGCTGAAAGTAGCGCCAGAGGATGCGGGGCACCACAGATCCGCCCAGATGGCGGTGAAGTTCGGCATAGAGACTCATCGCAAGTGTCCTTAGTAAGGTAATGTCGCAAAAAATCGGAAAACTAACTGTAGATAAAGCAAAACCATCAGGTGTGCCAAACCACCCTGATAACGGAGATAACCCTTCACGGAATACAGCTTTCGTTGCGCAAGGAGAAGAACCTTGCCCTGGCCGATGTCCCTTGGCCCACGATGCCTAGCTGGGCTCTCCCAGGATGGGATCTGCACCCGCGACGAGATCAGAATGCCCTCAAACTACCGAAGTTGGAACCCCAACCCTCAGCGGACATCGACAGGCGCAACGCCTTGTAGGTAACGAAAAACGTTAAAAAAATTATGGTTCTATCTGTTCTATCGTAAATTCTACGGATTGACCATATATTCAACTACATAAATATCAGAGGCTAGATATCCAGCTAGGCCAAATACGCCACCACGGCCTCGGCGATGGGGGTGTTGCCGTCGGTGGCCAGAGAGATATCGGTGCGGGGTGGGTGGAGGGGGGCTGTGAGAAAGTCCCAGTCTTGCTGAAAAAACTCCTCCGGCTGCAACACGCGATGCCAGCTATGGTCTTGCAACCCGTTGACCAACACGGGCGCTTCGGCAAAGTCATCGCGGGGAATGGTAATGACGGGTACTCCTAGGCGGCAGGCTTCCGAAAAAGTGCTGTATCCCGGCTTGCATACCATCCGACTACACAGCGGCATCACATCCACCGGGCGAAACCCTTTCCGGGGCACCTGCAAGAGATTGGGCAGATCCGGCAAACCCACATCAAAGGATAAAAACTGCCAGTCGGGGAAGCGGCTAAGTTGGTCGTAGGGCACCGCTTGCACCCCCAACCCGCCAAAGGTGAGCAGTACTGTGCGCTCTGGTGACGTGGAGAGGCTGAATGTCTCCCGCAGGTCGGCCACCGAGTAGCGTGGGCTTCCCCCGGTGAGGCCCACGTCTTCTATCCTGGGAAACGCCGCCATCTCCTCATGGAAGGGCAACCGAAACAGGCGATCACACTGGCGAAACCAGCCCTCAATCCAGGCTACCGCTTCGGCAAACTCGGCCCCAAAGGCGCGATAGATAAAGTCCCAGCCGAAGTTGCTCATCATCCAGCAGGGCACCCCCGCCGCCTGAGCCAAGGGCACCGCCAGGGGGGGAATATCCGCCAGCACCAAATCCACCCCCCGCTGTTTCAGGTACGCCGCCTCCTCGGCCACCAGATCGGCCTGGTGGGCGCGAAGGTAATCCAGCTTCGCGAGGGTAGCAGGCAGGTTCATGGTCAGACTATCGGCCTGGATCACCCCAATATCCAGCGCCACCGGACGATACTCATACTCTATGGGCAAGTATTCGTCCAGCAGCCACTGGGGGGCCGTGGTCGCCACAATCAGGTCAACCGCTGGAGCAAGTTCCTTCACCCTCGCCGCCACCGATGCCGCCCGCGTGGCATGGCCAAAGCCATGGTTAGTAATGGAGACGTAGAGGGTGGGGGCCGTCATGGAGAACCTCGCTAGGGGCTGGATAAGGCGTGCCTTCATTCAACCACGGTAGTTATCGCGGTTGAATGAACCTCGGTTGCAGCCCAGTCGTCCGACCGATGGGATCTCGATTGCAGCCCAAGCGTTTGACCTAACGGCCAAAGCCCTTGCCCCGGCTGGCGGTGGGCATACAGAGACAGTGGTTGAGTTGTTCCCGCAGGGTGTCGTGATCGAGGTTTTGGCCAATCAGCACCAGTTGGTTTTTGGGGGCACCTTTCCACTCGTCGTCATCTAAGGAAAAGCGCTTGCCGCTGAGGTGGAAAATGTGGCGTTTGGGGCTTTCCTCAAACCAGAGAATGCCCTTGGCCCGGAAGACGGATTCCGGCAGTTGGTTATCGAGGAAGTATTGAAACCTGCGAATGGCAAAGGGACGGTCGCTGGCAAAGGACAGGGAGGTAAACCCATCAATGGCCAGGTGGTCGGAATGGTGGTGATCATGCCCGTGATCATGCTCACAGTGGCCATGATCGTGATCGCAATGGCTATGGTCGTGGTGATCGTGGCCGTGGTGATCGTGGCTGTGATCATGGGCGTGGGCATCATGGTCATGGCCGTGATCGTGACCGTGAGCGTCGTGGTCATGGCCACGGCTGGAAGCAAAGTATTGATCAGTCTCAAACAGGCCCACGCTGAGGATCAGCGGCAGCGGCACTTCTGACTTCACGGTACGCAAAATCCGCGCCCCTTCTTTGACATCGCGAATTTTCACCTCCAGCAAATCCAAATCCGCCTCGTCTACCAGGTCGGCTTTGTTCAGCAAAATGATGTCGCCGTAGGCAATTTGGTTGTGCGCCGCTTGGCTGTTGAACAGATCCAGGCTGTAGTTTTCGGCATCCACCACCGTGACGATGGAATCGAGGCGCGTCAGATCCCGCAGCTCCGTGCCCAAAAACGTCAGGGCGATGGGCAGCGGATCGGCCAAGCCCGTGGTTTCGACCACTAGATAATCGATCTTGTCCTGGCGCTCCAGCACCTTATACACCGCCTCCATCAGGTCATTGTTGATGGTGCAGCAAATACAGCCGTTGCTGAGTTCCACCATGGTGTCGTCGCCCGTGTCGGCGGTGATCAGCAAGTCGTTATCAATGCCAATCTCCCCAAATTCGTTGACCAGCACGGCGGTTTTTAGCCCTTCCTGGTTGGTCAGAATGTGGTTGAGCAGGGTGGTTTTGCCGCTGCCCAGAAAGCCAGTGATGATGGTGACGGGAAGCCCATGCTTAGTGTCATCCATCGTGGAGGACGACAGGGGAGGCGCAACGGTAGACATAATGGATCGCACAACGGAGAACATTCTCCATACTAGCGATCAATCCCCCTGAATGCTTGACCACCTGCCGTGGGGCTCTATGGGCGGAACGAGCAACGGAAAGAGGGTAAGGAAACCTCACCCTCTCGGTTTGGGAAAATGCCCGCCTTAGTGGAGGGCTTGATTTTAGTGCATCGCTTCCACCGCCTGGTCTGCCGATTGGGGTAGGGTGGCCTCTACCTGAACGCCTCGATAGGCCGCTGTATAGAGATCCTTGAGGTCTGAGATTAGGGGATAGCGGGGGTTGGCTCCGGTGCATTGATCGTCGAAGGCTTGGTCGGCGATGCCTTCCAGGTGGGCGAAGAAGGTATGTTCATCCTCGTTGATCACCTCACGGATGGAGGAGGGGATGTTGACTTTGCGCTTCAGGTCTTCGATGGCCGCAATCAGGAGTTCCACCTTTTCGTCCTCGCTGCTGCCGCCCAGTTGCAGGTGGTCGGCAATGCGGGCGTAGCGCCACTTGGCATTAGGGTATTTGTACTGCGGGAAAATGGCCTGTTTGAAGGGCACATCGGTGGCGTTGTAGCGGATGACGTGGGAGATCATCAGCGCGTTGGCCAACCCGTGGGGGACGTGGAAGGTGGCCCCTAGCTGGTGGGCCATGGAGTGACAAATGCCCAAAAAGGCGTTGGCGAAGGCCATTCCGGCCATGGTGGCGGCATAGTGAACCTTTTCCCGCGCTTTGGGATCGTTGGCTCCGTTTTCGTAGGCGCTGGGCAGGTATTTCATCAACAGCCGAATTGCCTCCAACGCTAGGCCGTTGGTATATTCCGAGGCATAGACCGACACGTAGGATTCCAGCGCATGGGTGAGAGCATCCACGCCGCCGTAGGCCGTTAGGCCCTTGGGCATATTCAACACCAGTTCGGGATCCACAATGGCCATATTGGGGGTGAGGGCATAGTCCGCCAGGGGGTACTTGATTCCGGTGCGCTCGTCCGTGACTACGGCAAAGGGCGTGACTTCGGAACCTGTACCCGACGTGGTGGGAATGGCGATCATCATGGCCTTTTGGCCCAGTTCCGGCAGGTCGTAAACCCGCTTGCGGATGTCCATAAACCGAGTGGCCAGCCCCTCAAACTCAATTTCGGGGTGTTCGTACATCATCCACATCACCTTGGCCGCATCCATAGGCGAGCCGCCGCCAAAGGCAATGATCATGTCGGGATTAAAGGTGTTCATCACCGCGAGGCCCCGCCGCACCGTGGCCAGGGAGGGATCGGGTTCCACGTTATAGAAAATGTCGTACTTGAGGCCAACCTCTTCGAGGACTTCCTCTAGACCCTTGGTCATGCCCAGGTCGTAGAGGGGTTTGTCGGTGACGATGAAGGCCCGCTGTTTGCCCGCCAACTCCCGCAGGGCCACGGGCAGACAGCCGTACTTGAAGTAAACCTTGGGCGGCACCCGGAACCACAGCATATTTTCCCGCCGTTCGCTGATGGTTTTGATGTTGAGGACGTGCTGCACGCCCACGTTTTCGCTGACGGAATTGCCGCCCCAGGTGCCGCAACCCAGGGTGAGGGAGGGGTCGAGGCGGAAGTTGAACAGGTCGCCAATCGCCCCCTGGGAAGCGGGGGTGTTGATCAGCACACGGGCGGTTTCTACCTTGTGCTCAAACTGGCGAATGTGGGTTTGGTTGTCGGGGGAGGTGTAGAGGACGGCGGTGTGGCCCCGTCCGCCAAAGCTGATTAGCGCCTGGGCCTTGTCCACGGCGTCCGCAAAATCCTTGGCCCGATACATGGCCAGGATGGGGGAAAGCTTTTCAAAGGCGAAGGGTTCTTCGCTGCCGATGATGTCCACCTCGCCGATGATCACCCGTGCGGTGGGGGGAATGGTGATCCCCGCCAGTTCCGCCAGTTTTTGGACGGGCTGGCCCACAATCGCGCCGTTCAGGTGGCCATCCTTGAGGATAATCTGCCGCACCTTGTCCAGTTCTTCAGCGTTGAGCAGGTAGGCTCCCCGGTCGGCAAACTCCTGGCGCACGGTATCGTAGACCGAGTCTTCCACCACCACCGACTGCTCGCTGGCGCAGATCATGCCGTTGTCGAAGGTTTTACTGAGCAGGATGGAGGACACCGCCATTTTCAGGTGAGCCGTAGCGTCGATCACCGCCGGAGTGTTGCCCGCCCCCACGCCGAGGGAGGGATTGCCGGAGGAATAGGCCGCCCGCACCATACCGGGGCCACCCGTGGCCAGAATCAGGCTAATGTCCCGGTGCTGCATCAGGGCTTGGGAGAGGGGCACCGTGGGTTCGTCAATCCAGCCGATGATATCCGCCGGAGCCCCCGCCGCCACCGCCGCATCCAAGACCACCTTGGCGGCGGCAATGGTGCAGCCCTTGGCCCTGGGGTGGGGGGAGAAGATAATACCGTTGCGGGTTTTCAGCGCCAGCAGAGCCTTGAAAATCGCCGTCGAGGTCGGGTTCGTGGTGGGCACAATCCCCGCTAGCAGGCCCACGGGTTCGGCAATCTTCTGCATCCCAAAGGACTTGTCCTCCTCCAACACGCCGCAGGTTTTTTCGTCCCGGTACTTGTTGTAGATGGACTCCGAGGCGAAGTGATTTTTAATCACCTTGTCCTCCACCACGCCCATGCCCGTTTCCGCCACCGCCGCCTTGGCCAGGGGAATGCGGGCCATGTTGGCCGCGAGGGCTGCGTGCTTAAAAATGTGATCCACCTGGGCTTGGGTAAATTCAGCGTATTGGCGCTGGGCCGCCTTCACGCGGGCAATCAGGGCTTCCAGTTCTTCGAGGTTGGTAATCGCCATAGCAAAATCCTGGAGAGAGCAGCAGAAAGAAGATCAAACCGTCAAAACTTATCCAACTATCGGAACCCGCTTCCCTTGCATCCTAGAAGTGACCTACTGAAACCCACGAGTTTCAGCCACTTTTTCTTAACGTTTTAGGCCCAACCCCTGCTAAAAGCACTCATCATTTCATAACGTTGACGTCCTTAGCGCCCCCTGGAACCTATTCGCGCCCAACTCATCGGAGGGTGAGTAAGCGCTAGGGAAAGCGGCAGATGACTTGACCTAGAATGCCCTCTGGCGGAACCCAGCCGAAGGATCGACTGTCAGTACTGGCGGCTAGGTTGATGCCCTGGAGGAAGCAGCCCTGGGGTTCTACAGCCACCACCCACTTGATGAGTCGAAACCCAGGTTGCTGGGGATGTTCCGCCACCACCAAGTCTCCGAGTTGGGGCGGATGATGGCGATAGGCCCTGGGATCGATCAGCACCTCTTCACCGGGACGCAGTAGGGGCTGCATGGAGTCGCCCGTGATCCGGAACCGTTGCCGTCGCCGTAAGATCCACAGCCCGACGTCGGCCCATTGGCTGGAGCGCAGGGTCTGGGGTGGGGTGGGCGGCAGTGGCTTAACCATGGCAGCGATATTGGCGGTTTTGAGCAGGTCGCTATCATCCTACGGTTTGCCTGCTTCTCTAGCCGCTAGATGGGCACGAATTAAGGTATTCGGAATTACTGCATCGTCCCAGGTGGGCGGCTCTTCGCCTAAACGCACGATCACCATATCGTAGGTGGGCAAAACATACACTTTTTGGTGGTGGCGGCCATCCAGGTAGAAGGCGTCGGGATCCAGAAAGGGGGCCGAGGAGGCTGAATTGACGTTGGGGTAGTCGGGGGTGCGGGCTTTAATCCACAGGTGCATCCCGTAGGTGGGTTCTAGGGGAGACTCCTGGCGCATTGTGGTGATCCAGTCTGCGGGAATCACTGGATTGTTGCCCACCTGGCCCTGGCGCAACAGCATATGCCCCACCCGCAGCCAATCCGGGGCGGTGGCAAAGAAACAACAAAACGCCTTGGCGCTGCCCCCTGGTCGATCCATCCACAAAAAGGTGTCCTCGGCCCCTAGGGGTTGCCACAGACGGCTAGAGAGGTAGTCTCCCCAAGGCTCACCCGTAGCGGATTCCAGCACAAAGGCCAGCAGTTGGGAATTGACGTTGTTGTATTCGTACACCTGACCAGGGGGCTGAACCTGGGGAATCGACAAAGCCAAACGGCGCAGGTTCGATCCGCCGTAGAGCTTCACCAGATCAGACTCTAGGGAATCGGTGCGGTCGTCATTCCGCAAACCGGACTTCATGTAGAGCAAGTCTTCCAGGGTGATGTCCCCACGGGGATCGTTGGCCCATTCCGGCAGGTAGTCGCCCACGCGATCTGTCAGGGCGTTGATGTGCCCCTCTGCCAAGGCCACGCCAATCAGCAAGCCCAGCAGGTTTTTGGTCATTGACATGCCGTTGACCGGGCTTTCTGGCCCCTGCCCCTGCCAGTAGCGCTCAAAAACCAGGCGATCCCGATGCAGCACCAGCAGCGCCACGGAATTTTGGGCCTCCGCAAAGGCGGCAACCTCTTCGAGTACCGCTGGGGAAAGTTCTCCTGGCGCGTCCGTCGGCGTGGACACCGTCCAGGGTGGTGGCGTGGGGTTTCCTGGTACCAGATAGCGAGGCCGATACCAGTCCACTGAGGTAATGGGGCGATCTGGATAGCTCAGGGATCGCGTCCACAGTCGCCAATCGACCCGACTGGCCAGGATGCCTAGGAGAACCATGCCAACCCCTGCCACCGCTTTCAGCCCAAGATGCTGCATAGAACACAGTCTTTTAACGAATAACTGACTAAGGTAATGACGATTTGGCGATGCCAATCACCTCGGTTGCTTGGCGATGGCAATCCCTGTCGATGAAGACCGAACAACTTGTATGCTCTACCCTGTAGGCCGACCTACAGTGATACTCTAATAAAAAGATAAGGGCGTTAGGATTGGCCGGGGGTTCCCTTGGTTAGGCCGCGCTTGATGCGGCAGGTTGTGCTCCGTGCGCCTGTTGCCACTAGTAGGGTTAAGAGAGTCGCAAGTTAACTATGTACAATCCAAGTGTGAGCGGCGGCAACGCCAGCAGCCTCGCTGGTAGCCGTTTATTTTTATACGAGGTGCAGGGTCTGCGCCAAAATGCAGAAACCGACAAGATGACCACCTCCATTCGCAAGAGTGGCAGCGTTTTCATCACGGTGCCCTACAACCGTATGAACCAAGAAATGCAGCGGATCACCCGCATGGGCGGTAAAATTGTCAGCATCCGCCCCATGGAAGCCGTGGGAGCCATCGCCAACGCCACCCCGACGGTGATTGAGTCAGCGCCTGTGACCCCTGAACCCACAGCGAAGCCCATGACTCAAGCCACCCCCAAGGCCAAAAAGGCCGATGTTCCCGTCAACATCTACAAGCCCAATTCTCCCTACGTCGGTAAGGTACTGTCCAACGAGCCCCTCGTTGGCGAAGGTGGTCTCGGCCTAGTTCAACACATCACCTTTGACCTGTCCGAGGGCGACCTGCACTACGTCGAAGGCCAAAGCATTGGCATCATCCCCGAAGGCACCGACGCCAACGGCAAGCCCCACAAGCTGCGCCTCTACTCCATCGCCTCCACCCGCCACGGCGACCACATGGACGACAAAACCGTCTCCCTGTGCGTGCGCCAGCTAGAGTACAAGAGCCCCGAATCCGGCGAAACCGTCTACGGCGTGTGCTCCACCTACCTGTGCAACATCGAGCCCGGTGCCGATGTGAAAATCACGGGGCCAGTGGGCAAAGAAATGCTGCTGCCCGATGATCCCGACGCCACCATCATCATGCTGGCCACCGGGACGGGGATCGCGCCCTTCCGCGCCTACCTGTGGCGCATGTTCAAGGAAGCTGAGCGCAAGGCCAACTCCGACTACCAGTTCAAGGGGCTGGCTTGGCTGATCTTTGGAGTACCCTACACCCCCAACATTCTCTACAAAGAAGAGTTGGAAGCCATCCAAAACGAATACCCCGACAACTTCCGCCTCACCTACGCCATCAGCCGCGAACAGCAAAATGCCGAGGGTGGCCGGATGTACATCCAGCACCGGGTGGCCGAACACGCCGCTGAACTATGGCAACTGATGCAGAAGCCCAACACCCACACCTATATGTGCGGTCTCAAGGGTATGGAAGACGGCATCGATGAAGGCATGTCCGCCGAAGCCAGCAAGCACGGCGTGGACTGGACAGAGTTCCGCAAGCAGATGAAGAAAGAACACCGCTGGCACGTCGAAACCTACTAGGGTTTGCAGACACCCTCACCCCCAACCCCTCTCCCAGGAGGGCGAGGGGAGCCAGAAAGCTTTCAAAGTCCCTCTCCCAGCTTGGGAGAGGGATTTAGGGTGAGGGCAAACTTGCCAGCAAGACAACTTATTTTTGATTTGAGTGTCATAGGAAGGGGGAAACGCCTTCCTTTTTTATTGGCTCCCGTCTCCCTTTACAATTAGACCCAGAGCGCGTCGTTAGGGGTATAGAACTTTGGGTATCAACGTTGGGCTGCTGGGGTTGGGCACGGTGGGATCGGGCACCGCCAAGATTCTGCTGGATACAGAGGGCCGTCATCCGCTGCTGCGCCAGATTACCCTTGCCAAGGTGGGGGTGCGCAGCCTTGATAAGCCCCGTAGCGTTGAGATTCCCGCTGATTGCCTAACGACTGACCTAGAGAGCATCGTTACCGATCCCGCTGTGGATGTGGTGGTGGAACTGTTGGGTGGCCTAGAGCCCGCCCGCACCCTAATTTTGCAGGCCATCGCCCACGGTAAACACATTGTTACCGCCAATAAAGCGGTGATTGCCCGCTACGGCCATGAAATTTTTACGGCGGCGAACGAAGCCGGGGTCTACGTCCTGCTGGAAGCGGCGGTGGGGGGCGGCATTCCCGTCATTCAACCCCTGAAGCAAGCCCTGGGGGTAAACCGGATCCAGGCCGTCACCGGGATCATCAACGGCACCACCAACTATATCCTCACCCGAATGCAGCGGGAGGGCGGCGACTTTGAGCCGATTCTGGCCGATGCCCAGCGGTTGGGCTATGCCGAGGCCGATCCCTCCGCCGATGTGGACGGGCTAGATGCCGCCGACAAAATCGCCATCTTGGCCTCCCTCGCCTTTGGGGGCCGGATCAAGCTCTCTGAGGTCTACAGCGAGGGCATCCGCCAGGTTTCCGCCGCCGATATTACCTACGCCAAGGGCCTGGGGTTCGTCATCAAGCTGCTGGCCATCGCCCGCCGCCACATCCGATCCCCCGGCGAAGACAGCGTTGAAGAACTGGAACTGCGAGTCCACCCCACCCTGGTGCCAGAATCTCACCCATTGGCCTCCGTCAACGATGTGTACAACGCCATTTTGGTGGAAGGCGACCCCATCGGCCAGGTGATGTTCTTTGGGCCGGGGGCTGGGGAAGGGCCAACCGCCAGCGCCGTGGTGTCCGACATTGTGAACATTGCCGCCACCTTGGTTTCGGGCCAGGGCCGCGAGGTGACGCCGAAAACCGCCAACCCCCTGCTGGCCTGTAGCCACCAGCACTACTGCAAAGTCAGCCCCATGGCCGACATCGTCAGTCGGTTCTATGTGCGGCTGCTGGCCAAGGACGAACCGGGGGTGATTGGTCGGCTGGGCCTGTGCTTTGGGGATCATGCCGTCAGCCTAGAATCCATTGTGCAAACGGGCATCCACGACGACGGGGCCGAAATCGTCATCGTCAGCCACGAAGTGACCGAATCTAACTTCCAAACCGCCCTCGACGAAATTCGCGCCTTCCCCGAAATTGCCAGCGTCGCCAGCGTCATCCGCGTCCTGTAGCTTTGGGGATCACCACTTTCCCCAGAACACTTCCCAAAGATCAAAAGATTATTCGTTTTCCCAGTTCATTACCCAAACCTCATTTCCCTCGTCCATCCCATCTCTGACTAGCTCTCTATCCTGTTTGCCATTCACCGCCATGACTGCCATTCCCGACAGCCTCGAAACCGCCATTGCCCAAGCCCGTGAGGCCACCCGTGCCGCCCTCCAGGCCGGAGTGCCCCGCATGACCGTAGAACTGGTCTATACCGAACTGAAGGGAATGCCCGTGGCGGAGCAGTTCTACCCGGTGCTGCAAGAGATGGGGCTGGCCTTCAAAATGTACTTCCCGGACGCGGGGGCGGCGGCCTTGGCGCGGCGAGACTGGGGCGAACCGGAGTTTTCGGTGCGGGGCATTGGCGAAATTAAGGGCCAGATGGAGCCGGACGACCAAGCCTATATTTTTGTAGAGCCGTCCTCGGTGGAAGTGACCCAGGTGGAGGAGATGTGCAACCAAGCCGGGGACAAGTTTGTGATTATGCTAAACCCCAAGCTGGAGGACGTGGCCACCATCGGCATCGGCTATGCGGGGCGGCAACTGCGGGAGCGATTCCTCAGCACCCTGGAAGCCGCCTATTACCTGCGGCCCATGGCGGGGGCGGTGCTGCTGCGGGCCTACCCTGGGCCTTGGCAGGTGTGGCAAGAAACCAACGAGGACAACTACACCCTGGTGGCGGAACTGCCCCAAAAGCCCTCCGGCGAAGCCTTGGATCGGATCCTGCTAGGGGAACCCTCCACCGACAGCAGCGCCGCCCCCAGTGCAGATGCTTCCCCACGGCCTAAACGGGGAGGATTCCTGTCGGATCTGCAAAACTTCCTCAAGGCGCTGAGCCAGTAGCCATTCCCAGGGGTTTCGCATCCCTGCGGTGATCGATAACGTGACGGATAAAGCGTCTATGGTGGGAGGCTAGGAGGTTGGACTTTGGGCATCAGCGGCGCAATGTAGCCCACGGCACTGTTCCGCTATGCTAAAACCAAAAAAATGCTAAATGTCCGGGTTTACCGACAAATGCCCTTGGACAGTTTAAAACTGTAGAGCAAGCCTCCTAAACTGTGGATACCCACAAGGTGTCCCCTAGCTCGGTGTCCCTTAGCACAGCGCCCCAACCGCACTGCTACCCTAGGGACATCAGAGCTACGGAAACTAGGGCTTAGGAAGGTTGATATCTTTGGGCTGTCAGCCATCACGAACCTTCATCACTGGCGAGTAACTGAATCTATGCGAATTCTTAAAACCCAGACCCTACGAGGGCCGAACTACTGGAGCATCCGCCACCCCAACCTGATCTTGATGCGGTTGGATTTGGAGGATCTCGCGGATCGCCCCTCCGACCAAATCCCTGGGTTTTACGAAGCGCTGTCGGCCACCCTGCCCAGTTTGATCGAGCATTTTTGTTCCCCAGGGCATCGCGGCGGGTTCCTCAGCCGAGTGCGCCAGGGCACCTACATGGGCCACATCGTCGAGCACGTCGCCCTAGAACTTCAGACCCTAGCGGGGATGCCCACGGGCTTTGGCCGCACCCGTGGCACCGTGGAACCGGGGGTGTACCAAGTGGTGTTTGAGTACCAAAATGAGCAGGCCGGACGCTATGCCGCCAGGGCCGCCGTGCGCCTGTGCAACAGCCTGGTGGAAACGGGCCACTACGCCAAGGACGAGCTAGAGCAGGACATTGCCGACCTGACGGAGTTCCGCCTAGATGCCGCCCTTGGCCCCAGCACCGAAGCCATTGTCCGCGCCGCCGAAACCAAGGATATCCCCTGGCTGCAACTGCCCACCCGCGCCATGATCCAGCTCGGCTATGGCCGCTACCAGCAGCGCATCCAGGCCACCCTCAGCAGCAAAACCAGCATTTTGGCGGTGGAGTTGGCCTCGGACAAGGAAGGCACCAAACAAATTCTGCGGGATGCCGGAATTCCCGTCCCCCGTGGCACCGTAATTTACTACCAGGACGAACTGGAGGAAGCCATCAACGACGTGGGCGGTTTCCCCATTGTGGTGAAACCTCTGGACGGCAACCACGGACGCGGCATCACCATCGACATCAACAGCCACGAAGCCGCCGAGGAAGCCTACGAAGCGGCCCGGGAGGTCTCCAGCGGCGTCATCATCGAACGCTTCTACAAAGGCCGGGATCACCGGGTGCTGATGGTGAACGGTCGCCTGGTGGCGGTGGCGGAACGGGTGCCTGCCCATGTGGTCGGCGATGGCCAGTCCACCATCGAGCAACTGATTGAGATCACCAACCAAGACCCCCGCCGGGGCGACGGCCACGACAATATCCTCACCCGCATCACCGTAGACCGTACCACCTGGCAACTGCTGGATCGCAAGGGTTACACCCTCGACACCGTGCTGCCCAAGGGCGAAATCTGCTACCTGCGCTCCACCGCCAACCTCAGTACCGGGGGTATTGCCATCGACCGCACCGACGAAATCCACCCCGATAACGTGTGGATTGCCCAGCGCATCGCCAAAACCATCGGCCTCGACATCGCTGGAATCGACGTGGTGACGACGGACATTTCTAAGCCCCTGCGCGAGATGGATGGCGTCATCGTGGAAGTGAACGCCGCTCCGGGGTTGCGGATGCACATCTGCCCCAGCGAAGGCATCGCCCGCAACGTGGCGGAACCGATTTTGGAAATGCTCTTCCCCCCCGGCACGCCCACGCGGGTGCCCATCGTCTCCATCACCGGAACCAACGGCAAAACCACCACCACCCGCCTAATTGCCCACATCTTTAAGCAAACGGGCCAAGTGGTGGGCTACACCACCACCGACGGCATCTACATCGGCGAAAACCTGGTGGAATCCGGGGATACCACTGGCCCCCAAAGCGCCCAGGTGATTTTGCAGGATCCCACCGTGGAAGTCGCGATTCTGGAAACGGCGCGGGGCGGAATGCTGCGCTCTGGCCTCGCCTTCAAAGCCTGTGACGTGGGCGTGGTGCTGAATGTCGCCGCCGACCACCTGGGCATTGGCGACATCGAAACCGTGGAAGACCTGGCCCACCTCAAGAGCATCGTGGCGGAAACCACCCGGCCCAGCGGCTATGCCGTGCTGAATGCCGACGATCCCCTGGTCGCCGCCATGGCCCAACGGGTGAAGGGGCAGGTGGCCTATTTCTCCATGGATCCCCACAACGAACTGCTGCGTAAACACACCCAACAGGGCGGGCTCGCCGCCATTTACGAGCATGGCTATCTGTCCATCCTCAAGGGCGACTGGCTGCTGCGGATTGAACAGGCCGAAAAAGTGCCCCTCACCATGGGCGGGTTGGCCCCCTTCCAAATTGCCAACGCCCTCGCCGCCAGCCTCGCTGCCTTTGCCCAGGGGGTCAGCATCGAGCACATTCGCCAAGCTCTGCACACCTTCCAGTCCGGTGCCCAGCAAACCCCAGGCCGCATGAACCTGTTTAACCTAGGCCGCTTCCATGCCCTGGTGGACTACGCCCACAACCCCGCCAGCTACGAAGCCCTGGGCGGCTTTGTGAAAAACTGGCCCGGTCGCTGCATCGGAGTGGTCGGTGGCCCTGGGGATCGCCGCGACGAGGACTTTATCGCTCTCGGCAAACTGGCGGGGCAAATCTTCGACGAGGTCATCGTCAAGGAAGACGACGACACCCGTGGTCGTCCTCGCGGAGACGCTGCCAAGTGGATTGTCCACGGCCTTGAAGAAGTGCCCACCGCCGCCAGCTACCGCACCATCCTCAACGAAACCGAGGCCGTCAACACCGCCCTGGATGCCGCCCCCGACGATAGCCTGGTGGTGATTCTGCCGGAAAGCGTCAGCCGCGCCATCGGCCTGATTCAGGCCCGGAATCCCCTACCCCAGGGCAACGTAGCACCCTCCACCGTTGAAACCTCCGAACCCGTCGTCCCCACCTCCGACCAATACGCGGAGGCCCACAGCTAGTTGGCGCGTAGGGGATAGAACCCTGGTTTCTTCTTAGGTTTACTCCAAGGACGTCGCTAGGGAGTTGAGAAACCGGGGTTCTGTGTTGGCTTCTCCATCAACAACTTAGGCTGTCCTGAAGCGCTAGGAAGAACTTGGTACACTGGAAAGCAGTCTCCCGCTGATTGAGCCAAACTAGCCCCTGCCGTTGTCTTCACGCGCTTGATGATGCTAACCGCTTTGCCCTTTTCTTCCTTGTCCCCCACTTTGGCCCTGCTGGGGATGGACAGCATCCTCTCCACCCAGGGCATTATGGTGATGCTGCTGGTAGCCTATGCCGGGGCCATGTGGATGTTCTTGAAAAGCGCCCCCAAGGTCTACACCATCATGGTGTCCGACCTGGAAGTGGCCCGCCGTTTCTATGAGGGAATGCTAAACCTGCCAGCGGCGGAAGTGCCCCTGCACTACTACTATAACTACGAGCAAACCCTCGGCACGGGTGGCCTAGACCCCTTCTACATGGGCGGCACCTCTAGCTTGGCGGGGGCGGGGCCAGCCGGGGGGCCAGATGGGCTGTGGTATCAGCTTCGCAAAAATACCCAACTGCACATTATCTCTGGGGCCAGTTTGGGACAGCGCAACCGTCAGCGCCACGTTTGTTTTGACCGCAAATGTTTGGAATACATCCTCATGCGGGTGCAGCTCACGGGTATTAAACACAAAATTCTGACCGAAACCCCCCTGAACTTTTTGGTCAGAGACTACGAAGAACAAATTATTGAGCTTGCTGAGGTTAATGGTTAACCTTCTGCGCAATGCCTATCCTAGGAATTAAATTTTCCAGGGATCGTCTTTTCCTCACGGTTAGGAAAACCAACGGTCAACACGCTAGGCTAGGAACGTCGGTCATATCCTAGGCTATGCAAAC
Organism: Leptolyngbya sp. BL0902; assembly: GCF_016403105.1. Taxonomy (NCBI): domain Bacteria; kingdom Bacillati; phylum Cyanobacteriota; class Cyanophyceae; order Leptolyngbyales; family Leptolyngbyaceae; genus Leptolyngbya; species Leptolyngbya sp. BL0902. Next base: position 3,336,934 of record NZ_CP046155.1, read on the forward strand.
ATCGGAGACTTCACCCTCGGTTGCCCCTTCTGACTCTGCGCCCTTGCCCTGCTCCGATGGCTTCGATGCCCTGCATCCCCCCAGTTCTGACCTGATTAATGCCTGCGTCCACTGCGGCTTTTGCCTCACCACCTGCCCTAGCTATCGGGTGATTGGCAAGGAGATGGACTCCCCCCGAGGCCGCATTTATCTGATGGACGCCATCAACCAGGGAGAAGCGCCCCTGTCTCCAGCTTCGGTGGAGCATTTTGATTCCTGCCTCGGTTGCTTGGCCTGCACCACGGCCTGTCCCTCTGGCGTCCAGTACGACCAACTGATTGCCGCCGTGCGTCCCCAGGTGCAGCGCAATCATTCCCGCACTCTGCCCGAAACCCTGATCCGCACGCTGATCTTTAACCTCTTTCCCTATCCCAATCGGTTGCGGTTGACGGCGGGGCCGCTGTATTTGTATCAAAAGCTGGGCCTGTCCAAGCTGGTGCAGCAAACGGGACTGCTGCCCAAACTATCCCCCAACCTGGCGGCGATGGAATCCCTGTTGCCTCCGGTGACGGCAGAGAGCTTTCGGGATAGCCTGCCGGAGGTAGTTCCCGCGATGGGAGAGAAGCGCTACCGGGTTGGGATGGTGCTGGGCTGTGTGCAGCGGGTCTTTTTCTCCGACGTCAATGCCGCGACGGCGCGGGTGCTGAGTGCCAACGGCTGTGAGGTGGTGATCCCCCGCGCCCAGGGCTGTTGTGCCGCCTTGCCCGCCCACCAAGGCGAGTCTTCCCAGGCCGAAGCCCTCGCTCGCCAGATGATCGACGTGTTTGAAGCGGCCCAGGTGGATTACGTGGTGATCAACGCCGCTGGCTGTGGCCACACCCTCAAGGAATACGGCCACATTTTGCAGGATGACCCCGTCTACCGAGATCGTGCCCAAGCCTTTTCGGCCCAGGTGCGCGATGTGAATGAATTTCTGGCAGAAATCGGCCTCACTGCTCCCCTGTATCCCCTTACCGAAGGTGAGCTACCCATCGTATTCCAGGATGCCTGCCACCTGATCCACGGCCAGAAAATTAGCCTTCAGCCCCGCCAACTGTTGCGCCAAATTCCCGGCGTTACTCTGCGGGAACCCGTGGATGCCGCCCTCTGCTGCGGTAGTGCTGGGGTTTACAATATGCTGCAACCCCAGGTCGCTGAGGAACTGGGCCAGATGAAGGTCACAAATCTGGTTAACACCGGAGCCCAGCTCATCGCATCACCGAATCCGGGTTGCTCGCTGCAAATTCAGAAGCACCTCGCCCAGCAAGGTCATCCCTTGCCCCTTGTCCATCCCATCGAATTGCTAGATGCCTCCATTCAGAACCGCCCCCTGAGCGACCTCATTGTTGCTGAACGCGGCGGTTAATCTCAAATTGATTCCTAGCTCATCCCCAGGAATCCCTACCCTAGGCAGAACGCTGGGTGCAGAGGTTCCCAGGACGGGAGGTGAACCGAGGGCTGAAGAGCCGCCAGCGTCATCCTCCACACCGCTCTCTAAACCGCACGAAAAACCGCTAATTGGCGGGTGCCGTTGTCACATTGTTATTTCGACGGGCTTCTTGAATTTCCTGCGTCAGCACGTTCAGCGCCTCTGAAAACTGCGGATCCTCCGCCGTGCCAATGAGATCCCGCTCTGAGGCTAGCCGTTCGCGCTGCTCCTCCGTTAGTTCCACCGGGATATCGGGTTCAATGCCGTGTCGGTTGATGTCTCGGCCACTGGGGGTAAGATATTTAGCCACCGTTACAGCTACCCCAGAGCCGTCAGCTAAGCTGCGTACCGACTGCACGAGACCCTTACCAAAGGTGCGTGTGCCCACCAAGACCGCCCGCTGGTTGTCCTGTAGGGCTCCAGAGAGGATTTCACTGGCGCTGGCTGAGCCGCCATCCACAATGACCACGAGGGGCCGGGTCGTCAGGGCACGATTGCTGGCCACCTCTTCATCGACCACGCCTTGACGATTGACGGTGGAGACGATGGTGCCTTCATTGAGCCACATTTGGGCAATGTCAATGCTGGCGTAGAGCAGTCCGCCGGGGTTAGACCGGAGATCTAGAATGTATCCTGTGACGTTTTGGGCTTCTAGGTCACGAATGGCTTCGCTCATTTCGCTGGCGGCATTAGCGCTGAACTGAGTTAGGCGGATATAGCCCACTGGCCCCTCTGGCCCTGGCTGAACGCTATGGCGAACCGGGTGAATTTCGATGCGCGCGCGAATAATCGGCACTTCCAGCGTTTCTTCTCCGCGCCGGATGGTGAGCACGACCTCGGAGTTGACTGGCCCCCGAATGCGGCTGACGGCATCATTCAGCTCCATACCCTCGGTGGATTCGCCGTCAATTTGTAGGATCACATCCTGGGAGCGAATCCCGGCCTCAAAGGCTGGGGTATCTTCGATGGGCGCAACCACCACAATTTCCTTACTTTCCTCGTCCTGGGAGATTTGAATCCCTACCCCAGTAAGCTCACCGGAGGTGTCAATCTGCATATTGCGAAACTCTTCAGGATCCATGAAGCGGGTGTAGGGATCCTCAAGCTGTTCCAGCATTTCCCGCACGGCGGCGTAGGCTTCTTCTTGGCTGCTATACTCGCGCCCTAGAAATTCCGTGCGAACGGCTTCCCAATCCACCTGATTAAAGGTGGCATCGACGTAGTTACGGTTAATTAGCTGCCATACTTCGTCAATCAGTTCCTTGGGGCTCTCTTGGAAGAAGGCTTTGCTTTGAGACAGATGAATGCCTGCCCCCGTTACAGTGACAGCAGCTACGGCCAGAGCAGTTGCACCTAACATCAGTCCTCGCTTTGCGATAGTCATGGGAAGTGATTTTGCAGCTAATTACGCCCAATCTAGCACAGACTATCAAGTTGGGAGGGGCAGGCAGACAGAGAAGAATCTGTCCTTAACAATGGGCCGCAGGCCATGGCCAAAGACTATGACCAGGCCAGACATCCTAGATGCTGAGAGGATGCTCAGCATCTAGGAATCGGCCTCATCCAATGATGACGTCCATGCTTGGGCTACGGATCAACCCAGCGACCGTCAGCCTTAATCAGGTTGATCAGTTCTTCCACCCCTTGGTCTTCGGGCACTTTTTTGATTTCGTCGCGGCCTCGGTAGAGGGAGATGTAGCCCGGAGTTTTGCCCACGTAGCCATAGTCGGCGTCGGCCATTTCACCGGGGCCGTTGACGATGCAGCCCATCACCGCAATATCCAGACCAGTCAGGTGTTTGGTGGCCTCACGGACTTTATGGAGTACTTCTTCCAAATTAAACAGGGTGCGCCCGCAGGAGGGACAGGCGACGTATTCCACCATGGTTTTGCGGAGACCCAACGCCTGCAAAATGCTGTAGCAGACGGGGATTTCTTTCTCTGGCGCTTCGGTGAGGGAGACGCGGATGGTGTCGCCAATACCCTCGGCTAGCAGGGTGGCAATGCCAGCGGTGGATTTGATCCGGCCATACTCACCGTCCCCGGCTTCGGTGACGCCCAGGTGCAGGGGGTAGTCCATGTCGAGGTCATCCATGCGCTTGGCCATCAGGCGATAGGCAGCCAGCATGACGGGCACCCGCGAGGCTTTCATGGAGATCACCAGGTTGCGGAAATCTAGGGATTCGCAGATGTGGAGAAATTCTAGGGCCGATTCCACCATGCCTTCGGGGGTGTCGCCGTAGGTGAACAGCATCCGCTCGGCGAGGGAGCCGTGGTTGACGCCGATGCGCATGGATTTGCCCTGGTCGCGGAGGGATTCCACCAGGGGCTTGAGGGTGTCGCGGATTTTGTGGCCGATGTCGTCGAATTCTTCTTGGGTATATCCGGTGCGGTCGGCCTGGGGTTTTTCAAAGACGTAGAGGCCGGGATTGATGCGGACTTTATCGACGTGCTTGGCCACTTCCAGGGCGATTTTCATGCCGTTGTGGTGAACGTCGGCCACCAGGGGCACGGGCTGGTAGGTGTCTTCGAGAATTTTGCGAATGTCGGCCAGGGCTTTAGCGTGGGCCATGCTGGGCACCGTGACGCGCACAATTTCGCAGCCAATCTCGTGCAGGCGGCGGATGGCGGCGGCGGAACCCTGAATATCCAAGGTGTCTTCGTTAATCATGGACTGCACCACCACGGGATGGCCCCCGCCAATGGTGACGCTGCCCACGGGCACCGGACGGGTCTTGCGACGGTGGATGGTGGTATCGAAGGGGTCAAAGGCAGGATGGGTCGAAGCCTGGGAGACAGGATTGGGAAGGGTTTGCATAGCCTTTGCTCTAGGGTTGCCGGAGGGTTGCCGATAGAAGATACCAAGTTAGCCGAATCGCCCTATGGGATGACCGCTAACCGAGGAAACACGCCATTATTCACATTCCAGAGTGCCACAGAATGGCCCCTTTAAAGCCTAGATTGCGTCGATGGTAGGGATTGATGGGCGGCGAGGCATTTATCTACCCTGCCTTTTTGCGATGCTCTGCCCTCAGTAGACTTCATCGTGGGTGCCAACGTCCAACAAAAGAATCACTTCATCCTGAGTGTTGGGGTCTGTTTCAATCGAAGATACAATGCGGCAATCGTATCCACAGGAACACGCTCTAAGCCCCAACAGTTCGCCTTTTAACGAATGAGTCGCTAACGTTGATGCAAAGACGTCTTCCTCCATCTGCTGGAGGGTAGCTTCAACTCGTTTCTGGAGCTTGGCATCACGGGCGACGAACTTGCGATAAGCACGCTTAAACCTAGGCGTGAGTACCAATAGCCTCATGGGTCTTCTCAGAGAGGCGTTGCAATTCGGCAATGATAGCTGCCGCTGACTGAGGGTGTAGCTCACCTGCATGGAAGGCTGCTATGGATGCCCTTGCCTCTCCAGCAATTTCCCTTCGACGGGATTCAATGAGGCGGTTGTGAATGATTTCAACCAGCATGGCTTGTTGATCTGGGGTCAGTTGACTGACGGTGTTGAGTGCGTCTTCAAGGGATGTAGCCATGGCAATCAGAGGGTAATCCGGTCAGTAGCTCAATTCTATGGCGTCCGCCCCATGCCCTGCTACCCGCAAATCCTAGGGGCGTTTGTCGGGCTAGGCCAATCCACCAAACACTTCGCATCCTCCAGCGAGTTGGGTTGCGTTCACGTCTCTGACCCTACATCCCCGATGAACGCACTACACATTATGGAAACTGGCCTAGCTCAGGCGGGCGGTGTATTCTAGCAAAAGGCGCTGGTTGGTGATGGCGTAGGGCTGGACGGCGATAGCTTGGCGAAAGGCTTGGATCGCTTGGGGATATTGCCCCAGGGCCGCATGGCACAGCCCCAACCCGTGTAACGCCCCAAAGTGGTAGGGAACCAGCTCGATCACCCGTTGACAGTCAGCAATGGCTTCCAGGTAGCGGTCTTGCATATAGTAGAGGACGGCCCGACGGTTCCAGGCTTCGGCAAAGTCGGGGAGGTCGGCGATGATCTGAGACAGCAGGGCCTCGGCATCGGTGAGGTAGCCTTTGTCCATCAGGGCTTGGCTGTGCTGGAGATTGCGAAAGCCCTGGGCACCCTTTTGGTTGAACCACAGTTGCCAAAGCTGCTCGGTGGCGGTTTCCCGGTGCTGGGGGTCAGCGGCCTTCAGCGCATCCAGCAAGCGGTCAACAATGGGGGAATCCATGGCGTCGTGCCTATCACATCACTAGGCCTCTTATCGTACCCAGGAGCACCATCAATGCACCAGGTCTCGCCGATTGAAAGCGAATTTAAATATTTAAGTAACAAAACATAAAGCCTTGTGCTGAGAGTGTGAGTCTAGATTCTGAAGTGGGCAGACTACAAATGGGTAGGGTTATAGACCTTACCTGTGGCCCGCTGACTTGGCCTCATCCTAAGCCAACGGGCGTACCCGTGGGCGCATCGCCGTCCGTATCGATTTCACTGAACACACTTCACTGTTTAAGGGTTCAAACCATGGCTGTTGAAAAAGTAAACTCTTCCTCTAGCTTGGCCGAAGTTGTTGACCGCATCCTGGACAAAGGGATTGTGGTTGATGCGTGGGTTCGCGTTTCTCTGGTGGGCATTGAACTGCTGGCCATTGAAGCCCGTGTCGTGATCGCCTCCGTTGATACCTACCTCAAGTACGCTGAAGCCGTTGGCCTCACCGCCCAGGCTGCTGTCCCCGCTGCATAGGTTAGTCGTTCTGCGACCTAACCCGTCCCATCAGGCAACAGGGTACTCGGTACATCAAAAACACCTTGGCCCTCACCCTAAATCCCTCTCCCAATTTGGGAGAGGGACTTTGAAGGACGTTCCGGCCCCCCTTCCCATGGGGGAGAGGGGCTGGGGGTGAGGGCAACCTATCCCTGCTTGCTGATTTCTGCCGTGAGGGGACAGAAATTTGTTGTCTTCTCAGGCGTCGGCTCCCTCAACCCCACCGGGTTGCCGAGGTCTGTTTTTGAATGTTTATCTCAAGGGAGAGCAGTCCTGTGGCAGCACTTTATGAACAATGGCAAAACGCTCGCACCCTCCGTCAGCAGGAGGTGGCCGAGCGACGGGAGCAGGTGCAGGTCGAGTTAGAGGCTTGGCAAGATGACCGCCTCACCCAGGCCACGGAACTGCACCAGCACCTCTCGGATATGGCCGAAGCCCTGCGGATCGAGACCGCCGAGTGGCTGAACCAAACCACCGAAGACCGATTGGCCCAAATTCCGCCGCTCCGCCAAGCCCTCCAGCGCTACACCGAGGAGCTTCAGGCCGAAACCCAAGCCCTCTTGGCTGACCATCAGGCAGATCGCGAACTGAGTGCGGCCATTACTCGGCAAAAATTAGCCCAGGATCGCCAAGACCTGAGCGACACCGTGGATGAACTGCGTCTGGATATTGCCCAGGATTTGCGCCAGATTCAGCAGGAAGTAGAGACCATCCAAAAGCAAACGGCGGTGGATCTGGCGGGCTATCGTCAAGATCAGGCCATGATGCGAGCCGAACTGCTGCCGGAACTGGCGGATTACGTGGCCAACCTCAAGGCCGACGTGAGCCAAACCCTCGATGAGATTACCGTGGAGCGCCAGATTGCCGAAATTGAGCAACAGGAAAAGCGCCAGCAAGATCGCCAAGCTCTCACCGAGCGGGTGGAGGCCATGTTTGAGGAACTGGCCGGGTTTCGTCAACACCTCGCCGAACAACGTGCTGCCGTAACCGAACAAGTGTGGGGCACCGGAGCGGTGCGCTACTCTCCCCCCAAGGTGCAGCAAGCCGCCCCTAGGGTAACGCCCAAGCCTGCACCCAAACCCGCCCCTAAACCTACGGCCACCGCCCGACCCGCCGCCGTGACCCGTCCTACCCGTCCCGTGGCCCCAGCCCGTCCGGTGGCAACGCCTAAAGCCGCACAACCCACCATGACAAAAGCCGCTGTTCCCAGTCCGGCCCCCAGTCCGGCTCCTGTCGCGTCTGTGACCGCGCCCCAGGCCATTCCCCAACCCGTACCCCAGGCGGAACCCGTCGCCACGGTGATGCCCCCGGTTGAGGCCGCTGTGGCTGTGGTCGATGCTCCTGTGGCCGTGGCCGCGCCCCCCGTGGCCAAAGCCGATTCGCCTACCCTAGAAGAGGTGGTCTACAACTATCTGCACCTGGCCAATGGTGCCCGCATTAGCGAAATTGAAACCGAGCTTGGCATTACCCGATTCCAGGCCGTCGATGCCCTCCATGCCTTGATTCAAAAAGGTTTGATCGTTAAACAAGACCGCACCTATCTCGCGAAAGAGGAAGCGCTTCTGTGAACACCGTCCTACAAGCCCGCCCCCGGAACTTTGTTTCGACCCCCACCCTAGAACGAACCGCCTTTCGCACCCTGCGCTACCTCAAGTCGGGGTATTCCGTTCACCTCAAAGGGCCAGCCGGAACGGGCAAAACCACCCTGGCCCTGCACCTGGCCGATCTCCTCGGTCGGCCCATCATGCTGCTGTTTGGCGATGATGAGTTCAAAACCTCCGACCTGATCGGCAGTCAGTCGGGCTATACCCGCAAAAAGGTGGTGGATAACTACATCCACAGCGTCATGAAGGTGGAGGACGAACTGCGCCACAACTGGATTGACTCGCGCCTGACCCTGGCCTGCCGGGAGGGCTTCACTCTGGTCTACGACGAATTTAACCGTTCGCGCCCAGAGGTGAACAACGTCCTGCTGTCGGCCCTGGAGGAAAAGCTGCTGGTGCTGCCCCCCACCCAAAACCGCTCGGAATATATCCGGGTGAGCCCCCATTTTCGGGCCATTTTCACCTCCAACCCAGAGGAATACTGCGGCGTCCACGGCACCCAGGATGCCCTCCAGGATCGGCTGATTACCATCAACATGCCAGAGCCCGACGAACTGGCCCAGCAGCAAATTTTGACCCAAAAGGTGGGCCTCGACCCCATCGCGGCGACGCAAATTGTGCGTATCGTCAGGATGTTCCAGGCCGATGCCGCCCCGGATATGGTCTCCAGCCTGCGGCCCAGCTTGATGATCGCCACCATCTGCAACGATCACGGCATCATCCCCCTGGCGGAAAATCCCGACTTTCGGGATGTGTGCAGCGATATTCTGCTGACCCGCTCCAAGCACCCCCTCCCCGAAGCTACCCGCCGCCTGTGGGAATTATTCAACCAGTTTGTGGCCTCCCAAGTGGGCGTAGCGGAACAGTTGCAGGGTGGTCAGGCCCAGCGAATCGTCCGCCTCCACGGCGAAGACGACAGCGAGGATGTGCCTCCCGTCGATAATGCCGCCATCGAGGAGCCCCCTGTTCTTGAGGAGCCCCCTGTTGAAGACCCCGTTCTAGAAACGCCTGTCCTAGAAGAGACTCCTGTCGAAGAACCCGTTCTAGAAGAACCTGCCGTGGAAGAGGCTATCCTGGAAGAGCCTGTTCTGGAAGAGCCCATCCAAGAAGCACTGACCCAAGACGAACCTGTTTTGGAGGAGCCTGTCCTAGAAGCGCCTGTTCTAGAAGAACCCGTTCTAGAAACAGCGGCACCCGTCCTAGAGGAAGCGGTTATCGAACCTGAACCCGCAACGGAAGAAGTAGTGGCGGTTGAGGCCGTTGCCCCTCCCCTCGAAGCCGTTCAGGAAATCCCTGCTTTTGAGGAAACGGTGGCTGGATCGGCTGTCCTTGAAGAACCTGCCCCTGAAGAATTGGCGGCTGAAGAACTGGCGGTTGAAGAACCTGCGGCTGAAACCTCTGATCTGACGGAACCCGTGGGTATGGAAATCCCGATCACGGAAGTCGCTCTAGAGGAACCCGCACTAGAGGAGGCCGTCCTAGAGGAAACCACCCTAGAGGAAGATGAGCCTATCGCCGCAGAAGCCACCTTAGAGGACGCGGTGATTGAAGAATTGGCTGTTTTCGAGTCGTCGATTCTCCAGGAAGAAGTGTTTTGGGATGAGTCTTCCCAGGAAGCGGTCTTTTTAGAGGACGAACCGTTCCTAGAGGAAGCCAGCCAAGAGCAGCCTGTTTTTGAAGAGCAGCCTTTCCCGGAGGATGAACCCCAAGAAAATCTGACCTTCACCGAAGCCGCGTTTCTAGAGGAACCCGCCCCCGCCGACGCGGATTTGATTCCACAAAGCCTTGACGAAGGAATGGGTGAGACCATCGCCGCCGATGACGCCTCTGCGTCCTTCGCTACCGGGGAGACCGTGGTTGATACGATTTCTTTAGCCACCCAAGAAACCTTCGTTGCGGCTCCTGTCGTCACCGTCGCGGCGGCTGAACCCGAAGCCTTTGCTCCGGTGATGGTGGATAGTCCGGCGAATGGGAACGGGTTGGCCAATGGGAATGGTGCGGCAACGCAACCCTCACCCCCAACCGAGAGCCCGATTGAAGAGCGGATTTTCAACTTTTTGGATACTGTAGGGTCAGCCTCCTTTTCTCGCATTGAAACCGACCTGGGCCTAACCCGGTTCCAGGTGGTGAATGCCCTCAAGTCCTTGCTGGATCAAGGGCTAATTGAGAAAGGGGCAGATGGTCAACGGCCATCGGTCTACCAAATTCGCGCTGAATATCAGGAACTTCTGTGACTACCCCTGCCCCTCGTCCCCAAGCTGCCCGCATCACCACCGCTACCCAAAGCTCGTCCCTGGTGGATGTGCTAGAGCGGGTGCTCGATAAGGGCATTGTCATCGCAGGCGATATCTCCATCTCCGTGGGGTCTACGGAACTGCTGAGCATCCGCATTCGCCTGCTGATTTCTTCGGTGGATAAGGCCCGCGAAATCGGCATCAACTGGTGGGAGACCGACCCCTACCTCAGCAGCCGCGCCCAGGAATTAATGCAGACTAATCAGCAACTTTTAGATCGCATTGAAGGACTAGAGCGCGAACTGCGATCCTTGCGCTCCGCCGAGCCGTCCACCCCTTCGCCCAACGAGGGGCCAACCAACTAGATCCTATTAACCACGTAAAGCCTGATCTAAGTCAGCCATCAAGTCTTGGGGATGCTCCAGGCCAATGGAAAGGCGCAGCAAATTGACGGGCGTCTGGCTACCCGGTGCCTCGATGGAAGCCCGGTGTTCTAAGGTGCTGTGGGGGCCACCAAAACTTGTGGCGCGGACAAAAAGCTGGGTCTTGGCTGTCACAGCAAGGGCCGCTGCCTGTCCTCCGCTTACCAAAATAGACAGCACCCCGCCATAGCCGCCTGTCATTTGTCGCTGGGCAATGCTGTGACCGGGATGATCTGCTAGTCCCGGATAGAGCACCCGATCAATAGCGGGGTGATTGGCTAGCCATTGGGCCAAAGTTAAAGCTGACTGGCTTTGGGCCTGCACCCGGAGCGCTAGGGTAGACAGCCCGCGCAGGGTCAGCCAGCAGTCGAAGGGAGAGGGAATTGCACCGCCCACCCCTTGGATTAGCCGCAGTTGGTCGAACAGTGGATTAGGATCCTTGGTAATCACAGCGCCACCAATGACATCGCTATGGCCTGCCAAATATTTAGTCGTGGCGTGGATGACGAAGTCTGCGCCATGCTCTAAGGGCTGTTGCAGGACTGGGGACGGAATCGTGCTGTCGCAAGCGAGATAGGCGTTTGCCTGATGGGCTAGGTCGGCCACGGCCTGAATATCCGTCACAGCCAATTGGGGGTTGGACGGTGTTTCTACCAAAATGAGGCGGGTATTGGCCTGGATAGCTGCCGCCACCGCTGCCAGATCTGTCGTATCTACCAAGGTGTATTGCAATCCCCAAGGAGCCAGGATTTTGGCCAAAATTTCTTGAATGCCAAAGTAGACATTTTGGGGAGCCACCACGTGATCCCCAGCCCTAAGCGCTTGCAGCAGCGTAAAGGTAGCGGCTGACCCCGACCCAAACACGGCGGCATCACATCCCAACTCTAGTTTTGCCAAAGCTGTTTCCAACATCTGACGGTTAGGATTGCCACTGCGCCCGTAGACATACCCATGGGGGTAGGAGCCATCTACCCCTCGCTCGAAGGTAGTGGAGAGGTGGATGGGGGATACTAACGCTCCCGTAGCGGGGTCAATCGCCCTGCCGCTATGAACAAGCTCTGTCTCAAAATGCATAGTTGACCTACAAATCAATATACGAAAAAGCCCTGTCTCTATGGCAGGGCTTTCAATCTATCGCTGACTAGCTTAGAGCCAAGTCAACCTAGAAGCGGAAGGTGGTACGGATGACACCCCAGAGACCACGGCTATCAATACCAGCGATGTTAGCATCGCCAGCGATCAGCGCGGGGGTAACGGTCAGGAACTGGTTGAAGGGAATTTCGTAGTAACCTTCAATGATCCAGGGATTGGAGGTACCGATCACTTGAGGCAGTTGACCACCGTAAACACCCAGCTGAGACCCTTCGAGGAAGAGGTCGTTCAGCCCAGCGCCAGCCGTCCAGCTGAAGTCATCGCCACCGTTGAAGTCTTGCCAAGCGGCATGGCCACCCACGAAGAAGCGACCGAAGTCGAAGCTAACCAGACCAGCGTAGGTATTGGTGTAGCCAACGTTTCCACCAACAAACTGAGAGGACAGGTTGTTCCGCATGTAGGTCAGAGCCGCGTTGAAGGGGCCTTCGGGGACGAAGTTCAACTGGGCAATGATGCTTTGGCTACCGGAGTTAAACACGCCGATGGCGGGGTTATTGGAGGCAGGGCCAGAGCTATAGCCCAAATCCAGGACAACGCTATCGGTGAAGGCAATGTTGACGCCTGCACCAGGACCAGCAGCAGAGCTACCGCCAAAGTCGTAGAATTGAGGACCACTAGCATCGGCAACACCGGGGCCATCGAAGGGAACGATGGTGCTCGTCACCCAATCATCACCAGACAAACCACGCGCGGCTAGGGTCACGTCTACCCGGTTGCCGAGGGGGAAGCTGTAGAAGAAGTCGTCAACGGTGACATCGTAGTTGCCATCACCACCACTGTTAGCCAGACCTTGGAATCCAGCCAGGGCGTTGTTGCCAGCGCCGCTTTGCAGACGAATCCGCAGACGGTCGTTTCCGGTGAAGCTAGAGTCAAAGTTCAGGCGAGCCCGACCTTCAAAGCTGAAGCTGTCTTCCACACCAGGGGCATTCACGCTGTTGAAGGGCGCGATGATGGTGCCATCGGCTTGACCGCGCAGTTTGGTGGTGGTGGAGAACTGCTGGGCACGGAGGGTAGCGGTTTCAGCTTCCAGAGCATCCACGCGACCGCGCAGGGTAGCCAGTTCAGCTTGGAATTCTTCTTGCAGACGACGGATAGCCGCCAGTTCTTCGGGAGGAATGCCGGACTGGGAAATCAGCACCGCCATCACATCCAAACAGGCGTTCAGACCAGCGGCAAACTCGAAACGAGTCAGGCTGCGGTTGCCTTGGAAGGTGCGGTTGGGGTAGCCCTGAATACAGCCGTAGTTTTCGACCAAGCTTTGCAGCGCTTGGAAGGCCCAGTCGGAGGGGGACACATCGGTCAGTTCAGAGACGCTGGTGATTTGAGCCAGTTGGACGGGCTCGGCACTGAAGTTGACGTTCATGCTGGGGGCCGACTCAGCCGCCACAGCAACGCTAGACACGGCAAATGCTGCACCCGCAGCAGGAGCGGCTAGCAAAGCTTTCCAAAGTAGTTTAGACATTCGGTTATCTCTCCTCACACCTTTCAAGAAGGCTATAGTTTCAGTTATCCAGGGAACAGGCCGTTTTTTCGCTGGCGAACTATTGTGATAAACAGCATCGAGTCGGCCAGAAGGCCAAAGCGACGTATTGATCACGTCTAATCTAACAGATATCCCTCACCGCGACTAGATCAAAATCTACTTCTTGGTGAGACATACGCCTGAGACGTGCTGTTTTTGGAGAAGTTCCCGGTTCTGGGAGGACTTAGGCTAAATTCCTGAAAAATTGGGGAGATCGAGGTTTTTGAGATTCCCTTGGCTTTCGACAAAGCCAGGGGAATCTTCGTGGGAAGGGGCTAGAGTCTAGCCCTAACCCCTCCAGCCATGGGACGAGGGATTCCTCAACCTAGAAGCGGAAGGTGGTGCGGATAACGCCCCACAGCCCCCGGTCGTCTCCAGCCGCTACGGGGTTTGCATCCCCATAGATGATGGCGGGGGTAATGGTCAGGAATTGGCTGACGGGAAGTTGGTAGTAGCCTTCCACCAGCCAGGGGTTGCCAGTGTAGCCGCGCATTTGAGGCAGTTGACCACCGTACACGCCAAGTTGGGATCCTTCGATGAAGAGATCGTTGAAGCCGCCACCAGCGGTCCAGTTAAAGTCGTCTCCACCCTGGAAGTCTTGGAAGGCCCCATGGCCACCCACAAAGAAGCTGCCAAAGTCGAAGCTGACCAGCCCTGCGTAGGTGTTGGTTTTACCCCCTGGTGCCCCGATGCCCGTGTTGTCGAGGGCAAAGGTGGAAGAACGGTTGTTCATCATGTAGACCAACGCGGCGTTGAAGGGGCCTTCGGGAATGAAGTTCAACTGAGCAATGATGCTTTGGGGGGTGCGAGAGTCAAAGACACCAACGGCAGGACTTCCGGCGTTACCGTAGGCCGAGCTGTAGCCCAAATCCAGCACAATGCTATCGGTGAAGGAAATGTTGACGCCACCACCCACGGCGTTGGAGGTGATGCCGCCCCGGTCATAAAATTGGGGGCCGCTGGCATCGGCGACGGCGGGGCCATCGTAGGGAACGATGGTGCTCGTCACCCAGTCATTACCCTGCATCCCACGAGCAGCTAGGGTAGCGGTGATGCGGTTGGTGACAGGGAAGCGGTAGAAGAAGTCATCAACGATAACGTCAAAGGAGGTTCCGGTGACGGTGCCGCTGGAGTTGGCCAATCCACCGAAGGCGGGGTTGAGGGCGCTGTTGCCGCTGGATGACTGGAGGCGGATCCGCAGGCGATCCTGCCCGGTGAAGCTGGAGTCAAAGTTCAGGCGAGCCCGACCTTCAAAGCTGAAGCTGTCTTGCACGCTCGGAACTTCCATGCTGTCGAAGGGCACGATGAGTTGACCATCGGCCTGCCCCCGCAGTTTGGTGGTGGTGGAGAACTGCTGGGCACGGAGGGTAGCGGTTTCAGCTTCCAGGGCATCCACACGACCGCGCAGGGTAGCCAGTTCAGCTTGGAATTCTTCTTGCAGACGACGGATGGCCGCCAGTTCTTCGGGAGGAATGCCGGACTGGGAAATCAGCACCGCCATCACATCCAAACAGGCGTTCAGACCAGCGGCAAACTCGAAACGAGTCAGGCTGCGGTTGCCTTGGAAGGTGCGGTTGGGGTAGCCCTGAATACAGCCGTAGTTTTCGACCAAGCTTTGCAGCGCTTGGAAGGCCCAGTCGGAGGGGGACACATCGGTCAGTTCAGAGACGCTGGTGATTTGAGCCAGTTGGATGGGCTCAGCCTGAACGCTTAGGTTCAGGTTAGGGGCAGTCTCAGCGGCAACGGCAACGCTAGACACAGCGAAAGCAGCACCCGCAGCGGGAGCAGCTAGCAAAGCTTTCCACAGAAGTTTAGACATTCGGTTATCTCTCCTCACACCCTCAGAGTTGAAGGTTGGTTGAATGGATTTTCGGGGCTAGACGGGGACAATGTCCCAGGACGTCTTGCTCCTACACACAACGGCTACAGAGCCTATACTCCGTAGCCGATGGCATCCTATCAAGTTTTGGAGGAGAGTAACCTCAAAGACAGATTAATCTTTGTCTATTCTGAGGTTAAAAATCCCTATCGTTGCCGCCCTAGAGAGACAGGTCGGGGGGTAGAACCACCTGATCGATAGCGTGGATGATGCCGTTGCTGGCCATGATATCCGTCATGATCACCTGGGCGTTGTTGACCATCACTGTTCCGGTGGCTTCGTCTACCACTAGGGTGAGGGGTGCGCCAGCAGCGGTGGGGACTTCCCCAGTGGTCACTTCAGCGGCGGGTACTTCCAGGGGCAGAACGTGGTAGCTCAGCACCTGGCGCAGGGCATCCTGGTTCTCCGGTTGCAGCAGGGCTTCTAGGGCACCCTCTGGCAGTGCCTCGAAGGCGGCATTGGTGGGGGCAAACACAGTGATGGGGGTGCTGCTGGCCAGGGTTTCGGTGAGTTCAGCCGCTTCAATGGCCTGCACCAGGATGGTGAAATCGTCTTCGCTAGCGGCAATATCGACCACGGTGTTTCCGGCAGTCGCGCCATAATCTGAGCCCTCCGCTGCCATGGGTGCCTCATCAGAGACGGTGGCGTCGGTGGTCATATCCGCCGACGAACCGCAGGCCGCCATCAGGCTCAGCGCCCCAACGCCAATTACCCCAATGGTCAGACGCTTGAGACTGGAGAAGGAAAGAGTAGTCATGATGGCAAGAATCCTCGTTGCGTTGTGTTTAGTAAAGGAGCAAACTAGGTGCCGACTAGGCCGCAATAGCACGGTTTTCGTCGGTGGCTGGATGGTTGATTACCAGCACTGTTCAGCAGCGTAGCGAATTCGCTCTCAGTGCTTCCTCTGTCTAAAGGCAGACCTCTCCCTAGCCTTCTGGCAGACTTTCAAAGCGCCCAATGGCCCTAGCTCTTGCGGTGAAATGGCCATGGGCTGGGAATCGAAAAGGGCTAACGTGATCCCGGAGAGGGGCATGGAGGCTGTGTCCCGGCGGCTTAAAATAGGGGCTAACTCCACAAGCTTTACCTGGTCTCTAATGCCATGACTGTGACCTCTGCCCCTAGTCTTACCTCGGCCCTGGTTAACCAAGTGCTGGCCATCAAACCCCTGTGGGCGGTGGCCAAGGGTCGCGCCCGCGCCATGATGGTGAAACGGGCAGCGGCCATTGGCGTGTCCTGGGAAGGAAGGGTGGCCGAATTGCGGACTCGCCAGGAAGGTGTATCGGGATCCGTAGACCTCTCGCCCCAGTGGCAGGCGGATTTGGAGGCCATCCAAAACCCCACCCTGCAATATCCTGACTACTACACCACCAGTTTTCATGCCTACGACGAAGGCAACCTCGGCTGGCAACCTGCGATGGAAGTGGAAGTGGCCGCCATGGCTGTCCATGCCAAGCTGTGGCCGGGGGCTGGAGCCAGCGGCGATGCCCAACTTCGCCAGAGCTACCACAATGTGTTGACGGCTCAGTTATCCCAAGTTCCCCAGTCCATTGTGGATTTAGGCTGCGGTGTGGGCATGAGCACCGAAACCCTGCAAGCCCTCTATCCCCAGGCCAACGTCATCGGGGTGGATCTGTCTCCCTACTTTTTGGCCGTGGCCCAATATCGCCAGCAGGAACGCCAGGAAGCTCAGCCCCCTGCGATCACCTGGCACCATGCCGCCGCTGAGGATACGGGACTCCCCGCTGCTTCCTACGACCTGGTTTCCGCCTGTTTGATGTTCCACGAATTACCCCAAACCGCTGCCCGCGCCATTGTGCAAGAGGCCCATCGGCTGCTGAAACCCGGTGGCCATTTCGCCATCATGGATATGAACCCGCAGTCCGAGGTGTACAAGAAAATGCCCGCCTTCGTGCTCACGCTGCTGAAAAGCACCGAGCCCTACCTCGATGAATACTTTGCCCTAGACATGGCCGCCGAGTTTGAGTCCGCTGGCTTCGAGCCGCCCAGCATGACCCAAAACAGCGCTCGTCACCGGGTGATGGTGGGCTGCAAACCGCTGTAAATCCATCGGCGAATCCGTCGGCCAGCCACAGACTGCGAAGTTTTGTAACACAATAGAAGGGTACCGACGACGCAGTGTGGACTACCATGACGGCCACTTCCATTCCCTCGGATATCTTGCGTGAACCCATGCCCCAGGGCTTGCCTGCGGGTGGCCCCGACCCCAACCGCTTTGACGTGGCCGAGGCGTGGTATCCGGTGGCCTACGTGGAGGACTTGGACAAGGCCCTTCCCACTCGCTTTACCCTGCTGGATCGAGGGCTGGTGATTTGGTGGGATCCCAAAGCGGCCACCTGGCACGTTTTTGAGGACAAGTGCCCCCACCGCCTCGCACCTCTGTCGGAGGGTCGGGTGAATGAAGCCGGACTGTTGGAATGCCCCTATCACGGCTGGGCCTTTGCGGGGGATGGTACCTGCGAACACATCCCCCAGCAGCCTGCGGACACCCAGTCTCAGATTTCCTCACGGGCCTGCGCCCTGGCCCTTCCGGCGACGGTGCGGCAGGGATTGCTGTTTGTCTATCCCGGCAAGGCGGAAAACGCGCCCCAGGTGGAAGTGCCCATCATCGGCCCGGTGGAGGAAGAGCCCGACGGCTGGGTGATGCTCAACACCTTTCGCGACTTGCCCTACGACGCCCTGACGCTGCTCGAAAACGTCCTCGACGCCAGCCACATCCCCTACACCCACCACAAAACCGTGGGCAACCGGGAGAACGCCGCGCCGATGGAAATGGAAGTCGTGGAATCCTCGAAGCAGGGGTTCCGGGGGCTTTGGCCCGAAGGCCCGCGCAAGGGCAAACTGGGCACCCAGCACACCACCTTTGTGGCACCGGGGCTGATGTACCACGACCTCACCTCCCAGCAATTTGGCCGCACCCTCACCGTGGTCTATGCCACCCCCATCCGCAAGGGCGAATGTCGGTTGTTTGCACGGTTTCCCTTCAAGTTTTCCTCTAAATTGCCGGGGTTCTTCATCAAACTCACCCCGCGCTGGTTTAGCCACATTGGCAACAACGGCGTGCTAGAGGACGACCAAATTTTTCTGCACATCCAAGAACGTGAGCTGGAAAAAGCCGGGGCCAAACCCTACGCCCAAGCCTGCTACCTGCCCACCCAGGCGGATCGCTACGTGCTGGCCTACCGCAAGTGGCTAAGCGATTTCCAAGCCGATCCCTTCCCTGGTCAACCCCTGCCGCCAGAGCAGACCAAAGCAGCGCTGCTGGATCGCTACTCTTCTCACACCCAGCACTGCGGCAGTTGTCGGGTGGCGCTGAAGCGGATTCAAACCATCCGCACCGGATTGCTAATCGGCAGCGCGGGCACTTGGTCGATGATTCCCCTCACCGTGGCCCTGGCGGGACATTTACCCGTTTGGGGCGGTGCCCTATTGACCGGACTTCCCCTGATCGCCGGAGCTCTGTGGCTGTGGTTGGGGCGTTTAGAACGCCAGTTTTCTGAAGGTCGTGCCCTGCCGCCCCGGAACTTGAGCTAGGGCCAGCCCTACAGCTTGTAGCCAATTTGGCGCAGAAACCCTTGACGAGCCTGGATATCCGCTGGCCCTTCCACGCCCTTGGGGGAGAAGCCGTCAATCACGCCCAAAATGCCCCGCCCCTGGGCCGATTCCGCCACGATTACTTCTAGCGGATTGGCGGTGGCGCAGTAGATTTGGCACACCTCCGGGCATTGTTTAATGGCGTTGAGGAAGTTGATGGGGAAGGCGTCCCGCAGCAGAATGATAAAACTGTGGCCCGCGCCAATGGCCTGGGCATTTTGGACGGCAGCGGCAAGGAGATCATCGTCATTGCCTGCGGTGCGAATTAGACAGGGGCCAGAGGCTTCGCAAAAGGCGATGCCAAACTTCACCTGGGCCGAGGTGCCCACCATGATTTCGTAGAGATCCTCAATGGTTTTGATGAAGTGGGTTTGCCCCAAAATGACGTTGCTGCCCTCCGGCAGAGTCACCGTAACGGTCTTCAATTCCATGATTTCTCCTTGGCTAGCACCTGGCCTTAATCCTGCTTTGCAAGATACCCCAGACCAGTCCAAACCATCGGCAAAACGTCAGAAATCTTGAGTTTTACAGGCTTGAGGATCGCCATCTGGATTGAAGGTTACAGGCCAGCTTCTTCGATCTGGGCCAGCACCCGTTCTCGAAATTCGGGGTCGCTATTGGCCAAGCCCAGCAGTTCCCAGTAGGCTTGCAGCGTCAGGTCGTGGGACTGAATCAGGGCGACGGCCTCCGCCTGAATTTCCTGCTGCATTTGGCGAGATTCCGTATCGGTTTCGGCGCTTTGCAGGCTGGCCTCCCGCGATTCAATCAGCTTTACCACCTCTAAATAGGCATTAACAAAACGGCTCACCGTTTCCGAGGGCACCGCACTGGCGTCGGGCTGGGTTTTGGTCGGGGTGGCTAGGCTGGACTCTTCCAACACTGCTGTCCCTGTTTCCGCCGTTGCCCATCCCGGCCATGCCGTTAAGCTTAGGGGCAACGTCAAGGCCAGCGCCAAGACCAGCGCCATCAGCCAACGCCAGAACTGGCAAAGTCCAACCCCAACCCCAACCCCTGAGGGGCTACCGGGGATCACAGGTCTGAGAGGGCTGATCGTCCTCATCAACACCGTGGATCGTGATCCCCGCTGGTTTCGCGCTAGATTCGCCTGCGTAGACCAATTCCGCCCATGGCCTACAGGACGGAAATAACGACGTATAGTGGTAAGAGAGGTAAGCATAAATACGTATTTTAGGAGCAGAGTGCCATGGCGAGCGACGATGCATCTTCCGTAGCTGGGCAGACTAGTCTCTCGGATCGAGAGTTGCAAATCGTGGAGCTGGTGGCCGCTGGGCTGACCAACCAAGAGATTTCGGAAAAGCTCGAAATTAGCAAGCGCACTGTGGATAACCACATCAGCAATATTTTGACCAAAACCGCCACGGGCAACCGTGTAGAGCTGTTCCGCTGGGCCTTGCAGTCGGGCAAGGTGTGTGTGGATGAGGTGAACTGCTGCGTCCTGCCCGAATGGCCCACTAGCGACGCCAAAGCCTAGCCCAGTTAAGCACTACGGCACCCATGGTTTCAGGGATGGTCATGTCCATGACGGCCAAGATTTCCCTGCCAAAAGCGGAATTCCACGGGGTATGATGATCCTTCTGCCATGCCGATTTGAGCTGCCCTATGGAGTCGATTCAATCCCTGCCCGGAACGGAAGACATTTTGCCCCTGCCCCAGCGGGTGGGCCAAGACCTGAAGGTGGCCGACATCCACACCTGGCAATGGGTGGAGGCGACGGCGCGGGAGTTGTTCCAGCGGGCGGTGTACCAAGAAATTCGCACCCCCACCTTCGAGCAAACCGCCCTGTTTGAGCGCGGCATCGGCGAAGCCACCGACGTGGTGGGCAAGGAAATGTACACCTTTTTGGACAAGGGGGATCGCTCCTGCACCCTGCGTCCCGAAGGTACAGCCGGGGTGGTGCGGGCCTACATTCAGCACAGCCTCCAGGCCCAGGGCGGGGTACAACGGCTATGGTATTGCGGCCCCATGTTCCGCTACGAACGACCCCAAAAAGGTCGTCAGCGCCAGTTTCACCAAATTGGCGTGGAGGTGTTGGGCAGCGCCGACCCCAGGGCCGATGTGGAGGTGATTCTCCTCGCCACCGACCTGCTGCAACGGCTGGGCCTAAAAAATCTCACCTTTAACCTCAATTCCGTCGGCGACCGGGACGACCGCCAACGCTACCGGGAAGCCCTGGTCAACTACCTCACCCCCTTCAAGGCCGACCTGGATGCCGATTCTCAGGATCGCCTCAGCCGCAATCCCCTACGCATCCTCGACAGCAAGGACGAAAAAACCCAGGCCATCGCCGCCGATGCTCCCAGCATTTTGGACTACCTGGGCGAAAACTCCAAACGCCACTTTGACCGGGTGCTGGCCCAACTCAGCGACCTCGGCATTGAGTTTGTGCTAAATCCTCGCCTGGTGCGCGGCCTGGATTACTACACCCACACCGCCTTTGAAATTCAGTCCAGCGACCTCGGTGCCCAGGCCACGGTCTGCGGCGGCGGTCGCTACGACGGCCTAGTGCAGGAACTGGGTGGCCCCGTCACCCCGGCGGTGGGTTGGGCCATTGGTCTAGAACGCCTCACTCTGCTGCTGGCCCAACTGCAAACCGTCTCCGCCCCCAGCCCCGACCTCTACGTGGTCTCCCGTGGGGAAACCGCCGAAGCCAACGCCCTCAAACTGGCCCAAGCCCTACGCAATCATGGCCTAGCGGTGGATCTCGACCTCAGTGGTTCCGCCTTTGGCAAACAGTTCAAACGGGCCGACCGCAGCGGTGCCGCCGCCTGCCTCATCCTCGGCGATGACGAAGCCGCCCAGGGCACGGTGCAGATCAAGTGGCTGAAATCTGGCGAACAAAGCAGCCTTGCTCAGGCCGATCTGCTGGCCGATGTAGATACGCTGCGTCAACAACTCAAGGCAACGGTAGCTCTCTAGGCGCTACGTTCGACCGCTGAGAACTCGGCTGAAATATTCGACCTCTAAGCATTCGCCCCTTAAATCGAGGCGGCGGTTGCTGACAGAATTCGCCCTGGGCTTCCTAGGGCCAAAAAAGGTGCGTTAAAATTCTCCTAGCCCTTCATAAAACTTCATCATATCCATGACCGTTACTTACCCCAAAAAATTCCTCAACACCCTCAGCGCCCGCGATGTCATGCAGCGAGTGGTGATGGATCAGGAAGTTCACTACATCACCCTCAACCGCTATCGCTACAACGAGCAGCGCAGTTGTAAGGATCTCACCGATGTCATTGAAAGCCTGAATGGCCATGCCCCTGACTTGATCAAAGACCTTTCTCGCCATGTGCTGGAGGAATCGCGCCACGCCCTATGGCTGACTGAACTGCTGATTGACCTAGGGGCTGAGGTCAACACGCCCCCAGGGATGTCCTATATTGATGAGTTTGAGCGGCTGATCGACCAAGAGAGCTTTAAGGGCGAGCATCAGCTTGAAGACGCCATCATTGCGGCCTTGGTGGCGATTAATGTCACCGAAAAGCGGGGCTGCGAGTACTTTGCAGCCCACATTCACGCCCTAAAGGCTGCGCCCCAAACCCCTGAGAACGTCAAAATCCGTGAAACCATCGAGCGGATTTTGCCAGAGGAAGCGGGCCACGTGCGCTGGGGCACCCGCCGTTTGGCTGAAATTGCCCGCCGTAGCCCTGCCAGTCGCCAAAAGGTGGAGCAAGCCAAGCGCAAATATGCCGCCATCGAGCAAACCGCCTTTGAGTCTGGCATGGACATCACCCTAGGGGCCGAACTGCGCCGCGTAAACAAGCTGGTGGAGATTGCGAACACCCTGCCCATCTGGGAGCGTCCGGCCTACCTGATGGAGCGTTTGCCCGCCACGCTGTTGGCCCCAGAACTCCAAAAAACCCGTCTCACGGCGGCTCAAAAGGCTTGGCAGCGCGATCCCAACGCTTTCATGAACACCTTTGTGCCCATGTTCTTTGAGGGCATCCAGAAGCGCCCCGTGGCCACCGATGCTTAGGCCGTAGCCTCGACGTTAGACCCTGGGGGCATTTCCAGGCTGTCTAGATCGGCCCCAGGGGGCTAGGCTATGCGCCAGCGGTACAGCACGGAATCCTCTTCGGAGGGTTCCAGCTTTACCGTTGTTTCTGGGGGCCAGTCGTCCATATCAAACTGGTGGGAAACAATCCGGGCACCGGGCTGGAGGTGACTGAGCAGGTGGGGCCGTAGGCGCAGATTGAGGTGGGGTAATAAGTAAATCAGCACCACCGTCGCCTGCCGCACATCGGCTTCAAACAAATTGCCTTGACGGAACGTGAGCCGATCCCCCACCCCCGCCGCCTCAGCATCGAGACGAGCCTGGGCCAGCAGATCGGGGTTGATATCAATGCCCACGCCGCTGATGCCATAGACCGTCGCCGCCTGAATTAGCAGCCGACCATCGCCACAGCCGAGGTCGTAGACTCGATCCGCCTGGGTGAGTTCGGCTAAAGTTAGCATCGCCGCCACGGCATCCGAGGGCGTAGGGATAAAGGCAATATCAGGACGGGGATGGGCCATGGCTAGGCGTTCCGATTGGCCCAGTGAGCCTGGATTTCGGGTAGGGCAAACAGCGCCGTAAAGGCCAGCCCTCGCTCGGCGTAGAGTTCGGCCCCACCCTGCTGCCGATCCACCAGCGCCAAGATGCGATCCACCTGGTAGCCCGCCGCCTGGAGCCGTTCCACCGCCTTTAGGGCCGATTGCCCCGTCGTCACCACATCCTCCAGCACCGTAATCACGCTGCCAGCGGGCAGGCTCACCCCTTCGATGTAGGCTTTGGTACCGTGGCCCTTGGCCTCTTTGCGAATGATCAGCGGGAACAGTTGCCGCCCGCCATACATCGCCACCAGGCTAACGGCAGACACCATCGGATCCGCTCCCAGGGTTAGCCCCGCTACCCCCAACGCCTCTGGCCCAACCTGCTCTAGCATCAGCCGCCCCAGCATCAGCGCCCCCTGAGGATGGAGCGTCACCAGCTTGCCATTGATATAGTAGGTGCTGCGCTGCCCCGAGGTAAGAACAAAGTCTCCCTCCTGGTAGGCTCCTTGGCAAATCAGGTCGAGTAGCGCCAGCCGCAAGGCCCCGGTTTCCATCTGGGCAAGGTCGGGGCCATGGTATTGAGGCGAGAAGTCAGTCATGGTGTCGGTCGTGATCGGTGAAGAAGAGAAATGGCGGCGGTGAGGGATCTGGTTGTCATCGAAATGGGGTGCGCCCTACCGCTTTATCACTGTAATCGGCTATTGCTTCGGTAACAATACGTCGAGAAACCTGTGTCGCTTTTCAGCCTTTGCGATATAAAGGGGGTGAAGGAGTGTGCTCAACGACCTCTGGTGGCGCTCCAGCGGCTGGTCGTCCGGTCACTATCACGTCCACTGTTCTGTACAGTTCTGAGGAGGCATGGCTATGGCCATTCGACTAGCGCAGGTTTCTAGCATGGTAGGCCTGATGGCCGCAACCCTCGCCTTTGCCCCAGCCGCCCTGGCCCAAGAGGCGCAGCCCCAACTGCCAACGATCCCAGATGCCTTTGACGATCTGATGTCCACCTACTCAGGTGATTTCTTTAGCAATCGCACCATTAGCCGCCAAGGGGCTAGAATCGTAGGCTTTGGTTTCCCTGAGAAAGAACTTGAGTGGGATGCCCATGCCACCTCAGCAGTTTTCCGCGAGTTAATGCGTCTGCAAAACACCGCCGATCCAACCCTGCGAGTTCCCGATCTGGCCAACCCCTACAGTTCATCCCTGCTGACCATGCCCAGCACCCAGGTTCCCCTCGTTGGCACTGAGTTTATCTTCGAGCGTTTCTAGGAACATAGACCTCAAACAAGGACGAACATTTGAGTGGAAGGATCCGCTTAGGATAGGGTTCCCTACCCCGCACTCAAAATTTCAGATTCCCACAAAGTCCCTTTCTCAAATTGAGAGAGGGACTGCTTTGTAGAGCCGATCTCGCCATAAACTCCGGTTGATAGAGCCGTCGATAGTTGGGTGAGGACAACACAAATCCATAGCCCATCTTTCCCATGACAACGGGTATCTACTAGGAATAACGATGCAACTTTGGGTTTCCACCTTCGCAGCAAAAGCTAGGATCTAAATCTGCTAGAAGATGCCCAGCGAAGTTGTCGCGACCAGTGATAGAAAGATAATAAAAGTCCTGGTTCAACTACCCCGAAGAACCAGGACTCCTTGAGCGGAGAGTCTCCATCCGTCTCAAGCTGTATCGGTGCTGGGGCGATGTAGGGAAATCCCGTGGCACCGAAATATTTATAAGATTGTCGAATAGGTAGGGCACCGCCCACCATCCCAAAAACGGGCAAATCAAGACTTTTAGGACAGAAGTGGGCTGTAGAACAGCTTGTATAAAAATGTGCTGACTATTTAAGGATGTCCCAGCGGTTGGGGTGAGCCAATCTGAGTTGAACAACTCACCCCGTTGCTGGGGGTAAGGTGGGCACCGCCCACCTTACGGGGAGCCTCGTCTAGCCGAAGCGGCTGGAGGTGGAGGCGATCAGGAAGGCGGCGTAGGTAACGATGTAGCCCACGGTAAAGTGCGCTAGACCAACCACGCGAGCCTGCACGATGGACAGGGCCACGGGCTTATCCTTCCAGCGAACCAGGTTCGCCAGAGGCGTGCGCTCGTGGGCCCACACGATGGTTTCGATCAACTCCTGCCAATAGCCCCGCCAGGAGATCAGGAACATGAAGCCCGTCGCCCAGACCAGGTGGCCGAACAGGAACATCCAGGCCCAGACGGCGAGGTTGTTCATGCCGTAGGGGTTGTAGCCGTTGATGAGCTGAGAGCTATTCAGCCACAGATAATCGCGGAACCAGCCCATCAGGTAGGTGGAGTTTTCGTTGAACTGGGCGACGTTGCCGCTCCAGAAGGTGAGGTGTTTCCAGTGCCAGTAGAAGGTCGTCCAGCCGATGGTGTTCAGCATCCAGAACATCGCCAGGTAGAAGGAATCCCAGGCGGAGATGTCGCAGGTGCCGCCACGGCCAGGGCCGTCGCAGGGGAAGCTGTAGCCGAAGTCCTTCTTGTCGGGCATCAGCTTGGAACCACGGGCATCCAGGGCACCCTTGACCAGAATCAGGGTGGTGGTGTGCAGACCGAGGGCGATGGCGTGGTGCACCAGGAAGTCCCCAGGGCCAATGTTGAGGAATAGGGAGTTGGTGCCGCTGTTGATGGCATCCATCCAGCCCGGTAGCCACACGTTGCCGAAGTTGGGCCAAGCGGTGGTAGCAATGCTGTCGGGGTTCGACAACAGGGTGTTGAACCCGTAGAGCAGTTTGCCGGAGGAGGCTTGCACCCATTGGGCGAAGACAGGTTCCACCAGAATTTGCTTTTCGGGGGTGCCAAAGGCCACTACCACATCGTTGTGAACGTACAGACCCAGGGTGTGGAAGCCCAGGAACAGCGACACCCAGCTTAGGTGGGAAATCAGCGCTTCCTTGTGCTCCAGCATCCGCGCCAGCACGTTGTTTTCATTGGCCTTAGGATCGTAATCCCGCACCAGGAAAATCGCGCCGTGGGCAAAGGCCCCCACCATCAAGAAGCCAGCGATGTACTGGTGATGGGTGTAGAGGGCGGCCTGGGTCGTGTAGTCCTTGGCGATGAAGGCGTAGGAGGGCAGCGAGTACATGTGTTGCGCCACCAGGGACGTCACCACACCCAGACAGGCCAGGTGCCAGCCCAGTTGGAAGTGCAGCGAGTTGTTGTAGGTGTCGTACATGCCCCGGTGGCCCGCCCCAATCATGCCGCCAAAGGGGGTTCCCGGCGGGGGATTGTGGGCTTCCATGATGGTCTTCATGTCGTGGCCAATACCGAAGTTGGTGCGGTACATGTGGCCTGCGACGATGAACAGCACCGCAATGGCGAGGTGGTGGTGGGCAATGTCCGTCAGCCACAGAGCCTCGGTTTGGGGATGGAACCCACCCAGGAAGGTGAGAATGGCATCGCCGGAACCCGTCGCCGTGCCAAAGATATGGCCAGGGGTATCGGGGTTCTGGGCATAGACCCCCCACTGCCCGGTGAAGAAGGGCGCAAGACCTGCCGGGTGCGGCTTCACTTGCAGGAAGTTATCCCAACCCACATGCTGACCCCGAGCTTCGGGGATGGCAACGTGGATCAGGTGCCCAGCCCAAGCCAGGGAGCTTACCCCAAACAGACCGGCCAGGTGGTGGTTCAGGCGGGATTCCGCATTTTTGAACCAGGCCAAGCTGGGCCGAAACTTGGGCTGAAGGTGCAGCCAGCCTGCAAACAGCATCACCGCCGCCAGCACCAGCAGGAACATAGCCCCGCTGTAGAGGTCGCCGTTGGTGCGCATGCCGATGGTGTACCACCAGTGATAGACACCGGAGAAGGAAATGTTAACCGGATAGCTGGCCCCGGCCTGGGTGAAGGCATCCACAGCCGGTTGGCCAAATTGCGGATCCCAAATCGCGTGGGCGATGGGTTTCACGCCGAGGGGGTCTTTCACCCATTGTTCAAAGTTGCCTTGCCAGGCGACATGGAACAGGTTACCCGAAGTCCACAGGAAGATGATTGCCAGGTGGCCGAAGTGGGAGGCGAAGATCTTTTGGTAAAGATTCTCCTCCGTCATGCCGTCGTGGCTTTCAAAGTCGTGGGCGGTGGCAATCCCGTACCAGATCCGCCGTGTGGTCGGATCGGCTGCCAAGTCCTGGCTAAATTTAGGGAATTTAGTTGCCATGAATCAAAACAGGTTTGATGTACGAATGGACAGAAACCGTAATTCGCTGAAATGCGGGGGTGGGATGGGGCTTGGCCTTGGGTTTGGCCCTCACCCTAGCCCTCTCCCAGGAGGGAGAGGGAACAAGAGTTTCTTCTAGCTCCCCTCTCCTCGTGGGAGAGGGGTTGGGGGTGAGGGCCGTTCCCTGAACCGGAAATCCCGTCTAGCCCACCGCAATAATTCGAGCCAGGAAAAAGGCCCAGGTAGTGGCAATGCCTCCGAGGAGGTAGTGGGCCACACCCACAGCCCGACCTTGGGTGATGCTGAGGGCACGGGGCTGGATGGCTGGGGCCACCTTCAGCTTGTTGTGCGCCCAGACGATGGACTCGATCAGCTCTTGCCAGTAGCCGCGACCACTGAACAGGAACATGAGGCTGAAGGCCCAAACAAAGTGGGCACCGAGGAACATCAGGCCATAGGCCGACAGGGAAGACCCGTAGGAACCAATCACCTGGGAAGCCTGTGCCCAGAGGAAGTCGCGCAGCCAGCCGTTGATAGTGATGGCGCTTTGGGCAAAGTTGCCCCCGGTAATGTGGGATACCGAGCCATCGGGCGACACCGTGCCCCACACATCGGACTGCATCTTCCAGCTAAAGTGGAAAATCACGATGGACAGGGAGTTGTACATCCAGAACAGGCCGAGGAAGACGTGATCCCAGCCGGACACCTGGCAGGTGCCACCCCGACCGGGGCCATCGCAGGGGAACCGGAAACCCAGTTCACCTTTGTCGGGCACCAGACGAGAGCTGCGGGCATAGAGCACGCCCTTCAGCAGAATCAGCACCGTCACGTGGATGGTGAAGGCATGGATGTGGTGCACCATGAAGTCCGCCGTCCCCAGGGGCAGCGCCGCCATGGCCACTTTGCCGCCCACCGCCAGCACATCGCCATTGAACACGGGGCTGACCCCGGCCAGGACGTTGGGAGCGGTGTTACCCGCCGCTGCCGCGTGAACCCCTTGGATCCACTGGGCAAACACGGGCTGGAGGTTAATCGCCGTATCGGAGAACATATCCTGGGGCCGACCCAGGGCGCGCATGGTGTCGTTGTGGATGTAGAGACCAAAGCTGTGGAAGCCGAGGAAAATACAGACCCAGTTGAGGTGGGAAATAATCGCATCCCGGTGACGCAGCACCCGATCTAGCAGGTTGTTGACGTGGGTGGCCGGATCGTAATCCCGCACCATGAAGATGGCCGCGTGGGCACCCGCCCCCACAATCAAGAAGCCGCCAATCCACATGTGGTGGGTAAACAGCGACAGTTGGGTGGCGTAATCCGTCGCGATGTACGGATAGGGGGGCATGGCGTACATGTGGTGCGCCACGATGATGGACAGAGACCCCACCCAGGCCAGGTTCCAGGCCAACTGGCAGTGCCAGGAGGTGGTGAAGATCTCGTACATGCCCTTGTGGCCTTCCCCGGTGAAGGGTCCCTTATGCGCCTCCAGCACTTCCTTAAAGCTGTGGCCAATGCCCCAGTTGGTGCGGTAGAAGTGACCCGCGACGATGAACAGCACCGCCAAAGCCAGGTGGTGGTGAGCCGTATCCGTCAGCCACAGCCCGCCCGTTTGGGGGTTCAGCCCACCCTTGAAGGTGAGGAAATCGGCATAGACCCCCCAGTTCAGCGTAAAGAAGGGCTTTAGCCCCTCAGCAAAGCTGGGGTACAGGTCTACCATCAGGCTCTTGTTCAGGATCCACTCGTGGGGGAGGGGAATCTTGGCCACGGTGTCGATGACCTGGCCGCCGATGGTCAGGGGCTTCCCGGCATCAATGGCGTCCATACAGGCGTTGACAGGCAGAGACACATGGATCTGCTGACCCGCATAGCCCAAACAGCCCAGGCCCAGCAGCCCCGCCAGGTGGTGGTTCATCATCGATTCCACGTTTTGGAACCACTCCAGCTTGGGAGCGGCCTTGTGGTAGTGGAACCAGCCGGCAAACAGCATTAGCCCAGCCATTACCAGGGCACCAATGGCGGTGCAGTAGAGCTGGAAGCTGTTGGTGATGCCGTTGGCCCGCCACATCTGGAACAGGCCAGAGGTGATTTGGATGCCGTGGAAGCCACCGCCCACATCGGCATTGAGAATTTCTTGGCCAAAGATCGGCCAGACCACCTGGGCGCTGGGCTTAATCCCGGTGGGGTTGGTGAGCCAAGCTTCATAGTTAGAAAACTTGGCCCCGTGGAAGTACATGCCACTCAGCCAGATAAAGATGACGGCGAGGTGGCCAAAGTGGGCGCTGAAGATCTTCCGCGAAATATCTTCAAGATCACTGGTGTGACTGTCAAAGTCGTGGGCATCGGCGTGCAGGTTCCAAATCCAGGTGGTGGTTTTGGGGCCTTTGGCCAATGTGCGGTCGAAATGTCCCGGCTTAGCCCACCGCTCAAACGAGGTGGCCACCGGATCCTTATCAACCACGACCCTGACTTTCTGTCCCGGTTCAGGGGGACTTATGGTCATGGAACTCTCCTCTCTACTACTCGAAACACAGAGCGGATATAAGGCGCTTCCTAAGATATAGACGTTTAAAAAATGAGTCTATAGAAAGCTTCAATACACCGTTTTGAACGACCAATGTCTACCCCAGAGGCCAAAGAGTCCCCTAGGCACCACCATTGAGATCACGAACCGCTACCCCTTTGGCTGAGACAATCACCCTTCAAAAACAGCTTTTCCTGGATCCTCACAGCGCCCTGAATCGGCCTAAAAACAGACTACAAACCAGGACTAGAGGCAGGTTAAGTAACAAACTACAGAATCATCCCTATTTTTGGTAAGCGAAGTTTTCACAAGTTAATAACTCTGGCAAAATGAAATTTATCAGGCCCATAAATCCAAGGCGGCGGCTAAGATTTTGTATCGATTTATTTCTTGTGGCCAAAGTTTTATGGCGACTGTTCTACCCCAACGCTAATCTTCCCATGGGCCGTCTCAAGCCCCACGTCAGTCTCCGTAGGGCTAAGGTCTCCTAGTCTGCTGATACCCAAGGTACGCAAGCCACATCAGGAACTCGTTCGGCTATCCTGACAGCCTAGTTCATCGCTAGAGATAGAAAAAAGCGCCAGAGGACTCTCTGACGCCGGGTGTTGAGGAGTGAACGATTAATTATTAAGCTACGGGGCGGATATGACGGGAGCGTGTTTTCGGTATGTCAACTCTGTGACAATCGCCACCCGTGAGAATTCCAGGGACAATGGCTAAAGAACGTTTCTTGCCCAACCGCCGTGACCCAGCCCGAAGCCCTGCGTACCCTGCTAGATGCCGTTGCCCAAGGAAAAATCGACCCCGATGCCGCCCTCGATCAACTGAAATACCTCGAATTTGAGCCCATCGACGACTTTGCCAAGGTCGATCATCACCGCACCCTGCGGACGGGCTTCCCGGAGGTGATTTGGGGGCCAGGAAAAACCGTGGATCAGATTGTGCGGATTATGCGGAGTTTGCAGGCCCAAAATCCCGTAGTGATGGCCACCCGCATTGAGGCGGAGGTCTACGAGCACATCCGTCAGCAGTTGCCTGAGGCAATGTACTACCCGATGGCCCGCATTTGCGCCCTGGTGCCCCTCAACCTCACCCCTCACCGACCGGGCACCCTGGGCGTCCTCACCGCTGGCACCGCCGACCTACCCGTGGCCGAAGAAGCGGCAGTAACGGCAGAACTGTCCGGCTTTCGCGTCGTGCGGCTGTGGGATGTAGGGGTGGCAGGGCTGCATCGCCTATTGCGCCATCAGCATATTGTGCGAGAGATGGATGTGCTGATTGTGGTGGCCGGGATGGAGGGCGCGTTGCCCAGCGTGGTGGCGGGTTTGGCCGATTGCCCCATTGTGGCAGTGCCCACCAGCATCGGCTATGGGGCCAGTTTTCAAGGACTGTCGGCCCTGCTGACCATGCTCAACTCCTGCGCCGTAGGCATTGGCGTCGTCAATATCGATAACGGCTTTGGCGCGGCGATGCTGGCAGGGCAAATTTTGCGAACTGGGGCTAAGCTCAGCCATATTTCCAACCCCTAGGCATGGGGCAACCCCTTCTCAACGGGTTGACGATCTGATCATGGAAAACGCAGCACTTGGCTCTGGCGCTAGGTTTCTTGCCAAATCCACTTACCCTCTTTCCACAGCGCCACCACTGCCCCAATGACGTACTTCACCACAATCTCCCCAAACAGCAGGGCCACCATTTCCGCCCGCGACAGCACCCCACCAAAGGCAATCAGCGTAAACAGCAGGGTATCCAAGGGCACCGAGACGGCATTACTTCCCGCCACCCGCACCAGCCAGGGATAGCGCAGCAGCTTTTGGTAGACCTCGGTATCGGCGGTTTCGGCCAACACGATGGCGATAAAACTGGCCAAAATAATCCGAAAGGGCACACCCAGCAGCGCACTCATCACCACGTTGGCCAAGGCGGCAGCGGCAATGGTGCCATAGACCCAACCCCGTCCGGCATCGTGGAGGCGATCCCGTTGGGTGAAGGTGAGCCCAAAGACAAAGGTACCCACCGCCACCTGGCCAAAAATCGGCAGCGGGATAAACCAAGCCGCCGTATAGTTAGCTGCCAGGGTCGCCAGAATGTAGATGGCCGCGTTGATGAGGGAGTTACGCATCATGAAATCGTCTGAGCCAGAACAGAATCTAAAGGACAAAACACAGGCTCTCTATCATGACATCTTGTTTCCTTAAATGCGGCGCGTCCACTCGATAGTGGGCGAAAGGCTGCTTCAACGCCCAGCATCCACCGCCACGCCCAGTAAACTGCCATGGGTTCCGGGTCAGGATAGATCACCGGGAACAGATGGATGACGGCGACCCCAGTCAGCTACCTCCCAGCGCTTATCTATTTCAGCGCTTTCCAAACGAGTCCAGCGGACGCCATGACCCACCGAGGCATCGGGGCGCAAATTGGGTCGAGGGAGAAGGCTCAGTCCTAGAGAAACTGAGGTTGAGGATTAGTCAAGGCCACGGCCACAGATAGACTGGCTTTGCCAATGGGCACTCAGCGAACTGAGAGTCTCCGCCCCTTGCAGCCGGGGATTGTCAATAGGCTAGTCCTCTAAGGTTTCGATCAGCAACTCTACCTGGGAGCGCTTGTCTGCCAGGTAGGTTTCGCACCGTTGCAGGGTTTGCACGGCCTGTTCAAACTGGGTTAACACGTCGGCTAAGGACAATCGACCCGATTCTAAATCAGCGACAATGGCTTCCACGGTGGCCACAGCCTCTTCGTAGCTCCAGGCATTGGGTTGGGGAACAGTTGATTTTGCAGGCATCGGTAGGGAGAAAAACCAAGTCTTCCCTACCATAGCCTCAACGGCTCCCAGCGGAAACAGCCGCCTCATCTAAACCTATGGCGACAGGAGTTCTGGTGACAGGAGTAGCGTAGTGACCACGGGCAGAGCCTCTACGCCCGCAGGCTAGAAGACTGGGCCTAGACATCCTGGAATAGACGATGGAGCTGTGTCACGAAGTTCAACGGTTCCTAGCGATGGATTGCGGGCGGCGCTACAGTAGAAATCTGTCGCTAGCGATACTTAACCCGTGGGATTTGCCGAGCCAACCAGCCCAACCGCCACCGATATTCAAGGCATTTTTAACCGCATTGCCCCGGTCTACGACGACCTCAACCAGCGGCTTAGCTTTGGGCTACACCGGGTTTGGAAGCGGATGGCGGTGCGCTGGAGTGGGGCCAAGGCGGGGGATACCGTCCTCGATGTGTGCTGCGGCAGTGGCGATTTGGCGCTGTTGTTGGCGCGGCAGGCGGGGGCCACGGGCACGGTCTACGGGGTGGATTTTTCGGCGGAACAGTTGGCGGTGGCGGCGGAACGGACGAGTCGGGCCTACCTGCCCACAGCCATTCACTGGATGTTGGGGGATGCCCTGGCCCTGCCCTTTGCGGATCAGACCTTTGCAGCGGCCACCATGGGCTATGGGCTGCGGAACTTGACCGATATTCCCCAGGGGTTGCGGGAACTGCATCGGGTGTTGAAGCCGGGAGCCAAGGCGGCGATTTTGGATTTCCACCGTCCCCAGGGGATGCTGGCCGAGGGCTTTCAGCGCTGGTATTTGGAGACCATTGTGGTGCCCACCGCCCGCGATATGGGCCTGACGGAAGAGTACGCCTACATTGGCCCCAGCGTGGATCGCTTTCCCACGGGGCCGGAGCAGGTGGCCCTGGCGAAACAGGCGGGCTTTGGGTCGGCGGTGCATTACCCCATCTTGGGGGGGCTGATGGGCGTGTTGGTGGTGCGCCGTGGCGATGATTTGGTCTGATCTGTGGCTGCTGGTGGCCCCTCCGGTGGTGGGCGGTGTGATTGGCTATTTCACCAATGACATCGCCATCAAGATGCTGTTTCGGCCCTACCGTCCATGGTATGTGGGTAAACAGCGGGTTCCCTTCACCCCAGGGCTGATTCCGAGCAACCAGGAACGGTTGGCCAAGCGCATTTCCGACACGATTATGGGGTCGCTGCTGACGCCGGAGGAACTGCAAAACCTGGCCCGTCGGCTGCTGCAAACGGAACGCACTCAGGCGGCGATTAAGTGGCTGCTGGAGTTGGCGCTAGATCAAGTCCGCGACCGCACCCAGGCCCGCACTGCCCAAATTGCGGGGAGTATTTTGCAGGATCTCTTTGGCAAATCCCTGCCCCGGCTGATTCGCGTCTGGGCGCGGCGGGATGACTTTTTGGAGCCCCAGCTTAACCAACTGTTTGACCAAGTGCTGGTGGATTTTCGCTTTAGCCCAGAGCAGGCCGACCAAATTGCCACCTGGCTGCTGAGCGGGGTGTTTCCGCCCGACAAGGTGCGCCAGTTGATTATCGACTTCCTCACCGACCGCAACATTCAGGTGATCGACACCATCTTTCGGGAGCGCACCAGCGGCACCTACTGGGTGGTGGCCAACCTGTTTGGGGTTCGCAATGCCCTGGGCCGTCTGCGGTCGTTTTGCTTAGACGAACGCGAAGTCAGCAACGCCCGCATCGCCGAACTCAGCACCGCCCTGCAACTCAAAAAACGCCTGCGTGACTGGCTTCAGCAGGTGTCGCTGCAAAATCTGCCCGTGGCCACTGTGCGCCAAATGCGCCACAATCTCAAGGAATCTGTGCAGACCTACGTTCGCAATCTGGGGCCAGAATTCCTTGTCGGACTGGGTAACTCCGTGAACTGGGAAATGCTGGCCACCCAACTGATCAACCGCCTCCAGCACTCCCAGGTGATCACCCAATCCCTCGACCCCGTCAGCGAAGAATTGGCCCTCGTTTTAGAGCGCTATTTGGAACGAGACCTCGAATCCCTCGTCGCCCAAATTATCCCCATCCTCAACATCGACGAAGTCATCATCAACCGCGTGCGCGGCACCTCCCCCAGGGATTTGGAAATGGCGATCCAGGGCATCGTCCGCAGCGAATTGCAGGCCATTGTGAACCTGGGCGGCATCCTGGGCTTTGGCATCGGCATTATGCAGGCCGTGTTTTTCTATGTCCAGCGGGCGGGTTAGCGAGGAACGGCGGCGGCTGATAGACTGAGGGCGAAGCGCTGGATGGCCCAGGTGCGCGGCGATCCATCGGTGATACCCCTTGGTTAGACAACCGTGATGCCCGACTTTTCTGAGACCTTTTCCAACGATGCTGCCGATACGTTTTCCGGCAACCTCCCTAGCGATTTTCCCCGCAACCTCGCTGAGGAGGATTCCGGCAACGTTCCTAGCGATGGGTTCGGCGATCTCTCCAGTGGCGCTGCCGATAACCTCTCCAACGATCCATCCAGCGACGGGTTTGACAGCGATCTGTCCAACGACGACTTCGACAATGGGCCTGAGTCTTCCCTTGAGATGCCGACGATTCCTACCCTGGACGCCGCTCCACCGCCCTTGGACTACGCCCAAACCTATCTGAAAAGCGACGGTCAGCGCCTCTGGTTAGCCCTACCGCCCGATACCAATGCCGAGGGGGAGGCTATTCCTTGGGCGGCGGTGCTACAACAACTGCGCCAGCGCCTAGAGGGCACCACAACGGATCGAGAACCCCAAACCGAAGTGGGCCTGCAAGGGGGAGATCGCCTGCTGGATGTGCGCCAACTGCAAACCCTCGCCGAGACCCTGAATGAGTTTGCCCTAGAGCTAAAGCGGGTCGTCACCAGTCGGCGGCAAACGGCCCTGGCGGCGGTTACGGCTGGCTATTCCGTGGAGCAACTGGCGGCGGTGGATCACCTCGTCCAAACCCCTCCCCAGGCCGGACGCCCCCAGGCCGACCCCCTCTATCTACAAACCACGGTGAGATCCGGCGTAGACATTCGCCACCCCGGCACCATTGTGATTTTGGGCGACACCAATCCTGGCAGCGCCCTCCTAGCCGATGGCGATGTGATTGTGTGGGGGCGGCTGCGGGGCATGGCCCATGCAGGCTTTAGCGGCGACCGTAGCCGTCGCATCATGGCCCTCCAAATGCGGCCTACCCAGCTTCGGATTGCCGACCTGATGGCCCGCCCCCCCGAAGACGGCCCCACGGAGGACTGGCCCGAAGTCGCCTACGTCGGCACCGAGGCCATCCGCATTGCCCGCGCCCAAGACTTTGCCAAAGCTCAGCTCATCCCCGGTGGCCTAGGGTTTGAGGACACCTAGCCCAGCCCAGACGATCCTGCCCAACCCAGGGCTGAGAAGGTCGCCGCTAGGGATCACCTGTGGCAACCTTGGTTGCGCTAGGTTAGGATCAAAACAGGATCGGGGCCGATGCCCTGAGTTCGCCCCCGATCTAGACCCCTGGATCTACGCCATGCCCCCCGATCATCCCGATAATGAGGCCGACACCCAGGCCACGCTGCTAGCCCAGGTGCTATCGCCATTGCTCGATGACTTTCAATATTGGTTTCAGCGTTCCCTGACCTTACTGGAAGCAGGGCCATTGCAGGGCACCAGCGCCGAGGATCAAGCCAAGCTGCTGACCCGCGTCCAACAGGCCATGGCCGAAACCCAAACGGCGGCTTCGTTACTGGCCGTCACCGATGGCCAAGTGGGCGTTGACCCGGCTCAAGTGATGCACTGGCACGCCCTGGTGGCCGAATGCTGGGTCGTCGCCCGTCGCCATCGATCCCTATCGAGTTAGCGTCAAATCTTCGGGGGAATTTGGCCCCTCCCATGGAGCCATAAACCGATTAAACAGGTTACAGTCAATACAGGCAACGATTGGCCAGAGGATACAAGTCATGTGGCAGATCATTTACATTATTGCATTCGCGTTTCTCGCCATTCTGGCCATTGCCAATCTGGTGAGAAACCTGGTGTTGCTGGGCAACAACGCCCGCAATTCCCAAGCTCCCAATGCCTACAGGAATGACGCCAGCCGCCCCGTCCCCCACCCAGAACTGCTGGATCAAGACGGCCAGGTGATTCGAGAACCGCTCCTGGTCATGCGCTCCATTTCCGTCAAAGATGCACGGGAACAGCTCGACGCCCTCTACAACAGCGACGACAGCGACGACGTGAAACCCGCCTCCTAATCGGCGGGCGCTGGCACAACAGTTCTCATCAACCCGCTTTCGGCTAGCCCTGGCAGCAGGCCACTTTAGGACTAGCCGAAGGTCTATCATCTTTTGCCTAAAACAGAAAATACCGCTGGGCCATGGGCAGCACATCGGCGGGTTCGCAGGTGAGGAGTTGGCCATCGGCGCGAACTTCGTAGGTTTCGGCGTTCACCTCCATGTGGGGCTGGTAGGTGTTGAGCTTCATGTCGGCCTTGGTGAGGTGGCGGCAGTTGGCCACGGCGGGGGCGGCTTTGGTGAGGCCGAGTTGGCTAGGGATGCCCAACTCCAGGGCGGCTTTGGAAACAAAGGTCAATGAGGTCGCCGCCATGGCCCCACTAAAGCTGCCGAACATGGGCCGCATGTGGACGGGTTGGGGGGTGGGGATGCTGGCGTTGGGGTCGCCCATTTGCGCCCAGGCAATCGCGCCGCCTTTGATCACCATTTCGGGTTTGACGCCAAAGAAGGCGGGTTTCCACAGGCAAATATCCGCCAGCTTGCCCGCTTCGATGGAACCCACATGGTCGGCAATGCCGTGGGTGATGGCGGGGTTGATGGTGTACTTGGCTACGTAGCGCTTGGCCCGGTGGTTGTCGTTGCGGTCAGAATCTTCGCTGAGTGGCCCCCGCTGCACCTTCATTTTGTGGGCGGTTTGCCAGGTGCGAATGATCACTTCCCCGACGCGCCCCATGGCCTGGGAATCTGACGCGATCATGCTAAAGGCACCGAGGTCATGAAGGATGTCTTCGGCGGCGATGGTTTCGCGGCGAATGCGGGACTCGGCAAAGGCGATGTCTTCGGGGATGCTGGGGCTGAGGTGGTGGCAGACCATCAGCATATCCAGATGTTCGTCCAGGGTGTTGCGGGTGTAGGGGCGGGTAGGGTTGGTGGAGGAGGGCAGCACGTTGGCCTCGCCGCAGACCTTGATGATGTCGGGCGCGTGGCCCCCTCCAGCCCCTTCGGTGTGGTAGGTGTGGATGACCCGGTTTTTGAAGGCGGCGATGGTGTCCTCCACAAAGCCCGCCTCGTTGAGAGTGTCGGTGTGGATGGCGACTTGCACATCGTACTCATCGGCGACGGCAAGGCAGGTGTCGATGGTGGCGGGGGTCGTCCCCCAGTCTTCGTGCAGCTTCAGGCCAATGGCTCCGGCTTTAACTTGCTCCACCAGGGCTTCCGGCAGGGCGCTGTTGCCTTTGCCCAGGAATCCCAAGTTCATCGGGAAGGCTTCCGCCGCTTGCAGCATTCGGGCCAAGTGCCAAGCCCCCGGCGAGCAGGTGGTGGCGTTCGTCCCCGTGGCTGGCCCCGTACCGCCGCCGATCATGGTGGTAACGCCAGAGGCAATGGCGGTTTCAATCTGCTGCGGACAAATGAAGTGGATGTGGGTGTCGATGCCGCCAGCGGTGGCGATCATGCCCTCGCCTGCGATCACCTCGGTGCCGGGGCCAATGATGATGTCGATGTTGTCTTGGATGTAGGGGTTGCCCGCCTTGCCGATGGTGTGAATTTTGCCGTCCCTCAGGCCAATGTCAGCCTTGACAATGCCCCACCAGTCCAAAATCAGGGCGTTGGTAATCACCGTATCCACCGCCCCAGCCTCGCGGCCAATGGGAGACTGGCCCATGCCGTCGCGAATTACCTTACCGCCGCCAAATTTCACCTCGTCCCCGTAGGTGGTGAAGTCCTGCTCCACCTCGATGATCAATTCCGTGTCGGCCAGACGAATGCGGTCGCCCACCGTGGGGCCAAAGGTTTCCGCATAGGCGCGGCGATCCATGCGATAGCTCATGGGGACTCCTAGAGAAGATGAGGCAGCCGATTGAAGGGGAGGTTGTTCAATCCTTGAATTAACCCAGGCTACCAGACTCTAGAATGCGGGATTTTCCGCCGTGGGTCAATCAACGCTGGCCGCTTCTCCTCGACTCATCAGCCTCACCCAGCGGGAGCCCCACCGATGGCCAAAAAGTTACTCGGATAAATTGGATCCGGTATCAACGTAAAGAGACTCTAGCCGTTGCAGCACCTTGGCCTTGAGGTTCGTTTTAAATTCGGTTCGCAGCAGATCGCGGCTGGTGGCTAGGGCTCCTACATCAGGATGGCTGCGGGCATTCACCACCCATTCCTTTAGCATGTTGCGCTGGGGTTCGGCGACGGTGCAAGACAGCACATGGGCGCAGCGGCGCGGATTTTCTAGGGCAAACAGCAGCAGTTTGTAGGATCCCGTTTGCCCCAATAGGCTAGTAATGTCTTGACCTGAGGAGGTTTTGAGGTCGAGGTAGCAGGGGAGCCAGCGAGCCCCGTAGGTGCTGCTGTAGAGCACCGTCAGCCACAGCATGACCGGATGGGGCGACATGGTGCAAATAAAGGTGTTGTAGCGGGTGCTGATCAGGCGGCGGTTGATTTCCTCCTGGGGCATCATAGCCCAGAGGGTGGCCAGGGGGCCTTGGCTGGTCGGTACTGCGTGGGGAAAGACAATTTCGGCGGTAGGTTTGGTGGGAGGCCACACCATCAGCCGACATACCTGGCTTTCATCCACGTCCTCGGCAGATTCAAGCGGCTGGGTCACGGGCACCCGGCTGAGGGTGGTGTTGATCCGCTGGCTGATGCGGAACCCATTGATATAGCGAGCTTCTAGGGGCTCTAGGGTATTCAGTACCTCCTGAATGGTCTGAGGCCGATCCTGCGGGCGCTTGGCAATGCAGCGCATAATTAAGTCTTCCAGCAGCCGAGGGATCTTAAGGTGACTAGCGACCTCCTCCATGCGCTTGGGAGTTTCGCTTTGGTGAACCTTGTACCACCCGCCAAAGGTGTGGCTGCTGGCTCGTAGCGGTAGATTCCCGGTCAGCATCTGAAACATCATGATGCCGAGGCTGTAGATGTCGGATCGGCCATCCAACTCCTGCCCATCCATTTGCTCCGGCGAGGCATAGGCCAAGGTGCCCATAAAGCAGTTGGTCTGATCGGCCCCCGCCTGCATCAGCTTGGCAATACCGAAGTCAAGAATTTTGGCCAGTTCCCCCAGGGTGGGATCGTGGACAATCATGATGTTGCTGGGCTTGATATCTCGGTGAATGATAGGTACCGGATGGGCCTGGGTTTTCACCATAATGCCCTCGTGGGCCGCCTGGAGCCCCAGGCAAATCTGGCGAATCAGCCCCAAAAAGCGCGGGATCGGCAGGGGCTGAAGGTTGATCATTTGGCTCAGACTTTGGCCCTGGAGGTACTCCATCACATAGAACGGCACCCCCTCTTCGTTGACGCCATAGTCGGTCACGCGCACCACATGGATGCTTTTTTGGCCAAGCTGGGCGCAGGTCATCGCTTCTTGCATAAAGCGCTCCCGCATTTTGTCGTTCATCATGGTTTGCGACAAAAACTTGACCGCCACCCGCACATTGCCCAGCAGCACATCCTCAGCCAAATAGACCCGCCCCATGGATCCTTGTCCTAGGGGTTCCAGTAGCTCGTAGCGATTGGCGAGTTTAGTGCCTAGATTGGAGTCAACCATACACAGTCATTCAGCTAGTAATCATAAACACAAGGGCTATTTGCTAAAATCCGCACCTCTCCCCAAATTAATCCCCTCAACCCCCTAGTCTCTAGCTTAGGGTGGCAAGAAATATCTTCAGGCTGGGTATAAGGCATGATGACATAACCTCACCTTAGCCTAGAGCCTAGAATTCGCCCCCTCAGGCTACCGTCTAGCGTACCGACTAGCAGCAGCAACCCTTTACGGGCCTAGGGATGGCCAGGGTTATAACCTGTATCAAGCCTTGAGGCTGGTAACGTAATTTTAATATGCCCACTTTCTGGCTCAATTGCCGGATTTACCCACAAGACTTCATTGAGAGGCAGTCTTTGGTAGGGCAATCGATAGCTGGGTTAGGACAAAGCCGCTACCATCGCCAGCCCTTCCCGTTGTCAGGGAGATCCTACAGAAACAGCGCCCCTGGGGTTCTCACCTTCGCAGGAAGGGCGGATCATCCTGCTTGCAGGATCGTATCCCGACCAGATTCTGGGTCGCAATCGGCGCAGTCAGCAGCCATGCTCTCATCGTGGCTCCCAAAATCAGCCCCCACGATGATCCAGAAACGGAACTCTACCAATGCGATCCGCCTGGTAGCTGTCGCCGCCATCAACGCGCTCGCGAACGGTAGCGCCCACCCTCAGTCGCTAACCGTTCGCGGGTGGGGTCATCTGGGGCTGAAGGGTAGCTTCCATGGCGCTAGTGAGATAATGGCCCGTCATGATGCCGCTAGAGAGGTGGTAGCGACCATCATCAAGGCGGTGGAGGGTTTCAAATCCGGTGCGGCGCTGGCGATCTCCCAAGGCCCAGTATCGCTGAATGATGGAGTCTGGGGCCACCCAGCCTTCCCCTTCCACCCGGCCCAGTTGGCTGTGCTGGAGCACAAAGGTGTATTGACACTCACCATTGGCCAGCCGCCCGCGATACTGAAGGGCCATTTCCGGCGGAGTGGCTTCGGGCATCACCAGCTTCATCACCATGGTGAACCAATCATCTCGGCTCCAGGCGATCAAAATCTTGCCCTTCACCGGGGTGGGCAAACGATCCCGCTCTAGCCAGCTTCCTTGTAACGTCCAACGTCCTGGTTCAACCAAAAAACTGTGAACCACTGATTGCCCCCTAAACCATGACCCTTAAGGCATCTGGCCAAAACTCATCCCAGTGCCCCCAGCTATACCGACGGAGACAGTCTTTGCGAGCTGTCCACTTCTCCCTATCCAGCATACGCCCTATTGCTGGGAGTAAGATCGGTCGTCTTTAATTCGGGCTAAGCCAATGCCTAGAGCCCAGCCCAGGGTAAGCGGGCCGAGGGGGGACGACAAATCTTCTAGGGCTGGTGCAGGTCGCCGAGGCACACCGCCGACCGCGCCCCCGTGACCGCTGGCAGATTACCCGGAAACCCCTGCCAGCGCCAGTAGCCCAGCACTGCAAAGGCAATGGCTTCCTTGTCGCTAGCGGGCATTCCGGCGGCATCGGTGGGGTTCACCGGAATCTCCGGGAACTCGGCTTGGAGGTGGGCCATCAGCACTGGATTGCGACAGCCGCCCCCGCCCACCAGGATCGTATCGGGCAGGGCGGGCAAGAAAGATCGGTAGGATTGGGCAATGGTGGCCGCTGTGAACTGGGTCAACGTGGCGACAATATCGGTGGGGCTGAGCCCTCGGTGCTGGGCGGCGGCATAGCAGTGCTGAAAATACTCCCAGCCAAAGAGTTCCCGTCCGGTGGATTTGGGCGGTGGCTGGTGCAGGTAGGGATGCTGGAGCCAGTCGTGGATCAACTCCTGGCAAGGGGTGCCCTGGGCGGCCCAGGCTCCGTCGGCGTCGTAGGTGAGGGTGCCCTCAGACAGGGTGGCCATGGCGATGTCGATGAGGGAGTTTCCTGGCCCGGTGTCCCAACCGAGGATGGCCGGGGGCTGCGGAGATTGCGACCGATCCCAGGCGGGCAGGTACGTCACATTGCCAATGCCGCCAATGTTCTGCACACAGCGGCGCTGCTGGGGATGGCTGAGCAGGCACAAATCTACAATCGGCACCAGGGGCGCACCTTCCCCTCCGGCGTCAATGTCCGCCTGCCGAAAGTTGCTCACCGTGGGAACGCCCAGCCGCCGCACCAAACTCGCCCCCCGCCCCAACTGCACACTGTAGGCTAACCGCTCCCCCTGCACGGGACGATGGAACACCGTTTGGCCGTGGGAGGCCACCAAATCCACCGGGCCAGTGCGGTCGATCACCCGCTGCGCCGCCTGGGCAAACTGGTGGGCAATGGCCTCGTCCAGATCCGCCAAATCCGCCAAGGCCATGGGCTGTCCGGCACAGACCGATAGAATCCGCTGCCGCAGGTCGTCGGGGTAGGGTGCAGTAAAGCCGCTGAGGACGTTAGCTTGCAGATCGTAGCCCTCACCCTCAATCTCCACCAGGGCCACGTCAATGCCATCCACAGAGGTTCCGCTGATTAACCCAATTACCCGCATGGTTTTGTCTCGCTTTTCCTCGTCAGCAGGTTTCAATGGACAGCCGATCCTAGCGCTCTGAGTGGTCTGAACAGCGTCCTACACAGGCAACCGCTCTAGCCCCTTATTGCTGCCAATCACCACCATCAGCCCGCCCGCCTTCAGCCGAGTGACGGGGCTGGGGTTGATTTCAAACTTATCGGGCTGTTGGTCTTGGCTCACCGCCAGCAGGGTGAGTTCGTAGCGGTTGCGAAGGTCGAGGTCGATGATGGTTTTTTGGTCAAAGGCTGGGGGCACAATGATTTCGGCGATGCTGTGGTCGGGGTCAATCTCAAAGCGATCCAAAATTCCTGGTGTCGTCAAGGATCGCGCCAGTTCGCAGCCCATCTCATGCTCTGGAAACACCACATGGTCAGCCCCGACGCGATCCAGCAGCTTGCCGTGGATTTCCGAAGACGCCTTAGCCACCACGTTCTTTACCCCGGCCTCCTTCAGGTTCAGGGTGGTGATAATGCTTTCTTCCACATAGTTGCCGATGGCCACAATCACCGTGTCGAACTCGGTGATGCCCGACTCCTTGAGGGCCGTGGGCTGGGTGGTGTCTAGCTGCACGGCGTGGGCAGCAATCTGGTCGGTCAGAGCTTGGCTAACGCGGCGTTCGTCCTCGTCGGCGGCGAGCACTTCATAGCCCAAACTGTTGAGGGTGGTACACACCGCCCGACCAAAGCGCCCCAGCCCAATCACCGCAAACTGGCGAGTGGGGGAGCGCATTTTGCGTAGAAAGCTCAGCGATGACAGGTTCACAGGCTAACGTCCAACGGCGAGTAATGGGAGAGAGGCTGATCCATTCAATCCTATTATTGCCATCTTGTTATGGCTACCTAGGCCGCGAACCACCCAAGATAATTTCTTTAGCGGGGGGAGGTCTTTTTTGATAGGCTAGCTTAATGACTTTTAAAGGATAGGACTATGCAACTTGGTCGTGGCAAAACCGTTCGTAGGGCCTACGGCATTGACGAAATCGCCCTCGTGCCCGGCCCTAGAACCCTGGATCCCTCCCTGGCGGATACCCACTGGCAGATTGGCGGC
Source organism: Leptolyngbya sp. BL0902 (assembly GCF_016403105.1). Taxonomy (NCBI): domain Bacteria; kingdom Bacillati; phylum Cyanobacteriota; class Cyanophyceae; order Leptolyngbyales; family Leptolyngbyaceae; genus Leptolyngbya; species Leptolyngbya sp. BL0902. The sequence continues at coordinate 3,380,864 of NZ_CP046155.1, forward strand.
ATTGATCGCGAAATCCCCATCATCGCCAGCGCCATGGATGGCGTGGTGGATGTCACCATGGCCATTCGTTTGTCGCAGTTGGGAGCCTTGGGGGTGCTCAACCTAGAAGGTATCCAAACCCGCTACGCCGACCCCAACCCCATCCTCGACAAAATTGCCTCCGTGGGCAAAGAGGAGTTCGTGGGCCTGATGCAGAGCCTCTACGCCGAGCCCATCAAGCCCGAACTGATTACCCAACGGATTCAGGAAATTAAAGCCGGGGGCGGCATTGCGGCTGTCAGCGTCACCCCCGCCGGAGCCGCTCGCTTTGGTCAAACCATCGCCGACGCCGGAGCTGATCTGGTCTTCGTGCAGGCCACCGTGGTGTCTACAGCCCACCTGTCTCCCGAATCCATTGCGCCCCTGGATTTGGCCGCGTTCTGCCAAGCCATGCCCATGCCTGTCATCCTGGGCAACTGCGTCACCTACGACGTCGCCCTCAACCTGATGAAGGCCGGAGCCGCTGGCATTCTGGTGGGCATTGGCCCCGGTGCCGCCTGTACCTCCCGTGGGGTGCTGGGGGTGGGGGTGCCCCAAGCCACCGCCGTCTCCGACTGCGCCGCCGCCCGCGACGATTACTTCCAGGAAACCGGGCGCTACGTCACCATCATTGCCGATGGCGGTCTCGTCACCGGGGGCGACATCTGTAAGTGCATCGCCTGCGGGGCCGATGGCGTGATGATTGGTTCTCCCTTCGCTCGCGCCTCCGAAGCCCCAGGCCGAGGCTTCCACTGGGGCATGGCCACCCCCAGCCCGGTGCTCCCTCGCGGCACCCGCATTCGGGTCGGCACTACGGGCACCCTAGAGCAAATTCTGCGCGGCCCCGCCCAGCTCGATGACGGCACCCACAACTTCCTAGGTGCACTGCAAACCAGCATGGGCACCCTCGGCGCGAAGGATCTCAAGGAAATGCAGCAGGTGGAAGTGGTGATTGCGCCGTCCCTGCTCACCGAGGGCAAAGTCTACCAAAAGGCCCAACAACTGGGCATGGGCAAATAGCCCAGGGTAGAAGGGCTGGGCATGGGCAAATAGCCCAGGGTAGAAGGGCTGATCAGATTGAACGTCGATTCCCAAAATCGCCATAGCTAAGGTGACAGATTGTCAACTGTCTGCCCTTTTGGGGTAGCAGATTTCCAACCCTCCACGGTACAATCGAGAAAAGCGGAGACGAAAGTTTCCGTTCACTCCTCACACCACACTCCGCCTGGGCCTTTGGGTTCAGGCGGTTCCTTTTTTAAGCCATGTTTCCTAGCGTTCGTTGCCAGAGGGTGGATCTTAACCCTGCGGCCCATTGTTAGGGGCGACACCCGTAGCAGGCAACCGAAATTTCGCGGAGGTTGAGGGTACGGCATGGCCAGCGATACCCCAACCCCTGCGGCCCAGCAGCGCAAAAATATATCCTATTGTATGGCCAGCGGTTAAAGGGGGCGGTTTTTGGCTATGGTAAGATGGCGTGTGTTTAAGAAAGGCAAGGAAGACTAGGCATGGCAGCCGCTCAGGTCACAGATTCTACGTTTAAGCAAGAAGTCCTCGAAAGTACCGTCCCCGTTCTGGTGGATTTTTGGGCACCCTGGTGCGGCCCCTGCCGGATGGTGGCCCCTGTGGTTGAGGAAATTGCCGACCAGTACGACGGCAAGGTGAAGGTGGTCAAGGTTAACACCGACGAAAACCCCCGCGTAGCCAGCGACTACGGCATTCGTAGCATCCCCACCCTGATGATTTTCAAAGAAGGGCAGCGGGTCGATATGGTGGTGGGTGCAGTGCCCAAAACCACCCTGGCCAACACCCTAGAAAAGTATCTTTAGGCCGACAACCAACGCACCTTAGCTTGGCCGAGTTTTCTCAACCTGAGAGCCTGGTTCTTAGGTAATGCGCCATAGGGTCTCAGGCACCTGCTTCCTATCGAGGCAGGTGTTTTGGCGTGAGGGGCTAGCCGAAAATACCCAGTCGGCGAACAATTCTCGGTAGAATAGATTACTGCCCATAATTTCCCAGTCCTGATATTTCCAGTCCTATGGTTGCTACCCCCTCGAATCTTCCGGCCAACATCCAGGCAGACATGGAGGTGCTGTTCGACCACCTCCCTTCCATGGAGCATGGCAAACTGATTCGGCAGGTGCTAGAAACCATTCTGCGGATGATGGGGCGCGAGTCGGAGCGGCTGGACTGGAAGATTTTGAACTATGCCCTGCTGGATATGGAGCAGGGCTTCCAGATGTTCCATCCCTATCGTCATACTCGCAAGGTGACGATTTTTGGTTCTGCCCGCATGGGGGCCGATAACCCCGACTACCTCCTCGCTCAGCAGTTTGCAGAGCAGGTGACGCAACTGGGCTTTATGGTGATGACCGGAGCCGGGGGCGGCATTATGGAAGCGGGCAATGCCGGGGCAGGGCCAGAAAATTCCTTTGGCCTCAACATTCAGCTCCCCTTCGAGCAGGGGGCCAACCCGGTGATGACCGACAATCCCAAGCTGGTGAACTTCAAGTATTTCTTCACCCGAAAGCTATTTTTCATCCGCGAAAGCGATGCTCTGGTGCTGTTTCCCGGCGGCTTTGGCACCCAGGATGAGGGCTTTGAGTCTCTGACGCTGATTCAGACCGGGAAAGCCGACCCCATGCCCGTGGTGCTGATGGATCACCCCGGCGGCAACTACTGGAAAGACTGGGATGCCTACATTCGCAAACACCTGATGGCGCGGGGGCTGATTAGCCCCGACGACCCCAGCCTCTACACCATCACCGACAACGTAGACGACGCCTGCCACGCCATCAGCAGTTTTTACCGGGTCTACCACTCCTGCCGCTATGTGGGAGATCGCTTGGTGTTGCGGCTGAAGGGCGATCTCCCCGACGCGGCGGTGGCCTTGCTGAACGAAGAGTATGGCGACATTCTCTCCAAGGGCCACATTGAAAAAACTGCTGCTCTGCCCGAAGAAAAGAACGATGAAACCATTTCTCTGCCGCGCCTGGCGATGCACTTCAACCATCGAGACTTTGGCAAACTGCACCAATTTATTCGCCGCTTGAACGACCTGGGCGACAGCCGCCCTGAACTAGAGCATCCAGAGCAGAAATAGGCTATTGGCTGATGCCGATGGCTGCAAAGCCATTCAGCCAAGCCAAGGCCGTTGCCCCCATTGCCCATCAATGGGGCTTTTTTGTATTAACCCGCACGTAGCGTCCCGGTCACAAACAAGGCTGTGTTTCCTACCTTAGTTGGCGTCATGCCCTAGAAACTCGCGTGGGGTTGAATCCCTCACCTTCGTGGTTTCAAAGCCTTCCTCAAAATACGTACATACTGCAATTTTATTGATTAATCAAGTCAAGCCACTCGATCTATGCCCTATAAATAGCGTCTATCTTGCAGATTTTTAGCGTAGAACCGTTGATGATGGGGGATAGTAAATAGACTTTGAGATAAAGCCTCTTCATGTTGACGGAGTTGATTGATCAGGTGCGGCCCGCCCTGGGATTACAACAGAAACAAGATATTCAACTGGCGGCTCGCCACCTGGGTCGTTTTGCGTATTCTGACCAAACCGCCGAGCCTATTTTGTTGGGCGATGACTGTGCCGCCATTGCCGATGGAGATGGCTACCTGTTGCTGGCGGCAGAGGGGTTGTGGCCGCCCCTGGTGGAAACCGATCCTTGGTTTGCGGGCTGGTGCGCTGTGTTGGTCAATGTCAGCGACATCTATGCCATGGGGGGTCGCCCCCTGGCCGTTGTGGACGCCCTCTGGAGTGCTTCCAGCGAGCAGGCGGATCTACTCTGGCAGGGAATGATTGCGGCCTCGAAGGCGTTTAATGTGCCGATTGTGGGAGGGCACAGCAATTGCCATAGTCCCTATGGGGCCTTGTCGGTGGCCATTTTAGGACGGGCGACCCATCTTATCTCCAGCTTTACCGCTCAACCCGGCCATGTGCTGGTGCTAGCTACTCAGTTGACTGGGCGCTTGCACCCCCAGTATCCCTTTTGGGATGCGGCGACCCAGGCTGATCCGGCGGATTTACGGCGACAACTGGCCGTGTTGCCAGCCATCGCGCAACAGGGACTATGCCAGACCGGGAAGGATGTCAGCATGGGCGGTATTTTGGGGACGGCTATGATGTTGCTGGAAACGTCGGGGTGTGGTGCCGTGATCGATGTGCCGACGATTCCCCGACCGCCATCGGTGCCGTTGACCCAATGGTTGCGCTGTTTTCCCAGCTATGGCTTTTTGCTAAGTGTGGCTCCAGAACATTTAGCGGCCCTACAGCACTGCTTTCAGCCAGAGGGCATTACCTGTGAAGCCATTGGTTACATCACGGATGCTCCCCAATTGATCCTTAAATCTGGCGCGGAAATGGCGGTCTTTTGGGACTTTTCAACCGAGGGGCTAACGGGGTTTTCTCCTGAGTGAGACTGAGGGAAGTCATGTACTTCCATGACGCTTTTAATACCGATGCAATGGTTGTGATGAAAATTTCCCTACTGACCTATTCCACCAAACCCCGAGGGAGTGTCGTTCATACCTGGGAATTGGCCACGGCGCTGCATCATCTCGGCCATCAGGTGGCTGTTTACGCTCTGGATAAAGACGGTCAGGACATCGAGCGCGTCTTACCCTGTCCCCTGCACCGGATTCCGGCTAGTCCAGCCCCTGCTGATATCGATGGCCTCATTTCCCAGAGAATTCAAGAATTTGTAACGGGGCTGGCTAGGGCAGACCACACCTACGACATCTACCATGCCCAGGATTGTATTGGGGCAAATGCTCTGGTAACGCTGCGGCAGCAAGGGCTGGTTCCCCACGTGGTGCGCACGGTTCACCACGTAGAAGACTATGCCAGCGCCTATTTGCGGCAGTGTCAGGATACCTCGATCTATCAGGCGGATTTGTGCCTATGCGTCAGTGATCGCTGGCAACAGGCCTTAGCGAATGACTATCATCTCTCTGCGGTGCGAGTGGTCAATGGCGTTGACCAGCAGCGATTTACCAACCAGCCCCAGAGCAGAGATGCCGATATTAAAAACACCTATGGCTTAACGGGTTCTCCTATTTATCTAACCGTGGGGGGAATTGAGCCCCGCAAAAATTCCCTGCGATTACTCGAGGCTTTTTCCCAAGTTCGGCACCACCATCCCCAGGCCCAGTTGGTGATTGCCGGAGGAGCAACCTTGTTTGATTACCAGACCTATCGAGATCAGTTTTTCCAGCGAGTAACCGACCTTGGGCTGACCGTGGGTGCCGACTTAATTTTGCCTGGGGTTGTCCCTGATGCCGTGCTACCAGGGCTATACCGTAGTGCCGATGTGTTTTGTTTTCCCTCCATTAAGGAAGGGTGGGGATTGGTGGTGATGGAGGCCATTGCTGCTGGACTTCCGGTCATTGTCGCGAACGAGCCACCGTTTACAGAATTTCTAACGCCCCAGCAGGCTCTTTTTGTGACGCCTACCGCTGTCTCCGACATCGCGAAGGCGATGATAACGGCAGCAGACCCAAGTCAGGCCCAAGGCTTCATCCACCACAGCCGTGCGATTTTGCCCCAATATACCTGGCAGGCTTCAGCCCAGCAGCATGTCCTGGCCTATCAGCGTTTGATATCGGGGGCGGCGGCTATTCCAGAAAGGCTAGTACCCGCACCTGCGGAGCCTTTTGATCCTCAGGCTGGGCCATAAACCGAGTTGATTGGGATTCTAGATGCTCCAACTGCCCCAGGGCCAAACTACAGGGAAAGCCATATTTGGCCTGTACCCGCTGACTCGCCGTTTGCAGGGCGGTGCGAGATCGATCCAGAAAGTCCTCAAGGGCGTAGCTTTCTCCCGTTGTGAAGTAGTCTTTGACCACTAACGAGGGAGAGTAGCAGATTTCCTGGGAACCATCGGGCCACTGAATTTGAAAGCGTATTTCAGGCATAGAACAAGAGGGTGTGATCACAAGGAAACTTAGAACAGCTAGGACACTTGCAGTCCACGCTCAGCCATGACTCGTCGGACTTCGTTGCCGGGGGGATAGAAGGCCAAATCCGCTTCCATCAAATGGTGGGGATGGCCGCAGATGTCGATCTCTTGGAGCGATGTCCAGTGCAGCCGCTGAAAGAATCTTACATTTTGCCTTTGTACCGTGGCCAAGAAGCGATCGCAACCCCAGCCGTGGGCCGTTGTTACGGCCTTCTGAATTAAGCCTTTGCCAATGCGCCCAACGCGCCGATAGCGAGGATGAACCCCAAGCCGTCCGCCATACCAAAGGCGATGCTCCGCCTCGTAGATGCGCACGATGCCCACCACCTGCCGCCCTGCCAAAATATCCTGCTCCACGGCAATGATGGGATAGGCGATATTGTCCAGTTCATCCCTATCGTCTTCGGAGAAAAGCCCCTGCTCCTCGCAGAAAATGGCCCGCCGAAGCTGGAAATAGGCGCTGACATCCTGGGGGGTCTGGGCTAATTCAAAGGTATATCGAGGTAAAGACATGGTGGATACCGTCTATACAATGCTCTTTACAGTGCGGCTGCGACCCGGTTGCAACCGCCAACCGAGGCTGCCGCAGTTCATGAATCCACGGACTTTTTGAAGGTCTACTCAAACGCCGCTAGGGCCGAACAGGCTCCACATTTGGCACAGCCCGCCTTCATGGCCGCTGCCGTCATCCCGGCCTGCTTCAGACGCTGGCCCACCTGTTCATACACCGCCGTCATAAACGCCGCACTGGGGGCCGGATGCTGGGCTAGGGGCGTGTCGGTAATGGGCACAAAGGGCACGATAAACGGATATACCCCCATCGCAATCAGCCGTTCCGAGGTGGAGATCAGAGTTTCGAGGGAATCCCCTAGCCCCGCCAGCAGGTAGGTCGTCACCTGCCCCCACCCAAACACCTGCACCGCCGCCTCAAAAGCCTCAAAGTACACCGACAGAGGCACCTCGGCCTTACCGGGCATAATGCGAGCCCGTACCGCTGGATCTGCCGCTTCTAGGTGCATCCCAAGGCTGTCAATGCCTGCCTGTCGCATGGTCTCAAACCAGCCAAAATCTGCCGGAGGCTCGCACTGGGCCTGGATGGGCAGATTCACCCGTTGCTTGATGGCTCGCGCACATTCGGCTAGGTAAGCGGCTCCTCGATCCGGTGTATTGGGCGTTCCGGTGGTCATGATCATGTGTTGCACACCGTCTAACCGCACGGCGGCCTCGGCCACTTCCGCCAACTGTTCCGGGGTTTTACGCGCTAGGGTACGCCCCTGATCCAGGGATTTTTCAATGGCACAAAACTGGCAAGCCGTGGAGGCGTCCCGATAGCGCATACAGGTTTGCAGCACCGTTGTTGCCAAAACATCCTTGCTGTGGAGCAGGGCGATTTTCCAGTAGGGCACCCCATCCGCTGTGGTTAAGCTATAAAACCGGGGCTGGTGGGGAAACTCAACGGTGGCAACGGGCTGATCCTCATAGGTCAAGATGGCCTGATGGGTCTCCTCTGAATTGGCAACCCCGTAGGGCGAACTAGCGGCGGTTCCGGTGTAGATCGGCACCATGATGGTGCGACCATCAATGGTTACGGCTTTATGGTCGGAGGGGCCAGCGCCCCCCCGTCGGCCTTGGGCCCCCATCGATTCATCGACAATCTGCAACCCACGGGTCTGCAATTCCGTTAGGAGATGTTTTGGATTCATGGCAGGAGGAGGTGACGTTGGCGGTGATGTGGGCAGTCGGTAACGCTAGGCGTCATGTCAGAGAGATAGTTCGGTCTCAGCCGCCTGCGGGGGGGAAGCAGGAGAGACCATCGGATCACGATCTGGCTCCGGCGACCCCGTTTCCAGCAGCGACCAGGGCGCTTGATTCAGCCGCAGCTTCAGCAAATCTGGACGGGCATAGTGGCCCACGGCATCCATCATGCGCTTGCGCTTCGTGATCAGGGAAAAGTCGAGATCGGCAACTACCATGCCCTCGCCCTCAACAATAGGGTCGGCCAAGGGCACCCCCTCAGGGCTAATAATGGCGGTGTAGCAACCACCACTGAGCGCCTTGTGCAGCGCCGTATCTGGCGTAATCTGCGCCTTTTGTTCCGCCGTTAGCCAGCCCGTCGCATTCACCACAAAACAGCCGGACTCTAGGGCATGGTGGCGCATGGTCACTTCCATTTGGTCACTAAAGATTTGACCCACCATCGACCCCGGAAACTGCCCACAATGGATTTGCTCGTGCTGGGCCATCAAGGCAAAGCGGGCCAAGGGATTGTAGTGCTCCCAACAGGCTAGACTGCCCAAACGACCCACCTGGGTATCCGCAACCGTCAAACCCGTCCCATCCCCTTGCCCCCAGACCATGCGTTCGTGATAGGTCGGCGTGATCTTGCGCCGTTTCAGGGCAAGCTGGCCATCCGCATCAAACACTAGTTGAGTGTTGTAAAGCGAACCCGCATCCCGTTCTGTAACTCCCAGGACGATGACCATGCTGTAGGAGCGAGCGGCCCGCGACACCGCATCCACCACTGGCCCCGGCACGGTTACGGCCTCCTCGTAGAGGGTCATGTGGGGCTTACCCATCAAAACGGGGGGCGTTACAAAGGAGAAATAGGGGTAGTAAGGGACAAAGGTTTCCGGGAAGACAATGAGATTCACCCCGTCCTTGGCCGCCGCTGCAATGGCGTCTAAAACCTTTTCTGTGGTTCCCTCACGACTGTGCAGCACGGGGCTAATTTGAACCGCCGCCGCCCGAACAACCTGACTGTAATCCATGACAATACCCCCAGTAATAAACGCTATACGATGGAACCGAAGCAAGCCTATATCCCTGCTTCGGTTCCCCAAGCTAGAGCGTCCAGGTATTGAGGATAAAGGCTCCTTCTTTGCGATGCATAAGGATTAAATCCATTACATCAAGAGGATTAATGGGCCGAATACCCGGAATCAAAGAGGGTTCGCCATGACCATAGAGGGCTTGCAAGGCAAATCGACAGGCGTAAATTTTGCCCCCCTCTTCCATGATTTTAATCAACTGATTATTCATGGCTTGGTGCCCAGGAAAAGCTTCGTCTCCCAACTTGGGAAAACCACGCTGTAGCCCCAGCGTTACCCCAGGCCCATAGAGCAGAACAGATGTCTCAAATCCCTTCCGAATTAGGCGAGTGGCCTGCAACAAATTCACTAGGCCAATCGACCCCTCAAAGGCTACCGTATGAAAGGTAACGAGGGCTTTTTCTCCCGGATCGGCTTGGACATCCGGAAACACTTTTTCTTCGTAGTCCACCAAAAAATCGCCAGCCTTGTGGGCAGGAGCAGTAACCTCAGGCATTACAGTTGTCCTCAAAAACTAACAAACTTTGCTCAAGCCTAGATACAGGAAAGGGTTTGCACTAAATCACTCCTGCCTCTAGCGTTTGAATTTGAATCTTTCAAGATGGGTTCTTGTTAGTTAGCACCTTAAAATTCCGTAACGTCACAGCCTGTATCACAAACAACAAAGTTGTAGAGTCTGTGACTAGTGCCAGGGAAAACTGAACAACATCGAATAGAATCTGGGGTACGTGGGACATACCTATCAAAAGTGATAGGGTAATCTTCGCTAATTGTAGTCATATCTTGATAAAGAGAGCGGCGAGCCTCCCCCAACGTACTTATTTTGGTCGCGTTGACCAGCAGCAGCCCTAGTCATAGCCACAGTTACGGCTGTTTTGTGCTTCAAACTACAAGAAGCCAATGCTAAACCGCATAGCTTAATCTCAAGTCCTACGCCAACGACGAATTCACCGGAGATGGTCAAGGTTAAATACTATGCAGCATCACGCAGTCATCATTGTGGGCGGAGGGCAAGCGGGGCTCTCCATGAGCTACTGCCTCAAGGAACGGGGAATTGATCATGTCGTTCTGGAAAAGCATCGAATTGGTCATGCTTGGCGCAATCAGCGCTGGGATTCATTTTGCTTGGTGACGCCTAATTGGCAATGCCAGTTACCGGGATTTCCCTACCCAGGCCCTGATCCCCACGGATTTATGGCTAAAGACGAAATTGTGCAATACATTGAGGCCTATGCTCGCCACTTTAATGCCCCGGTACAGGAAGGGGTAACGGTTTCCAAAGTGCGGATGGAAGGTGGCAATAAGTTTTATCTCAACACCTCCGCCGGAGAGTTCACTGCTAATCAAGTGGTGATTGCCACGAGCGGTTACCATCGGCCTAAAATTCCGGCCTATGCGGAGCGCTTACCCGCAACGATAACTCAACTTTCTTCCTCACAATATAAAAGCCCTGAGCAGCTTCCTGAAGGTGGGGTACTCATCGTGGGGACGGGACAATCTGGCTGCCAAATTGCCGAGGATCTTCACTTGGCGGGTCGGCAGGTTCACCTCTGTGTTGGGGGGGCTCCCCGTTCTCCCCGGCGATATCGGGGACGAGATGTGGTGGACTGGCTGGAACAGATGGGTTACTACGATATTCCCATTGATAAACATCCCCAAAAAGAGGCCGTTCGCGACAAAACCAATCACTATCTCACCGGGCGTGATGGCGGACGGGAGATTGATTTGCGCCGTTTTGCCCTCGAAGGGATGAAGCTCTACGGACGATTAACGGCGGTTGAAAATGACCAACTGCGGTTTGATGACAGCCTCTCGCACAACCTTGACCAAGCGGATGCCGTCGCCGAAAGTATTAAACGCACTATCGATCAGTTCATTAGCAATCAGGAAATTGAGGCTCCAATTGAGCCACCCTATGAGCCCGTTTGGACACCCCAAGAAACGATTGCATCGCTGGATCTGACGACCGCCAATATCACAACGGTGATTTGGGCCATTGGCTATGATATGGACTTTAGCTGGGTAGATGTGCCCGTCTTTAATGGTAAAGGCTATCCCTGTCATGATCGCGGCATTACGGCGGTAGAAGGCTTTTATTTTCTAGGGTTGCCCTGGCTCTATACCTGGGGTTCTGGGCGATTTTCTGGCATTGCCCGCGATGCTTACTATGTGGCAGATCGCATCGTGATGACCGAGCGTCGAAAACATTCAACACAGTCCTTACTGGATCGATCACCGCTGCTAGAAGTCATCAATGATATGGCCTTGGGATCTTGATCTAACCCCTGTGATCCCTTTAAATTCATCCCCTAAATCCACCCTTGGGCAACCGCTTGGTAAACCCCCTGGTAACGGTTTTTGGCCTTCAGCTTGGCCAAGCTATTGTTAATATGGAATCTCACCGTACTTTCGCTGATAAATAGGGCTTGGGCAATAGCGCGGTCACGCTGTCCATCCGCCAGTAAGGCCATCACCTGTTGCTCACGCTCCGACAGGAGCGGCGCAGGATCTGGATGGCGTTCCACGGGATTCTGTAGAGCTTGGTGAATGAGGGCGCGTAGATCCTCTGCCGTACTTCTAACGTCCATGACAGCGACCACGCCCGCCGGAACACTTCCCTTGCCCTGGTTGACCCACACCACAGGGAGATGTCCGAGCCATGCCGGGTCATCTGTAATCCGCACCATAGCCCCAGCCTCTCCAGTCCCAGCTTCTCCGTCTGTTACCCAAAAGCCCGCCTGGGCAACGAGGTGGACAACACCCTGGTGCGTGAGCGGTTGGCGACATTGCACCTGTACCACAATGGGATACTGGGCCGCAGGAAGCATGACGGAAAGTTGAGAAGTCTGCCGCTGCACAACAGATCGAACCTCAAAGCTCCCCCCTAAACAGATCACCCCGTGCCTAATGTCGGCAAAACGAGAGTCCCTAAACCTGCCGTGCAGGTGCCCCCTCCGTTCCTCCTCCTCAGGAATCAAACCGGATTCCTCATCGGCGAGTGCCTCAAGGTACACCGTGTGGGGAGTATAGGTAAGGCGACAATAGCGACAGTTCACCTGGTTGAGGGTTTCGACCACCTGTCGCAGCAAGTGGGCCACCATCGGCCTGAGAGGACGCTCGGTACCCACTAGGGTAAATGGACTATCCCCCAGGAGTTGAGCCAGTTGATCCGAGAGCGATGTGGTTTGCAGTCCAGCGTCTCTAGGCGCTGAGGCCGTCGCTTGGGCCGCATCCAACGCCACGGTAACGGTCATACACAGCACCTGCAACACCTCCAGAAACTCTGGCTCAAAGGGGCCACGCCGAAAACTCGCCAGAACACCCAGAACCCTTTCTCCAGCCACAAGGGGATAGCCCGCAAAGCCTTGAATGTGGTTATCCAGCGCCCATTGGCGATCCTTGACCCAAGCCTCTTCCGATAGCTGATTACTGAGAAACGGCACCCGATTTTGGGCAATTTTTCCCACCTTATAGGCCCCCATGGGCACCCGCGCAAAGGATCCATTGGTGTGGGTATAGAGCCCTGAGGACGCCACTAAGCGCAGTGTGACTTGGTTCGGTTCCAGTAACCAAATACGAGCAAAGGCACAGCCAAATTGCTGCACCAAGGACTCGGTCACTCGGTGGGCAATCTGGGTTGGATCAAGCTGGCCACTAATGGACTGGGCAATCTCCTTGACCTGCTGCAAGTCGTGCACCAGTCGGGCCGCATCTAAAAACGAGGAAAATTGGCCCACAGGGATATCCAAGATTTAGACGGCGCTAAGGTCAACGGATTATCCTTCGATCCAGAAGTCTTACCCCTACGGCTGGCCTGCCTAGAACGCAACTTTCTAGCTCAGACTTCTAGCTCATCAGAGTTGGTACGACCCATCATTGCTAACGCCATTTTCAGTGGATTACAAATTGATCGATAATGCCGTATCCCTGACTACAAACCCTTGGCCAGCGTGCCCGAATGATCTACCCCCTGCCTGCCGCTGCGGAAGTATCCGGGTTTATCTTGCATCTGCACCATCAGGCGGCATGGGTTTGGAGTAGCCATGACCATCCAAGGGACTCCGGGGGCATCGTGCCTCCTAGCCAACAAAACCGCGAGGGTCTGTTTGTCCTGGAATCAGACTTTTGGGGCTAACGGTTGGCTGAGGGGCGGGTGTATAGTAGAAAGCTACGAGATTTACTGAGCTTCAGGAGAACCGAGCTTGACTTTTTCCACCGAAGATTTCGCCAAAGCCCTGGAAGCCCACAGCTACGATTTTCAGGTGGGCAGCACCGTGCGCGGTACGATCATTGCCCTGGCCAACGATGGCGCAACCGTGGACATTGGGGGTAAGTCCTCCGCCTTTTTGCCCATCCGCGAGGCCGAGGTGCGGGCGGTACACAGCCTAGAGGGGCTGCTGGAGGTGGGGGCTGAATACGCCTTCCAGGTCATCCGCGATCAGGACGCCGATGGCCAGGTGTTGCTCTCCATCCGCAAGCTGAAGGTGAAACAGCTTTGGGAAAAGCTCGCCGAAATGGAGGCCCAAAGTGCGGTGATGGAGGCCAAGGTAACGGGCTTCAACAAGGGCGGCGTGACGGTGGATGTGGAGGGTTTGCGTGGCTTTGTGCCCCGTTCCCACCTCAGCAGCGCCCCGGAGTCCCTGGAGGAACTGGTGGGTCAGCGCCTCACCGTGGGCTTTTTGGAAGTGAGCCAAGCCACCAACAAGCTGGTGATGTCTCAACGGGCGGCGGCGCGCAGCCAGGTGATGGGTGAGCTAGAGCTAGGCCAACTCATTGAGGGCACCGTGGCCAGCCTCAAACCCTTTGGGGCCTTTGTGGATTTCAACGGCATCACCGGGCTGCTGCACATTAAGCAAATCAGCAAAAACTATATCGAGAACCTGTCCTCGGTGTTGCAAACGGGGCAATCTATCAAAGCGGTGGTGATCGCCCTAGATTGGGAGCGCAACCGCATTTCCCTCTCTACCCGCGCCCTGGAAAAGTATCCCGGCGAATTTCTTAAGGAACCCGAGGTGGTGATGGCCGAGGCCGAAAATCGGCTGGGCGACGTGGGCCGGATGCTGGCCGAAAGCGAGGCTTAGGATGGGCACTGTTTGGGAACTAGATTTTTACTCCCGGCCCTTGCTGGATGAGAACAACAAGCGCCGCTGGGAAGTGCTGGTTTGTGAAGGGGTGGTGGATATCCAGGCTGACCCAGCCCAGAGCTTTCGCTACAGCAAGTTTGTGAGCAACACCGAGGTGAACTCTAACACCCTACAAGCGGCCCTAGAGGAGGCCATCGCCCAGGCTCCAACGCCCCCCTCGGCGATTCGCTACTTCCGCTATCAAATGCAGAATATGATCCAGCGGGCCTGCGATGGCTTGGGACTTCCGGCCCGCCCCAGCCGCCGCACCCTGGCCCTAAACCAATGGCTAACGGAGCGCAATCAGTCCTTCTACCCCCAGCAGGAGGGCTATACCAGCGCCCCCACCCCCAGCGTGGCCGCGCCGCCCCCCACCCCTCGGCCCCTGCCCGATGCCCTGATGGGCCAAAAGTGGGCTTTTGTTACCCTAGATGCCCGGTCGTTTCAGGATCTCCCCGATTGGGACATCGGCTTTGGCGAGACCTTCCCCCTGACCATGGCCGCCGTGGACAATAAGGTAGCGATTCCGGGCCTGCTGATTTTTTCCCCTCGGGCTCAGGCGCTGGCGGCCTGGATGTCGGGGTTAGAGCTTTCCCACTGGCGCATTGACACCGGGAAAAATCCCCAGCTCGTGCTAGAAACCGGAGCCGCCGATAGCTGGATTTTGGCCAGCCTTGCCAACCCAGCCCTCTTAGCTGAGGCGCAGATGTTTGAAACCGCCAAGCGCAAGGCCAGCCGGGTTCACTTTTTGGGGGTGCAGGCTAGTCCGGGCAGTGAGTCCTTTGAGGGGTTCTGGCTGCTGCAAGATCTCGCCTTGGGCTAGGAAGCAGCCATGGCAACCCTCGCCCAGCGCATTGTCCATTGGCCCCACTGGCGCACCCTGCTGCTCTACGGGGTGCTGCTGCTGATTGCCGGGGTGATGGTGTTTCCCATGCTGTGGTTGGTCAGCACCTCCTTCAAAGGCCCCACCGAAAACCTCCTGGCGGCCCCGCCCCAACTGATTCCTCGCGATCCCACCTTCAACAACTATGGCCGGGTGTGGCAGAGCAACCCTTTTCTGCAATACTTCCTCAACAGCACCATTGTGGCGGTGCTGACGGTGGCGATCAATCTCCTGCTCTGTTCCCTGGCGGCCTATCCCCTGGCACGGCTGTCCTTTGTGGGCCGAGAAGCTATCCTGGCCCTGATTGTGGCCACGATCATGATCCCCTTTCAGGTGGTGATGATTCCGTTGTACATCCTGGCGGTGAACTGGGGCCTTCGCAATAGCTACCTGGGCTTGGTGTTGCCCTACTTGGCCTCTGCCTTCGGCATTTTCTTGATGCGCCAAGCGTTCCAGGGCGTGCCCAAGGAACTGGAGGAAGCGGCCCGCATGGATGGCTGCTCGGACCTCGGCATTTGGTGGAATGTGATGCTGCCCGCCACCCGGCCTGCCCTCGTCACCCTGGGGATTTTTGTGTTTATCGGCACCTGGAGCGAATTTCTCTGGCCGCTGATTTTACTCGACCAGCCCGAACGCTATACCCTACCCCTGGGGGTGGCTCGCCTCGCCGGAAGTTTCTCGCTAGACTGGCGGCTCATTGCGGCGGGGTCAATTCTCTCGGTGCTGCCTGCCATCCTGGTGTTTGTGCTGCTTCAGCGCTACATTGTGCCCACCGAAGCGGGGAGCGGCGTGAAGGGCTAGGGGTTGTCTCCCGTTGATCGGTCTACGTTAGCCGTATTGGCCGACCAATTGCCCACGCAGACTGCCCTGCAAATCCTCGCCTTGGCTTTCTAGGCATGGCCCAAGTCTCAGTGAGGATGACGACGCTGGGCAAACCACCGCTGAAGCTGTTGCTGGCAGGGTTCGGCGAGAATGCCCGCCAGCACCGCCAGCCGATGGTTAGAAGCAGGGCCATCAGGGAGATTCAAACGGGAACGCACCGCGCCTGCCTTGGGGTCATCGGCCCCATAGACCAGCAGGCCCAAGCGGCTGAGAATAATCGCCCCGGCACACATCGGACAAGGCTCTAGGGTGACGTAGAGGGTGCATTGGTTCAGGTGCCAGTTGCCCAATCGCTGGCTAGCCTGTTTCAGGGCGAGGATTTCCGCATGGGCGGTGGGGTCTTGATCCTGCTCGCGGCGGTTGTGGGCCGATGCTAGGAGCTGATTGTTGGGGCCAATCACAACGGCTCCTACGGGCACGTCTCCCGCCTGTTCGGCCTGGGCGGCTTGGGCCAAAGCGTGCTGCATCCAGTGGCGGTGACGCAGATAGGAGGGGTCTGATAGCGGGGGCGGCGGCAACGGGGGAAGCATGAACAACGCCATGGATTCAGGATGGAGTATCCCACGGGGGCACGGTTTTAGACCGAACGGCCAGGGCGAACCAGGATAGGGGTGGGCTAGCGGCCAAGGAAGCGGGGATGATTTCGGGAACAAGGTTTTATCATGGGGAAACGGCCTTGGCCTTGCCCTCTGCACTTGCCGAACCATGATTACGGTACTGCACCTATCGGATATTCACCTGGGCAGCGGGTTGTCCCACGGTCGAATCAACCCCGAAACGGGGCTCAATACCCGCCTGGAAGATTTTATCGCAGCCCTGACACGCTGTATGGATCGGGCCTTGGCGGAGCCCGTGGATCTGGTGCTGTTTGGGGGCGATGCCTTCCCCGATGCGACCCCGCCCCCCCTGGTGCAGCAGGCGTTGGCTCAGCAATTCTGCCGATTGTCGGCGGCGGGCATTCCCACGGTACTGCTGGTGGGCAACCACGATCAACACGCCCAAGGGCTGGGGGGTGCCAGTTTGTCCATCTATCGCACCCTGGGCGTGCCGGGGGTGGTGGTGGGAGATCGGCTGGAAACCCACCGTCTTGTCACCCGCCAAGGCCCGGTGCAGGTGGTGACGCTGCCCTGGATCACCCGTTCCACCCTATTAACCCGGCCCGAAACCGACGGCCTCTCGATGGCCCAGGTGAATGAACTGCTCTTAGATCGGCTGCGGGTAGCCCTGGAGGGAGAAATTCGCAGTCTCGATCCTGCCCTGCCTACGGTGCTGCTGGCCCATGCCATGGTAGACACCGCCCGCTACGGGGGAGAACGATTTCTGGCCGCAGGGCGAGGGTTAACCATTCCCATGGCGCTGTTGGCGCGGCTCTGTTTTGACTATGTGGCCCTCGGCCATGTGCATCGCCACCAAATTTTGTGCCACCAGCCCTTGATGATTTATCCCGGCAGCATTGAGCGGGTGGACTTTAGCGAAGAATCGGAAGACAAGGGCTACGTCCTCGTTCATCTCCAGCGGGGCGGCACCACCGCCGAATTTTGTCCGCTGCCCGTGCGCCCCTTTCGGACTATCGAGGTGGACTTAACAGCGGCGACGGCCCCCCAGGAGACCCTACTCCAGGCCATCGCTGCCACCGAGATCACCGATGCCGTGGTGCGCTGTCTCTACTCCCTGCGGGCAGACCAGGTGGATCAGATCGATAGCGCCGCCCTGGTTGCCACCCTGGCCTCGGCCCACACCTACACAGTACAGGCCCACGTCGAGGCCCCTGTCCATCGCCATCGCCTGCCAGACCTCAGCCCTGATAGCACCCTAGACCCCCTCACCGCCCTGAAGACCTACCTCGACAGTCGGCCTGAGGTCGCGGATCTCAAGGAAACCCTGATCACGGCAGCGACCCTACTGCTAGAATCCGCCGATGATCTCACCCTCGATCTCCCAGGCGAGTTGGATCGGCACGACTGGGACAACAACCTCCCCGACCCTGCCGCCCCCCCGGACGATTCAGCCCCCCCCGCCACCCAACAACTCCGTCTCCTCTAGCCCCCGCCGCCTCTGAGGCGCTGCCCAGATCTGTCTCCGTTCCCTATCTTGCGATTCCCATGTATGACCTGGTCTCCACCGCCCTCCAGTTGCAGCAACTGACCCAAGCGGCCCAACTGATTCAGCAGTGGCAGCGAGAGAAACCGAAAGATCCCTGGCTGGCCCTGGCGATGGGGCAATATTGGGAGGCTAAGGCCGAGATGGAGAAGGCGCAGGCCACCTACACCAAACTGCTGCAAACCACGGCCAACACCAAGGTACTCAGTCAGGCCAGGGAAGGGATTCAGCGGGTGCGAGATGCCCTAGCCCGCCAGCGAGAGCACAACCTAAATGCCGCTAAGGCCCAGCCTGGATCGGAGGTGGCGGGAATGTTGGTGCTCCATCCGGTGATGGGCGATCTGCGACAGACGGCGGTGCAGGGCTTGGCCAAGGTGATGCAGATTGACGCCTATACGGCCCGGACGCGGTTGCCCAGCCAATACTGGCGGCTCTACCGCACGGGGCCTTGCGGCGAACTGCGCTACTTGGCCGAACAACTGCGTCAGTATCAGGTGTCCTGCTTTGCAGCCTCCATAGACGAGGTGAAAGCACTGCCTGTCTTTCGGGTGCAGACTATCCAAAGCTTTACCCCCCAGATTACGGTGCTGTGCCAGAATGCCAGCGGTCAACGGGGCACCCTGCAACTGCAATGGTCGGAGATTAGCCAGTGGGTATTGGGGGCGCTGCCGATCTACGAGTCGGTGGTAGATCTTGGCCCCTGGGGCAAACTGAAACGCAAGGAAACCACCCAAGACTATGCCGAGGTGCTGGACTGGCACCTCCACGGGCGGGGCTGCGTGCTGCGTTTTTGTGACCGCACCTACCGCTACCGAGAGTCTGCCCCCCTGCCGGGTTTGTGGGAACCACCCACGGCAGGCCCCCTGATTGCTGCCACCGCCTGGAAAGCGCTCAAAACTGGGTTTGAGCAGGCCATTGTACCCTCACTGCACCGCGACTTTACTGGCTTTGGCGAAAGCGCCCTCGACTTTATTGACCTGCTGCCGGAGATCACCCCCTATCTAGAACTCAACCGCAGTGCCGCCTGTGCCTGGGACGCCGCCTTCCAGTTGTACAGTTGTCTCCGGTTTTTGGCCTATACGCCGCCCGGGGTGTCACGCTAGGATGGTTAACCTAGCATCCATCTGGAGTTAAGGCTGGGTTGAGCGGTTGACCCTAGGCCACCGCTGGAACCCAATACGGTAGGTGCAAGACGGCCATGGCCAATGCTGCTCAACTCCATCCTCCCCAGGCTTTCAGTAGCATCGACCCCGCCGCCTACCTCAGCCGCGAGGCAAGCTGGCTGGAGTTTAACCGTCGCGTTCTCCAGGAGGCGATGGATCCCCGCACGCCGCTGTTAGAGGCCCTCAAGTTCCTCACCATTTTTAGCGATAACCTAGACGAATACTTCATGGTGCGGGTGGCGGCGATTAAGCAGCAGATTGGTGCCCAGGTGGCGGTCAAGTCCCCCGATGGCCGCACCCCCAGCCAGCAACTCCAGCTCATCCACCGCACCCTGCGCCCCATGGTGCAACAGCAGCAGCGTTTTTTTGGCCGCAGCCTCAGAACGCGTATGGCCGAAAACGGGATTTACCTGCTGAATTATCGCCAGTTAAACCCCACCCAGCAGCGCTACCTCGCCCACTACTTTGAGGATCACCTGTTTCCCGTCCTGACGCCCCTTGCGGTGGAGCCGGGCCACCCGTTCCCCTACCTGTCTAACCTCAGCCTCAATTTGGCCGTGGTGCTAGAGGATTCCCACACCCACGCTACCCACATCGCCAGGGTGAAGGTGCCCCGGGTGTTGCCTCGGTTCATTGCCCTGCCCGAGGAACTGTGGTCGAAGCGTCGTCAGCCCTGCCAGTGGATCGGCGTGCCCCTAGAACAGGTGATTATCCACCACCTAGAGTCGCTGTTCCCTGGCATGATCCTCCAGGGCCACGCCCTCTCCCGCATTACCCGCGATGCCGACCTGGCGGTGGTGGAGGACGAGACCGATGACCTAATGCTGGCCATTGAACAGGAATTGCAGAAGCGGCGGCTAGGGGGATCGGCGGTGCGGCTAGAAATTCAGCGACGCAGTCCGCCCCAGGTGCAGGCGCTGATGGTGGAGGAACTGGGCCTGTCTCCGGTGGATGTCTATGCCGTGGATGGTCTGCTGGGGCTCGGCGATCTGAGTGCCCTGGCCAGCCTTCCCTGTCCAGCGTTGAAGGCTCCGGCCTGGTTGCCCACGGTGCCCCCCGCCCTGGCCACCCTCAACCCACCCCAGGTCAACGAGGCCGATGACGATCTGGAGGATGCGGAGGATCTCTTTGCCCTGGTGCGCCGTCAGAACCAGCTCTTCCATCACCCATACCACGCCTTTGCCGCCACGGTGCAGCGGTTTATTTCCCAGGCCGCCCACGATCCCCACGTCCTTGCCATCAAAATAACGCTGTACCGTACCTCCGGTGATTCCCCTATCGTCAATGCCCTGATTGCAGCGGCGGCCAATGGCAAACAGGTAACAGCCCTGGTGGAACTGAAGGCCCGCTTTGACGAAGAAAACAATATCAACTGGGCCAAAAAGCTAGAACAGTCTGGTGTCCATGTGGTCTACGGCCTGATGGGGCTGAAGATCCACACCAAAATGACCCTAGTTGTCCGACGGGAGGGAGATCACCTCCGCCGCTACTTCCACCTCAGCACAGGCAACTACAACCCCAAAACCGCCCGATACTATACCGACTTGGGCCTGCTCAGTGCTTGCCCAGAGATCGGGGCTGATTTGTCCGACCTGTTCAACTACCTGACAGGCTACTCTCGCCAGCACCAGTTTCGCCAACTCCTGGTGGCACCGCTTACCCTGCGCCAGCAGTTGGTGGCTCTGATTCACGACGAAATTCAGCAGGTGCGCCATGGCAAGCCGGGGCGCATCATCGTCAAAATGAATGCCTTTACCGACCCAGACCTGATTCAATTGCTCTACCAAGCATCCCAGGCGGGGGTCGTCATTGATCTGATTATTCGCGGCATTTGCTGCCTGCGTCCCGGCCTGCCCGGATTCAGCGACAACATCCGCGTGATCAGCATCCTGGGCCAGTTCCTAGAGCATTCGCGCATTTTCTACTTTCACAACGGCGGCGATGAGCGGTTCTTCATGGGCAGTGCCGACTGGAGACCCCGCAACCTCGACCGCCGCGTTGAGGCCGTCGTTCCCATTACCGACCCCGCCATCCGAGCTGAACTGCGGTTTATCCTAGATGCCTACCTCCAAGACAACCGCCAAGCCTGGGATATGAACGCCGACGGCACCTACACCCAACGCCAGCCCCCCAGCCCCGAGGCCGTCTTTAGTGCCCAAGCCATGCTGATGGCACGGGCGAGCCACGCCGATCCAGGCACGGGGCATCGCCATCGGTAGGCGAGGGCATCGCTGCCTCAACCCTGGTGGCTGACCTCGGTTGCACCCTCAATACGGTGACGAGGCACCGGGCATCACCGAGACACCGGGCATGGCCCAGGAGGGATTGGGATCAAAAGAGGGATTGGGATCAGCGGATTAGGAACGCAGTTTGGCCAAGACCCCAATCAGCAAACCTGACGCCGCTGCAATGACCAACACAACGGTCAGGGCGCTGGGGACAGTGGCATCGGGTTCGGGCAGGGTGGCGGGCAGGGCGGGTTCGGTCGGCCAGTCGGTGGCAGTGGTTTGGGGCGTCACCGGGGCCGCTGCGGCAACCGTGACGTTGTAGGACAGCTCGAAGGGCTCAAATTCAGCGTCGTTTTGAGGACGGCCCTCTAGCACCACGGTGTAGGCTCCCACGGCAGGAAACATAAAGGTGGCACTGGGGATGTTTTGGTAGCCCTCGGCGGTGATGGGCTGAAGGTAGGGCTGGGCCAGCATGGTATTGCCCTGGTAGATCCGCAGAGTGCAGTAGCAGTCTTCTAGGGGAATGACTCGGCCCCCACGCTGGGTTAGGGCAAGCCAGATCAGGCTATCTTCCTGGGCGCGGGGGGTATCGTTGGGTTCGATGTGGAGGGTGCCGCCCACGGTGGCGCTGGTTTGTACTTGGTGGGCCTGGGCCGGAGAGATGAGGTCAAGCCCCTGGGCCGTCATCAGGCTTCCCCCCAGGCCAAGCCAGCGATTAGCGATGGGGTTTGGGCGTGGGGTCAGCATGGGTCGGCGGGATAGGTTTTGGAGCCCCATAATACTTTTCTAAAGCCAGCCATGTCCAGAAGCGGCGCGACCGCACCAGCACCACCCCCAAGCCTAGCGCCAGTAAGCAACCCGCCCGCCACCATTGGCCGGGGCTGGTGGGTAGCCAACGGCTGGGAGAGGCCCCCATCAGCAGGCCGTGGGTAAGCCCTAGGCCCAGGGCAGGCAGGCTTAACAGATGGAGCGTTCGCCAAGCAGAACCCAGCCAGCGCTGAAGGTCATTGCGGCTGGTGAGGGCCAGGGGAAACAAAAGCGTTAGAGTCATCACCCCAGCCAGCACGCCCCACTGGTGCGCTGGCAGCATAAACCAAATCGCATTGAGGTTGCCCTGCCAACTGTGGTGCACCATCTGCACGGCATGGGCCAGCCCCAGCACAAACGCCCCCACCCCCAGCCCGCGCCGATAGCGCATTGGCCCTGGCCACACCCGACTGAGGGGACGCGCCACCAGGGCCAACATCAGCAGCGCCAGACTGGCATAGCCGCCATAGTCGGTCATGGCGTCTCCGGTGCGCGTGAGGGTGATCAAGCCGATGATCAGCGTAATCCAGCCGCCCAGGCGAAACAGTTGACTGCGGCGATCTTGGCTCAGCCAACTGGCGGAAAAACCAATCCCTACCATCATCGGCAGGGTGCCCAGGCCAAAGGCCAACATGGTGAGGGCTCCGGCGGTGGCTTGGGTAGTTTCGGCGGCTTTAAGTTGGGCGGCATAGAGAAACCCGCAGGGCACCAGCCCCCACACTAGCCCCAGGGCAGCGGGCGTCCACCAATGGCGACCATCGGCCACCTTGCCCATGGCCTGCATGAGGCGCTGATGCAGGGCTTGACCCTGGAGAGGATGCACAAACGGCAACCGAGGCAACAGCCCAGGGCTGACCTGCATTAGCCCAAACCACACCAGCAAACCGCCCGTGAGCAGGGCCATGGCACGGCGCAAATCGCTGCCCACCCCAGCCATGTGCCCCCCCGCCACCAGCACCGACCCCAGCCCCCCAATCAACCCGCCCACCAGGGCATAGCTGGCCATCCGTCCGCCGTTCAGCAGCAGGTGAAAGCGCAGGGCAGCCCAGCGATTGGGATGTTCCCCCACCCCGGCCCCCAAGGAAAAGGCCACCGTCAGCGGGCCGCACATCCCTAGGCAATGGCCAAAGCTGCCCAAAAAGCCCAGGCTTGTCATCAATAACAGGTCAACCATCATGTCTTGACCCGCCTACAGATGCAAAAACCGATCCAACGCCGCCACCATGGTCGGCGGCCAGCGGCGCACCTGGGCCACCCAGTCCAGATTTTTGTAGCGGATATCCAGCCCAATCACGGCCACCCAATTGCTTTCGGCTTCTCCGGGTTGGCCATTGGCCCAGAGGGCAGCGGTGAGGGCAGCACGGGCATCGGCAAAGTTGGGATAGCGGCGGGTGAGGTTGCGAAATTCGCGAATGGCTTCGTCGGTGTGGCCCAGTTGATAGTTGGCGAGGGCCGCATTGACGCGGGCAAAGGCAAATTTTGGATCTAGCGTCACCGCCTGCTGGTAGTCCTGAAACGCGGCGTCCCAAGCTCCCAACCCGGCCTTGGCATTACCCCGATTGTTGTAGGCGGCGGCGTCATCGGGGTTAATCTCTAACACCCGGCTGTAGTCGGCAATGGCGTCGTCCCAGCGCTCCAGCCGTTCCAAGGCCGCACCCCGGTTCAGGTAGGGATCGGGCTGATCCGGCGCGAGGGCCACCGCTTGGTCATAGTCGGCCAGGGCGGCGAGGGGCTGATTCTGGCTCAGGCGCACGTTGCCCCGGTTGCTCCATAGGGCCGCTTCGTTGGGCAGATACTCCAGCAGCAGGCTCCAGTATTCCTCGGCTTCGGCAAACTGTCCGGCATTGGAGGCGGCAAAGGCTTTTTGACGCAGATCGGCAATCATCGCCCCGGTTTCGGCAGCGCGTTCTTGGAGATCTGCCCCATCACCCCGCCCCGCCAGGGGAGATCCCAGGATGGCCAAGGGAGATCCCCCATCCCCCTGGCACTGCTTCCAGCGGAAAAACGGGAAAGATGACATCAACGGCCCGCCTCCGGCCTGGACAAGGGCTTGGGGGCGAGGGAGCGCAACGGTGGAAGGTTCGCCCACAACGGCCAAGGTTGCAGGATTCGCCAGAGGACTTAATTCCCTGCCATTGGCCCCCCAGGCTTCAGGGGCAGGGGCCAGCCAGCCGATGAGGCTCAGCAGGGCTATACAAAAAGCTATACAAAAAAATGTGAAGCAGCGAATCATGCGGTGTGCGTCCGTCGTCTGTTTCGATTGTGCCATTCTCTCTGCCCTATCAGGGTGGTTTGTCCGGCTCCAGCCAAGGTGGACGGGGAGGTGTCAGCCTACCCAGTATCCGTAAAAAAACCTACGGATGGTCACTCATCTATCCCGTAGGATAAGGTTGGGGTATAACGCAACCGTTGGTGCTACTCGAGTTGGGGACGAATCTTTAGGAAAGGCCATGGCGAAACACCGTACTTCCCCAGAAACAACGCCCATTCTCCAACTGCTGAGCGACTATAGCTTTGACGTGGATACCTGCGCCGAGACCATGGTAACGGAGTGGCTGCAACGGTTTGAACCCACCTGGGTGAGCCAAGCCATTACCGAAGCGCTCTACCAAGGGCGCTACAAGGTGGTTTCTGTGGACCACATTTTGCAACTGTGGCAGCGTCGAGGTCAGCCCTTGCGCCACTTTAACCGAGAATTTGAGTCTATTATTCTGGGCCAATCCTGGGGGCAATTTTTAGCGGCCACCAAAGCCAATGCCGCCGCGCATCGTGATCTAGACCCTGCGGCGGCGGTTGCCCCAACGAATGTCGGAACCGAGGCTGCACCGCCCTATCCCGCTACCCCGGCAGTCGAGACGCAAAGCAACGGGCCTTCCTTCTCCATCCCGCCGTTTGGAGTCAACCCCTCCCAACCCGATCACGATTCTGCCCACCCCCCCTTCGCCCCACCCCCAACGACCTTCTTCCCCGCCGCCGAACCCCAGCCCGCCCCCGACGAAGACAGCTATACCTTGGTTGGGGCTTCATCGCGCACCATTCCCCCCCTCACCCCCGACCAACTGGCCCGCCTCACCCAGCCCGTTACAGCACCAGAGCTAGCCCACACCACAGCGCCAACACCGCCCCCCAATCCCCCTTCAGTAGATGAAAGTTCCCCCGCAGCGCTGATAGACAAGGGTTCCACCGCAGCGTTGACGGCTGAATCCCTAACCGACGAATCTTGGCCAACGGCAGATTCCTTAGATGCCTTGACGACTGAGGCGACTGAGGCGACTGAGGCGACTGAAGCCAGAGCCACCATCGCCCCCGCCCGCCCGCCCGCCGAGAATTTCCACGCAGCCGGATCAACAGAAGCCACCCCCCCTTCGGTTGCAGAGCATCCAATCACTATCGCGGCAGCCGCCCCGTCAGAAGACGATGCCCCAGTCCCGATGACGGCAACGGAAAACACCACGGTGGTGCTCCTTGCTGAATCAGGGCCATTGACAGGCAAGACCGCAACCACCCAAGTCGTAATTCCTAGCTTTCAGCCCGTCGCAAATCGAGTCTTGCACCCAGATTCGGCGGACAGCATCCCCCCGTTTGTGCCCAACTCCGACCCCTCAGATTTTCACCAACGCCTCAAGGCTGTTGTAGAAGCAGGGCGACAAGAGAACTGAAACGATAGCGACTTCAATCAATATCGGCCCACTCGCTGCCCTGTCACGCATTAAGGTCAAGATCCAGGGCGCACTCAGGCGCATATCCTGCAAGGAGATATTCGGTTGTTGAAAGCCGCTCTAGCAGGGCGGGGCTTCGGTTTTGTGAGCTTTAGCCCCTTGGCCCTCCTTCAGTCGTCAGAACTGTGCTTGGGCCAAAGCGCCAGGAGCAAAGCGCAAGGCGTTAGGATTGGGAGGGTGTTGGGGGGCTTGCCGTGTCCTGTAGGTTATCTAGTATTGTCGGTTGGTCTTGGAGCAGAAAGCGAGGCCAGCAGGTCGGGCTATGCCTGGGGCAGCTTGGGCTAGGGCTGCTGGTGCTGAGCGGTTGGGGGCCACCACCTCCCCTGGGCCATGGGGGGATGACGTCGGCCCAGGCCCAGAGCTTACCGACCACCGTGAGGAGTCGCTTCTTGGCCGATCCCCTCACCGATCAGCCCCGTGACCCGCTGTTGCCGACCCCCATCGTGGATCGGCCCCTCAGCCCCCTGGAAGAATTTGACCTAGAGCAGGGCTTAAACCAACTGGCCCGCGAAGCCGAGGCCCTAGCCATGGCCAATCAGCCGGAGACCGCCCGATCCCTCTGGATGCGAGAGGTGCGGCTGCGGCGAGTCTTGGGGCTGAATACGGAGTTGGAGGCCCTCAACCGGGTTGCCCAATGGCTGCGGGACAGCAGCGCCACCCAGGAACTACAGTTGCTGGCCATCCGGGTTGATCAAATCACCCCAGGTCAGGCCGTGGATCAGGCCGCTGACCGAGAACGGCTAGCCACCATCGCCTCGATCTATGCCACCCTGGGGCGCGTCGAATCTGCCGCCGCCCTGCACCGCACCCTAGCCGAGGCCGCCCTAGACCGAGGCGACCGCAACGAGCATCTAGCCCAGCTAGAAACCCTGGCCCGTCTCTATGGCGACTGGTTTTATTTTCCAGAAGCCGCCGCTACCTACAGCGAACTCGTCGCCCTCGCCGGGGGAAATGATGAAATGCGATTTTTGGTCGGGCAGATTGAGAATTTAGAGTTTGCCCAGCAGTTTGAAGCGGCCCTTCTGGCCCAGCAGCACCTCCTCAACCGCTACCGTGCCGACGAAAGTCGCTGGATTCAGGTGGCAGAACTTCAGTATGCCATGGCCCAAAACCACCAGCGGGCAGGAGATTTAGAGCGGTCGGCGCGTCATTACCAGGTGGCCTACACCAACGCCATCGAGGGCGAACAGTTTGAGATGGCGGCCCAAATTCTGCGGGCCTTGGCCGATCTCTATGGTCGGGTGGGGCAATGGCCCGATGTGGACTACCTCTACCAACAACTGCTGGCGGTGGAGCGTCAAGCCCTCAGTGCCTATGGCTTGATGGAAACCTTTGACCAAATCGGCCAACTTTATGAACAGACCGGAAACCCCACCGGAGCGCTGCAAGCCTACACCGAAGGGCTGGCCCTGGCGCATCAACTGCACCATCGCCAAGATCACTTCGCAGAGCAAATCCAGCGCCTCACTGCCATGCCCTAGGGCCGAGGCCCTGCCTCCGCCAAGACATCATGCTTCGATGCCCTAGCCCGATGCGTTAAGATAAAGAGTCTTTTGGATCGTCTTTCCAGCCGTTCACGCCATCACATCGGGTTAGCTATGAGCAAGGGCACGCTGTTCGATAAAGTTTGGGATCTGCACACCGTGGGCACCCTGCCCTCCGGCCAAACTCAGCTTTTCATTGGGCTACATCTGGTTCACGAAGTCACCAGCCCCCAAGCCTTTGCCATGCTGCGGGAGCGCAACCTGCCCGTGATGTATCCCCAGCGCACGGTAGCCACGGTGGATCACATCGTCCCCACCGAAAACCAGGCCCGCCCCTTTGCCGACCCCCTGGCCGAGTCGATGATGCAGGCATTGGAGCAAAACTGCCAGGATTTTGGCATTCGGTTCTACAACATCGGGTCTGGGCACCAGGGCATCGTCCATGTGATCGCGCCGGAACAGGGCCTCACCCAGCCGGGGATGACCATTGCCTGCGGCGACAGCCACACCTCCACCCACGGAGCCTTTGGGGCGATTGCCTTTGGCATTGGCACCAGCCAGGTGCGCGACGTGCTGGCCTCCCAAACCCTGGCCCTGGGCAAGCTGAAGGTGCGCCGCATTGAGGTGAACGGCACCCTACCCCAGGGCGTCTACGCCAAGGATGTCATCCTCCACGTCATCCGCACCCTGGGCGTGAAGGGCGGCGTCGGCTATGCCTACGAATTTGCCGGAACCACCTTGGACTCGATGGGCATGGAAGGGCGGATGACCATCTGCAACATGGCCATCGAGGGCGGAGCCCGGTGCGGCTACGTCAACCCCGACCAAACCACCTACGACTATCTGCAAGGGCGTGAATTTGCCCCCCAAGGGGAAGCCTGGGATAAGGCCGTAGCCTGGTGGAACACCCTCCGCAGCGACGCCGATGCGGTCTATGACGATGTGGTGGTGTTCAACGCCGCCGACATTGCCCCCACCGTCACCTGGGGCATCACCCCCGGCCAGGGCATTGGCGTCACCGAAGCCCTGCCCACCCTCGACAGCTTTGCCGATGGAGAACGCGCCCTAGCTGAAGAAGCCTTTGCCTACATGGATTTGCAGCCCGGTCAGGCGTTGCAAGGCACTCCCATCGACGTCTGCTTCATCGGCAGTTGCACCAATGGCCGCATCAGCGACCTGCGGGAAGCCGCCAAGGTTGTCCAGGGTCACACCGTGGCCGAGGGCATCAAAGCCTTTGTGGTGCCCGGTTCCGAGCAGGTGAAACAACAGGCCGAAGCGGAAGGACTGGACAAAGTTTTCACCGCCGCAGGGCTGGAATGGCGGGAGGCGGGCTGCTCCATGTGCCTCGCCATGAACCCCGACAAACTCCAGGGACGGCAGATCAGCGCCTCTTCGTCGAACCGCAACTTCAAGGGCCGTCAGGGTTCGGCCTCGGGTCGCACGTTGCTGATGAGTCCGGCCATGGTCGCCGCCGCTGCCATCTCCGGCAAAGTGGTGGATGTGCGCGACTACCTAGCGTCCTAGGCTGAGGGGGTTATGCCCCAATCCGCCGAGCCACCCTCACCCTAAATCCCTCTCCCATGGGGAGAGGGACTTTGAGAGGTTCAAGCTTCTTTTTACGGGTAAAACAAGGCAGTTCAATGCCCCCCTAGGTGTAGTCCTTTGAGCCGTTCTAGCTCCCCTCTCCCCGAGGAAGAGGGGCTGAGGGTGAGGGTTCCGGGTCTTCATCGCTAACCACGGCCTGCCGTTGGCGCTGCACCACCGCCTGCCGAAATCCCAGCACCACAAAAATGTTAGACAGGGTCAAAAAGGCTTCTGCACTGCCGTGGAGCCAGTCAATGTTGGCCAGCTCTTCGTTGCGAACGAATTGGGCATAGGCCCCCGCCGGAATTGTCACCGCCACAAAAATCAGCAGCGCATAGAACCCAAACAGCGCCATTTTGGGGGTGCCCTTAGTGCGGGTGAGAAACCACAGAAACCCCAGGTAGGGAAACAGCGACAGGGCAAACAGGGCGTTTTTATCGAGCATGGGACGGAGGATAGGAAACCGAATCGGCAGGGGCAGCACTGGAGCTACACCAGCCTAGCGTATCCACCCAGGGCAACCCTGTCCAGAGCGGCGCTAGGCTCCGACCATACCGCCCAATAAAGCCGCACAATAAAGAGGCATTCCCTAAAGCATATAAGGATTTGAAGTTGGCCATGGGCAAAAGCGCCGAGTTAATTTGTGTGGGCACCGAGCTACTGCTGGGGGATATCCTCAACAGCAACGCCCAGTATTTAGCCCAGGAGCTAGCGGATCTGGGCATTGCCCACTTTTTTCAAACCGTGGTGGGAGACAACCCCAACCGCATCCAGCAGGTGGTGGCGATGGCCTGCGAGCGGTCGAACCTCATCCTCTTCACCGGAGGTCTTGGCCCCACACCAGATGACTTGACCATCGAAACCCTGGCCGACTTTTTTGATGCCCCCCTGGTGGAGCGGCCCGAAATTGTGGCCGACATTGAAGCCAAATTCACCAGCCGGGGCCGAGTAATGACCCCCAGCAACCGCAAGCAGGCGCTCTTGCCCGCTGGCGCAGAGGTGTTGCCCAACCGCACGGGCACCGCACCAGGGATCATCTGGGAACCCCGACCGGGCCTGCTGATCATGACCTTTCCCGGCGTGCCCAGCGAAATGAAGGCCATGTGGCAAGAGACCTCCGTCCCGTATTTGAAAAACCACGGCTGGGTGCAAGATACCATCGTTAGCCGGATGCTGCGCTGTTGGGGCATTAGCGAATCGGGCATGGCCGAACGGGTGGACGAGTACCTCAGCCTCAGCAACCCCACCGTCGCCCCCTACGCCAGCCACGGCGAAGCTAAGCTCCGCATTTCCGCCAAAGCCACCACCACTGCCGCAGCCGAAGCCCTGATTCACCCGGTCGAGCAGGGCATTCGTGCCCTGCTGGGGGCCGATTGCTACGGGGCCGATGGCGAATCCCTAGCTTCCGTGGTGGGGGCCTTATTGCAGCAAAGCCAGCAGACCGTAGCCGTGGCCGAATCCTGCACTGGGGGCGGCTTGGGGCAAATGTTCACCGCCATTGCCGGAAGTTCCGCCTACTTTATGGGCGGCATTATCGCCTACGACAACCGGATCAAAACCAGCCTGCTCAAGGTGGATCCCGCCGCCCTAGAAACCGAGGGGGCCGTGAGTGCCATCGTGGCCGAGCAAATGGCCCTGGGGGCAAAGGCGGCGCTGCAAACCGACTGGGCCTTGAGCATTACCGGGATCGCTGGCCCCAGTGGCGGCACGGACACCAAACCCGTCGGTCTGGTTTATATCGGGTTGGCCATGCCCAGCGGCGAGGTCATCCACCGCAAATACGAATTTGCCCACTTCCGAGGCCGTGACTGGGTACGCCACCTGAGCGCCTGCACCGCCCTAGACCTCCTCCGTCGTCATCTCCTGTGACAATCACCTTGATCATTTGCAAGGATTGGTTATGATGGGTTCATGTATAAATTGCGGGACAGAGGGCTGTGCTTTGGTGAGTTTAGCAAAGCGGCGCACCCTACCATCGCATTCCAGTAAGGAGTTAGGCCCTAATGGATTACATCGAAAAGGCTCTCGAAAAGCTGCGTGAGTGGATTGACGGCATCATCGATGCACTCCTAGGGCCAGAAGTTCAGCACGAGCCAGAACTGATTCCCATCCCGGTCAAAGAGCCCAGACGATAGCCTAACCTGAGCAGCGATCATAGGTGTTGATGGAGCGTGGGAACACCATCATTTTTCGTCTGTGTTAGCGGATATTGCAAAAGCTCAGAGAGCCTACCTTTTAGGGCTTGGATACACTTTGCCATCTAATCAATAGGTCAATCAAGCCCTGGAACTTCGATATTCCAGGGCTTTTTAGCATGGGTATGGATTGAATTATCGCAGCCCCAACCAAGTGACAATGGCTTGCCCAGTGACTAGTTCAAACAACACCAGAGCCACGAAGCCCAGCATAGCCGCCCGACCATTGATGCGTTCGGCATAGTCATTGAAGCCCGATTTGGGGCGGTCAATCATGGGAGTAACAGAAGGTTCAGTTTTCATGGTTAAGACGCCTAAAAAATTGGTGTAAGGAAATGTGATCAACAGCCGCAGGGCAGGAACCGCCCACCCAGTCGCCATTGGCTAGGAGTTGCCTAGGGATTGCCTAGCTAGGGGTTGCCTAGAAATCGGCCCTAGGGAAATTGGGAATTGGCCGAGGGAGGCAGCGGCAGGATGCTCGTGGGCGTGGCCCATCCTACGGCTACAGCCCTTAGTTGCCGAAGCCGACATACCAATAGTAGGTGGCCATGGGAATCACCGTGGCCAGCACCAGCAGCACAATCAGCAGGATGGCGTTGTTGCCTCGGTTTTCTTCGGTGTCTTCAGCGGAGGCGAAGGTGCTTTCGCTGAGGTTGTCAAAGGCTTGGTCAAACACGGGCGCACCGGGGTCGGGTTGGCCGCTGATGACGGCCACTAGGCGGTCGGTGCCGTCTAGAAACGCTTGGTTGTACTTGTCGCCCTGGAGTAGGGGAACCAGCACGGTTTCCTGAGCCACGCTGGTGGCGATGTCGTCGGGCAGCAGGGCAGCGGCCTCTTCGCCCACGCGGATGCCGACGGTTTTGGTGACTTCATCCAGCACTAGGAGGACTTGATTAGCCTGGTCTTCGGCGGTGGGGTACCAGCGTTCAAACACTTTGTCGGTAAAGGTTTGGATGGTTTCGCCATAGTCAAAGTGGCGAATGGTGACGAGGCGAACTTCTTGCCCGGTTTGTTCGGCCAATTTGCTGAGGCGACCGGAAATTTTGCCCTCGTTGATGCGGCTGATGATGTCGGCCTCGTCTACCAGCCAGGTGGCTTCTCCGGCGGCGACCGTCGGCAGTTGGAAGGGGGCGATGGCCTGGGCTGGCCCCACCGCCAATCCCAACACCAGCAGCATGGAACACATGGCCCCTAGCAGACTTTGCCCTAGGGTTTGCAGGCCAACCGGGCGGAAACGGCGGGGGGAGGAGAGGAGAGGTCTGAGCCAGGGCATAGTGAGGAGCGAGGATAGGGTTTTCTCTATTTACTATACGGGGCGCGGCGGGGTTAGGAAACCAAAACCGGGAAGCCGCCGCTTTGTAGGAGATGCTGACGACTTAGCCCCGATGAGAGTGGGTGGGAAGCCCTCTGGACGAGAGAACCCGTGGATCTCAAACGGCGTTCACCATGGTAATCGTGAAGCCCAGCCCGCTAGAGGAGGCTTCACTGACGAAATGATTGAGGGCGTCCTCCAAGATGCATTAGGGCAGAGTGAGTTTTAGATAGACCATGTGACCGTTGACGCACCTACTGCCTGTTTCTTCCCATAGGACTTGCTGAGAAGGAACAGTAAACCGAGTGATAAAAGCTAAAAAGAGGTTCTAATCATGGCAGAACAAACGCCTAAGAGTTGGTTTGAACAGGCCGAGGAACTTTTCGATTCGGGGGATCGTTCCTACCAAACCTTCGAGAAGCTGAAGGAATTGGCCAACGCCGCTGGGGAAAGCTTTGAGGCTCAAATGATTGGCGACCTCATCAGCGCTTTCTACGCCGATGGTGGCGAAACCATGCCTGAAGTGGGCGATGAATGGGCCGACGCCACTGGAGAAGACTTTGATGCGGAGATGATTGACGACCTCATCAGCGCCTTTACGCTGCCTAGCTTAGACGACGACTAACCGCCCCGTTAGCGCATTTCACCAAGGGCGAAGAGACCTAACCCCTACCGTTGGGCGACTGGGAATGGGGGTTGCCTAATTTTTGGGTTTGGGATTAGGGAATCAACACCCAATTTCCCAAGGCTCCGGGTTCTAGAATTTGGCGGTGAACCGTGGCGGCTTCCGCGAGGGGAGAGGTGTGGGCCACGATGGGCAACAGAGTACCATCCCGTAACCCTGGAGAAAGCTGGGCCTGAATGTGGTGCAGGGTTTCGGGCGGGGTGCTGAACAGGTTAACGGCGGTGATCGTACTTTCCTTGGCCATGAGGTCCCTGGGGTTAATTTCCACCGTGCCCCGGTTGCCAATCACCACCACCCGTCCGCCAAAGGCCAACAGCGGCAGGTCTTTCCCTAGGTTGACGTTGGCCAGCATTTCGAGGATGACGTTGATCCCTCGGCCCTCGGTGGCGGCGAGGATGTGGGCGACGCAATCGGGATCGTGATGATTCAAAACCACCTCGACCCCCTGGGCTTGGAGGAGTGCCCGTCCCGCTTCGGTGCCCCCGGTGCCGATGATTCGCAAACCCGCCTGATGGGCCAACTGCACCGCCGCCAGCCCCACCGCCCCCGTTGCGCCGTGGATCAACACCCATTCCCCCGGCTGAGCTTGGGCCTTTTCAAACAGAGCACGGTGGGCGGTGGAGTAGGGGATAAAAATGCCTGCCCCTTGCTCAAAGGACAGCTTCGACGGCAGGGGATAAATCCAGTCCGCTTCGTAGAGGGCAAACTGGGCGTAGGTGCCTGTGATTGGCCAGCCGCCGTAGACCCGATCCCCCACTTGAATATGACGGACGGCTTCTCCCACCGCCGCCACCACTCCAGCCCCATCGCTGCCGGGGGTGTAGGGCCGTTGGGGGAGCCGCGCATAGGTGCCCGACCGAATGTAGGTATCCACCGGGTTTACCCCAGCGGCGCGAATCTCCACCAAAACCTGTGTAGCGGACTGGATTTGAGGAACATCAATGTCCTGAACCTCCAGCACCTCCGGCCCACCAAACTGCGTCACACGAATGGCTTTCATCCCAGCACCTCTTGGCCCAGCCCGTTATCTAGCACGTCCATTATCCAATCCGTTGTCCAATCTACCGCGATGTTCGTCGTCACCAACATCGCCGTCTGCAAGGAAGGTCTGAGGTTGTGGATGCCATCGGGCATGAACCCATGCTTCTGCGGCAATCTTGCCCTCACCCTAAATCCCTCTCCCAAATTAGGAGAGGGACTTTGAAGGCGTTTCTGGCCCCCCTCTCCTCGTGGGAGAGGGGCTGGGGGTGAGGGCTCCGCCGTAACCAAAGATCAGGTTCGCAATTTAAGGTCTGAGGTCGTGGATATCACCTTTGCAGCCCTGCGTCTGTCAATCATCCAGGTTAGGCTAGGGCAGTAGCGTGTGGTGGTGCGATGCCCTTTGGAACGTCCCTGGTTGCGGCCAATGCCCTGATTGTGGGGGCTAGTCAGGGTATTGGGCTGGGGTTTGTGCAGCAGTTGGTGGCGGATGGACGGTTTGAGCGGGTCTATGGCACCTACCGCCGCCCGGAAACCGCTGGAGCGTTGATGGCGCTGGCGGAGGAACACGCCCACCTGACCCCCCTAGAGATGGACGTGACGGCGGAGGACAGCATTGCCCAGTCTGTCGCAGCGCTTCAGGCCACCGAGCCCCGTCTGCACCTCGTGGTCTACTGCGTGGGCCTGCTCCACGATGGGGAGTTTCAGCCAGAAAAAAGCGTCCGCCAGCTCACCAGCGACCAACTCATCCGGTCGTTTCAGGTGAATGCGGTGGGGGCCGCGTTGTTAACCAAGCATCTCTTCCCCCTGCTGAAGCACGATCAGCCCAGCGTGTTTGGGGCGATTTCCGCCAAGGTGGGCAGCATTGGCGACAATCGTTTGGGCGGCTGGTATGGCTATCGGGCCTCTAAGGCGGCGCTGAATATGCTGATCAAAACTGCCTCGCTGGAGTATGCCCGCAAAAGCCCCCATACCATCTTCGCCCTGCTCCATCCCGGCACAACGGATACCCGCCTGTCCCAGCCCTTTCAGCGGGGAGTAGCGCCGGAGAAACTGTTCCCCGTATCCCGCACCGTGACCCAGTTGATGACGGTAATTGACGGCCTAGAACCCACCGACAGCGGTGAATTTTTCAGTTGGGACGGTAGCCGCCTGCCCTGGTAGCGACTAGGGTGGCCCTCATATCCAAAAAGATGGATCTTTATCGTTCAAGGCTGGCGTCCTGATACGTCTCCGGGGTGAAATACCTCCCAAGGGACGATGAGCCTTACATCTCTAACAAGTGCTTGCCAGTGTAAGCATCGAACTTAGCCCAGCCAATGTTCAGGCGGGGATGATCAGGGACGGTTTGCTCCCACATTTGCAACCAAGTGCGGGCTCCGTCGGGGTTCTTCTTGGCCAGCATCAGATCGACATAGGTTTCGCAAAAGGCGCTAAATTCGTCTACGTGAAAGCTGCCACGCTCCATGAAGCGTTTCAAAATGGCCTCAGCGTCCTCTAGGTTGCCATCCTTCATGTACAACTTGACCTGGGACATGGCGGCCAACAGATAGTCGGGGAAGCGCTCACAGATCTGGTGAATCAGGGCGTCAACCTCCTGGGTACGGCCCTGGAAGTGGTAGGCGGCGGCCAAGTTGTTGAGTAAATCGGGGCTGTCTGGCTCAGCCGCGATGGCCTTTTTCAGCAGTTCCTCCGCCTGCGTTGCCGCCGCTACGGTCTGTTTGCGTAGAAGACCGAGCGCCTGCTTCAACCACTTCTCCACTTGCTTACTGTGGTGGTAGAGCACGTCACTATGGATATCAAAATCCATCAGGGTGATGGTCTCCCAGGATCCATTCAGCCACAGGGTGACGTTATTTTTGTCGATGAGCTTCGCCTGAGCGGCCAGGATAGCGGCTTGGTGGCGCAGGGCATCGGGGCCATTTTTCCCCAGGGCTAAGTCCTTCACCGCCGCCAATAGGCCGGGGTGCTTGATCTGCTGGGCCGTCATCACCAAGAACTCTTGACCCGTTGGCCCACCCCGCTCTGCAATGCGGGGCAACATGGCCACAAAGTCGGGATGGTCGTCCAAAAACTGCTCTAGTCCGGCCACGAGACGTTTTCCTTTACCGTCCATGGTGCGATCTAGGGTTTGCCGAAAGGTGTGTAGGGTGGGGGGCAAGAGCCACTGCTCCCAGGAAAAGGGCCAAGCCCCGTGGCGCTGACCCACGGGCCGACGCAGATCCGCCAAGTTGGCCTTAGCAATCTCTAGGTGAGGATCGAGAGCTAGCACCGCTTGCCACAGGGTCTTAGCCCGCTGAACCTTTTTGGTGCGGGCCAAGGCCACCGCCACCCAGTGATAAAACATCAGGCTAGGGCGAGGGGGCGAGGTCAAGGCATCACCGACCTCCTCAGCCTTGTTGGGATCGTTAGCGGAGGCACCTTTGGCACGGTCTGGAGCATGATCTAGGGCATCGCCGCCCTGGGCCAAGAAGTCCTCAAACATCGTGATGAGGGCAGCATCGTCGGCCAGCAAACTCAGGGCTTCGGCCTTCTTCGTCCAGCTATCCCAAGCTTCGGCATGGCTAGCCAGGAGACGATCCGCGTAGGGGCGGGCTTCGTCGGGGCGCTGGGTCAGGGCATAGAACCGCACTAGGTTGCCTAGGGCGTGAACATTATCCGGTTGGCGGTTGAGGACACTTCGGGCCTGGGTAATGGCAGATTCCGCATCCCCTTCAGCCCAGAACACTAGGGACAGGTTATTTTGGGCGGGTAGAAAGTCAGGGTGTCGATCAATAACCCCCAGGGTTGCTTCCCGTGCGTCGCCATAGTCGCCCCGTTCCAGGCAGGCTTGGCTGCGCTCGTGGAGCAGGGCCACCTCAAGCCCATCGGCCTCGGTCAGGCCCATATCGGTCAGCGTCTCGGCAAGCAGCGGCTCTAGATCCTGGATGACCCGTTGGGCCTCGGCGGCAATGTCGTGGTTGGGGTTGAGGGCCAGCCCCTGGCGGAAGGATTGCAGCGCCAACAGGGGATGAACATTACCCATGCAGGCCGCTCCCAAGGAAAAGAAATAGTCGGCGTTGGTGGGGTCTAGGGTGGTCAGCCGTTCCATG
The DNA here is from genome assembly GCF_016403105.1 of Leptolyngbya sp. BL0902. Taxonomy (NCBI): domain Bacteria; kingdom Bacillati; phylum Cyanobacteriota; class Cyanophyceae; order Leptolyngbyales; family Leptolyngbyaceae; genus Leptolyngbya; species Leptolyngbya sp. BL0902. The sequence continues at coordinate 3,417,908 of NZ_CP046155.1, forward strand.
GCCCGCTGGTGGTTGACCAAATCATCGGTCTCCATGCTGGCGTAGGCCAGGTATTGCCACACCTGCTTTGACTGGGGGAATTGCCCACCCAGATCTGACAGCCTTTGCTTGGCCTCTGGCCACTGATTCCGACGCATCAAGCCCTCGACCCGCTGAAGTTCCTGGGCCAAATTGATGCGGCCAAATCCCCCTGGGGCAATCTTCGCGAGGCTCTTTTTTCGCTTGGCCATGGCACCTTCCCTCGTCCTGTTCACGTTGGATCACATGATATGCATAGTAAAGCAAGGATATTCCTTGCCGCCGGATGGCTAGGGAGAATCGAGCCCGCCCCCAGATCGGAGCGGTCGTCCCAGGGCAGATGATGTTCGCCCCTGTGCAGGATTGGCGGCAACCCTTAGAGTTCCCGGCACCGGAAACAGGGTTAAGCTTCCTCCGAAGGTTCCGCAGGTTGGCCCGTGGGATCAGGCGGTTCTGGCTCCATCCGTTGCAGGGAGGATAGGGCTTGGGCCATCTGCACCGGGAACAGCAGCACCGTGTTGGAGGGGCTGGCCCCTAGGCCGTCGATGCTTTGTAGGGTGCGCAGTTCTAGGGCGATGGGGTTGCGGGCCATGATGGCAGCGGCCTGGGCCAAACTGCGGGCGGCAAGGCGGTCCCCTTCGGCCTTGGTGATGGTGGCGCGTTTTTCCCGTTCTGCCGAGGCTTGGCGCGACATCATCCGCTTCAGGTCTTCGGGTAGTTCAATGTCTTGCAGCCGGATGGCGTCGATGTGCATCCCCCACTCCCGCGCCTGGGCTTCCACAATCGCCTTAATCTGCTGCTGAATGTGCTCCCGTTCCGACAGCAAATCGTCTAGGGGCAGGCCCCCCACCACATCACGCAGGGCCGCCTGGGCATACTGCGACACCGCAAAGCGAAAGTCTTGAATCGAGGCCACCGCCTTCTGGGCATCGTTGACCTTAAAGAAGAGGGCGCTGTCAATCTCGGCGGGCACGTTGTCGCGGGTGATCACCTTTTGGCGGGGGATGTTGATCACCAGGGTGCGCGTGTCGATGAACTGCACCGACTCCAGCACCGGAATCACATAGAAAATCCCAGGGCCACGCACATCCTGAAGCTTGCCCAGTTGCAGAATCACGCCCCGCTCCCATTCTGCCACCACCCGCACCCCGCCCACCACCACAGCCCACAAAACAGCCACCACGCCACCCCCCGCCAAGCCCACCGTCCGTCCTCGCGGCGGCAGAATCGCCAGCAGGAGAGCAAAGCATACAATCATCGGCCCCCAAAATAAGACCTGGCGCACCCCAGCCCCCAGAGACCTATGCCCTTCGGTGGGCTTGGCGTAGACCCGATGGGAACCCTCAGCCGCAGAATCGGTCATAGCCGTGACCTCTGAACAGAATGTTGCCTCAAGGCTAGCTAACCCTGGGGCTGGATGGAGGAACTATGGCAGAACCGTAATGGCTGGCCTAGCGGTCAAGTCTGGGCCGCCTTTAGCCTAATCCGCTGGCTGGGGTTTGGCGGCGGCGATTACCTGGGGCAGGGCCTGAAGCAGGCGCTGGGCACTTTGATCTGGGGATAGCCCCGTGATGTCGATTTGGGGAATGGTTTTGCCGCGCCGTTCGAGATCGTGGCGATAGGTGCGGTCGTAGTAGGCCAGGATGATGGCGCAGGCCGACCGCAGGTCGCCAGCCCGGATCAAATCCACGGCGGCTTTGGCGTGCTGCCCTCCCAAACGGCGCTGGATGCGTTGGGTGGCCATGACTAAATCTTCAGGATCCGCCCCACCATAAATAGACACCAGCAAATCCAGCCGTTCCTCCACCGACCGCGTCACCTCCAGGGCAGGGGCCGCCAGCATTTGCAAAAACAGTTCGTCGGGGATGCGGCAGGTGCCCACCCGACGGCTTTCGGCCTCCAGCCAAATGGAACGATCTCCGCCGAACTGTGCCCAGGCCGCCGCCAGCAGGTTTTCGTAGTGCTCGGTGGAGGGCTGGGGGGGCAACATCAGTGCTCCATAGCTGCTGCCTCGGTTATTGGCGAGGTGTTCGAGGTCAATCACGGGTTCGCCCATTTGGGCCAGTTCCCGCAAAATCAGCGTCTTAGCGGTGCCCGTCATGCCGCCGAGGACAACTATGGGTTTGGGCGTGGCCAAGACCTGACGCACCCACTGGCGATAGGCTTTGTAGCCCCCCGCCAGGGTGTAGACCTGAAAGCCTGCTGTTTCCAAAATCCAGCCCACGCCGCCGCTTCGCATTCCGCCCCGCCAGCAGTGCACCCGTAGGGATAGGTCAGGAGCCAGTTCCTTGGCTTGACGCACAAAGGTGGCGCACTTTGGCCCTGCGATTTCAAAGCCTAGTTCCACCGCCGCATCCCGTCCCACCTGTTTATAGCAGGTGCCCACCTGGGCGCGTTCGTCATCGCTAAACAGTGGAAAGCTGACGGCACTGGGAATGTGCCCCTGGGCATACTCCCCCGGACTGCGGACATCCAAAATGGGGCCAGACTGCTGGAGAAAGTCGTCAACGGATAGGGCAATGGGCATCGTGTCAGAGGGCTGAGTATTGTAGGGTATACATCAGCCTACCCGAAGCCTCTAGGCGAACCCGCCTGAAAAGCAACTCGTCACAGGGCCAAACAGCCCACGGTAAAGCCAGCAACGGCCAAACAGCCCACGGTAAGCCCCTAGCGGTGCTGCATCCAAAAATTAAGCTCTTGGCGAATGCGAGACCGCTCTTCAAGGCTGGCGTAGCGGAGCTGGTGGCGCAGTTCGGTAATCACCTGGCGGCGGTTTTGGCTGGAGCTGGGAGGAAGCATGGCAAGACCCCTGCATTCTGTAGCGACAATTACATTTTTACGGATGTGGGCTGGGAACGGTGGCTTCAATTACAAATCTTTGCCAAGCCCAGGGTTTTGCCTAGGTTGGGCGGGCTGGCCCCAGGGGTCTTCTGGGCGGCCTAATCGGGAGATAGAGTACCCGCTGGGATCTCTGGGGGTGTCCGGTAGCAGGGGGAGTTCTGGCCTAAAATGAGCCGTAACAGCGGCAAAAACGCCCTACTCTCCCTTGGTTCAACCGTTTTGTTCAACCTTTGCGGCACCCTTCAGCCCATGACTTCCACCCTTTCCCAGACGCTCTGGCAGGCTAACCAAGACCTCGCCCAGGCTACCCTTCAACATCCCTTTGTGCAGGGCATTGGCGATGGCTCCCTGGATCGGGCCAAGTTTGCCTATTATGTGGGTCAGGATGCCTTTTTTCTAGAAGCCTTTGCGCGGGCCTACAGCATTGCCGCCGCCAAAGCCCCCACCTGGGAGATTTTTCAGGTGTTCCACGATCTGACGACGGGAGTGCTAGAGGAACTGAACCTCCACGGCAGCTATGCCCAGGAATGGGGTGTAGATCTCGCCACGGTGACACCGGGCTATGCCACCCGGCAATATACCGATTTTTTGCTTAATACCGCGTGGGGTGCCGATCCGGGCACTACTGCCGTGGCGATGTCGCCCTGTATGCGGCTCTACGCCTTCTTGGGGCAATCCCTCGCGACCACCCAGGCCCAACCCCACGCCTACACCGCCTGGATCGACACCTACAGCAGCGACCAATTCGAGCCCTTGGCTCAACGGCTAGAGGAACTGGTCAACGCTCAAGCCGTCAACAATGACCTCATCCAGCGCACCTATCGCTATGCCATGGTGTGTGAGCTTAACTTCTTTGAAGCCGCTTGGCAGGTGGCCTAGGCCGAGGGTTTTTCTAGCCGCACCACGTACCACTGCATCGCTTCGCCCGGACGCAGTTCGAGTTCGCAGGCGGTGTCGCGCAGGTGCTGGGCCTGGTCGGCGATGGCGCTGAATTTCTGTAAATCACGGGGTAGGTTGTCCTGCCGCGCCGCTAAGAGATCCGTCAACTGGGCCAGCAGTTCTTCGGGGGTGGCAAAAACCTCCGCCTCACCGGGCATCAGCACCACGTACATATCTTCCTGATACATCAAGGCATTGGACATCGGAAACCCTCCAGCCGCCAGGGGTGGTTTACAAAGCATCATCGGTCGCGTCACCCTAGCTAGAATAGCGGTACTGTGAACCGGGGGGTAGGGATGATCACTAATCTGGAGCAGGGCTGTCAAGACCCAGGGCCAATCCCGTCCCGCCCCATTCTCAAAACGCGGGTAGATGCCACGAGTTATGAAGACGCCTGCAACCGCATCCAAGCCTGGGCTGAGGCGCAGCGGTCGTGCTATGTGGTAGCGGCCAATGTCCATGTGGTGATGACGGCCTACTTTGACCCCGCGTATCAGCAAGTCATCAATCAGGCGGCCCTTGTCACCCCCGATGGGATGCCCCTGGTGTGGGGGCTGCGGCGGTTGGGTGTCCCCCATCAGCCCAGGGTCTACGGGCCAGACTTGATGCTGGCCTGGTGTGAACGGGCGGCGCAGACGGGTCTACCCATCTACCTCTATGGCGGCACCGAGGAAACCTTGCAGCGGTTGATCCAGGCTCTCCAGGGCCAGTTCCCAGGGTTGTTCATCGCCGGAAGCCACGCCCCTCCGTTTCGGGCCTTGTCGCCCCAGGAGGAAGCGGCGGATGTGGCCCGCATTCATCAGTCGGGGGCAAGGGTGGTGCTGGTGGGGCTGGGCTGTCCTAAGCAGGAACAGTGGATGGCGCGTCACTTGGGCCAGGTCAACGCGGTGATGATGGGCGTTGGGGCCGCGTTCAACTTTTTTAGCGGCGAAGTATCCCAGGCTCCCCGCTGGATGATGAAGCTAGGGCTGGAGTGGCTCTATCGCTTGAGCCAAGAACCTCGGCGGCTGTGGCGACGCTATGCCGTCAATAATCCGCTCTTTATCCTGCTGTTTGGGTGGCAACTTCTGCGCCATGCCCCCTCCCCCCAGCGGTCGTTGCCGAAGTAAGGGCGGCATTATTCCGACCTTGCTGGGGGCGATGGGGCTAACCAGGGCCTAGGCGGGTTTCATGCGGGGCAACAGCACGGTGACGGTCGTGCCTTGGTGGGGCTGGCTGTCAATGGCAATCTGGCCCCGGTGGGTCTCGACAATCACCTTGGCGATGGCCAGCCCTAGCCCGGTGCCTTGGTCGCCGCTACGGTGGCGGGCGGGGTCGGCCCGGTAGAACCGATCAAAGGCATGGGATAGCGCCTCTTCATCCATGCCAATGCCCGTATCCTGTACCGCCACCTGTACCCAGGCTTGGCCCTGGTGTTTGATGGCCTGGGCCTGCACGGTCACTTGGCCTCCGGCGGGGGTATATTGCACCGCATTGCCAATGAGGTTGGTGAACAGGCGGGTGAGCTGGCTGGTATCGCCGCCGATGATCAGGGCATGGTGCTGATCCAGCGTGGTGGATTTGGCTGGGTTGAGGGGGGCCACCGTGGCCGAGATCGCCACCGCTGAGGATCCCTTAGGGCGAGCCGCTGCGGTGCGAGCTCCCGCCTCGGCCAGGACGGCATCATAGACGAGGTCAATCTGCTTTTCGCTGGCCATCACCTGCTGCTCCTCCACCACGTCCGCCAGCAATCCCTCCAGGCCAATGGAGGAGGCGGTGAAGGCAATCAGGCCGCTTTCCTGGCGGGCCAAAAACAGCAGATCGTCCACTAGCCGCCCCAGCCGTCGGGTGAGGCGTTCGATCACCTGAAACTGGCGCTGCTGGGTGTCCACATCGGGCTCTGGGTCAGACAGGGCCACCTGGGCATTGGTTTGAATCACGGCGATGGGGTTCCGCAGTTCGTGGGAGGCATCCGCCGTGAACTGCTTGAGCTGCTGGTAAGAATCGCGTACCGGGGCCATGGCAATGCCCGACAGCAGCCAGCCAATGGCTGCCACCGCCCCCACCATCAGGCTGGTGCCCAGGGCCAAATCCACCATCAGCCGCCGACTGGGCTTCGTCACCTCAAACCAGGGATGGCTGACCCGCAGATAGCCCAACACTTGGCCCTCCGCCTCCACCTGCTCGGTAATTTGGCGCAGCACCCCTTCCTGGGACACCCGCACCGTTTCCCCCGCCGGGTTGACGTGGAGCGGCACCGCCAGCGGCTCTGACAGGGTAGACCACAGCAGCGATCCGGCGGGGCTAAACCATTCTAGGTCGATGTGGTCGTCCTCCACGGTGTGGGCATTGTCGCGAAAGCTGGCCTCCACATTCACCTGAAGGCTGGGCGCGGGCACCAGGCGGGTAGGCGAGGGCGCAATTTGGCGCGGGCTGGGTTCAATCACCAGGGATCGCTCCACAATTTCCACCACATGATTGAGGGTGTCATCCACCCGCTCCACCAGGGTCGTGCGCACATAGAGGTAAAACCCGCTGGCAAACAGCAGCAGCAGCACCGCCGTTACCGCCGTATACCAAAGGGCCAGCCGCCGCCGTGTGGCCTGAAACATCAAAATTGCTCCTGGGGATGGGGATCGAAACGCCTCCCCTGAACCTAGCACACCTCCTAGGCGTGGGGCGTCTCAGCGTCTTGGCCAGCCAACGGGACGGAAGGCGGTGGCCTGGGTATGATGGAGGCACAGTCCTCCGTGGTGGGAGATGGCCATGGCTTCAGCCCCAAACCCCCTATCGAACCCTTCGGCGTCTTCGGGTTCCCCCGGTTCCTCCAACGATTCCAATCCTGCTGATAGTGGTGTGCCCTGGAAGTGGATTGCAGCGGGCTGTGGCGGCTGTTTTGTGCTGACCACCGCTGCCCTGGTGGCGTTGGTTCTCGTCATTGGCCGCACCATGCAGTTTGCCTTTGGCCCCGAGGGGGTGAACACCGATCAAACCCCCTTCACCTACACCCTGCCAGGGGAAAGCGAAGGGGTGCTGGATATGAATATGTTTGGGATGCGAATGGTGCAGATCACCAGCACCGACACGCCGCCCTCGGTGTTGCTAACCATGGGGCGCTTACCGGGCTATCTACAAAGTTCGGCGGATCAGGCGAGCTTCATTGAGGCTTTTCAGGAGGGCATGATTGGGGACGAAAACTACCAGCTTGATCCACCCCGCACCGAGGAACGTAGGCTCTGCGGCCAAACAGTGCCCGTGATCGTGCAGACGGGGCAGTTTCAGGAAGATCAAACCACCTATGCCACCACCAGCCTCATGGCCGCTGTGGATCACAATCGCCGCACCCAATTTGTTTGGATTTTGGCCCACGGAGAAAACGCCAACCCCAACGCCGAACAGGTGTTTAATTCCTTAGACTGTCGGTAGTTTGCCCTGAATCCGCCCTGAATGCGGCCTAGATTCATTGGGCCGGATTCGTTAGGCCGGATTCGTTAGGCCAGATTCGTTAGGCCGGATTCGTTAGGCTGGGGACTGACCACCGGGGGCTGATCGGCGGTCATGGGCCGCTGGTGTGGAGGGCAGTGCCTTCAAGGGTGTTGGGCGCGGTAGGCCAAGAGCCAGTTGGTCATGGTGGCGCGGCGGGTGAGGCGGGGCACCAGTTGATCAATGGTATAGCCCTTAAAGCCCAGTTCTTCCTTCAGTAACTGCTTGTACTCGGCGGGAATGGATCGGGTGAGTTGCACGGTGGCGGGGCGGCTTTCGATGAAGTCCGGCGGCTCTGGATACTTTTCCCCCCAGGCCGGATCCACTGACGTAGTGTCCCAACCCTTCTCCGTAGGCCGATAACCGAGGTAGTGCCACACCAGACGGTTTACGGTGTCGTCGTCCAGTTCGTCGTTCAAAATCGCCCAGAGGGTGTCGTTGGAAAGGTCAGGCAGCGTGGTCATGGCATGAAGTTGTTATCAGGACAGAGGTAGGGGCGTGGTTTCCACGCCCAAGGCAGAAGATCGCAGTAAGGGACCTGGTTTCCACGTTCAAAAAGTAGGGGCTCGGTTTCCGCGTCCACAAAATTCAGCGAACCACCGTTAACCCAGGTTTTGGCACAGTTGCCGAAAATGATCGCCACGGGCCTCAAAATTGGGGTATTGGTCGAAGCTGGCGCAGGCGGGGGACAGCAAGACCACCTTGGCCCCCAGGCTGGGCGCGAGTTCTAGGCTGCGGCGCAGGGCGCGATCCAGGGTTTCGACGATTTCGTAATCCTGGTAGCCCACCTCCGCTAGGCGACGGGCAAACTGGGGGGCGGCATCGCCAATCAGCAACACCGTGGCGGCCCGTTCCTGAATGCGCTGGAGCCAGGGGCCATCGTCGCCTTCCTTGGCTTCGCCCCCGGCAATCAGCACCGCAGGACTGTCTACCGAACGCAGGCCCACTTCGGCAGCATCGTAGTTGGTGGCTTTGGAATCGTTGGTAAAGTCAATGCCTTGCCAGGTGCAAATGTGCTCTAGGCGATGGGGCACACCGGGGAAACTGGCTACTCCGGCGGCGATGGCGGCGGGGTCGATGTCGGCCAAACAGGCGGCAGCGACGGCCATCAGCAGGTTTTGCAGGTTGTGGTCGCCCACCATTTTGAGGGCATCGGCGGCAACGATGGGCTGGCCCTTAAACGTCACCCAGTCGTCTTCAATATAGGTCGTCGGTACCAGAGAGCCAAGGGCCGCTTTGCCGCCCACACTCGTCCAGTGGGCTTGGGGAAATTCGGCGGGGATGTGCTGGCGCAGATAGGGGTCGTCGCCGTTGAAGATGGCGAACTCTGACCGTTGCAGCAGGGATGCCTTAATGCGGGCATAGTTGCCGAGGGTTTTGTGCCGTTGCAGGTGGTCGGGGGTGAGGGTCGTCCACAGGCCAATGCGGGGCGTGAGGGTGGCCGAGGCTTCGATCTGGTAGCTGCTGAGTTCGGCAATCACCCAGTCTGGCGTGGGGTCTTGCAGGCCCAGCTCGCAGGCGGCATGGCCAATGTTGCCACAGGCGGGGGCGCTCAACCCCGCAGCCTGGAAAATGGCGGCGGTGAGGGCGGTGGTGGTGGTTTTGCCGTTGGTGCCTGTGATGCCAACCCAGGGCTTATCTTGCAGCGTCAACCAGGCCAGTTCCATTTCCCCCATCACCTCCAGTCCGGCGGCGCGGGCCTCTGCTAGGGCGGGTAAATCCCAGGGCACCCCAGGGCTCACCACTACGCGGTCGGGCCGATCCTCTGGGGTGAGGGCAAAGCTATGGCCGAGTTTTACCGTCACCCCCGCCGCCTGGAGTTGGGCCTGTTGATCAGCCGCCAGCGGGGTGGCGTTGCGGTCGCTCAGCACTACGTCCCAGCCCTGCTTTCGCAGCAACCGGGCGGCAGCAATGCCAGATTTTCCTAAGCCGATCACATGGGCCTGTTTCATGGCGATCTTTCCCGATGACGTTACCCCATCGCACGCGAGGGCATGGGTTTGAATCAGAAAAATCATACCCTGGACAGTTGCCCCATCCCGCATAATTCCGGCCTGGAGGCATCGGTTCTGGGTTGGTAGGGCCGTCTCCCAGACCCGGCCTAAATCATCGTTGCACCATCTCTGGTCTAGCGGCCTTGAATCTGAAGCTGGTAGTACTGGCCGTTGTGGGTAATCAGCAGCGGGGCGGGGGAGGCCGTGGGGGCAGGCCGTGCGGGGGCGGTGGGCGGCGGCACCGGGGTGAGGATGAGCCGATCCACCTGGGCATCCCTGGGCAGGGTGAGGGCTTGGGCAAGGCGGCTGTCCTGCTCCAGTTGGTCGGTGAGGGAGACCAGGGTGCTGAGGCCGTTGATCAGGTTGCGAAAGTTGTTGCGGAGGGTGGGGTCGCCCGTGAGTTCGTCCACGTCGGCGATCACCTTGTGGGCGCTTTGGAAGACGCTGCGGGCCGAGTCGAGGGTCTGTTGCAGCAGGATCAGGTTTTCGGGGGTGTTGGCGGTGGCGGTGATGGCGCGGATGTCGGCCATGGCGGCGGTGGCATCGGCGGAGAGGCGATCCAGATTGGCGATGAACTGGCTGTCCTGGATTTCGGGGGCCAGGGTGGCCATGATGGTTTCTAGATGGACGCTGCTGCGGTTAAGGCTATCCAGGGTGGTGACTAAGCTGCTGCGGTTGCGGCTAATCAGGCCGTTGACTTCGGTGCCTGTGATCTCAAACTGGGCGGCGGTGGCTCCCACAGCATTGGCGGCATTGCTAATGTCGGTGGCGGTGGTGCCAAATTCGGTCAGGGTGCCATCCAGGTTATCGGCGGCGCGGGTGGCCGAAGCCATCAGCGGCCCTAGGTCAGTCTGCACCTGCTGAGATAGGCGGGTGAGTTCTCCAGAGAGCACCGTGGCGCTGGCGGCAAATTCCGAGGCATTTTTGAGGGTGAGGGTGAGGTTCGCGGCCAGTTCCGGGTCGGCAAAGGTTCTCGCCAAATCTTCGGCAGCACGAATTAGGGCTTCATAGCTGGCTCCCACCTCCCCCCTGCGCTCGTCGCCGTCGCAGATCACCACCTGACTGTCGCACTGGGGTTTGAACGGAGTAAGGCTGGCCGTGACCATCTCCGCCAAGGTGGCTTGAGGAATGATGTCGATGGTGGTATCGCCAATCAGGCCAGATTGATTGACAGTGATCAGGGCATTGCTGGGAATCAGCAGGCTGGGCTGATTAATTTCCACCAGCACCGACACCTGGTTCGATCCGGGCTGGATCGACAGCACCCGCCCCACCCGCACCCCCCGAAACCGCACGGCGGTGCCTTCCTGCATCCCCAGGGTATCGGTAAACACAAAGGTAGCCCGATAGCTTTGCCGCCGAGGATCGTACCCCCGCAGCCACAGCACCATGCCGCCAAACAGCGCCACCGCCAGCAAAATCAGCAGCCCCACCGATCCTTCCCGAATTGCCCGTTCCCGCATCATCGTTCCTCAGTTCATCCCTCAGTTCACCCAACGGTAGAGCCCTGTGCTCTGCACTCCCTACTGCACCATTTGAATCGGCCCCTCCACCTGACCGCTAAAGAACTGACGAACATAGGGGTTATCGGTTTCATCGATGGCGCTGATGGGGCCGCTCCACTGGATTTTGCCCCGGTGTAGAAAAATCACCCGGTCGGCGGTGCGGCGAATGGTGCTGTCTTGGTGGGTCACAATCAGGTACGAGCCGCAGCCGTGGCCGCGCTGGATATCGCGAATTAAGTCCTCAATCACCGTGGAGGCGATGGGGTCGAGGCCAGCGGTGGGTTCGTCGTAGAGCAGCAGGGCGGGCCGATCCTCCGGGTTTTCAGGATTGCTGATAATCGCCCTGGCAAAGCTGACCCGCTTCCGCATCCCCCCCGACAGCTCCGACGGGTAGCGCTTACCAATGCCCGGAAGGCCCACCATTTCCAGCACGTCTTCTACCAGGTGGCGAATGTGGCGCGGCGGCAGGGTGGAATGCTGATACAGCAAAAAGCCCACGTTTTCCTCCACCGTCAGCGAGTCGAACAGCGCCGCCTGCTGAAACACCATGCCAATGCCCACCGGATCGTGGGCATCTTCAATTAGTCCCTGTCGTCGCTGCCCCGCCACATAAATTTCCCCCGCATCCGCCGCCAACAGCCCCGCAATAATCCGCAGAATGGTGGATTTCCCGGTGCCGGATGGGCCAATAATCGCCACCGCTTCCCCAGGGTAGACCGTCAGATCCACCTGATCTAACACCTGATTGCTACCAAACCGCTTGGAAATGCCCATCAGTTGCAGCAGGACTTCATCGCCGCACTCCGACATTCCACGGGGCGATCCCAGAAGAGAGCGATCCCCCAAGGGTGCATTGGCAGCGTTGAACGACAGCTCACGGGGAGAATCCATAGGGGCAAACGCAGGGAAAACGCAGCAGTAACCAACCCAACCTTCCAGCGCGCCAAACGGCCTGCACAGTGCCACAGACCCCTCGGCAAACTGTCCTTATTATGCGGGATTGCCGCCAGAACCGCTCTGAATCCGATGATTCCTGGGATGACATTTAAGACAAATCCCCAGGATCAACGCCCAGTTGCCGTAGGCGTTCGGCCAGTTGTTCGGCCCGTTGGCGTTCTTGCTCCGCCCGTTGTTGGGCCTGTTCCGCCCGTAAGCGTTCTTGGGCGACCTGCTGTTGAGCCTGTTCGGCCCGCTGGCGTTCCTGCGCGACCTGTTCGCTGCCCCAGAGCAGCAAGTTGCCGTCGGCATCCCACCAGCGCAGCCAGGTTGTCGTCATTTCTGCCTTTCTCCCAGACCACACGCCCAGGAAAAGATGGAGTTCCTCAATCCAGTAGCAGCCCTGGTCATCGGCCTGCTGTTCCACGTACTGGCCATTGATCAAGCGAAACAGGTCTAGCTGGCCAGAGGGAGGGTGAAAAATCGCGTAGAGCGGCACCTGGAGGATGCGCTCGTAGAAATACCATTTGCCGTAGGGATAGTGGGGGTTGATGGAATACTCGCCGCCCTCGGCTTCGGAGATGAACTCCATCACCAGGGTGGGAACGTCGCCCTCAGCGTGGGGGGTATAGCTACGACGAACTTGGCCCCCAGACGTTGGATTCACGGCAGGCACATAGACCCAGTCCGGGGCTTTTACCACGGTTTTATCGCCCACGGTGGCGCAGAGGCCAAAATTCGTTGCAATCAGCGCTGATTCTAGAATCAAGCCAGCCAGTTCTAGGGCTTCACGCAGGGCGGCGGCAAGAAGAGGCTGAAGGGCATTATCCACAGGATCATCAGGCAAAAGGAAGTCCGCTGGCAAAGGTTCCCAGGTGATCGGGGGCGGCGGCGTGAGGGGGCGGCGTTGAACGGTGGTCATCGTTGGTTCCAACCCAAAAACGGCTTAGTGAGCCCTAGTCCTGACGAGCACTATAGTACATTTTAACGCCCTAGGACTGAGACAGCCATTCACCCACCCTCACGCTTGCCTCCAGGAATCCGCAGGGAAAAGGCTTGAGCGACAGTGGGTGAACGGTGGTGTTCGGCCTAGATTTCGGGGTTGATGTCTACCGTGGTATCGGTATAGTCACTACCCAGATCGGCGCGATTCTTGGTGAGGCCACTCAGCAAAATTTGGGAGAGGGAGGCCACAAAAATGGAGGCCACAATGCCGTCATCAATCCAGCCGATGATGGGGATAAAGTCTGGGGAAATATCAATGGGGCTGAGCAAATAAAGCAGCGTACCCGCCACCAAAACCCAGCGGTATTTGGGATGGTTGAGGGTGTTTTTGTACCAGCTATAGAAGGCTTGGGCGGGGTTGTTCATGGCTTTTTTAGGGGAAAGGGGCAATCTCGAAACCGTGTTTTTATCGTGCCATGCTCTATCCCAAAACCTGAGGTAGGATTGCCGCCCTAGTCTAGGGCAACAGCCGAACGTCGGCCCCATTTTGCCACGAGCTGTGCGTCCGGCTGTGGGTGGTGCACGCTTTATGTTGACGTTAGCCTCACCTTGGCGCTATGCACCCTACGAGTTATGGGAGATGATAGAAAAGCGACCACCGATTATCCTCCTCGGTTAGGTCGGGTGGGGGAATGAATGTGTCGCCATGCCGCGCCAACCACGTCAATATGTCTCCGGCTATTGCTATCACGTTACGGTTCGCTGCAACAATCGCGAGTTTCGGCTAATTCGCGACGAGTGCCGCGAGATTTTACTCTATGCCTTGGAGCGATGCAAGGAGAAATACGGATTCAAGCTCTATGCTCTGTGCATTATGAGCAACCATGTGCATTACCTGATAGAACCCGATCAGCCCGAAGATTTGCCGAAAATTATGCACTGGCTGAACTGGTATACGGCCATGTGCTTTAACCGAATGCTGAACCGCACGGGGCACTTTTGGGAGAAGCGCTACCACAGCACCGGATTTGCCAATACCGACCAGCGGCGGGCACTGAATACCCTGCGTTACATCCACGCCAACCCCAAGGCGGCAAATATGCAGCAGGGCTTTTTCTACGACTACAGCAACTACGGCAGCTACGACCGTTTAACCACCGATGGCCTAACCCAATGGCATCCCGCTTTTTTGGCGCTGGGGGCGACATTAGAACTGTGTGCAGAAGCCTATCGAAAATTTTGCAAACGCTATAAACCGAAGCCCAAGCCAGAGCGGCGCAACACCTGGGGCAGCAAGACTCTGGCGGCGATTCGACAAAAGATGAAGGCCAAAAAGAAAACCCCTGGCCAACAAAGCCTGTGGGAGGAATGGCAAGCGCCGATGGATGCGGTGCAGAATGTTGCTAAGAAATTTGTATTAGCGAACTGTTTGAACCCAGATGTGGTAAGTGCCCGATTTGAGGCCGATACGACATGACGCCCGGTGCCAGGTAAGCGATCCTCAAAACACCCAGTTTTCCGTGCAGAGGGGGTCGGTAACAACCTCAAACCAAACCTAATCGTCGGAAATTCTCCCGTGGGGGAAAAAGAAGGGTTTGCTTTTAGGTCGCTGTAGTTCAGATAGCTTCCGTCCTTGCGCCAGCCGACGCGATCCGCAAATTTTATCCAAGTGTCTTCATGATACTCGCCATCGAGCGGGTTGCCTGTCTCGACATAAACTTCCTTTTGCACACTAAAGCCAAACGTGCCCTGGCTGTATTTAACCCAAAGCTGGTCAATAATTTTCAGGTCTTGGCAAGGGAATTGCTGAATATCTGAAATGTCTAAATAGCCCTTATGGTCGCGATCTCCTACGTCTCGCAGCACGTAATACGTTTCGCGATCAGCCTCTCGCCATGCACCTTGCTGTAGTAGGTAGGCCAGCTTAAAGTAGCGAGGCTGTACCTGTTTGGCCCAGGTTAGGGTGGGTTCCTCTAGCACCATTAGGGGTTCGGTAATTTTGGTCAGCAGGGCTTGTTTGCTGGCGGGTTGCACGGTGCGGCCTGTTTGCCAACAGTCGATGGCCAGCAGCCAGGTATCTAGGGTTGGGGTTTCTAGATTTAGGGCAGCATCGATCAGGTTGCTGGTGTCGGTTTGGGCGGCATAGAGGCGTATGGTATCGGCCCACCATTTCAGGCTTTCGGGGTCTTGCAGGGCAGCAATTAGCAGGGCTTCTTGGTGGGTTTCTTTAATTTCGGTGGCGGTGAGGTATTCCTGAAAGCTGCGGTGGGCAAATTCAAAGACATCTTCCTCTTCTTTGGCAATCAGGGCATCCACTTCGCGCAGTTGTTTGAGAAACTGTTCCGGTGTCCAGTCTAGCCCTGGCAGGGTAGCGAGTTTGGCTTGCAGCAGGGGGCGCACTTCAGCCAGGGTAAACCGCAGGGTTTTGCGTTGGGTGAGATCTAGCGCTAGGGGTTGCAGCACCGACTGTTTTTGGTCAGCAGAGAGCCGATCATCCACTGGTTGGACTTCCCTGGATAAGACATTGCTGCTCTGTTTAGCCATCTCTCGCCGTTCTAGCAACACTTGGCAAATCTCACGGTATAGCTCTAGACGGTTGTCCACTCTTAGTGGAAGACCATTACGGCGGCGGTGGACGGTGGCGATCATGGTCAGCAGTAGGGGGTTGCTGGCCATTTCGGCGAGGGCGGGCTGGCGTTCAATTTCGGCAATTAGTCGGCTGGCTTGCTGGGCAGCTTCTTCGCGAATGCCCAAATCCACCTCACCGCCCTGGCTTTTGACCTCCGTGGCCAAATACCAGTTGCGGACAAAGGATTGAATCTGCTCGTCGGTCATGGGTTCGACTTCCAGCACCATCACATCCTCTTGCAGTTGGGCTTTTTCGTAGCCCAGGGGCCGCGAGGTGAGGATGAAGGGGGTGTCGGGGTATTCGTACATTTGCCGATCCACCCATTGGCTAATCCGCTGGCGATCCCGTTCGTCGGGTACTTCATCCAGCCCATCCAGCATAATCAGGCAGCGGTTTTGGCTTAGCTTTTTGGCAAACCAGCCTGTGGGGGGCTTGAGAGGATCAGTGGTTTGCAGCTTTTGCGCCCAGGTAGTGACGAGATCGGCCAGGGGCAGATCGGGAGTTTGCAGAATGGTGGGGTATACATCCCGCAGGTACAGCAACACCGGAATGAACTGGGGCGCTTTGGGGTGCAGTTTGCGGGGAGTGCGGGCCGCGTACATCAGCGTTAGGTAGCGCATCATGGTGGTTTTGCCAGATCCCGGTGCTCCCAAAATGGCCAGACGGCGAAAGTCCGGGTCGCACCCCATCAGCGATAGAAAGTCGCCGATGTCCTTGCTGCGAAAGGGTTCTTCCCGTTCTTCCAACCGTCTGAGCAAGTTGGGTGAGGTGCGGGAGAGGCTACGCTGACAAATTTGCACAGGCACAAACACCTGTTGCAGGTTCAGCACCCGATCCCGGTCAGCCTCCAGCCCTTGGGTTTGAAAACGGCGGCAGACATACTCCAGCCGTTTGTATAGTTGATGGAATTAGTAATGAGACATCAGGAAGCACAATAGTCTCGAATAATGTCATCCAGAGAAGTGCCGGGTTTCGCATACATTCTGGCTCTCTTTAAGGCACTAAAGTCATGCTCGATATCATTTAGGTCGGGAGAGTACTTCGGTAAAAATAAAATCTGATGCCCCGCCTCTTCTGCTAGTTCTTTAATCTTCGTCTTTCGATGGATGGGAGCATTATCTAGAATAAAAACTGAGGGGGTCGTGACGTTCGTCAACAAAAACAGACTAAATCATCCCTCAAATCCTTCAGCATCTAAGCTTCCGGTAAACAACATTGGGGCAATCAAGTCTTTTCTGCCTTTCCTCCGGGCCGCAATCAGATTCTCCTTCTTCCCTCGCTTGCCCTGGCGCTCTCCATAGATTTTCTTTCCCCGTTTCGACCAAGCGTACAGACAAGCCACGCCTTCCTCAAACCCACACTCATCAATATAGACCAGGCTTTTGACGCCATACACCTGAATCAATGCTCTCAGGGTTCGATAGTATTTCATGCGTTCTTCTGCATTTCGCTCTCGATACCTTAGTTCTTTTTTTTTCGGGTGATTTTCATTTTCTTGAAGACCTTAGAGAGCGCACTAATGCTCACCCCAAATTTCTGAGCCCGTTCCTTCAACGTGGCTTCTGGATTCTGCTCCACATCTTTGCGAAGAGCGTCCCAATCGAGTTTACGTTGGCGTCGGGTTACCTTGGTCGGGGCCAAGTCGACTCGATTTAACCAGCGATAGATTGTCGCACGACCGACTTGATAGGTTTTCGCCGCCTTCGAGATGCTGCCACCTCCTTCTACAAAGTCGATCACGCGCTTCCTTAAATCCAGACTGTAAGGCATCGTTTCTTCGTTCAACCATCACTCCGCTTAAAATAGCTTAAAAACGTCCCAGTCTAAAGTCAATCAACTATAATACTTGCCCTCAAAATCGGAGGTGATTTCCCACCAGATTTGGGCCAAATACTTTTGGGCCGTTGCCCCCAGAGTTGCCCCCAGCGCAAACAACCACTGGGCAAAGCTGCCCCCGGCTTTTTCGGCCTGTTGTTCGGCCTCTTTCATAAAGCCATCGCTGAATTTCACCCATAGAGCAGTGCATCCCGTCAAAAATGAAGTGATAACGGCTTGGGGCCATTGTTGAGTCAAGATGGCATGGAGGGTAAGAAAGAACCCTAATCCCGAAGGAGTCCATTTGAAAAGCGCTTGAACGGGCTTGGATACTGACATGGGCGCAATTCCGGCGGCATTTTCCCTATGGTATGCTCACCCTCCAGTCTTGTCCTCATTCTGGCTCCCGATCCAACACCTGCTGATACTCCTCAAGCTGCGCCAAGGCCAAAGCTAATTCTCGTCGGTGGTCGTCGGTGGGGTCGAGTTGATACCGGACTTGCGCCGCAAGGCATCGTACTTGGAGTCGATCTCGTCGAGCCGTTTCGAGGTCTCGTCGAGCCTCGCGTTCTCTTGCCTCAGCTTCTCTTTGTCTTGCCTCAGCCTCTCTTTGTCTTGCTTCAGCCAAGCGGTTTGTTTCTCGATTTCGACGGTTCCACTCAACGCCGAAATTAGCCAGTGTAGCCAAGAGGGCCGCCACGGTGAATCGGTTGCTCCAAAGGCGGGGGTTGGCGATGAATCCGAGGAGGGGGAAATCTTGGACATCGTAGAACCGTAGAAAGGCAATGGCGAGGGTCAGCACCGCCAGGGTGGTGGCGGGTAGTAGCGATAGAAAGTTCAGCCAAACTGGGCGGGTGAATAATCCCATTCTAACGGACACGTTTTGTTGCCCAATCTTAGGCGGTGCCGAAGATGCATTCAACCGTTGAATGGCGGAATGTTGTCAGCCGAATCCCGATCCAATACCTGCTGATACTCCTCAAGCTGCGCCAAGGCTAGGGCTAATTCTCGTCGGTGGTCGTCGGTGGGGTCGAGTTGATATCGGACTTGCGCCGCAAGGCATCGTACTTGGAGTCGATCTCGTCGAGCCGTTTCGAGGTCTCGTCGAGCCTCGCGTTCTCTTGCCTCAGCCTCTCGGTCTCTTGCCTCAGCTTCGCGTTTTCTTGCTTCAGCCTCTCTTTGTCTTGCTTCAGCCAAGCGGTTTGTTTCTCGATTTCGACGGTTCCACTCAACGCCGAAATTAGCCAGTGTAGCCAGGAGGGCCGCCACGGTGAATCGGTTGCTCCAGAGTCGAGGGTTGGCGATGAATCCGAGGAGGGGAAAATCTTGGACATCGTAGAACCGCAGAAAGGCAATGGCGAGGGTGAGCACTGCCAGGGTGGTAGCAGGCAGTAGCGATAGAAAGTTCAGCCAAACTTGGGAAGTGAATAGCCCCATTCTAACGGAGTGTTGTGTTGCCCAATTTTAGGCCAAGCCTACTATCAAGCAACAGGGGGTAGACCCAGGGCCAACACGGCATTTTGTCCCCCAAAGCCAAAGCCCATGCAGAGGGCGGTTTTCACCTGGGCAGAGCAGCTGTGGGTGACGACATTGGGATAAATCGGATCGCCCAGCAGACCCACATTGGGCGGCAGGCGTTGATGTCGAAGCACTAGACAGCACAGGATAGCCCCGATGGCTCCCGATGCGCCGAGGGTGTGACCTGTGGCTCCCTTGGTGGAACTGATGGGCGGAAGGTGAGGGAGGCATTGGGAAATCAACGCCGCTTCGTGGGCATCGTTGAGATGGGTTCCGGTGCCGTGGGCGTGGATGTAGTCAATATCCTCCGCCGTGAGGCCACTACGGCGAAGACACTGTTCCAGGGCCAAACGACTGCCCCGCTGGTCAGGATCTGGGGCCGTGAGGTGGTGGGCATCGGCGCTGAGTCCGGCTCCTAAAATGCAGCCATAGGGTTGGATTTGGGGACGTTGGGCTAGGGATTGGGCCGATTCCAGCACCAAAATGGCGGCTCCAGCCCCCAGGGCCAAGCCTTCCCGCTGGGGGGAAAAGGGATAGCAGCCCGTGGGGGCCAGGGCTCCCAGTCGGTCAAATCCAGCGAGGGTAAGCGGCGTGATGGGATTTTCCCCCGCGCCCACGATCACCCGTTGGCATTGTCCCCGCCGAATCAAGTCGGCCCCCTGGGCAATGGCCACCAAACCCGTGGCACAGGCCGCCATTGGAGACAACACTGGCCCCGTGGTTCCCAACAATTGCGCGACCCCGGTGGACGCCATGGCGGGTAGAGTGTTCAGCCAATTCTGGGGTTGAACGTTCTGCGTAAGATAATCCTGAGCCAGAACTTCCCACTGGGCCTGAAAGCCACGACTGGAGCCAATTACTACGCCGCAATCGGCATCAGGGAAGGGAAGTTGGGCATCCCTAACGGCTTCTGTTACGGCCCGTTGCAGCAAATCGGCTAGAGGAACAATGCCGCCTTCCACCATCCCCAAGGGTAGAGGGGGCAAGTCTGGAAAGGGCTGCTGCGGGGTTAATCCCGATTTTCCCAATAGCAAACGCTCCCAAGTTTCCGACACCGAGGAACCTAGGGCTGTGACCAACCCTAGGCCCGTGACAAAAACCGGGGTGGCTAGGCTAGGGCTGGGTGCTGGTCTGGAGATTGTCTAAGCCCTCCACCACCCGCGCCGACTCGATTCGATCCCCCTGCTGGATAGCGTCTACCACGTCCATGCCTTCGGTGACGGTGCCAAAGACGGCATAGCTACCGTCTAGGAACGGCAGATCCGCGAGGGCAAAGTAGAACTGGGCCGAGGCCGAATCGGGAGCCTGGGAACGGGCCATGGCCACGGCTCCACGGGCATGGGTGAGTTGCGGCGCTTCGGCAATGCGAGCCTCTTCAAAGGTTTGGCTGTAGACGGGCTGTTCGGCTCCGGCGGGCTTGATTTCTAGGGGAATGTAGCGAGGCGCGTTGGTGTCGGGATCCACAAAGCTGCCTGTTCCATACATCTGCGCCGGAACGCTGGGGTCGGTGCTTTGGGGGTCGCCGCCTTGCACCACAAAGGGCTGAGGTTCCCGTACTACCCGGTGAAAGGAGGTGCCATCGTAGACGCCCCGGTTCACCAAGTCTACAAAGTTGCCAGCGGTGATGGGGGCTTCCTCGCCGTTCACTTCAATCACAATCGTGGATCCGTTGACCACCATTTCCACCGTGGCCTTCCCGTTCAGAACAGGCAGACCTGCGGTAGAAGGCATCGCCATCGTGGTTTCCGTGGGGGCCGGAACGGCGCTATCTGCCGTCCCCGCGTCTCCGGTGGGGGGAGCGGTGCAGGCTCCAGCCCCCAAAATCAGCATCGCCGCGAGGGTCATGGAAAGCAATCGGGTGTTCAATCCCATTGAAATTCTTAACTCCGTTAATAGACAGACGGGTAATCAATAGACGGGGCTCATCCCCAGATTGGTTCATCGCGCCCATCAACCCGGACAACCGATGACCGATTCCCCATGTTAAAGAGTTTGGGCCGAGTTGTGGGCTCTACAGCCCTTCTAGGGGCACCTGCAAGAAGCGGGCGAGTTCGGCCCCTTGGTTTTCCAGTTCCGAGAGGGGAATGGGCTGACCGACGCGGGTGAGGGGGATATCGGGACGACCCTTCAACCGTAGGTATAGCGCCCGTTTGGGGTTGAGTCCTTCCTTGATATCGACTCGAATGGCGGTGACATCGGTGAGGGGCTGATCAATTTCGATGCGGCGATTTTGGCCGAAAAATCCGCTGCGGACAATGCGTACCCGTTTGCTGGCCTTGTCAAATTCGTTATAGCCGCCGCCCACATCCAGGGTAATCACCAGCCACAGATAGCTGGCCAAACCCAGGGCCGCAAAGCCATAGAACCCCATGGCAATCCCTTGGGGAATAAAAATCAGTTGAGTTGGATCCGAAAAGGGCAGCAAGTTAATTTGAAGGAAGCTAGACAATCCGGCTAGCAGAAAACCCGCCCCGCCGCCCGTCAGCACAATCGCCCAGAAGATATTGCTGGGACGACGCGCCCCTAGGACGGTTCGCTTCAAAGATTGGGACTCGCGGGAGGACGCAGAGGCAGTCATGGTGTTCAACGGGTAAAAGTCCTAAATGATATCGATTGAGTTGCGCGATGGGCGAATGCCTTGGCCATTACCAGCATAGACCGAGAGGCTTCCTGAGAATTTACGTATCAGATTGTAAAAAAATGGAACACTCCTTATCATAAATAGAAACCTGGCTCCCGAAGCCCAGCTTCGCCGGACAGGGTTTATCTCAGGCAAGGGATCACGGCGGCGAGTAAAGATTTATTCTCTCTAAGCCCTAATATCTGGAATACTGATAGCTATTACCTTGCCCTGAGGCAACGCTCTCTCAAGGATTCCTATGGATCCCAAAAGAGCCGAACCCGTATGGACTAGATGTCATAGAAAGAGGATTTGACATGACCATAGCAATGGGGCGCGCTCAGGCTCAACGGGGATGGTTCGACGTCCTCGATGACTGGCTGAAGCGCGATCGCTTTGTATTTGTGGGCTGGTCTGGCATCCTGCTGTTCCCCTGCGCCTATCTGGCGGTGGGCGGCTGGCTGACTGGCACCACCTTCGTCACCTCCTGGTACACCCACGGCCTCGCGTCGTCCTACCTGGAAGGGGCTAACTTTTTGACCGTGGCCGTTTCGACCCCGGCCAACAGCTTGGGTCACTCCCTGCTGCTGCTCTGGGGTCCCGAAGCCCAGGGCGATTTCGTCCGCTGGTGCCAACTGGGCGGCCTGTGGAGCTTTGTGGCCCTGCACGGTGCCTTCGGTCTGATCGGCTTCATGCTGCGTCAGTTTGAAGTGGCCCGTCTGGTGGGTCTGCGGCCCTACAACGCCATTGCCTTCTCCGCGCCGATTGCGGTGTTCGTCAGCGTGTTTCTGATGTACCCCCTCGGCCAAAGCAGCTGGTTCTTTGCCCCCAGCTTCGGTGTGGCGTCCATCTTCCGCTTCCTGCTGTTCTTCCAAGGCTTCCACAACTGGACCCTCAACCCCTTCCACATGATGGGCGTTGCTGGGGTACTGGGCGGTGCGCTGCTCTGCGCCATCCACGGGGCCACGGTGGAGAATACCCTGTTCAAGGACGGCGAGAATGCTAACACCTTCCGCGCCTTTGAACCCACCCAGGCCGAAGAAACCTACTCCATGGTGACCGCCAACCGTTTCTGGTCTCAGATTTTTGGGATCGCCTTCTCCAACAAGCGTTGGCTGCACTTCTTCATGCTGTTTGTGCCTGTGACGGGCCTGTGGATGAGTGCCGTGGGCGTGGTGGGTCTGGGTCTGAACCTGCGGGCCTACGACTTCGTCTCCCAGGAAATCCGGGCGGCGGAAGACCCTGAATTTGAAACCTTCTACACCAAGAACATTCTGCTGAACGAAGGTATCCGGGCTTGGATGGCTCCCACCGACCAACCCCACGAAAAGTTTGTATTCCCCGAAGAGGTACTGCCACGTGGTAACGCTCTCTAGTAATTCCTTTATCGCGGGGCGCGACCAAGAGTCCACCGGGTTCGCCTGGTGGTCTGGTAACGCCCGTCTGATCAACCTGTCTGGCAAGCTGCTGGGTGCCCATGTGGCCCACGCTGGTCTGATCGTATTCTGGGCCGGGGCCATGACCCTGTTTGAAGTGGCCCACTTCGTTCCCGACAAGCCTCTGTATGAGCAGGGCTTCATTCTGCTGCCTCACCTGGCCACCCTGGGCTGGGGCGTTGGCCCCGGCGGTGAAGTAATTGACACCTTCCCCTACTTTGTGGTGGGTGTGCTTCACCTGATTTCCTCCGCTGTGCTGGGTCTGGGTGGTGTGTACCACGCCGTGCGTGGCCCCGAAGTGCTGGAAGAGTACTCCTCCTTCTTCGGCTACGACTGGAAAGACAAGAACCAGATGACCAACATCATCGGCTACCACCTAATCCTGCTGGGTTGTGGTGCCCTGCTGCTGGTGCTGAAGGCTTGCGTCTTCGGTGGCGTATACGACACCTGGGCTCCCGGTGGCGGCGATGTTCGCGTCATCACCAACCCCACCCTCAACCCCGCTGTGATCTTCGGCTATCTAACCCGCTCCCCCTTCGGTGGTGAGGGCTGGATCGTCGGCGTGAACAACATGGAAGACATCATCGGTGGCCACATTTGGATCGGCCTGATCTGCATCGGTGGTGGTATCTGGCACATTCTGACCACCCCCTTTGGCTGGGCTCGTCGCGCCTTCATCTGGTCTGGCGAAGCTTACCTGTCCTATAGCTTGGGTGCGCTGTCCCTGATGGGCTTCATCGCCTCCTGCTATGTGTGGTTCAACAACACCGCCTACCCCTCCGAGTTCTACGGCCCCACCAACGCCGAGTCTTCCCAGGCTCAGGCCATGACCTTCCTAGTGCGCGACATGCGCCTGGGTGCCAACATCGGTTCCGCCCAAGGCCCCACGGGTCTCGGTAAGTACCTGATGCGCTCCCCCACGGGTGAGATCATCTTCGGTGGTGAAACCATGCGCTTCTGGGATTTCCAAGGCCCCTGGCTGGAGCCCCTGCGTGGCCCTAACGGCCTTGACCTCGACAAGCTGACCAACGACATCCAAGATTGGCAGGTGCGCCGCGCCGCTGAGTACATGACTCACGCGCCCAACGCCTCCATCAACTCTGTGGGTGGCGTGATCACCGAGATCAACTCTGTGAACTTCGTGAACCCCCGTCAGTGGCTGTCTACCTCCCACTTCGTGCTGGGCTTCTTCTTCCTGGTCGGCCACCTCTGGCACGCGGGTCGCGCTCGTGCGGCTGAAGCGGGCTTCGAGAAAGGCATCGACCGCGAAACCGAGCCTGTGCTGGCTATGGGCGACCTCGACTAATCCTTGAGGTTCACCCTCAAGCGAGTCTAGTTATGGGCTCTTACAGCCTGATGACATAACTGATAGCCCTTGTCCTAGGACAGGGGCTTTTTTGTCCCCTATCCCCGCTTTTGTGGGCCTGCGGCCACCCAGGACAGGACTTTCTGGCAAGCTTTTTCGATATAGTAAGGGCTTGCAGAAACGTTGGGGTTAAGGATCATGGCACGGCTGGCACTACTGAGCGTATCGGACAAAACGGGCCTAGTGGAGTTGGCCCAGGCGCTTGTCAACGAGTTTGGGTTTGAGATTGTCAGCAGCGGTGGCACGGCTCGCGCCTTGGCGGAGGCAGGGCTTCCCGTCACCAAAGTGTCGGACTATACGGGGTCGCCGGAGATTTTGGGCGGACGGGTAAAGACCCTGCATCCCCGCATCCACGGCGGCATTCTGGCGCGGCCCGACATGGCCCAGGATGAGGCCGATCTCGCCGCCAATAACATTCGCCCCTTTGACCTCGTGGTGGTCAACCTCTACCCCTTCGAGCAAACCATCGCCAAGGCAGGCGTCACCCTGCCGGAGGCCATCGAGCAAATCGACATCGGTGGCCCCACCATGGTGCGGGCAGCGGCCAAGAACCATGCCTATCTGACCATTCTTTGCCAACCTAACCAGTACGCCGATTATCTGGAAGCGATGCGGGCTAATCAAGGTCAGGTGCCGCTGAGCTTCCGCCAAGCCTGCGCCCAGGCCGCTTTTTGGCACACCGCCAACTACGACCAAGCCATCGCCACCTACCTCACCCAGGCCAATAGCGAAGGCGAAGGAATGCCGACCCAGTGGGCCATGATCGGCCAGCAGCACGCCACCCTGCGCTATGGCGAAAACCCCCACCAAAGCGCCGCCTGGTATCGCACCGGAGCAACGGCCACGGGCTGGGCCGGAGCCGAACAACTCCAGGGCAAAGAACTGAGCTACAACAACCTGGTGGATCTGGAAGCTGCCCGCCGCATCATTGCGGAATTCCCCGACGACCAACCCGCCGCCGCCGTGCTGAAGCACACCAACCCCTGCGGCGTGGCCATGGGCGACAGCCTCGCCACCGCCTACCAACGGGCCTACGACGCCGATTCCACCTCGGCCTTTGGAGGCATCGTGGCGCTGAACCGGGTGATTGACGCCGACACCGCCCAGCAGCTTACGGGCACCTTTCTGGAATGCATCGTTGCCCCCGGTTGCGATGCGGCGGCACGGGAAATCCTGGCCAAAAAACAAAACCTGCGGGTGCTGGTGCTAGAAGATCTGCTGACCGGGCCACAGCAAGCGGCGATGGCCATTGCCGGAGGCTTTTTGCTGCAAAACCCCGACACCCTCCGCGACGACCCCGCCACCTGGCAGATCGTCACCGAGGCCAAACCCACCGAGGCTGACCTGTCCGAACTGCTGTTTGCGTGGCGCGTGGTGAAGCACGTTAAATCCAACGCCATTGTGGTGACGAACCAGCACCAAACCCTCGGCATCGGTGCAGGCCAAATGAACCGGGTTGGCTCCGTCGGCATTGCCCTCACCCAGGCCGGGGACAAGGCCCAGGGCGCGATCCTCGCCAGCGATGGCTTCTTCCCCTTCGATGACTCCGTTCGCACCGCCGCCGCCGCTGGCATTCGCGCCATTGTGCAACCCGGAGGCAGCCGCAAGGACGACGACTCCATCAAAGCTGCCAACGAACTGGGCATCATCATGGCCCTCACCGGAGTGCGGCACTTCCTGCACTAGGCAAGTTTTTCGCAATTTACCTGAACGATGCCCTATCCGCGGTGTGGCAGGTGGCCAGCCAGAGAGTGCAAGCGGCCCAGGCCAAGTTATAACAGACTCCATCCCCAGCAAATCCAGGAAACCAAGCGAGCTCCCTGGGCCAATATCACCCCCCGCCCCCATGCGGGCTGTTTCCTAGGCAGTTAACCCCTAGGCTAGGATGGAGGCGTTGCGCGTGTTTGATGCCCTATGGTTCCTACCCAGTGGTTGGCCAACAGCCGTTTAGCCCTGCCCACAAATCCGGTGGAGGTTGAGGATTCAATCTTGCTGCGGACGTTAGTGCAGGGCTTAGTAACGGTGGGCATTGCCTCGGTAGCGGTGGCGGCGGTGGGGGTCACGCAGGCATCGCTCTGGAACTTGCTGGCGATTCCCCTCAGCGGGGTGGGGGCCTGGGTGAGCTGGCAGCGGCGGCGCAAGCGCAACATTACCCTCAAGTTTGCCATTGCCCTGGGGATGCTGATTGCTCTGGCCGCCTTCTTTTCGCGGATTATCCAGGAACCGGGAGATACCCGCATTATCCTGGCGGAACTCCTAATTCAGCTCCAGGTGCTCCACAGCTTTGACTTGCCCCGCCGCAAGGATTTGGGCTACTCGATGGTGATTGGCCTGATTTTGCTAGCGGTGGCGGCCACCATTAGCCAAACCTTTTCCTTTGCGCCAATGCTGCTGCTATTTTTAGCCTTGGCGCTGCCCATTCTGGTGTTGGACTATCAATCGCGCCTGGGGTTGAAGCCTGCCCCCTGGCGGCAAATGCGGGTGGGGCCAACGTTGCGGCAATTTCTGGTGATGATGGGTATCACCGTTAGCCTGGGGCTGGTGATTTTTATCTTTTTGCCGCGTCTGCCGGGGTATCAAATTCAAAACTTTCCGGTTAGTTCCACCATTGATATTGATGAGGGTTTTGATGGTCAGTCGATCATCAATCCGGGCTATCTCAACGATGCTGGCCAGGGGGAACAGGGCTTTGGGGAAGGCGGCGGCGGCACGATTCAGGGGCGAGGCCAATCCACAGGGCCAGGGAATGTAGATAGCACCTTCTACTACGGCTTTAACCAAACCATGAACCAAAACCTGCGCGGCACCATGACGCCCCAGGTAGTATTGCGGGTGCGTTCCCAGGCCCCAGGGTTTTGGCGGGTGCTGGCCTTTGACCGCTATACCGGGCAAGGCTGGGAAATTTCTCGCAACGAAGAGGTGCAAACCTTACCCCGGTCTCGCTTTGCCAACAAAACCCTGCTGCCCATTGAGCCCACCCTCAACCGCAGCCGGGAGGTGGTGCAGACCTACACCGTGGTCAACAGTTTGCCAAACCTAATTCCGGCCCTAGCCCAGGCGCGGGAACTGTACTTCCCGACCCGTGAGGTGGCCATTGATCGGGAGGGAAGTCTGCGGTCGCCCGTTGGCCTAGAGGAGGGGATTACCTACACGGTGGTATCGCGGGTACCCTTTCGAGATCGATCCCTGCTGCGCGAAGCGGCAACGGAATACCCTGCCGAAATTCGTCAGCACCATCTGCAAGTGCCGGAGGCCATTCGTGACCGCGTTCGCCAACGTACCGAGGAACTCCTAGCCACCTCCCCCACCCCCCTCACCGATCCCTACGAAAAAGCCCTCTACTTGGCCCAAGCCCTCAAACAGCGCTACACTATCCAGCCTGACCTGCCCTTTTTTGCCGACGATCAAGACTTAGTCGAAGCCTTTTTGTTTATCACCCAGGGCGGCTACCCCGACCACTTCTCAACGGTGCTCACGGTGATGCTGCGCTCCATTGGTATTCCAGCTCGCCTCGTGGCAGGGTTTGGTGAAGGCCAGTTCAACCCCTTCACCGGGTTTTATGTGGTGCAAAACACCGATGCCTACGCCCTCACGGAGGTCTACTTTCCCCAGTACGGCTGGTTTGGGTTTGACCCCATCCCCGGCCATGAGCTGCTGCCCCCCAGCCTGCGCGAGTACGAAACCTTTAGCACTGTGCGCCAGGTGTGGAACTGGGTGGCGGGCTGGCTTCCCTCCCCCGTGTTGAGCTGGCTAGACGGTCTGCGACAGCTTGCAACGGAGGCGATGGTCTTTGTCCTTCGCGCCCTAGGCGGGCTGTTTCGCCTAGGCTGGGTGGGGATTGCCCTAGGGCTGGCCGGAGCCACGGCCCTCGCTTTTGTAGGCTGGCTGGCTTGGAACTGGCTGCGGCTGGGCTGGCGACGGTGGCGATGGCGGCAACTGCCCCCTACCGAGCGCCTTTATCAACAAATGCTGACCTGGTTGGAGGAACAGGGCCACCCCAAGCGCCCCAGCGAAACCCCCTCGGAATATAGCCAGCGCCTATATCAGCAAATCCACGCCACCCAGGCCCAGGCCGCTGGAGAAATTGCCCAGGCCTATGTGCGCTGGCGCTATGGTGGAGAAGCCCAGAATGCGACCTATCTCGCTGAAAAACTCACCCTCATTCGCCGTAGCTATGCGGCCCAAAATCGTCCCCGCTGGCGATTGCGTCAGGGCTAAAGGCATCAGGCCCTGAGGTTTTCCTAGGAAGACTGAAAAACCAGAGGCTCTGCCCGCCAGACGACACCACCTCCAAGCGACCGATCCGGTCAGTCGGGGGACGGCTTGGCGGCGGCCAAGGAGTCATCGCATTGCAGGTTGAGTGGTTCCCAACGCGTCCAGATGAAGCCCCTGGGCTGCTTGGGCCAGAGATTCTAGGGATTCGGGGTTTTCTAGGTAGGGGCACACCCCGAGGACGGGAGTCTGCGTGAGTCGGGTGATCATCTCGGCGGGTGCCCAGCGTTCAAGATCCTCTGGGCTGAGGGGATGATTGCAGTTGAGAATGATGCCGCGCAGGTCAACCTTTTGTTGACGGGCGAGGGCCACGTTAGCCACCGCCTGGGCGATGGCTCCCAGTTTCACAGGCACTACCAGCACTACCGGAAGGTGCCATGCCGCCGCTAAATCCGCTACGGTCATTTCGTCGGTAACGGGGGATCCAAGTCCGCCCAAACCTTCTACCAAAACGCGATCATGGGTTTGAATCAGGGTTTGCAGCCGATTCCAAACGACGCCTAGGTCAATGGGGCGCTGCTCTAGGGCGGCGGCGAGGGGCAGAGCCAGGGGAGCCTCAAAATACTGGGGGGCGATGGCATCGAGGGGCAGATCCGGGAAAAAGACCCGCTGGTAGAGTTCGCGATCTCCCTCCCCGGACTGTAGGGGCTTGAGGATGCCGATGGATTGCTGGGGATAGTATTTTCGCCAGTAGGCCAGCAGGGCACTTGTCACCACGGTTTTGCCCACCTCGGTGTCGGTGCCTGTAATTAACAGCGCATTCAAAGCAACCATGGCTAGATATCCAAATCCGCTAGCTTCATTTTGGGGCCGTAGGTTTCGATGAACTCGCGGCGGGGGGCCACCCGATCACCCATCAGAATCGTAAAGATCCGGTCGGCCTCGGCAGCGTCTTCAATTTCTACCCGTTTCATGGTGCGAGTGGTGGGATCCATAGTGGTTTCCCAGAGTTGCTGGGGCATCATTTCCCCCAAACCCTTAAACCGCTGCACGGTGTAGTTGGCGTTGGCCGGAAACTCGTTTTGAATGAGCTGTTGCAGCTCCCACTCGTTGTAGCAGTACCAATGGTTGCGGCCCCGCTCTACCTTGTACAAAGGCGGGCAGGCGATGTAGACATAGCCCTGATCTACCAGTTCCCGCTGGTAGCGGTAGAAGAAGGTGAGCAGCAGGGTGCGAATGTGAGCACCGTCTACGTCGGCATCGGTCATCAGGCAGATGCGGTGGTAGCGCAACTGCGACATATCGAATTCTTCGCCCTTGATGCCTAACCCTAGAGCGGTAATTAACGCCTGGATTTCAGTGTTTTTATAAATCTTGGCATCGTCGGTTTTTTCGATGTTGAGGATTTTACCGCGTAGAGGCAAAATGGCCTGAAAACGACGATCTCGACCCTGCTTTGCACTCCCACCTGCAGAGTCGCCCTCGACGATGAAAATTTCTGATTCGCTGGGGTCGCGGCTGCTGCAATCCGCCAGCTTACCGGGCAGGGTGGAGGATTCTAGCACCGACTTGCGGCGCACCAGTTCCCGTGCTCGTCGGGCAGCTTCGGCGGCGTTGAAGGCTTGGATGGCTTTTTCGAGGATGGAATCCGCCACGCCGGGGTGGAAGTCCAGGTACTCGGTCAGGGCTTCGCCGACGAGGGAATCCACGATGCCGCGCACCTCGGTATTGCCCAGCTTGGTTTTGGTTTGGCCCTCAAATTCAGGATCGGGTACCTTTACCGACACAATGGCCGTTAGCCCCTCGCGGATGTTTTCCCCGGCCAGGTTCGATTCGGCATCCTTGCGTTTGTTGCGCTTGCGGGCAAAGTTGTTGAGGGTGCGGGTCAGCACCGCCTTTAGCCCCTCTAGGTGGGTACCGCCGTCGATGGTGCGAATGTTGTTGGCAAAGCCCAGCAGGTTGTCGGAGTAGGCATCCACACACCATTGCAGCGCCGCTTCCACCTGCACCCCGTCGCGCTCGGCGGCAATGTGGATGATCTCATCATGGATGGGTTGTTTATCGTGGTTGATGTAGGCGACGTATTCGGTGATGCCGCCCGCATAGTGGTAGGTGGAGACCCTGGGCTGATCGGACTTCAGCAGTTCCAGTCGATAGTCGGTGAAAACAATTTCAATCCCGGCGTTGAGGTAGGCCAGTTCTCGCAGGCGACCGGAGAGAGTGTTGTAGTCGAACTCGATCCCGGTGGTAAAAATTTGGGTATCGGGCAGAAAGGAAACCGAGGTACCGCGCCGCTTTTCGGTCAGCGGCGTGACAACCAGTTCGCCCATGGGCACACCCCGTTCGTAGCGCTGTTTGTGGGCCTTACCCTCACGCCACACGGTCACTTCCACCCATGCCGACAGGGCATTGACCACGGAAATACCCACCCCGTGCAGACCGCCAGATACCTTGTAACCGCCGCCACCAAACTTGCCCCCGGCGTGGAGCACCGTCATCACCGTTTCTAGGGCCGACTTGCCCGTGCGGGGGTGAACGTCGGTGGGAATGCCGCGCCCGTCGTCGGTGACACTGACGGAACCATCGGCATTGAGGGAAATATCGATGCGCTTACAGTGCCCTGCCAGCGCCTCATCGACGGAGTTATCAACAACCTCGTACACTAGGTGGTGAAGGCCGCGCGGCCCCGTGCTGCCAATGTACATCCCTGGACGTTTACGAACAGGCTCAAGCCCTTCCAGTACTTGAATCTGATCGGCACCGTAATCGGTTGTCATTCGGGTACGCTCCAAAGGTGGGCTTAAATGGGGGCCTGAACGGGCTTATAAGCCACCTGCTTAACAGACAGGCCAAAACGCCCTGAAATTATAGCACAAACCCGTCACAGAGGATTCTAAAGCAGACTGAGATGCAGATTGATCTGGGGATGGAACCCACAAAATTTTCGGTTGTAGAACCTAGCCCATTTTCAGGGAATTTTGTTGATTCAAGTGTACCATTTTTGCTGGTGATCGGCGGCGCAACGGCCACGGGAAAATCTGGATTAGCGATGGCTTTGGCCAAACGCCTCAACGGTGCGATTCTGAGTGCCGATTCCCGACAAGTATACCGAGAGTTTGATATTGGCACCGCCAAACCGTCCCAGGCTGACCAAAATCGGGTGCCCCACTATTTAATCGACCTCTGCGACCCCACCGAAACCCTCACCCTGGCGGAGTATCAGCAGCAGGCCCAGGGATTGATTCGTCAGTTTCACCAGGCTGGGAAATCTGTTCCCCTGCTGGTGGGCGGCACCGGACTTTATATTGATGCCATCGTGAAGGGACTGAAAATTCCCCCCGTGGCCCCTCAACCCGCCCTGCGACAGCAAATCAGCGATCTCGGCCAGTTCCACGCCTACGCGCTGTTGCAATCCCTCGACCCCGCCGCCACCCAGCGCATCCATCCCAACGATGCCGTTCGCACCGTCCGCGCCCTAGAAATTTTCTATGTCACCGGGCAAGCGCCCTCGACCCTACAAGGGGAGAATCCGCCCACCTATCCGATTCTGTACCTAGGGCTAGATGGCGACCCTGATACTCTGCACCGCCGCATTGCCCAGCGTGCCCACGCCATGATTGAGATGGGCCTTGAGGAGGAGGTGCTCCATTTAGCCAAAAAGTACGGCTTTGATCTGCCCTTACTGCAAACTCTGGGCTATGCCGAAATGCTGCCCTACGTGCGGGGTGACATTGCGCTCAACACGGCCATTGAGGCCATCATTCTCCACACCCGGCAGTTTGCCAAACGTCAGCGCACCTGGTTTCGCAATCGGGCCACGGTGCAGTGGTTTAACCTAGGGGCAACCGATTTAGTTGATCAGGTGTGGAACTGGCTGCTGGCAACCGAGTTATTAGAGGTCAAGTAGGGCTGATGGAAGCACCCTAGGGCTTACCCAAGACGTGACGTTAGTGTTTCTAAGAATGGAGCTAAGCGGATTCGAACCGCTGACCCCTTGCATGCCATGCAAGTGCTCTACCAACTGAGCTATAGCCCCTTGTGCGCCTAGCGCATCATCAATAGTGGCCTAAGAGGGGGGCACTCGTCAACCCCATTTTTGGGCAAATTTTGCGGTTAGTGGTGTGGTGGCTCCTTGGGTGATTCATCCCGCCGAAACGTAGGCCCCGTTTTCGGGCGCTGGCTGGGTTCCAAAGCCTCGGGCTAGAGAGTGAGTCTAGGTGTTTGGCCAGACTTGACCCAAGGGTGTTCCAAGAGTTTGCCCCAAGTTTTGCATCGGGTGAGGCGGCAGGCCGTCATCCGCGATAGAGTCAGGAGAGAGAAGCGTGATCCTGTCCAATCGGTTATTGACTATGGTGTTTTCTGGTTCTGCCCCCGTCCCCGATGCTGAGGCCGTGCAGGATATTTTGCTGCGGCTGCGACGCAAGCAGGGCACCTGGGTCGATTGGGCGCAGGGGTGTCAAGCTTTGCAGCGGGCTAAGTTTACTCCCCAGCAGATTTTTGAAGAAACGGGCTTTGAACCCATCCACCAAAACCAAATCATGGTGGCAGAGCAGGTGTATCAGTCCATCCTCAAGGTGGGGGTGACGGAGGCGACCCAGGCCCACTTTACCGAGCGGGGCAGCGATGCCCTCTACGAACTGCGGATTCTTTCCCAGACGGATCGGGCCAGCGTGGCGGATTTTGTTCGGCGGCACGGGCTGGACTCTGAAGAGGTGCGCGACCTAGTAAAGCCCATCAAGGAGTACAGCTACCGTAAGGAAAATCCTCCCGGCTTTGGCGATGGCCCCGGCGAGGCGGTGGCCTTTCACTTTTGGAAGCTGGCCCGCCAGAAGGATGATTTGCAGGATCGTTCGCGCCTGATTGCCCAGGGCTTGCGCTTTGCCGAAAGTGCCGAATCGCGTCAGCAGATTGAGCGACTCCTGACTGATTTTACGGTGGTCAAAGCCCGTACCGCCCCCCGTCTGCCCCTCTACCGGATTGAGTCGGAAAGCGAACTGCCTCGGGTGATTCCGGTGGTGGGGCAACTGCCGCTGTCGGTGGATGACCTGAAGGCCGTCCCGGTGGCCTTACCGGAGGATCCCTTTGGCCTGGTGAGCGCCACGGGGCCAAGCGCCTGGGCGGCGGTTCCTGGCTGGCAGGTGATTTTTCGGGCCGAAGACCCGGTGGGGTTGCTCACCCAGGCTAACCAGTTGCCCAATATGCCCGCCGATGCCCCCAACGAAATGGTGCTGGTGGTGGTGGATCGGGCGGATCGTACCTGGCATGAAGACAGCTATTTTCTTACCGATGAAGACAGCCAGTTGGGGTTGGTGTGGTCAGAAACGCCGCTGGAGGGCGGCATCCTAGGTCGGGTGATTTTGGTGCTGCGGCCCAAGCGCATTTTGGACGAAGA
Organism: Leptolyngbya sp. BL0902; assembly: GCF_016403105.1. NCBI lineage: Bacteria > Bacillati > Cyanobacteriota > Cyanophyceae > Leptolyngbyales > Leptolyngbyaceae > Leptolyngbya > Leptolyngbya sp. BL0902. The sequence goes on from NZ_CP046155.1 coordinate 3,451,536, forward strand.
CTACAACCGGGAACTGTGGCAACTTGAGGAATAGGGCCGCTCATCCCTTGCCGTGAGCCCCCTTTGAAATACGTCCCCTTAAAACCGAAATTCCATCAATGACAGGAGCGAATTATGGGCATTGAACGACGGATGTCGCGGGCGATGTTTGCCCCCACAGAAATGGTTGAACTGCGGCAGACTTGCTTTACGCCGGGACGTCTGTTTGAGCCCGGAAAGTATATCGTTGGCGACCTGCCCGATATCGCCTTTGAGATGGGTCTGGTGGATAAACTGCCCCCGGTACGAGGCAAAAGTGAGGAGATTGATCCCCAAACCTAGGGCGGGGTGATTCGTTCAGGAAAGGCCGTATGATGAAGGGCGGCGATGCCACTGTTTTCACCCTTAGCGGGCCGTTCTCTCCATGAAGATTACCTACGATCCAGAACGCGACATTTTACAAATTGCCTTCAGCAGCGGCGACATTGACGAAACGGCCCGTCTTTCGCCCAATCTCATCCTCGACTACGACGACGATGGCCATGTGCTAGGCATGGAAATTCGGCAAGCTTCCCAGCGCGTGGAAAGCCCCATGACCGTCTGCTTCACCGTTGGCCCTGCCAACATGGACAAACCACCGATTTAACCCACCGCTCTGCCTAGGATGCCCCCAAGCTGCTGGGGCACAATGCTGGCTAAAATGCCCGCCAGACTAGGGTTCTGGTGGATAGCACGTCAGCGATCCGTCGTTTAGGAGCCAGGGTCAGAGGCGGGGCTATCCGGCCTCGGAGGGGAGTTGTTTAGCACCTGGAATGATTGCAGGGAAGGCCACTTGCCACCACTGTTTAGCTTCCTCTGAGGCAGCCTGGATCATGGCATCACCTAACCGAATAGCCTCAGCGTATTGACGTTCGGCCTCTTGCCCCAAGCCGCCTGCCTCTACATGGCGAAGAATGGACTGGACAATGGGCAACGCAATGCTGATGCCAAACAGGGTATTAAATCCAGCCATCACTGCGGGGGCAGATAGCAGAACGGTCAACTCTGGAAAAAGTGCTATGGCAGCCACCAGAATCAGAAAGAAAATGGGTGCTGCAATACCAGCACTGACGGCTGCATCTGTGACCTTGCGGCGAAATTCTTCGGCGGTAATGTCTCCTCGGTAGAGATCAAGGGTGTGGGCCAGGGCTGTAACCAGGGCTTGGGTAACTATGGCCGTTCCTGTGGACGCAATTCCCAATTTGGCGATGGTGGTCGAGTTCTTGAGGACAGAATCTACCGCATTGGCAAATCGGATATAAATCTGTTCTTGCCCAGTCATCGGGTTGGCCCCCCGCCGTAGATTGGCCGTACCGACCTCCCAGACAATGTTGCTGGCTTCATTCCCTCCACCTTGGGCATGGGCACGAATATGACTACCGTGCTTATCGGCCAGGAAAATCCGCATATCGCGTTCACTGGCTCCCAGCTTAGATGGGCCGGGGATTTTGTTGAATAACCCCATAACATCGGCTTCAGTACGCGGGGTATCTCCCGCCCGAACGCCAGCCGTCTGCATCCGTCGCGCCAATTTGGGCATCTCTTGGGCTAGCTCTTGGGCTGTACGGGGCAGATCTTTTAGGGCTTGGGTAACAACTAGGCCAGAGGTGGCGGCTCCGGCCACAGCGGCTTGCCAGGTTGTGATGGCATCGCCAATATCTTGCCATGACAGATCTCGAACAGCGGTCTGAGCTTGCTGCTTGGCCTGGGCGAACTGTTCTGGCGCTTGGCTCAGCGTCTCCAGTCCTTTTTGCACCGTTTCTTGGCCCAGGGATTGTATTTGCTGGATTGGCCTTGTGCCCGTTGCGGTTGCTTCGTCGAGGGCGGTCTTAGCCGCTTGGGTCGCTTGACTCACCTGATGCCCCAAGGATTGGGCCGACTCTGCTGCTGCGCTCGATAGTTGTTTCGCTTTGTCAAACAGGTTCATAGGGTTGAGTCCTCAAGAAGTCCCATGGCTTGGAGTCGTAGATCTAGGATGCCCAGGCTGCCGCCGTAAATCACGATGCCAGCATTACCCCGGCGTTCTAGGGCCACCGGGAGATTGAAAAGAAGAGGTGAGCCCAGAGTCCTGCGTTGTTTGATAGCGATGGGTACGCTCGGCTACCTAGGCAACAGCAGCCTCATCAGCGGGATCTGAAGCCTATAGCCCGCCCACAAACTGGGCAAGGCGACTCATCCCTTCTTCGATGGTGGCCATATCGGTGGCGTAGGACAGGCGAATGGTGCCCTCGGCTCCAAAGGCAATACCAGGGATGGCGGCGACGTATTTTTCGTCGATCAGGCGGTTACAGAACTCTAGGGACGGAATACCGAGAGCCTGGATGTCAATATAGAGATAGAAAGCTCCTTCCGGCTCACCGCAGCTTAGCCCTGGAATTTGGCGGCAGCGGTCGATAATGACCTGACGGCGTTCTGCAAAGGCTTTGCCCATAATTTCGATGCAGTCCTGGGGGCCTTCTAGGGCGGCGATAGCGCCGTACTGGGCAAAGGTGCAAACGTTGGAGGTGCTGTGGCTTTGAATAGTGCTGACCGCCTTGATGATGGGCTCTGGCCCCGCCAGGTAGCCCAACCGCCATCCGGTCATAGAATAGCCCTTGGCAAAGCCATTGCTAATGATGGTGCGCTCGAATGCCGCAGGGGAAACGGCCCCAATGCTCCGATGAGTCGCGCCGTTGTAGAGGATTTTTTCGTAGATTTCGTCGGAGACAACCCAAATATCCGCCGCCACCACCACCTCCGCTAGGGCGGCGACTTCGGCAGGAGAATAGACCATCCCCGTGGGGTTGGAGGGGGAATTGAGCACAAACAGCTTGGTTTTGGGGGTAATCGCCTGCCGCAGTTGATCGGGGGTAATGCGATAGCCTTGCTCGGCGGTGGTGGGCACAATCACCGGAGTACCGCCCGCCAACTGCACCATCTCAGGATAGCTGACCCAGTAGGGCGCAGGGATGATCACCTCATCGCCCTCCTCAATGAGGGCCATGATCAGCCCGTAGAGGGAGTGCTTGCCGCCGTTGGTGACAATGATATTTTCTGGGCCATAGCAGAGGTTGTTGTCCCGTTGCAGTTTGCTGGCAATGGCTTGGCGCAGGGCAGGTTCTCCGGCGGCGGGGCCGTAACGGGTTTTACCTTGATCAAGGGCAGCTTTGGCGGCAGCTTTGATGTGGTCGGGAGTATCAAAATCGGGTTCCCCGGCGCTGAAACTGCATACGGGCAACCCTTCCGCTTTCATGGCTTTGGCCTTGGCCGCAATGGCGAGGGTCATGGAGGGAGTAACGCGCGTCACACGGCTAGCAAGGGCAAGCGAAGGCATGGCCAGAGCAGTAGATAAACCAACATTTCACCTAGGGTAGCGTCGTTCTGGCTATTTCTACCGCCTTTTTTCCTGACATTTCTGCCTATTTCAGATGCCGCTGGGGCCAAGGCCAGCGGGGATAGGGGCAACGTTGGGCGCTGACCCAGGGGCCTGGGCATGGAGAGGGGGCACGTGGGGAGAGCCGAGATGGGCGACCCATCCTAGTCACGATCCGCGTCACAATCCGCGAAGTTATGAAGGCAGAGTTTTCCTGACCGAGGTGATGGGGGGCTGTAACAAGGACTAGACGCGCTAAAAAGTCAATTCACTATGCAATCTTTCTCCGCTTGGCCCGTTCGCTGCTGCTTGGTCGGTGTTGCGGGTTTTACCCTAGGCGTAGCCCTCGTGGTTAGTGATTCTCCGTTGACGGCAGGCCAGTCCGCTGAGCCTCGCTCATTTTTTCTAGAAGCCCAGGGCGAGGATCGGGGCAGTGGTCGCCTCCATCAGCCCGCCTTGATCCATCAGGCCGCCATCCGGGGCAGTGGCCGCATCAGTCCTACCCCCCCGACACCCGATGTTCAAGCCCAGACCACGGCCTACCGGGGCAGTGGTCGTATTGATCCCCACAGCCCCAACCGAGTCTAGCCGCTATCCTACCCAGCCCAGAACAGGCTACACTGCGTGTGGGTGCCTTCTTAAGATCTTGATTTTCCGTACCCATGGCTGATTCTGATCCGCAATCAACCGTTACATTTCCCGTTACCTACGATGAAGAACTGATTCGTCAGCTCAGCCCCAGCGCCATCGATCAAATTCTGCTGTATTTGGCCTTCAGTGCCATGCGGACTGGGGGGCACCGCCACGGGGCTTTTCTCGATGCGGCGGCCACGGCGGCCAAATGTGCCATCTACACCACCTACCTAGAGCAGGGCGAAAACCTGCGGATGACCGGGCATCTACACCACATCGAGCCGAAGCGGGTGAAGGCGATTGTGGAGGAAATTCGACAGGCGCTGGTGGAGGGCAAGCTGCTGAAGCTGCTGGGTTCCCAAGAGCCTCGCTACCTGATTCAGTTTCCCTATGTGTGGCTGCACCGCTACCCTTGGCAGGCCAAACAGTCGCGGGTTTTAGGCACCTCCCTCACCCCCGATGAAAAGGCTAGTCTGGTCAGCAAGCTTCCCCCCCATAGCCCCCCAGCACGCATCATCAACTCCTTTCAGTTCCTAGAGCTGATTGAAGCCCTGCACGAAAAATCCCAAGAAGACTTGCCCTCCAGCCATCGCGTCGATCTCAGTGAAGCCCTCGCCGAACACATTCGCCGCCGCCTGATTTACTCCGGCACCGTGATTCGCCTGGATACCTATGGAGGAGCCTCCTACTATGCCCTAGCGCGAAGTTCCTATTCCCCGGCTGACTCGGAAGAACGCATGTACGCCATGATTGAGGATACGGCCCAGTATTTCCGCATGATGCGCGAATGGGCCAGCCATCGTTCGGGAACCATGCGGGTGCTAGAAGAACTAGACATTGCCGCTGAGGATGTGGATCGGGCCTTCAAGGATCTCGATGAAATGATTCGGGCCTGGGCCGATAAGTACCATCGTCCGGGCGGCGAACCCATCCTGCTCCACATGGCCGTGGGCCACCATGCTCCCTAGGGGTTAGCCCCCCAAACCCCACAGAGCCTAGACGATCCGCATTTGACCGTCGGCTTCGGTCGATCCCTCGTCGTAGCCAAGGTGGCGGCGGGCGGCGGCGGTCACTACTCGCCCCCGGGGGGTGCGCTGGAGGTAGCCAATCTGCATCAGATAGGGTTCGTAGACTTCCTCAATGGTTTGGGAATCTTCTCCGGTGGCGGCGGCCATGGTTTCTAGACCCACAGGCCCCCCGCCAAAGTGTTCGATCATCACCGCCATCAGCCGCCGATCTGTCCAGTCTAGGCCGCAGGGATCGACGTTGAATAATTCTAGGGCTTCGGCGGCGAGGGCTTCGGTAATCGGCCCCGTGGCCTTCACTTCCATGTAGTCGCGCACCCGTCGCAGCAGACGGTTGGCGATGCGGGGGGTACCCCTGGCACGGCGGGCAATTTCAGCAGCTCCAGCAGGCTCGATGGGGGTATTGAGTACGTCGGCGGTGCGCTGCACAATCTGGGTAAGTTCGTCGATATCGTAAAACCGCAGCCGCTGAATCAGGCCAAAGCGATCCCGCAGCGGAGAGGTGAGGGCTCCCACCCGCGTGGTGGCCCCAACCAGGGTAAAGGGAGAAAGGGGCAGGCTACGAGTTCGGGCCGACTGCCCCTTGCCAATCGTGATATCGAGGCGGGCGTCTTCCATGGCGGGATACAGAATTTCCTCCGTCACCCTGGGCAGGCGGTGGATTTCGTCAATGAACAGCACATCCCCCGGTTTGAGGTTTACCAGCAGTCCGGCAATGTCGCGGGGGCGCTCTAGGGCAGGGGCGGTGGTGATTTTACAGGCCACCCCCATTTCCTGGGCTAAAATCAGCGCCATGGTGGTTTTCCCCAGCCCTGGTGGCCCATAGAGCAGCAGATGATCTAAGGGCTCCTGGCGAGACTTGGCGGCTTTGATGGCGATGTCGAGCACTTCCTTTAGGGCCGACTGCCCGATATATTCCTGCAAGCGCTGGGGCCGAAGCCGCTCCTCCGGGGCCGTGGCTTCATCCCCCTGAGTTGCGCCTCCCTTCACCAAGGATGCCCCCGCCGTTGATAACTCTGGCGTTGATGACTCTGGCGTTGATAACTCTGGCGTTGATGACTCTGGGGGCATCTCCCCGGTCGGGCCTGGGGGCATCGGCAGGTCGGGCTGCACAGCCTCCTCTGGGGCAGCGATGGAGGTCTCTCCGGTCTGGCCAGACGGGGGCTTTGGCTTGCCTTTGCCCCGCCGCCCCTGGGCCGTTGCCGGGGAGGGGGAATTGGGGTCGGGCTGATGGGAGGAGACAATGGCCATGGGAAACCCACTTGCAGAAGGCTCCTCTATCATACGGCGGGCCGCAAAGCGGGTGTCTCGGCTCGGTCTAATCGGGGCTCACGGGGCTTGAACTTGTCCTAAGAATGTTGCTAAAACCGATGGAAACCAAGAACGGTGCCCCCGTTGAGGGCATAGTGGAGGGGAAGCCTTGGGGGAGAAGGGCATTGGTACTAAGGCCATGCTTCCCAGGGCCGTGGGTAATGCCCCCGTTGGCGAAGGAGAGTCCTATGGTATCAACCACGCTGCGAGAACTAATCCAACGGTACTACCAGGCCGGATCCCGGGATTTGCACGGGCTAGACCTCCAGGGCCTAGACTGGAAAGGTGCCCACCTGGCCGATGTAGATTTGCGACGGGCCAACCTCAGTAAGGCCAACCTGTTTCAGGCGGATCTCACCCACATCAACGGCTACCAACTGCTGCTGGCCCATGGCGACTTGCGGGAAGCCTCCCTGGCCGAGGCAGTGCTCATTGAGGCGGATCTACGGCGTATCCACGGGCACCGGGCCACCCTGGTCAATGCCGACCTTCGCAAGGCCATCTTGGCCCACAGCGAACTCAGCCACGCCAACCTAGAGGGGGCTAACCTCAGCCATGCCGACCTCAGCCACGTAAATTTCTACTGGGCCAACCTGCGCCACGCCAACCTCACGGGGGCCAACCTCACCGGGGCCGACCTCACCGGGGTGAAATGGCAAGACACCGTTATGCCTGATGGCACCCTGCGTTCTGACTAGGACAAACCGAGCCAGCTCGCGCCCCACCTGCTCCTAACCCTGACCAGGGGAAAGGGCTAATCCTCCGCAATTTGCAGTTCATGGATATTCCAGAATGCGCCGCCGATGGCCGTGTACTGCACCCCCTCCACGGTATTACGCACCGCCGCCAGGGAGAGATTGTTGATCAGGTAGATAAAGGGCAGGTATTCCTGGGTCAGTTGCTGGGTTTCCTTGTACAGCTCAAAGCGTCGCTCCTCATCAATTTCCTGGGCAGCCTGGATGTAGAGATCGGCGATGCGGCGTTCCCAGTCGGCAGCTTGCCAGCCCTCTAGGGGCGTTTGGCTGGGGCCAGCCTGTTGGTTAAAGGCGTGCAATGCGCCATCCAGCAGCCACACATTGGCACCGCCGTTGGGTTCTAGCCCCCCGGTTAGGCTCAGAATGCAGGCTTCCCACTCCAGGCTATCCGTGAGGCGATCGACCAGCACGTTGAAGGCAAGGGGCTGAAAGTCTACCTGAATGCCCAGTTGCTCCAGATCGCTTTTAATTTGCGCCCCGATGGCTTCGCGGATGCGGTTGCCAGAGTTGGTAATCAGGGTAAACCGCACCCGGTTGCCGTCGGGGTCTACTAATTGACCCGAACCATTGATCGAAAAGCCCGCCGAAATTAGCAGTTCCTTGGCTTTTTCGGGATTATAGTCGTAGGTGCGAAGGCCCATTTCCGGCGGCGCAAAGAAGGGGCTGGGCACGGAGATCGGGGAGGTTTGGACAGCCCCTAACCCTTGGAAAATGTTGTTGATCAGGGTGTCTCGGTCGATGCCGTAGGAAATAGCCTGCCGGAAAGTGACATCGTTAAACCAGCGGGAGCGAATGGGATCCACTAGGGGTCTACCGTTGCGGCTGGCCTGATTGAGGTTAAAAAAGAAAAAGTTGGTGCCCAGGTCGGGGCCACCGTTGTAAATGGTGAAGTTGCCGCGCTCCTCCTCCTGCTTCAGCAAGGAAAAGAAACCGGGCTGCACCCCAACGGAATCTAGGCCCCCGGATCGAAATTGCAGGAACGCCGTATCCGTCGATCCAACAATTTGCCAAACCACTTGATCGATGAAGGGCTGGGGGTTGCCCGTCTCATCCTTGCGCCAGTAGTGGGGATTACGCTCAAAAATCACGCGCTCCCCAGGGATGTATTGGCCGAGGCGATAGGGGCCATTGGTAATAATTTGAGCCGGGGGCGTATCGGTGCCCCAGGTGGATAGGAATAGGGGGGTGCCGTCGGAGCCTCGGGTTTCTACCGCTGGGCGCAGAATGTGGGCCGGGATGATTTCTGTGGCGGTGTTGCGCAGAATGGGGGCAAAGGGTTCGGGCAGGGAAAACTGCACCCGCCGCTCGTCCACCGCCGTGACGGTGGGCAGCAAGCCCTGGGTGCCGATGCGGAAGCTATCGCGGCCATTGGTGGGGATGTCGGGGTTAAACAGCACGTCGTAGGTAAAGACCACGTCCTCCACGGTCAGCGGTTCCCCATCCGACCACTGCAATCCCTCCCGCAGGGTAAACACAATGGTTTTGCCGTCCTCAGAAATGTCCCAGGTCTCTGCCAGGGCCGGAATCACGTCTCCGGTCAAACCGTCGGTGCCCGTCAACCCCTCAAAAGTCCAGGGAAAAATGTTGGGCGATTCCTGGCTCAAAATCGGGTTAAAAGTTTTGGGATCGCTGAGGGTGCTCAACACCAGACGCGGCACATTGGCCTCGGCCTTGGCAAACTGCTCTAGGCTGCACCCTCCCAGGGGCAGCATAAACACAAGGACGAGCAGCGCCGCTACCATCCCGCGCCACCGCCGCCAAGGCCGCGAGATCTGCCCCTTCAGACTGTGCCAGCCCCGCATGGACAGTTGTGCCATGGAATTCCCCTCTGCCAGTTACCTCAATCACTCACTATAGCGACTGAGGGCGCGATAATCCGTTCCCCCCAGGCCTGGGCAAACCGTGAACAAAGGTATCGCCAGGATTACTAAGGATGAACAAAGATTCTTTTTTGTGACAGCTTTTCATTTTGTGATTGTTTATACAGTTTTTCAGATTATTTTGATTAGTGAGGGGTCGTTCCATCCCCTGCCTGCGCTACTCCACCCTAGCTTTCTCCAGAGGTTCCGCCATGTCTGCCCAAGAACAAGCCCGTGCGCTGATGATGCGTCACCACCACATGATTAAGAATCGCCAGCAATCGATGCTGTGCCGCACCAACGAGGAAGTAGGAATGCCCGGTGATGCCCACCACTGGAGCAATATCCAAGGCAAGCCCTCCGCCAATGCCGCCCGCAGCTACGACCGCAGCGGATCGGCCATGAGCTAGGGGCCGTAGCGCCTAGGGGCAAACCCGCAGTTTTTGAGTGGCCTCATGGCATCCATCCCGCACCCTAACCCTCGTCCTAGGTGTTTACAGACACTCCAGGGACGGGGGTTGCTTGTAGGCTTGGGGGGGAGACGTTAGGCTGTCGTCCCCGCAGCCAGTAGGTTTCCATCTCGCCGCGCCCTTTGATGGGGATGGTGCCCCGCGATTCTAGGTGGTAGCGGTCTTTGAGGCACTCGTAGGTAGCGGCGGTCACTTGAATTAGCCCCGGTTCCCCAGAGGATTCCATGCGGCTGGCCACGTTGACGGCATCACCCCAGAGGTCATAGATAAACTTTTTGGTGCCAATCACCCCAGCCACCACCACCCCGGTATTGATGCCAATCCGAATGCTAATGGGGTCGTCTTCTCCGAGGTCAAAGGCGGCGACCACCTGCTGCATGGCCAGGGCCATTTCGGCCATGGCTTCGGCGTGGTCGGGGCGGGGGGTGGGCAGACCAGCGGCCACCATGTAGGCATCGCCAATGGTTTTGATTTTCTCTAGGCCAAACTGCTCGGCAAGGGCGTCGAAACTGGAGAAAATATCGTTGAGCATTTCCACCAGCCGAATTGGGGAGAATCGGCTGGAAAGCTGGGTAAAGCCCACAATGTCGGCAAACAGAATGGAGACCTCATCAAAATGCTGGGGCACCGAAGCCTGGGTCTTCATCAGTTCGTCGGCGATGGGTTCGGGCAGAATGTTCAGCAGTAGGGTTTCGGCCCGCTGCTGTTCCTCTTGCAGTTTTTCAGCGCTAACCTGTAGCTCGCCCAGCATGTCGTTGACCCGCTGGCTAAGCTGGCTGAGTTCGTCCTGGCCCTGCACCGCCACCCGCTGCGTTAGGTCATTCGAGCGGCCAATCTGCTGCACCTCCTGGCTGAGGTAGACGACCCGCCGCAAAATCACCCGATCCAGCAGCAGCAAAATCGCCCCGGTGGAGATGATGCAAGCCCCCAGCAGCGCCAAACCCAGGGATCGCTGACTGAGTTGCCCCTGGCGGTAAATGTCGCGGGGCAGGGTAACGTCCAAGAGCGCTTGGGGTTGGCCATAGATGTCGGGCCACAGGGCATAGCCTTTGATCAGGTGCCGATCTTGGACGTATAGCCGGGTGGGCGATGGAACCCGCCCCAGGGTGGGGATCTGGACTCGGTTGGCGGCTCGGCGGGTAGCGATTTCAGCCATCATTGGCTCTAGCAAATCCTGGAGGTCGGCATTCAGGAAGCGGCTGTCCCCTTGATTGTCGAGGGAGTCAACCTTTGGATGCACGGTCAGGCTAACCTGGGTGCGGCGGGAGAGATCCGCCACCACGGCCTGGTTCAGATAGCGCCCCATCAGCATGGCTCCCCTCGGTGGGCCAGTGGCGTCACTTCGCAAAATCGGCTCTACCACCGTCAGCATGAGGTGATCATCCGCGCGCATCAACCCCTGGTGGTGGTAGGCCACATGGGGAAACCTGAGCAGCGGGCTATCGGCCTCCAGTTGAGCCAGAATGCCGGGGGGAACGGGGGCAAACTCGCCCTTTTCTAGGTCGTAGGCGTTGCTGTAGATCACCTCGCCCTCGGTGTTCACCAGCACCAGAACATTCATTCTCAGGCTTTCAAAGGCGTATTTCTGAAAGTTGGAGGTCACGTAGGCCGCGTTGCCGTCGCGCATAAATTGGTAGGTGTCATCCCAGGCGGCCCAGTCTTCAGTGAGGCTGTGCAAATGGTTCAGATCACTAATGACCGCCTCCTCGACCCTCTGCACATTGCGCTGGGCGTCCTCCTGCTCTAGGCGATGGTAACTGCGCTGCAAAATTACCGACAAACTGGCATAGACCAACACCAGAAACCCCAGCAGGGGCACCGTCGTCAATAGGAGGGTCTTTTGGCGTAGGTTCATGGTGGGGCGTTCATCGGGCGTTGTGGCAAGGTGAGAGAAGCGGCCTAGGATGGACGGACAACACGGCCCCCCTTGTAGCCTACTTCCTGACTACCGTGGGTGACGAGGAAAATTCAGACAACCCACATAAAATGTAGGGCTTTCATTACCTTTGGCCCGTAGGACGCAGAATACACAGGCAGGGTTGCCCCGCCCCCCGTTGCCTGGTCGAGCCTTGAAATATTTGTTTACATTAAGACAGGGGTTGCTGACCCCAATGTCGTGATCACCTCATCGGGGAGTCTTCCGCCGTGACGATTTTTTCCACCTTTAGCCCAGCGGTGCGGGCCAATTTAGCCGTTCTCTTTGCCGCAGGGCTGTGCTTTTGGTCGGGATTGGCGGGGCTGTTGCCCACCCTGCCCTTGTTCATCGAAACCCTCGGCGGCAGCGGTCAGCAAATCGGCATTGTGATGGCCTCCTTTGCCATTGGCCTCTTGGTGGCCCGCCCCACCCTGTCCCGTTTGGCGGATACCCGTGGCCGCAAACTGGTGATGATCATTGGCCTGATCGCCGTGGCCATGGCCCCCTTTGGCTATCTGCTGGTGCAAATGCTGCCCCACCTCCAGGTTCCGGTGTCCCTGGCAGGGCGAGATTTTGTGGTGGATGGATCGATCCTCGCCCTGATTGCCATTCGTGCCTTCCATGGCCTCAGCATTGCCGCTTTTGTGGTGGCCTACAGCGCCCTAGTGGTAGATCTCGCGCCCCCCGCCAATCGCGGCGAACTGATTGGTTATATGACCCTGGTGAACCCCATTGGCCTTGCCCTGGGGCCAGCCCTCGGCGGCTTTTTGTACGAAGCATCGGGCTTTCGGGTAGCGTTTTTGATGATGGGCGTTCTGGGATTTCTGGGCCTCATCCTGGTGCTGCGCCTAGAGGAACCCCAACGTCCCCATGTAGACCGCACCAACACCGACGCCACCACCTTTTGGAGCCAGCTCTGGTCGGGCCGCGTGCGGACTCCCGCGATGATTTTGCTCTTGGTAGGTCTCGCCTTTGGCACCCTCAGCACCTTTGTTCCCCTCTACGTGCGCGAGGCCGGATTGGCCCTGAACGTGGGCCTGATCTACACCGCCTCTGCCGTGGCCAGTTTCACTTCCCGCATCGTCGTGGGTCGCGCCTCCGATCGTCACGGACGGGGACGATTCATTACCGCCAGCCTGCTGATCTACAGCTTCGCCATGGGAATGTTCTGGCTGGCCGATAGCGCCCCTCTCTTCCTGTTGGCGGGCGTCATCCAAGGCTTTGGGGCTGGAACCCTGATTCCCATGATTGCCGCCCTGATGGGCGACCGCTCCAGCCCTGCCGACCGAGGCCGCACCTTTGGCCTCGCCATGGTCGGCTTTGATGTGGGCATCGCCCTGGCTGGCCCCATCTTTGGCACCATTGCCGATGCCCTCAGCTATCGCGGCATCTTTGGCCTCGCCGGAGTGATGACCTTCGCCGGGCTGTTGATTTTTATCACCGCCTCCAGCAAAGACCTACCCCACTCGCTGCGCTTTGCCCTCGGTCAAGGGCGCGACATCTATGCCGTAGACGGCTGGCAAGGCCAAACCAACCCAGACTAACGCCTACCCACGGTACAATGAGAGCCTGATTGATTATCTCAGTGCTCAACGATTGCTCTCCCCGTTGGTCTGTCTGGGCGATGGTCACGCTGGGGTGTGGAATTTGTTTAGTCAACTCACCACCGTTGAGACCCGTTTAGAGATTCTGGATTGGTATCACCTCAAAGAAAACCTCTATAAAGTCGGTGGGTCGCTCAAGCGCTTAGCAGCGGCGGCAACGCTGCTATGGCAGGGTCAGGTGGAGGCGGCATGGCGCTCTTCGCCAACCATCGGCGCAAGCAAGCCCGCAATTTTGAAGCCTATCTGAGTACCCATCAGGCTCGTATCATCAACTCTGGGGTCTACCAGAGCGAGCAGCTCTGTTCTATTGGCTCAGGGGCGGTCGAGTCAGCGGTCAAACAGATTGGGCGACGCCTCCAAATCTCCGGTGCCCACTGGAATACGGCCTCTGTCAATGCGATGTTGAATCTGCGCTGTGCCTACCTCAATGGGCAACTCGCCAGTTGACTGTTTCATCGAAAGTGGGATGCTCCCTTTTGGGTCTGCTAAAAATGAAATATCGCTGATTTGATTGTCACTTAAATCCAGCGACGTGAGCCCCTTCAGGTCTGCTAAAAATGAAAAGCTCGGCAGGTTGACCTGAGATAGAAACCAATGCCTGATGTGGCTGAACTGCCAGAAAGGAAAGTCCACCAATAGCTCACTGGTTACAGGTCTCAAAAAGAGCCCACTAACGGTACCCTTCCTCGTGATAGAACAGGAGCCTTTTTCAATGCGGTCTGGACTCTTCCAATCCCGTACTGCCATTGCTTGACTGTGCCGTTCAAACCGGGCTTCAGGGATTTCTTCTAGGGGGCGGCCCAGAAGGTCTTCCAGTTGGCGAATGAGGGCTAGGTCAGACATGGGGGTTTAGGCGTGACAGTTCAGGGGAGGGATGGCAAGGCAAGGCTTTGTTAGGTCTTGATCGACAAACTTAATCTACAAACTTAGGCTAGACAGATCACTCATCCCCAGATTGCGCCTCAATCAACAAAAAACCACGGGTTTGGCCCGATACCGAATCTACGGTGTTGATCGCCTGCCACAGCAAATCAGCCTCCACCCACACGGGGGGATACTTGTAGCGCGACACATCCAAAATCAACAACTGGTCGGTATCGGCATCGTAGGCGGCGATGGGGGAAATGTGGCCACCCCGCTCTTGGCCGATGGTGCGGCGCAGGTAGTTGATCAGCACATAGTTGCCGGGGGTGTCGAGGTTGGCACGAATCAGGTCGCGAAATTCCCCTAGGCTGACCTCGCTGCCGTGGTGAATGTCCACCTGAACGGGGTAGGTGGCCAAAATTCCGGCTAGTTCCGCCAGGGTTAGCCCCTGCCGCGCAATGGTGGCCTGGGGAATAATCGCCTCGGTTTGGTCGTTAAACAGATTCTCCTGGGTGAAGTAGCCGCGTTCCCATTCCGGCGCGAGGGGGGCGGGCACATTCAAGGCATTCAGCACCATCACCATACTGGCCACACCGCAAAAGGCTTGGTTAATTTGGGTGACAAACTGGCTGGTCAGGGGCACGTAATCGGCCAGGGCTTCGCTGTCCCGCAACCGCGCCTGTCCCTCAGCAGAATTGAGGTCGGTGAGATGATCCGGCAAGGGCAGGGTTTGGGCCAGCAGCGGAGGAGCCGCGACCAACAGCCCAGCCAAAGGGGCCAGCCAGAGGGCGCAGAATCGTCGTTGTCCGAGCGTCATTAAGGTTTCCTCACATCATGCGAATAACAGCATCAAAAGTTCGATCATCCGCCACAAAGCTATCCAAGGCCATGTCTTCGGTATAACGTAATACTTTTTCTCCTGCGGTCAGAATATCGGTCAGATAAAGTCGAAGATCACGGGACATGGACGGCCTCTTTTTCTACTATCTCTTGTAGCTGAGGCTTAAGTGATTTCCAGCTTACAAGATCCACCTTTTTGCCCAGGTTGTCTTCTAGGTAAAACTTGATATCCATATAGCGATCAAAGGTGATCGGTGGTTCCAACTCAACCAGAATATCAATATCGCTTGTGGGGGTAGTTTCATCCCGTGCCACTGAACCAAATAGAGCAAGGGATCGCACTCCCAAATCCTTTAATGCCGTTTGATGTTGCTTTAAGAATTCCAGAACTGTCTCACGCTGCATCTTGTTTGGCCGACTCCATATTTGATGAACTCTAGAGGTAGGACAATTTCAATCAGTTTTTGCCCTAGGTCACAATCTCTTCACCTAGGGCGACAGTGAAAAACCCCGCTGTACCAAGTCAGCTTGGACGGATGACAGCACTTCCTGGGCCAGTGCCAAGGCAGCTTGGGCATCCTCTTGGGTTGGATCTTCTAGGCTGCTAGGATAGCGGCTCTCAACAGCCCATTCTGTCAACCTTGGCAGGTTAGCAAGTTGGCTACAGGCCCAGTCTTTGGGAAAAAGTGAGGCGAGAAGTTCCAAGTCGTGACGAAACGGAAACTCTATCTGGAGAAAAATTAGGGCTGCTTTTAAGCTTTTCTCAGCAGCTTGTTGCGCCAAAAAGCAAATTTGTGGAGCAAACGTATCCCCTTCACGCGCCAGGGTTTGCGCGGCGGTGAAGTCCCGTTGAGCATAGGCCATCCAGCGGCGAGTCTCAACGATAATTTTATTCATCTCGCTCATAAATCACCTTGCCTTCTCGGAGAGCAGGTCTGAGAATTGGGCCGACTAAATCTCCATACTCCTTAATTTCTGCCGGGGTTGTCACCACAATATCCTTAGCAACGGGTAAATCTGCCAAGATGCTGCGGATAGCGATGGTCGTTTCCCGCTTGTGTGTTAGCTCAGCAAACACCACCAGCAGATCAATATCGCTATCTGCCGTAGCGTCTCCCCTGGCATGGGAGCCAAACAGGATAATTTTGAGGGGATCAAACTGCTCAACGATGCGATCCGTCATCACCTGGAGCCAGGGAACCGGGGTGGGTGGCAAGGGCAAGGGCATAGGCCAGCGGGGGTTGGCAATAGTGGCATGATAGCCCCTGAGCAGGGCATCGGCGTATAGCATGGCGGCTAGCGCGTAGGCGACAAAGGCTTACCGTTCTTGCTTTCGATAGCGTCTAGGGATCCAAAATCTCTAGTACCGCCTTGGGTTGCAGCTTGTTTTTGAACCACACGATGGGCACAGGCACCTGGTTCACGTCCACCCCGGCTTTTTCGAGGTTCAGCCGTTCGGAGATGGCGAGGATCAGGTTGGTGCGGTCGGATTTGCGGACTTGGGCAATTTCTTTGAGGGTGTTCAACTAGGCTTATTGAGACTTAAACCATTCATAGCAAACTAACTGAATGTCATTATGGACAATGGATTCATAAGGCTGTTCTTCTTCATGCGCAGTCAAAAGGTCGCGCCCGATTTCCTGCTCCACAAAAAACTCATCTAAAGAATCTACTAGAGCAAGCCTGTTACCATGCTCTTTAAAGCTATTCCATATTACTCGAATCTCCTTATCGTAAGCTCTCAGCTCTTCATTCATCAGAATACTTGTGACCTTATCCAAGGAATCCATCGGTATATCATTGAGACTTTTTATCCAGTCTTGATCGGTTAAAGCTGTGTAAATGGTGTTGATAAGCTTATTCATTTTTCTAGGAATTCTGGATCTTGTCTGAACTTGCTTAAGTTCCTCTAGAACATTGTTGATTGCGTCCTCCAGAATAGGAAAAATCAAATAATCGAAAATTACTGGCATTAAATTATTAGGGTAGTCATTATATGTACATTCGATCATCTTAAAGATCTTCCGCTTTTCTTTGATAGCAGAAGTATTATCTGTAGATATCTTGCCATTGATTCGATGATAAAAATGCCAAAAATGACGATCTTTAGCTCGAAATGCGAGGAAAACCCCATCTATTCCGTCTGTTCGAGTGCTGTGAATTCCCATAGGAATATCCTCGATCATTTCTTGCCCTGACTGAGCTAGGAAATCTAAAAGAGGGAATCTCATCTGATCGGCAGAAATAAATTCAACACTTTGCTCTAGATCATTGAGTATAGCTGTTTTTTCGGCTTCGCTATCTGCCTGATTAAGACGTATTAGTTCGTCGATTGATCTGTCTGAGATTTCTTCTCCTAGAACACTACCATCTAAGCCGACTTCACTATCGATAGTGGCAATTCGATCTTGAAGACGCTTCACTAGATTGATCAGATTCTCTAGCCCCTCTTCGGGAAAGCAGTTGTAAATGAAGAGCAGGTCATGGAGAGTACCAATGCGATCAATCCTACCAGCCCTCTGAATCATTCGCACTGGATTCCAGTGCAGATCATAGTTAATGAGTATCCCAGCATCCTGAAGGTTTTGTCCCTCAGACAAGACATCAGTACAAATCAGAATATCTATAGGATTGTCCTGAGCATCTTGATATTGTTCTTCGTCTTCACAGTTGGAACTAGGCGCAAATCGTCTAACCTTTTCCCATCGTTGCTGCCCTGATGTTGCTCCAGTCAGTACGTCTATCCTAGGTTTGCGTTTACCCTGTTCATCTACTATCTCCATAGCTTTAAGCCACTCTTCATCCCGAAGGAGTTCTCTATGTAGATATAGAGCTGTTTCTTTGAAGTAGCTAAATACTAAAATTTTTCTGCCTTTCAAATCTGATCTTGTTAGATTCTTAAAAGCCATTAGCTTCCGATCATAGTCTTTTCCTTGCGCTACAGAATCTTGAATTCTCCGTAGCTTGTCGAGAATATCTTTCAAACTCTTAGAGTCATCAGATATTCTTTCTTTTAGCTGATGAATATCATAGTCTGCAATAGAGATATTTTCTAATGAATTCAAAAGTTCACTAATTTCAATATTGCTTTCTGGATCAGTTTCCGCTGCGATGATCTTGCGGAACATTTTTGAATTTAAAACCTTGCTATCATCTATGCAATCTAAAAATTTAGCTTGAAAATTTCTCTGTGTTTGGATACTAGCTTCAAATGCTGCAATTGAACTTTCTAATCGCTTTAGCCATAGAGACTGCATCAAGGCAACCAAAGCTTTATTTCGTTTTACTTGAATCTTCTCATCTCTGCTCTGCCTACGCTTAAAGGATTCAATATTATATGGAGCTAAGTGTAATTGCTCAATCTGTTTTCCGATTTCAGCATATAGCCCTTCAAAGCTATCTTCAAAGTTATAGGTAAATTTTTCTAGCTTTCGCTGGGGAAATCGAATCTCTTTTCCTGCAATCTTAATCTCTTCTCCTGCCTCTTGCCGCTTAATTACATCCTGCCGAGATCGTCTTACCATTGTTTGGAGTAGTAATTCAGTAATGTCAGCATTGCCCTTGGAAAGTGCATTAAAATAGCCTTTTAGATTATGGATTCCCCAGCTTCGATAGTATGAATCTATATTGCGAGCCATGAGTAATATCTGGTGATATAGATCGTAAATACTGTTATTGATAGGTGTTGCTGTTAACAGCACGATCTTTTTATCTCGCTTCCCTGCGCCCAAAAGTTTTTGAAGGTTTTGATAGCGATTTGTTCCAGAGTTTCTAAAATTATGTGACTCATCTATAACGATGATGTCATGATTCTTATAGGCTCCAACATTAAACGTGGTGCGCCCAAGTTCTTCTTGGGAAACGATATCAGCTTTAAGTCCAAACTCATCTAGTTTTTTGCGCCAAATTAAATTCCGAAGCTGAGCTGGACAAATGACTAAGGCACGGGGCACACGACCTGGTTCCCTATCTTTAACTAAGTAATGTTCAATCAGACGCAATCCAATAAACGTTTTTCCCAAGCCTACAGCATCGGCTATCATCACAGATTGGTGGCGATCTAATAGTCTAACGGCTCGCTCAAAACCCTCTTGCTGAAAACTGGCTAAATCTAGTACTGTCCGACCATCGCCGTTGTTCTGAATATCCTCTCGAAAAAGCTCAAATAATGCTTTAATAAAGACCTGATAAGGTGTGTATTGCTTGCTGCCAAATTTCGAGCTTTCTAAAATATCTAAAAGCTTGGGCTTGTAATCTTGATCGACCTCTGGATCGTTCCAAAATTTCTGAAACCAATTCTGTCGAAGATCCCGACTTATTGATTCTTGCTTAATCAGAATGTTTAACTCTGTATTGCCTGACAGACCGGATGGTGTCAAATTACTGGAACCAATGATGCTGTTATGGTCGAAGATATAAGCTTTTGCATGAAGGAATTTAGCACTTGCCCCCTCAGCACCACCATATAGTCTTACTTGTACGTGATCTTGTTTGAGAAAGTTAATTAAGTTCTCAATTAGTGCCTTATAGTCGCGATTAAAATCTTGTTGATCTAATTGCTCCTGGATATTACGACGATAATACGTCCTCAAATCAATGCGATCAATCTCTGCTGGTCTAACAGATGGCTCCCGACCAATCAGTAAGCGTAAGCCGTTTAACTGGTTAAATCCTTCCTGAAGCCTAGACCATACCTCCACCTGGAAATAGCCTGTAACAATGTCTAGCTCTCTCTCTGAATGATGCAGGATAAGCGTGCGGAGTACGTCTTCAAGTTTATGGAGATCATTATCAATATAGTCAGGTAGGTGCATGAGATTTAATCAGCTCCTTATCTAAGAATGACCAGTATATTGCGAGTCGATCCAGATATAAAAATATATTGAAAGCTATATTGACAAGGATTTTTCCTGAATTTCTTCAGATTCTTGATTACTCGTGCTTAGTAAATTATCTGGGGATTGATCATTTTTCTGCATACATTTCATCGAATATATTCCTTGAGAATGCTGTTGCGGTTGGGGTGGCGCAACTTACGCAACGCCTTCGCTTCAATCTGGCGAATGCGCTCGCGAGTGACGTTAAAAATCTGACCAATTTCTTCCAGGGTTTTCATCCGGCCATCATCTAGGCCGTAGCGCAGCCGCAGCACATCCCGCTCACGGGGGCTGAGGGTGCTCAGAACGCTTTCGAGATCTTCCCACAGTAAACTCTTGGATACCTGATCTTCGGGGGTTTCACCATCAAACTCAATAACGTCTCCCAGGCAAGTATCTTCCCCTTTATGAATGGGGGTTTCGAGGGAAAGGGGAAGCTGTTCTGCTTTGGCAATAAAGCGCAGCTTTTCAGTGGTCATTTCCATGCGGACGGCAATTTCTTCCTCGGTGGGCTTGCGTCGCAGTTCTTGGGAAAGTAGCTTGGTCGTCTTTTTAATGCGGGAAATGGTTTCGTACAGGTGGACGGGTAGGCGAATGGTGCGGGATTGATCGGCAATCGCCCGGGTGATGGCTTGGCGAATCCACCAGGTCGCGTAGGTGGAGAACTTGCAGCCTCTTTCGGGATCGAACTTTTCAGCGGCGCGAATCAGCCCTAGGCTACCTTCCTGGATTAAGTCTTGGAATTCAAGACCACGGTTCAAATACTTCTTGGCGGTGGAAACCACCAGCCGCAGGTTAGACTGCACCATTTTGTCTTTGGCCCGTCGCCCCACATGGACGCGATGGCAAAAGGCACCCACGGTAAAGGTGGTGCCTTCGTCCTGCATGACGGCAGCGGCCCATTGCTCCCACTCTTCAGCAGTCAGTTCCTGGGGTAGGCTCTGGAACTTTTCATCCCAGTTGTCAGAAATTTCATCAAAAATGCGCTCTAGCTTCATCAGGTCCGCAATTTTACGGGCCAGTTCAATTTCTTCCTCCGCCCTGAGTAAGCGAGTGCGGCCAATTTCTAAAAGATATATAAGTATACTATCAGATGGTTTTCGCGACCCTTTGCCGCGAGTTGATTCAGCTTTCTTGAATATATTTAAGTCACGAATTATCTGATGTTGTTGATAATGAATCTCGAAAGGTTTCTGATCTCGATTTAATCTAAGAGAATCAATGTATCTTAGTGATCTAAAATCAGGATATATGCGATCTACAGAGAGAAATGCAAAAAAAATTTTCCTTTCATGTCTTGGATTATTAGTAGAAGCACGAGCAGATGCAAATATTATGTTTTCATAGTTATATACTCCAACCAGTACTTTTCTTGATACATTATCTATGCTATCTAAGGCTCTATGTACTTTCTTTAAATATTCTTTTGTCTTCGATAATGTGAGGTCGATAAATCTAAAGTCTATAAAAAATATCTGAAAAATACTACTGCTATCTTTATAATCAGCAATTAAATAAATTTCATTAATGGCACTATTAAATACCGAATATCTAGATCGAATGTCTGCTTCTATTGGATATGGATTGTCTGAAGATTGATATCCGAGTTGTCTAAATAATTTGACAACACCCTCAACAGATATAATCTGGCTAATATCACTTTCGTCCACCAAAAACCCATTGGAGTTTTCATCTGAAGATTCTGAGACATCTTCTATTATCAATTCAATATCAGATGAGAATTCTAGCAGGTCAATCATTTTGGGTGACGCAGGTCCTTACATCCGAGGTATTACGGAGAACATGACTGAAAAATGCACATCAAGATTCAGGAATATTACTAGTCAAGACTTATGGGACTTCCTGACACCCGTTCTTTCTGGAGATGATTTTTATGATGTACAAAGTCTGTTGCATATTGCACAAGCTATAACCTAATAATAAGCGAGTCCATTTAAAGTGGCAACTCTCCTAAGCCGATAGCAAAAGCTTAGGAATTTTGCGTGTATTTACGGAATTATTGGTAAGTAGAGAATTAAGCCAATTCGCTTAGAAATTAGTTCTCAAGCTATATGTACTGTGATTCAGCCATCTATTCCTTCCTCTCTCCTATAATTCCAACACCTCCAAAACGGCCTTGGGTTGCAGCTTGGTTTTGAACCACACGATGGGCACGGGCACTTGGTTCACGTCCACCCCAGCTTTTTCTAGGTTCAGCCGTTCGGAGATGGCGAGGATTAGGTTGGTGCGGTCGGATTTGCGGACTTGGGCGAACTTTTTGCGGAGGTATTCCGGTCGCCAATAGCCGACGATTTCTAGCAGATATTCCCGCCCGTCGGTGTGGACGAGGCGAAAATCGGGAATCATGACGCTGCCGGGGATGGGGATGAGGTCTACTTCGCGCTCCAGTTTCCAGGGAGAATCGGCGGGCCAGCGGTTGACGAAGGATTCTTCAATCATGCTGTCGTAGGGCTTGCCGGGGGGATAGTGGGTGACGAGGCCGCAGTCGCTATCGAGGGTGAATTGGCGGCTGCGGATTTGCTGGCTGTAGCTGTCTTTGATTTGCAGGGTGGCGGTGAGTCGCCAACGGCTGACGTGCAAAATGGCGGGGATCAGCTTGGCGATATCGACCCCGTAGCGGGTGCTGGGTTTGAACAGGCTGGCGGGGCCGTCGATGGTGATGGTGAAGCCCTGGTCGGCGTCGCCTTCGATGTAGGTCATCAGTCGAAACAGCTTGAGGTAGCGGAACATCAGCTTGTATTCCCCCGGATCGTTGCGGTAGAGGTGCATCACCAAATCGCTGGCTTTGTAGAAGACGCCCTGGGTTTGGGAGAGGTTGTAGCGGTGCAGCAGGGCGTCGGGGGCGGGGGCGTCAAAGGTGGTGAGGATACGGTTTTCTTGCAGGTCGGCGTAGAGCCCCTGGCGCACCTCGTCCACGGTGACTTCGCGATCCAATTCCTGACTGAGTTGCTGGCTGAGTTGGTCATAGAGGCGCTGGCTGGTGTTGGGGGAAGGGGCCACCTGGGCGGCGAGGGCAAAGATGCGTTGCCGCAGATCCTCTGGTTCTAGAGGGCTAACCTGCTCGAAGGTGGTGAAGTGGTTTCGCAGCAGATGGGCCAGCCCTCGCCGGATGCGGTAGTTGGTGTCTTCCCCTTCCAAGTCCTGAAGTTGGCGGTTGAGGTCGCCCTGGGTTTGCCCCACTTGGGCCTGGAAAATGTCGATTAAGTCCGTGGCCATGGCCCGATTTGCCCCATTCAAGGCCAACCGATGGGGCTTAATGGCCTCTCCTTGGTAGCGATAGATCAGTAGGTCGCTGGGTAACGTGGCGCTGGCTCCAAAAACGACAGCTTGTTTCAACAGCCTATCGTCCCATAGGCAAGGGAGGCGCAAAAAATCCCAGAGTCCTTTCAGAACCCTGGGATTTAGCATGGGACAGCGTAAACGCTCTGAGGCTGGGAACCGCCCTAGAACACGAAGTTATCGGGGTTGCTGAGGGCCACGGCATCCACCCCTTGGAAGGTGATGAAGTTCGTGAACTGGTTGCGTCCGCCCCCGGTGCGGTCTAGGTCGATGGAAAGCTGGGCGCGGCCACTGTTGCCCAGGTTGCGGATTTGGATCAGGCCATCGGCGAGGGGGTTGGTGCCACCATAGCCGATGCTGGTCAGCAGGTCGGTGAAGACCAGTTGATCGGCCCCAACCTGGAAGTCGGTGATGGTGTCGCCGCTTTGGTTGAGGTGGGTGTAGACGATTTGATCGCGTCCGCCGCCCGTGGTAATCACGTCGGGGCCGGGGCTGGCCAGGATGCGATCCCAGCCGTCGGTGCCCAGCAACACATCGCGCCCGTTGGTGCCGGAGATGACGTTGAAGGGCGGCGGCGGCGGGGTGAACTCAAACACCGAAATAGTGTTGCTGACCTCGTTGGTGGTAATCAGCAGGGGCACGCCCGTGGGGCTCTGGTTGGCGCTGACGAAGGTGAGCCCTTCGATGCCCACATCCCCCGGCACGTTGATGTATTCGATGAAGGTGGGGCTGACCGGATTGGTGACATCGTAGACCACCACATCCCCGGTGCGCTCTAGGCCAATGAAGGCATAGGTGCGCCCGTTCACCACGCCGACCACCACGCCTTCGGGCTCTGGGCCTTTGTTGTCGCTGCGGGTGTCAAAGGTGTTGTCGGTGAAGCTGCCGTTGGAGTTGAAGATGCTGGGCACCTGGGCTAGGGTGAGGCGCTCCAGTTCGTCGCCGCTGTCGAAGACCAGGTTGCCGTTGCTGTCCCAAATGGAGAAGGAACGGGTGCCGAAGACCTCAATGCGGTCGAAGGTGCCGTCGCCGTTCAGGTCGCCCGTGGCGTTGGTGACAGTGAGGCGACCCAGGTTTTCCGGGCGCTTCAGTTCCGCCGCGTTGGGGAAGACGCTGGGGTTCAGCACGTAGCCGTTGGCCCCCACCCGCACCTCTTCCGCAAAGCCTGCGTAGTCGCGGGCATCCCCTTCGTTGGCGGTGATGAAGAAGGTCTGGCCGTTGACGGTGTAGCTGGCGATGGCATCGGGCTGGAACATGCCAAACACAGGCCAGTTTTGGAGGTTAACGCCGCTATCCCGGTCGCTGGCATCCAGGCTGTTCCCCGGCAGGCTGTGGTCTTTGTAGCCCAGGGGAATGATCCGGGTGACGGTGGCCGTGGCGATGTCTACCACCGCGAGGGCGTTGTTCTCTTGCAGGGTGACGTAGGCCAGCCGCCCATCGCCGGAGAAGGTGATGTATTCCGGCTCCAAATCCTGGGCCACGGTGGCACCGGGGCCAAAGATCCGTACCCCAGCGGCCCGCAGAGCATCGGCCTGGTCGTTAAAGGCCCGGAAGTCGGCGGTGCGTACCGTGGCGTTGGCCACCCCGTTGCTGATGTCGATGATGCTGACGGAACCTTCGGGGTCGAAGGAATCGGCCCGTCCGTAGCTGTTGGGTTCGCCCTCATCGGCGGTCAGCACGCGGGTGCCGTCGGGGGAGAACACCACCATATCGGGCAGGTAGCCCACTTCCACGGCGTTCAACAGGGCTCCGGTGGCGGCATCGTAGAAGCTGACCTGGCCTCGGCGCTGGGCTCCGGTGGCGCTGTCCACGATGGCGTAGGCGGCGGCGACGATGCCGTTTTTGATGGCGACGCTGTTGGGCAGCACATTCACCCCCGCCGGAGCGGCAAACCCTAGGGGCAGGTCGCCCACCAAGGACAATGCCCCCGTGGCGCTGAGGCTGAAGATTTCGATGCGGTCTCCGGCCACCACGTACAGCCGCCGACTGGCGGGGTCAAAGGCGGAGATTTCGGCCCCGTTAGCGCTGGTGATGGTACCCACCTGGCGCAGGCTACCCGTGGTGTTGTCCTCGATGGTGACGGTGGCGCTGGTGCTGGCCCCCAATCCGTAGTCCGTCGAGGATACCAGGGTGAGGATCACCGTCTCCGGCCCCTCGTTGGGGTTGGCATCGTTCACCGGGGTAATGGTGATGGTGGCGCTGGTTTCGCCCGCCGGGATGACAATACGACCACTGAGGCGGTTGTAGTCAATGCCGTTGGTGGCGGTGCCGCCCACGGTGTAGGTAACAATCAGATCGGCGGTGAGGTCGCCTTCGCGGGTAACGGTGAAGGTGCCCGTATTCACCACGGTGCCGGATTCTGCCGCATTGGCATCGGTGGCTACAAGGCTAACGGTGGCGGGGGGAGGGGCGTCGTTGTCGGCAATGGCAGCGGTGACGGCGCGAATCCCCAGCCCGTTGAAGTTGGCATCGGCACTGGAGACGCTGTGGGCAATGGTGCCCGTGTGGTCGCCCTCCACCAGGGTGTCATCCACCGCCGTAACGGTGATCACCTGGGGAATGTTCCAGTTGGCGGCGGTAAAGGTAACGGTGGTGCGATCCGTGGTGAGCTGACTGCCGGGATTCAGGGTAATCACCACATCGGCGGTGGGTTGGCTCCGCAGAACCAGGGTGTAGGTGTCGGATGCGCCGCCCTCGGTGACTTGGGTGGTGCCGCCGGATTCGATCAACGTCACCCCAAAGGTGTCGGACGTGTTGAAAATACCGGGGCTGGCCAGGTCGCCACCGCTGGAGGTGCGGGCATTTTGGGTGTTGTTGACCGTAGACGCCACCCAACCCGCGTTCACGGTCGTTGAGTCGAGGTTGTCTGCGGTCGTCCAGGCGCTAAAGCCTTGGGTGCGGGGGGTGCCGGGGAAAGCTTGGTCGCCGTAGGAGAGGCGATCCACTAGGTTGCCCTCAGCGTCATAGAGGTTGATTTCGTCGTTGCGGCCTAGGTTGTTGCTGCCCGCCAAGCCACCAATCACTTTCACCGACGCATCCAAGCCCCAAGCGGCCCGGAATGCCGCCGCCGTGGCCTCGGTCAAAATTACCGATTCACCCGGTTGCACAATGCCAAAGGCACTGAGGTCAAAGGACCCAGGGGTGCGGGAGTCGTCGTCAAAGCTCCATCCGGTCATGTCTACCGGAGCGGTGCCCACGTTGGTGAACTCGATAAATTCGCCGTTGGCCCCCTGGTACATGAACTCGGTAATCTGCATCCGGCCCACCAAAATCAAATCCAGATCCGAGGTCTGGGCATACAGAGTTCCGTTTAAATCCGTCGTCATAGCCTGTAATTCCCTGCTGAGTGATGTCACGACCTGCACGTTATGAAGGCGCTAAAAAATAGAGCAACCCCCAAAGAGGTTCCTCCTATTTCCTGCACGCAAAAAGCAATGTCAAAATTGACCGGGTCTTGGCAGAACTGCATGAAAACCGCCTTCCCTAGACCGGAAAAGCTGGGCTTCATCAGCTTGTTAGCCAACGCTTGCGATCAGCCCATGATCAAAAATCGTCGTCGCGATTTTGCTTAGAGCCGATCCTTGTTTCGGAGTTAATAACACACCAAAAACATCCGTATTTCCACATAAAACTGTAGCAGAATTAACGAAAGGTGTCGGTAAAACTTCGGTTAACACGCCGTTAAGGAGCCTGCCCCTAGCGGCCATCTAGGTTTGTGAGCTAGGTTTGTGAGCTAGTTTGACGACCTTGCGTGCAACGCGCTGACGTAGGAGCCGCCTGTGGGTGGCACCCGAATGAGTGCAGCCCATCCATGCAGCCCATCCATGCAACTCATCCGTGCAGCCCATCCGTGCAGCCCATCAGTGAAACCCCAGGTCGGTGCTTTTGCCCCCATGGACGAGGGCTAACTGGTAATACTTCTGGGCGTGTTCAATTAGATCAAGGGCTTGGGCTTCGGAGACCTCGCGGATGACCTTGCCGGGAACACCCATCACCAGGGAACGGGGCGGCACATCCTTCGTCACCACGGCCCCCGCCCCAATGATGCTGCCGCTGCCGACGCGCACCCCATTCAGCACCACTGCCCCAATGCCGATCAGGCTTCCGGTTTCAATGTGGGCGCTATGGATCACCGCCCGATGGCCCACGGTGACGCGATCCGCCAAATAGGTGGGCTGCCCCGGATCGCCGTGGAGAATCGCCCCATCCTGCACATTGCTGTAGGGGCCGATGGTAATGGACTCCACATCGCCGCGCACCACCGCCCCATACCAAATGCTGCACCCCTCCTGAAGGATGACCTGGCCCATCACCGTGGCATTGGGGGCCACAAAGGCTGCTTGGGAACAATCGGGACTGGGCCAAATCAAAGACATAGGGGAATGCTGACGCGCAGGACAATCATTCAATACAGTATCAGCCGGGACAAGTCCCTCTGGCGGTTCTGGGCCGGAAATTCCCCAGGATTTTAGGGATTTTCGCCCTTCCTCCGCCACGTTGGCTACGGAGTCTGCCGAATCCCAACGGTATAATACGGCTACAGCATCATCTTGATCAGCCCCCTAGAGGAAGTGTCTGGTTTCTGCCCAATGGTTAATTCCGCCCTGCAATACCCCATCTACGGCCCAGAAATCCAGTGCCCCCACTGTCGGCAAACCATCCCGGCCCTCACCCTGACGGATACCTACCTCTGCACCCGCCACGGAGCCTTTGAGGCCAACCCCGACACGAAGGATCTGGTGCATTTGCAATCGGGACGGCACTGGCGACAGTGGGAGGGGGAATGGTATCGCCAACACACCCACCCCGACGGCATCCGCTTTGAAATCCACGAAGCCCTAGATCGTCTCTATACCCAGGGTTATCGGGCGACCAAGGTGATCATTGCCGAGCGCTACAAGGATTTGGTCAACGGCTACCTAGAGCGTAACTCCCCCTGGCGCGGGCAGGCCGATGCCTCCGCCGCCCCGAAACTCTACGGTCTCCCGGTAGACTTTAGCCCCTCCGAAGCGGACGATCCCCAGTGGGCGGTCATTAACTTCACCCTCGAAAAAGAACCCGGAGTGCCCGTTCGGTATCCCTATTTTCGGCTGTTTGAATAACAGGATTGATGGAAGATTTGGATACTCATTTTTGGGGGACTGAGTGATTTTAAGGGATCGAAAATCAGCTCCTGTATTGTCCCCAAGCGCCACACCCATCGAGAGATAGGATTATCCGCCTATCCGATACTATGCTTCACCATGCTTCTATTCGCACCGCCGATATTCACCGGGCCATCGCCTTTTACGAACGGCTAGGCTTTGAGGTGCGGGAGCGCTTCACCACGGGCATGACCCTCGCCTGCTGGATGGAGGGCTTGGGTGGACGGATTGAGCTGATCCAAATTCCAGAGCCCCGTCCCGCCGCCGATGCCTTCCACGACGAGCACTATACGGGCTATTACCACCTGTCCTTTGATCTGACGGATCGGGTGGAGAGTTTGCCCCATTGGCTGGCGGAACTGCGGCAAGCCTTTGGCGTGGGGACCTCTGCAGTGGATGGCATGGCGGATTCCACCCCTGCTAAGGACGGGACGGCGGCGGGTATGCTTAGGGTACTCCTAGAACCCCAGCAGCAAATCATTGGCGATCACGTTTACGAGGTGGCTTTCCTCGCCGATGCCGATGGCCTACCCCTAGAATTTATCCGAGTCCTTGGCCATGTCCACACCCCATGAGGCGCTTCCCTTCATCGACAACTGGGCCTACCTAAAAACCGAGCTGGCTTGGCTGGATCGATTGTTGATGGTGGCGATGTCGCGCCAAAAGCGGGAAATCGAAGAGGTGGATGATTTTGCCATCTCCGATCAGGATCGGGTGACGAGCCACTGGTGGAAGGGGATCGTGTCCCTCAATGGCAAACCGGGCTATGACCATGCTCGTCCGCCCAAGGCCGCTGCTAACCGAGGGGCCAACTACGCCCAGCACCTCGAAGCCCGCATCCAGGCCAGCCAGCAGCAGGGGGTTTCCCTCGCTCTCCCCCAACTGCGGGATCAGCTCCAGCTCAGCGCCTTCGAGAAAAACGTGATTTTGATGGCCCTGGCCCCAGAAATTAACCAGCGCTTCGGGCGGCTCTACGGCTATCTGCAATACCAGCACGACGAATCGGAATGGGATTTGCCCACGGTGGATCTCTGCCTGCGCCTGCTCTGCCGCAACGACCAAGAATGGCGGCAGGCCCGCCCGATGATTGCCCCCAGCGGTCGCCTGGTTAGCCTGGGGCTGGTGGAATGGGCCAGCACCGAAGACACCACCCTGCTCAGCCGCCACCTGCGTCTGGCGGAACCCCTCACCACCTACCTGCTGTCCGAAAACCCCGACCCCAGCCAGATTCAGTCCTGGCTTACCGCCGCCCTGGCTCCGCCCCTGCAAGCCCTGCCCCCCACCGAGGCCGAGCCGCCCCTGGTGCTGCCCGACCCGGTGATCAGCCAACTGGATACCCTCTGCGCCCTCGTCCCATCCGAGGCCCATCCTGTGGTGCTACTTACCGGAGACAAGGGCACAGGCAAAACCCAAACCGCCCGCTGGATCGCCCATCGCCTTGGCCTACCGCTGACGGTGCTAGACCTAGCCGCCACCACCGAAGCCGACTACGAAACCCTCTTTGCTGCCCTTGCCGCCCTGCCCCCTGGGGTGCTGCTGATCAAAAATTCCCAGCCTTGGCTAGGCCGCACCCCCATCCTAGAATCCGCCCTGGTAGAACAATGGCTTACCCAGCGCCAAAGCCAACCGGGCCTAACGCTTTTTGCCGCCCACCCGTTGCACAGCATCAAACTGGCTTGGCGACAGCGCTGTGATGGTGTAATTGGCCTGCCAATGCCCACCGCCACCGCCCGCAAAACCCTCTGGAAACAAGCCCTTCCGGCAGACCTGCCCCTGCACCGCAACCTGCCCTGGACGACCCTGGCCCAGTTCCCCCTCAGCGGTGGCGATATCCAAACCCTGGCCCACACCGCCGCCGCCCTGGCCCGCCAAGATCAATCCCCCAGCCTTATGGCCACCCACCTCCAACAGGCGCTGGCCCTACACCACCCTCGCCTGAAATGGCCCAAGACCACCCAATCCTCCCAGTCCACAAAACCCTAACGGGGCCAATCTACGGATCCTCTAGGAATAGCCTGCGCCACCGTTCTAGGCCATGGAGCGGGGCCGTTTCCTATTCAATACTCACACCGCCAAAGGTTTCGGCGGCTTTGCCCGGTTTGGCGAGGGGGGCCTTTTCCATCTGGCGGGCCTGTTTGCGGTGGGATTGAAAATAGCCCAGCCATGCTGCCGGGGCATCCATGGTTTCGCCACCGTGCTTGGTTTTGCGCTGGCGCACCTGGCAAAGGACGGGGGTGTTGACGCAAGCCCCTGACACAATCACCTGGCCCTTGGTGAGGGAGGGCAGTTCTTGGAGCAAATCCCGTCCGGCGGCTTCCACGCCATACTTCAGGCTTTCCTGGTCTACGGGGTTCACAATCCGCATCAGAAATTGGCTCATGCACTGGGACAGCACATCGGAATCGAGCTTGCCGGGACGTTGGGTAATCAGGCCGACGCCCATGCCGAATTTGCGGCCTTCGCTGAGAATCGTCCGCAGAATTTGCTTGCAGCGGGAGGGTTCGTGGCCGGGGGCAAAGCGGTGGGCTTCTTCGACCAGGATAAACACCGGATAGGGCAGATAGTTTTCGTCGTCGGGGGCGATTTTGTCCTTGGCGGTGTTCATGCGGGCCTGGTAGCTTTGGCGCAGCACCGCCGCACAAATCACCTGCTGTTCTTCCTGGCTAATTTCGTTCATTTGCAACACGGTGACTTGTCCGGGGGCAAACAAATCCTTTGGGGCCAAGTGCTGCATTCGGTGAAAATAATCCGACCGTTCCAGCTTGCCCAATTTCCACTCTAGGGCGGGGGCAGAGGAACCCGTTTTTTCGTTGCCTTCGTCGTCGGTGCTGCGGTCGGATTCGTAGCAGGCGGCGATCAAATCCTGCACATCCCAGCGGTGGTCGCCCAGTTTGTGCTTGCCCAGCAGGCTAAAGGCTTTGTTGAGGATGGCCTGCTGGCGGTCGCTCATGTCGGGCAGCAGGGTCAAAATATCGTAGTAATCCAGGGAGGACATGCGAATGCGGATGTCGTCGGGGGTGAGGATTTTCACCGCTGGGCTATAGCCATCGTCCGCCGCAAAGGCCGGATGGCCGCGCATATCGGTGAGGGTGCCGTACTCGCCGTGGGGGTCAAAAATCAGCACCGCCGCCCGGTTGTAGGGGCTCATCAGTTCCTCAATCAACACCCCCGCCGTGTAGGACTTACCGGAACCCGTCCCCGCCAAAATCGCCATGTGGGTGCTCACCAGTTCCTTCACATCCAGGGCCACGGGCACCCGTCCACCGGGCCGCAGCAGCAGGGAACCAATGTGGGCCGACCCCGCCGCCTGGGGCTGCTTTTTGTTGATGATGGCCTGCAAACTGGCATCGTCCGCCAGGTAGACCTTTGCGCCTGGATCGGGGGCCATGCGGGGGTTAATAAAGCCCAGGGCCGGATGGAAATAGCCCACCACATCCACCGTCACCTCGTAGATCTCCGGGTTGGGATGGGCAAACCCCACCAGGGCGGCGATGGCCTCCGGGTTGATGTCGGGGTCGGCAAAGAGGCGGTCGGGCAGGTGGTCGATCAACGTCAGGGCCGAAATTTTGCCCAAAATCTCCGCCTGGGGCAAGTCCACCACATCCACCCGGTAGTAGACAAACTCGCCAATCTTCACCTGGCGATGGTCGGCGGTGATGAACAAATATTGGTTGCCCGTCTCCCCCGGCCCTTTCACCGTGCCAATCACCGGAAGCTCTGGAGGTTTGGGTTTGGGTGCCATCGGGATGTCCTACTCCGGGGGTGCCGTCCGATTCGTCACCGCAGGGGCCAACGACCAACGGCGGAAACCATTGCCAAAAAAAGTCTAGCACCCTTCTTTAGATCACCCGTACGTCTCTCACCCTAGGCCTGGGTTTGCCTAAAGCATTGCCGCCTCATCGGGCAGATCGGCCAAAAGGCGCGAGACTCGGTGCTGATAATCGGTATCAGTGAGAGCGGGGGTGCTGTCTTCTACACCGACGCTTTGCCCTAGTTCCACCCAGGAGCGACATCCTCGATAGCCGCTGTGCCACGGTAGCGTCACGGGGTTGTTAAACCGATAGGCCCGCAGCAACAGGCCGTAGAGCGGGCGTTCCGACTGCCACTGGAGGCGTTCTTGCACAAATTGGCTTGTCCAAATCAGGTCGGGCACGAGGTCTAGGGCGGCTTCGGTGGAGGGCAGGGTGAACCCGTGGGTAATTTCGGCCCAGCCTGAGAAGATTACGGATTCGGGCTTTTCGTCCGTTGGGGTGGGTTGCACCAGGTCTTGAAACTCTGGCTTAATCAGCCCTGGCTTTTGGTGCTCGAAGGTGGGCAGCAGCAACCCCTGGCGCGTCACCACCGAGAACTGCCCCTGCTGTTCCCGAATGCCGCCCTTCCGCAGCAGCAAAATTGTCTGTCCCTGGAGCAGGGCCGTTACCGCTGCATCCCATTCCTTCAGCGCCCAAGTCAGCATGGGTTATTCCTCGCGCAGGGGTGAATCCAAATCTCTAGCCCATGGTAGGTTAACCCGCCCAAAATGAAGCAGGGGGGAATCTAATCAGGCCAAGGGCGAGACGCAAGGGCGAACACCCGGATCTAGCGGCGATGGCTGAGGTGGCCGAGGGCTTTGAGATAGCCCAGCAGTTCCCGCTGGATCTGGCGGAGGTGCTGGATTTCGGCTTTGCTCAGCCCTGGGTTGAGGGTTGGGCTAGTGGCCTGGGTCAGGGGGCGATGACCCAGTTGGGCCAAGGCTTGGTAGGCTTTCTGGGCGTTGTGAAAGTGGGGATGGTGGCCGTAGTGCTGCTTTCCAGGGCCGTTGAACCAGATCTCTAAACGGCTGGAGGGGCCAGGGGGCAGGGTGGGCCGAAAGGGAGAAATTGGGGAACTTGTCCTCTGGCTGGGGGCTACCAGCTGCTTCACCCAGGTGGAAATTTCTAGGTGGGCCAACAGCAGGGGCCAGTCATCGCGGTTGAGGGGGTGCTGTCGTCGCCATACGGGGGCGGTTTTCCAGGTCTCTAGCCAGGTCAGCAACTCTACAGCGGGCATGGGACGGGCAATACTGTAGCCCTGGGCCAGTTCGCAGCCCAGTTGCAGCAGCAGCTTGCCATGGGCCAAGGTTTCCACCCCTTCCGCCACCACCTGCCGCCGAAACACCTGGGCAAGGTCAATCACCCCTTCAATGATGGCCAGGTCTTGGGGATCCCTCAGCATATTGCGAACAAAGCTTTGGTCAATTTTGACCTGGGCGACGGGAAGTTGTTTGAGGTGGGCTAAGGAGGTTGACCCCGTTCCAAAGTCATCCAGCGCAAACTGCACCCCCATCGCCTGACATGCCTCAATTACCTCGGCCATGCGATCTAGGTTTTTGATGGCATTGGTTTCTATCACCTCAATTTCTAGGGATTGCGCTAGGGCGGCGGGATAGGCGGCGAGGAGAGCCGTCAACCGAGCCACAAAGTCTGGCTGTTGCAGGTGTTGGGCTTCTAGGTTCACGCTAATGGTCAGCGGTAGCCCTGCCCCGTGCCACTGGGCCAACTGGTCTAGGGCGGTGGCTATTACCCATTCCCCCACATCTGTGGCCAGAGGATGTTCGGCTAGGGCCGGGAGAAATTGCGCGGGCAGCAGCAGCCCTTGGTCGGGGTGTTGCCAACGAATTAGGGCTTCGGCCCCCAGCACTTGGCCCGTACCCATATTCACCTTGGGCTGGTAGTACAGCTCAAACTGCTCCTGGGCGAGGGCTTGGCGGAGTTGGTCTAGGCTGGCACGGCGATGGTGGGCGCTGCGGTGGCCATCGGTATCAAAGAGGTAGCAGCGGTTTTTCCCCGATGTTTTGGCTTGGTACATGGCTTGATCGGCCTGTCGCAGCAATTGATCGGCATCGATGGGGTCAAGCTGGGGGTAAAACGTAGCTCCCAAACTGGCCGAAACCTGTAGGGTATCGCCGCCCCACTGCACGGGTTGGGCGGCGGCAGACAGGATGCGCTGCAAAATGGGCTGGCTACCCTCAGGGCTCCCCACATCCAACATCACCGCTACAAATTCATCTCCTCCCAAGCGGGCTAGGGTGTCCTCTTGGCGAAGGGCGCGGGTCATGCGCTTGGCCACAGTAATGAGTAGGTAATCCCCGGCTTCGTGGCCGTGGTTGTCGTTCACCGCCTTAAACCCGTCTAGGTCAATGTAGGCCACCGCCAAGCACTGACGATGGCGCATAGCCTGGGCCATGGCCTGGTGCAGGCGATCCGCCAACAGGACTCGATTAGGCAGGCTGGTGAGGGCATCGTAGTGGGCGATGTGCTCTAGTTCTTGCTGATGAATTTTTTGTAGGGTGATGTTGGAAAACAGGGCCACGTAGCGCTGGGTTTGACCCTCGGCATCGCAGACGGCGCTGATGGTCAGCAGTTCGGCATAGACTTCGCCATCCTTGCGGCGATTCCAAATTTCGCCACACCAGTAGCCCTTGTCCGCTAGGTCTCGCCACATGGCCCGATAAAACGGAGCCTCTTGCAGACCGGATTTCAGCAGGCGAGGATTGCGTCCTAGGGCCTCCTCACGGCTGTACCCGGTGATGTGGGTAAAGGCTTTGTTCACGTCTAGGATGGTGCCCAGGGCATCGGTAATCAAAATGCCTTCGCGGGCGTGGGTGAACACACTAGCAGCCAGTTCCAGTTGTTCGTTGCTGGTGCGTAGTTCCTGCTCAAGCTGCTTGCGGTAGGCAATCTCATTCGTCAACTCCTGGGTGCGATTCTCCACCCGTTCCTCTAGGTGGGTGAGGAGATCCTGAAGGCGGCGGTTTTTGTCTTGGATATCGCGCAAAAAAGCCCGATTTTCCAGCACCGTCGCCACAATATTGGCAATATTGCTGACATAGGGCCGATAGAGGTAGAAAATCTCCTCCGCATCGATGCCTAGCAGCAAATGGCCGTACTGGTGGCGCGGGCTAGATAGGGGAAAACTCTGCTGAACCAGGGGATTGGACGGTCTCGTGCCTAGGAGGGTAGGGCTGGGCTGAAGATGCCCCATCCCTTGGCTGGGGTAGACGATGCCCTCGACACACAGACTAACTTGGGCGACCCCCGGAATTTCCCGCAGGGCTGCCCCTAAAAAAACCGCCATCGCCCCCGAATCGGGCAGCACATCTAACATGCTGGGAATCACCAAGAGGCGACCCAACACCTCAGGCCGCACCGATAGGGGGACAGAGGTAGCATTAGCCATCGAGGGGCAATCCGTGACGGGTCAGGAACTCTTCGGGCGGGATGTAGTAAGGATTGCGGACGATCTGGCCGCGCACCACCATCATCGGATGCACTTGGAGGATCTCAAACAGGGTGGCCCCATCAAACTGGTTGGCATCGTACTGGCAGATGGCCGTGAGGGGATGGGTTTCCATCAGCAAATTGAGGCGAGACTCGTACTCCACCAGTTCTTCGGCCCCGGTGATGTGGGGAGACAGCGCCCAGGACATTTCCCCCGTCACCCGCACGTTAGGCCAGTGGTTTTCTTGGCAGGTATGATGGAGGTCTTTGAGACGGCTAATCATCCCCTTGGCCGTAAAGTGGCCATCGGGGCAATAGACCGTATGGGCGGGGCAGAACATCACATGGTCGCGGTGGCGGGCGTCGGGGGGATGAATGCCAATGGACATGAGGTATTCTTCTAGCAAATCGGCATTATCCAGATCGGCAAAATAGCCCACCAACTCCTCGCTAGTAATGCCGCTGTTGGTATAGCGGGCCACCACCTCGCGCCGCTCGTCCTCATCGTTGAAGATGTAGCACATGTGGGTATTGGCCGGAAAGGGCTCCGCCGTAAACCCCATATCGATAATCGGGCTGGTGGCTGCATCGGTATCAAGCCTGACGGTCGTAGTCATAGGGTAGTCTCCTTACCCAGCGGTAAAGTGCCCAAGTTGCCTCCCCCGCTGGGTGGCAATACAACAACCGGAGAGTTCCAGAACACGATTCCCCGCCCCTGCTATCACCACCCTGGTTTCGTGCTCGTAACCCTGGCTGGTTAGGGCCATATCCGCCCTAGGGGAGAAGATTCCCTAGAAGTCGCCTTATTACGAGTGTGCCCTGTTCTGAAGGCTTGGGCTCTGTGCCGAGCGTTAATTTTTGTAGGTTCTGGGCGGTTTGCTCAGGATTATCCCGGATCGGTCGGCTGGGGTGAGCCCCCCTGGAGGAGATCAATGATCATCCCCTCCTGCGCCAAGGCCGCTTGGGGAAAGGCCGCCTGAATATGGCCTTCAAGCTGGGCGAGGTAACTATCGCTGTGGCAGGGGTTGTGGTGAAACAACAGCAGCCGCTTAACGCCGCTGGCCTTGGCAATCTCCACGCCCATTTCCCACGGGGCTTGGTGATGGCTTTGTAGGTCGGCGTAGGCCATGTCGAGGTAGGTGCCGTCAAAAATCAGCAAATCGGCGGCGGCGGCCAAAAAGAGAAGGTTGGGGTCTGCCACTGCCGCATCGGGATCGGTGTCGCTGGCATAGACCATCGACTTTCCCTGCCATGTCACCCGATAGCCCAGGGCAGCGGTATGAGGATTGAGGCTGACGGTATCAATGCTCACGTCGCCAATCTTGAGGTGGCTACCGGGCTGGATGGTGTGAAAGGCTAGGTCAGCGGTCATCGCCTGCAACGGCTTAAAAAAGTTGGGCCGCAGCATTTGCTCGGTGAGGCGCTGCTTGATGGAGGCCCCATTCAGAGCGGTGGCCCCATAGATGTGTAGATGACTGTCCGCATCGAAGGCGGGATGGAAAAACGGAAACCCCTGGATTCGATCCCAGTGGGTATGGGTAAAAAACAGATGGGCCTCCACGGGCCGATCCTGCTGGGCTAACTGAAGCCCCAGGGATCGCAGCCCCGTACCGCCATCAAAAATCAGGCGTTGATCCGCCACCTGCACTTCGACACAGGCGGTGTTGCCGCCATAGCGCACGGTATCGGGGCCGGGGGTGGGGATATTGCCCCGCACGCCCCAGAAGCGCACCAAAAATTGGGATGGGGGATGATCAGGAACAGCGTCGCGAGAAGAGTGGGATCCAGATGGAACAGCGTAGGACATGGGGCAGCATAGGAACTAGGGCGAAGGTGCAGCACCGCTGGAGGTGAGAGGGTCACGCCACAGAATAAGGGCGTCGCTGAAGGGTTGAAGGGTCGTACCGGGATAGTAGAACTGAAGGATGCGGCTATGGCTCCACCCTAGATTACCTAAATTGTAGGATCCCGCTTGACTAAGACCGACCCCATGGCCCCAGCCACCCCCCACAAAGCTATAGCCCGTGAGCACTGGGCCAGACGGCGTTGGTGCAGTGGCCGTATCGTAGATGGGATCAACGTAGAACAATAAACTGCGGGGAGCCATCAACACCCGCACAATTTCGTCCTTTTCTAGGCGCACCACGCCAATATCGGTTTCAATCTCCAGCGCCTGCACCCGGCCCGACGCGGCCCGTTCCGCCACACGCACCGCCGTCACCCGGTTCAGACCCGCCAAAGGATGCTGACGACGGCCCAAAAAGGTTCGCAATTCCTGGGCAATTTCGGTCAGGGTACTATTGTTGCGCCAGCGGAAAAGTCGCCAGGTTTCTTCATTAAAGCCGCGATTTAGACCAATAAAGGCCCGAAAATTTTCCTCGTTGTTGAGGGGCCGCTGGGTCAAATCCCAGGCTCCAGTAACGGAATCGACCACAGACCGCAGATAGGGACGGTCGGGGCCATTCCACACATCGCTGAAAGGAGCCGTCACGCCGCCCGTGGTAGAAGAATACAGCGCATCCACCAGTTCATTTTGGTAGGTAAGCACCTGGCCGCTGGTAGCCACAATCGCCCGATCCGTCACCGGAGCCGTACCCGTTAGGCCGCGATAGACCTGGCACTGGGTATCGGCACAGAGTTCATAGTCGTCAATTTCAAAGCGGCGCAGGTTGCGCAGGGCATAGGTGCGGGCCAAAATCGCCTGGGCCTCGATGGCCGGAACGGGGGCACCGGGGCCAATTTCGTGGGGCACCACCCCGCGCAGGTAGGTTTCCATCGGCACCGCATTCACCAGGGTGTAGGTGCCGTAGGTGTTGGGCTGAAGCCGCAGGGTACCGCCGTAGACTCGGTTCACGGGCGTTTCCCCTGCCTGAATCACCCGCATCGTGCCGCCGCTGGATTGCAGATCCAGAGTGTCTCGGTGATAACGAAAGCCATTGGCCTCAAAGTAGGATCTTGGAATTTGGCTCAATACTCGGCTATCCAGATGCACCTCGTTGAAGCCGTTTTCCCGCAGGTTTTGCACCAACAGCCGCCGCACCAAGGGGCTGTCGTAGGCTGCGCGGTTGGCCCAGATCTCCCAGCCCCCCGGTTGGGCAATTTCCGGCTCAATGCCCCGCTCTCGCCATTGGTGGGCGCTATATTCTGCACTTTCAAAGCTGCGATGGTTGCTCAGCACCACCCGTTCCTTCAGGGTGGCCTCCGCCAGGGCCGTTGGTGTCACCCCCACCACCACCCGCGTCGTTGTCACCGTTTGAGGCTGGCCGCTGGTCTCAAACCGCAGGGTAAGCTGCTCCCCCGGCAGGGCTTCAATCACCAGGCTGTCCTGCAATTCTTCCCCAAACCGCTGCACAATCCCCACCTGAATCACCGGATTCTGCGCGGCCTGCATCGCACCGCCCCAGCCCAGCCCTAGGGAAAGGGTAATTCCACCCACAAGGCCGCTTGCCACCCCCAGCCACCGCCGCCGCCGTTGGGGTAACGCCTGCCGCCAGGACGCTCGATGCCCCGAAAACCGCCCGTGGTGTTGGTCAAACTTGCCCATCGTGAAACGTCCCCTAGGAGACGAGGGAAACAGCCTAGCTCAATTTGGCATTCTATCGCTTTGGCCCTAGGTTGGCTGTGATGAGTCTCTAGAATCATTACCGACGCCCTAGGATGGAGAAGAAGGCCCATCAACCGATTGCCATGCCGTCCCCTTTTCCCGGAATGGATCCCTACCTGGAACACCCCGAACTGTGGCCAGAGTTCCACAATCGTTTGCTGGTCGCCATTGCCGATAGCCTCGGCCCGTCCCTACGCCCCAAATATCGCGTCGCTATCGAAAAACGGGTCTACCAAGAGGGGCCGATAGATGTGCAAGTGGGCCGCCCAGATGCCTTGATTTTTCGGGGATTATCGAGGGCCGAACTTCCCCTAATGCCGTCCGCCCAGGGGCAAGTTTTGGTAGAGCCGATCATGGTTGAACTGCCCATGCCAGAGGAGGTGACAGAGCGGTTTTTAGAGATTCGTGAAGTGGGCACTGGAGCCGTAATTACGACCCTAGAAATCCTCTCGCCCAGCAACAAACGATCTGGCAAAGGACGGCAGCTTTACGAAGAAAAACGGCTCACGATTTTAGGCAGCCAAACCCACCTGGTTGAGATTGATCTGATTCGCGCCTTTGGGCCACTTCCCCTACGCGGAGCCGTCGTGACCATGCTCTACCGCATCCTCGTCAGCCGTGCCGAACAGCGCCCCCTCGCCGCCCTCTACGGCTTCAACCTGGCCGATCCGATTCCTTCCTTTCCCGTTCCTCTACAGGCCGAAGATCCCGCTATTTGGGTGGATCTCCAAAGCTTAGTCACCGAGGTTTATGACCGAGCCAGCTACGATCTCGCCATCGACTACCAGCAAGATCCTGTACCGCCGTTAGGGGCCAATGATGCCACTTGGGCAGAGGACTGGTTGCGTCAGCAGGGAATCCGATCATAAATCGCGTATTTTCATGCTGTTTACCAGCCTCTTTCCTAATTGGAGCTATCTCCCTGTCCTACGTTTTGGGGAGGTACTTGACTAGAGCTTTCATGACTTCATGGGGCTGAAATTGTAAGGGTCTGTCGGCATTGGGAGCGCTGAGGAAGTCTGTCCATTCAAAGATTTCGGCGAAACCGAGCTGGTGGAGGGCGACGACGATGGAGCTGACGGCGGGTTTGCTGCCGATGATGAGGATTTTGACGGGTTCTCGGTCGGGGTGGGGGTAGGTGTGGAGTTTGAGGGTGAGTTCTAGGTGGACGGGGTCGGGGCTGGTGAGGCGGGTGCTGTAACGGGCGGTAGGGGTTTGCATAATCTGTCAACCACTAGGACGTTGCAAGGCAATCTACCCTGCCTAAAGGTTGACTGTCAACCAGTAGGATGTGTCTTGAGGGGTAATTCTCTGAAACCATGAACACATGGGAAAAGCAGGACAGGCGCTAAAACAGGTTCTAGAGGATTACAGCATCAGCCAGTTTGCGCTGGCGGTGGCGATGGATGTGGAACGCAATAATGTTTACCGCTGGGTGAATGAGAAGCGTGACCCAACGGCGGAAACGGTGGTTGAGATTGTGAGGGCATTAAAAACGCTGAACCCTGAAGCGGCAAAGACTTTTGCTGATTTGTATTTAGGTAATGAAACCTAGCATTTGTACAAATCTCATTGTGTCCGAAATGCTGATAGTCTTGGAAAATCTTTCTACTTTCGACCAAAATCTGCGGGTATCTCACCCCATTTCTCAGTGTTCCATTTCAACACTAGATTTTCATATTCATTACTGATTAGCCAATTTAGCGCTCTATCAACTAAGTCAAATATTTCAGTATTTTGATCGTCTCTTTGTAGTGTAGTTTTGACTTTTTTGTTGATAACCCATATCATAGCTGTCTCTGAATCTGAGTAAATAGGAGTGTTCTGGCCGTTTTTATTAAGATAGGCTAGAGCATGAACAATAGCCAAAAACTCGCCAAGATTATTTGTACCATTTTGCATTGGCTTTTTATGAAAGATGACTTCACGAGTTTTGGTATGAACTCTTCTGTATTCGACTATTCCAGGATTGCCGATGCAAGAGGCATCTACGCAGATGCTATCTGAAATCACTTCCTCTGCTGGCATTATCTTCTTTTTCTTTTCTCTCCACTTGATTACTTCTGATTCTATTGGCACAATCACAGACTGTTCAATCATTCCCAGCGCAACCTCGGCTTCATATCTGCTTGTGAAAGACTTGTACACAGCACCACTGAAACTTTGAATTTGTTCTTCGCACTCTTTCCAGCTATTAAAAATACCTGTTTTCCTGCCCCGCAGCACAGCATAGTATTTCTTTGACGCCATAATTCACCCTTGAAATTAACTTATATTCCATTGTTTTCGATGCCACTCCAAATTTTCTAGATTTGGGAGAAAAATTACTTCTTTTGGCAGGAAAATTCGCTCTCCCCTAAAGTTCGCCATTTCCCGACCTTCTAACGCTGCCTCTTCCGTAAACCTATCCCACGGAATCAAAATGCGGTAGTCATCATCCACCCCAAACCAGCCGTGGTCAAAGGCCCAGTGGTGATTTTTGCAGAGGGCTAGGCCATTGGTAAAGCGATCATTACGAAACTCAGCAAACGGTTGAATATGTGCCCCATCCACAATATTCAGCCCATCCCAGCTTACAACCCGCATTTTGCAAAAAGCACAGCGTTGATCGTAGAGCTTCACCACATTGCGACGAAACGCAGCATTGCGAACAAAGATTTGGTCAGCGTCCTTCAGGTCATCCACATTGTAAGTTGCCCCACCAGAATCGAAAAGCGACTGTTGGATCGCCTCAAACTCATCGTATTTCAAGGATTCTGCAATTTCGCCACCCTTGTCAGGAAACCAGGCTTGGATCAGGATGGTCGTGAGTTCCTGGCGGCTTGTGGGATCGCACAGGAAGGCAAACAGGTCATCATCCAGGTAGGCGTATTTCACCGCAGAGCGCAGGGCTGGCAACGTGCGGATCTTTACCCTGGCCTGAATCGTGGCCTCAAAACCGGGGTTCGGCATCAGGTGCCAGAACCTATCCCCCGTGAGGTGGAAGAACGGAAGGGCAATGTTGGAATGGTGATCGCTGGAAACAAATTGATGCCAGAACTTCAGAAAGTTAGCGGTGAGTTCTGGGGAAAGGTAGATTTCGTTGCGGCTGAACTTGCCCTTCTCAAACAAATCCAGCACCGCCAGCAGCAGGATCGGCTTGTGGGGTGCCGTGCCACGGGCCTTATCCACTCGCAGCTTGGCGAACGCTTTGGCGTAGTAGGTTAAATCGTGCGTCACAACCCTGAACCTTTCGCGTCAGGCTTCTTTGAGCCTGTAGCGGGTGTCTGTCTCTTTAAGGTACCCAGGCGGATTTTGAAAATCATCCGTTTGCGAAATTTTCTTAACCTCTGCCAGCCTTCCCGGAAACCATGGCCCCACTAGGACGGCTTGAAGACTGTCGTGGCAGGGGGTGTCTTGTCAAAACTCAAACAGGTCTTTATCCATATCCCAGAGGTCTGGATCCCAGAGGTCTGGCCTGGAGAGGCTTGAAGGTGATCAGTGATCCCCTCCATCCCCTGGGATCCGATATGCGGCCTACACGCTGGCGGCTTCCCTAGCTAGGAACTTCTCCAGTTCCGTCAGGGCGTCGGCATCTACCTTGGTTTGCATGGGGCAGAATTTGGGGCCACACATGGAGCAAAACTCAGCGGTTTTGTAGATGTCGGCGGGCAGCGTTTCGTCGTGGTATTCCTTGGCCCGGTCGGGATCGAGGGATAGCTCGAACTGTTTGTTCCAGTCGAAGTTGTAGCGGGCGTGGGACATGGCATCATCGCGATCCCGTGCGCCGGGGCGATGGCGGGCAATGTCGGCGGCGTGGGCGGCGATCTTGTAGGCGATCAACCCCTGGCGCACGTCTTCGGCATTGGGCAGGCCCAGGTGTTCCTTGGGGGTGACGTAGCAGAGCATGGCGGCACCGCTCCAGCCCGCCAGGGCGGCACCAATGGCGGAGCTGATGTGGTCGTAGCCAGCGGCAATGTCCGTCACCAGGGGGCCGAGGACGTAGAAGGGCGCTTCGGAGCACTCTTCCATCTGCTTTTTGACGTTGTAGTCGATTTGATCCATGGGCACGTGGCCAGGGCCTTCTACCATCACCTGTACGTCGTGTTCCCAGGCGCGGCGGGTGAGTTGGCCGAGGGTTTTCAGTTCCGCCAGTTGCGCGGCATCGGTGGCATCGTGTAGACAACCGGGACGGAGGGAATCGCCCAGGCTAAAGCTCACGTCGTAGCGCTTGAAGATTTCGATGATGTCGTCGAAGTGCGTATACAGCGGGTTTTGCTTGTGGTGGTGCAGCATCCAGCGGGCCAGGATGCCGCCGCCGCGAGAGACGATGCCCGTGATCCGGTCGCGCACCAGGGGCAGGTGCTCAATCAAAATTCCGGCGTGGATGGTTTGATAATCCACCCCCTGCTGGGCGTGCTTTTCGATGATGTGGAGAAAGTCATCGGCGGTCAGGTTTTCGATAGTGCCGTGGACGCTCTCCAGAGCTTGGTAGACGGGCACGGTTCCAATCGGAATCGGTGAAGCGTTGATGATGGCGGTGCGGATGGCATCCAAATCGCCGCCCCCGGTGGACAAGTCCATCAGGGTATCGGCCCCGTATTTGACGGCGAGGTGCAGCTTGGCTACTTCTTCGTCAATGTTGGAGGAATTGGGCGACGCACCGATGTTGGCATTCACCTTACACTTCGAGGCAATGCCAATGGCCATCGGTTCCAAATTGGGATGGTTGATATTGGCGGGAATAATCATCCGCCCCCGCGCCACCTCATCACGAATCAGCTCTTCCGGCAGGTTTTCTCGCTGGGCCACGTAGGCCATTTCTTCGGTGATCATGCCCTGCCGCGCATAGTGCATTTGGGATACATTGGTATGACCCTGGCGCTTGGCAATCCATTCCGTTCTCATAGTGAACCTCTATAAACACGTAGCGCTAGAGGAGATGGCTACAACAGAAAAGGCTGAATCTCAACGCCGTACAGAAAACCTAAAGTGACGATTCAAAAGACAAGGATCAGGCCGTTACAGCCCAGAACTTATCTACCTTTGAACCCACGAAGAACCCTAGTCAATGACCAAGGATTCCACCATCGATGCCCAGCCCTAGGCCGGACGTTTTCTGCCATCGTCGTTGCGATCTAATGACCTCAAGCAACGCTTCCCTCCGCTGGTATCAACCAGGTCAGGTTCTGAGGGTATGATCTCAGTCCGAATAATCGGACACCCCTAGCTTGGGGCCATCATAGCACTGGTGGCTCGGTCTGTAGCAACGGGCCAGCAGCTTGCAACATTCCGACTCATTAAGCCTTGGGGATTGGGGGTTAGGGATCAGGGATTAGGGATTAGGGATTAGGGATTAGGGATTAAGGATTGGGGGGTGGGGCGTCGGGGGTGGGGAACCTGACGATTGGGGTGCGGCTGCATTCGGGTAAAGCTACTTAGGGCGAAGGAATGCGGGTGTTGCGCTCCCAGAAAACACCGTTGGCATAGCCCTGAATGGCGGGGTTGAGTTCTGCAAGGCTCAGCCGTTTTTCGGCCAAGCAGCAGTAGGTTAAATCTTGCTCAATGCCGACATATTGCCGCCCTAGCTTTTTGGCCACCACCGCCGTTGTGCCGCTGCCCAAAAAGGGATCTAGCACGACGTCGCCCGGTTGAGAGCTGGCTAGGATGAGTTTGGCGATCAGTTTCTCGGGTTTTTGGGTGGGGTGATCGGTATTTTCTGGCATCGACCAAAATGGAATCGTGATATCCGTCCAGAGGTTGGAGGGATGGGTGAGGCGATATTTATTTGGGCTATTTGGGGTATCTTGCCAGTCTTTAGGCTGTCCTTCCTGGGTGCGATAGGGGGCCATCACCTGACGTTTGATTTTGACCGCTTCAACATCAAAGAAGTAATTATTAGAAACAGTGCAAAACCAGATGTCTTCACTATTGTTTTTCCAGTTTCTTTGAGCTCCTCGGCCCTTTTCTCGTTCCCAGGTAATACGATTTCTGATTATAAAATACTGTGCTATGACTGGATAAATCAGAGTAGAGGTTAGCCAATCGGAACAGATATAAACCGAAGCAGTAGGTTTAAGTAATTGTTGAACTTGGCTAATCCATTGTTCTAGCCAGTCGGTGTAGGCTAG
Organism: Leptolyngbya sp. BL0902; assembly: GCF_016403105.1. NCBI lineage: Bacteria > Bacillati > Cyanobacteriota > Cyanophyceae > Leptolyngbyales > Leptolyngbyaceae > Leptolyngbya > Leptolyngbya sp. BL0902. The sequence goes on from NZ_CP046155.1 coordinate 3,496,455, forward strand.
ATTTTTACGTCGATGAAAGGCATTTCCATTAAAGTTTTTTGTGAGGTTATAGGGTGGATCGATGATGAGTAAATCCACAAATTTTTCTGGCAGATAGTCCAGCGCTTTGAAGACATCTTGCCAAATAATGCTATTGAGAATAGCGTCCGGCTTAACGGTTTGGTGAAGGGTCTGAAGTCGCTGCGAAAACTGTTGCTGTTCCGCCTCTGTTAGGTCTAACGTGCGATTGTGGGGAGATCGATCTTTCATAGGCTTTGGGCAAGAAATCAACAACAGGGCACGAAATAGCATTGCTCAGCATCCTACTAGAAGAGGCCGGGGCCGGGACACCAATCTGGCTGGCTGGGGTACCCAGGTTTCAGCGTCTTTGCTACTGTTAAATCGTGGCTAATCCATCAAATTGCGGCTCCATCTCGTCATGATGGTGGGTGCCGCGCAGCAACGCAGAGAGCCATGGATACCGTCCCCATCACCTACAGTGCGGCCCACACCCTGGTGCCCACCTACGAGTGTTTTAATCGCTGCACCTACTGCAACTTTCGGCAGGAGCCAGGTACGTCGGACTGGCTGGATCTGGCGGCGGTGCAGGATATGCTGCCCCATCTGCATCGGCGGGGCGTGGCGGAGGTGTTGGTGCTGAGTGGTGAGGTGGCCCCCCACAGCCCTCGGCGGCCCGATTGGTTTCGGCACATTTACCACATTTGCGAACTAGCCCTGGAGGCGGGCTTGCTGCCCCACACCAATGCCGGCCCCCTACACCGGGAGGAAATGGCTCAGTTGGCCCAGGTGAACGTGTCCATGGGGCTGATGGTGGAGCAAATGACGCCCAGCCTGCTTGATACAGTGCATCGCCACGCCCCCAGTAAGCGTCCGGCGGTGCGCCTGCAACAACTGGCCTGGGCGGGGGAATTGGGCATTCCCTTTACCACGGGCCTGCTGTTGGGGCTGGGCGAAACCGAAGCCGACTGGGCCGACTCGCTGCGGGCCATCGCCGAGGTGCACCAGCGCTATGGCCACATTCAGGAGGTGATTTTGCAGCCCCATCGCCCTGGGCAGCGGCAGTCGGTGAAGGGCATGGCTTTGGTGGGGGCGTCTCTGCTGCGGGCGGTGGTGCTGGCGCGAGAGCTGTTGCCGCCGGAGATTACCCTCCAAATTCCCCCCAATCTGGTGAGCCGGGACGACCTGCTGGCCTGTCTGGCGGCGGGGGCGCGAGACTTGGGCGGCCTCAGCCCCATCGACGAAGTAAACCCCGACTATGACCACCCCACCGCCGACCGCTTGCAGCATACCCTAGGGACAGACCGCTGGCAGTTGCAGCCCCGCTTGCCCCTCTATCCCCAGTACGATAACTGGCTCGCACCGCCCCTTCGGCCTCTGGTGCAGCACTGGCGACAACGCCTGAGCACCGCCCTCACCCCCAACCCCGTGGCCTAAACGCGCCCCAGCCCCGTTGTTCTAGCTTAGGATGCAGTGCCCCTCACCCGTGGCCCCGCCCTCTGTCGCGAAATCTAACAAACACCTGGATTTTTCCCGAAATGGCCCAAAACCTAGGCCATAATGGGCAGCAACATCTACCCCTCTCTGACCACCTGCGGAGGCGCATGGCAGATGTTATCGGCAAAAATGCGCCCCCTCTCTGTGCCAAAGTTCCATCCCTTATCCCTTCCTAAGCCATGCAAGTCACCTCTCTCTTGCGCCACAGCCTTTTGCTTCCGGCCACGGTGTTGCTCATCACCGGAACCAGCCTCCGCGCCCAGGCCCAACAGGTCTACTCCCCCATCCCCCTGCCCGCCTCGCGGGAAGTCACCGATACCCTCTCCAACCGCGACATCCCCACCGGGTTCGGCGGCTTTGCCAGAGACTACACGGTGCGCCTCGAAGCCGGGGATCAAGTGGCCATTGATGTGTCCTCAGACGAATTCGATACGATGGTGGCTCTCATGGGCGAAGACGGCTTCACCATCGGCGAAAATGACGACGGCCCCGACGGCACCACCAACTCCCTCCTCTTTGCCCGCATCACCCAATCGGGTACCTACACCGTTCGCATTCGCGCCTACGCCGGACAGGGATCGGGACAGTTTCGGCTCAAGGTAGCCCGCCTGCGCGAAGTGCCCTAGCCCTGTCCGCCCCGATGGTGAAGCGATTGCCGTTCCTCTCCCAGCAACGTCCCAGCGGGGAATCCTGGGCTGGGGCTAGCGGTGATGACGGTTCTGCCTGGGGCCAAATTCAGATTTTTGCCAAAACGATCTTGTCAGGGGTGACAATGACTTGCTATGTTATGTAGGCGCTGAAAAAACAGCCCAGCCGGGATAGCTCAGTTGGTAGAGCAGAGGACTGAAAATCCTCGTGTCGGCGGTTCAAGCCCGCCTCCTGGCATTGTTCTAATCTTTGGCTACAACCATCGGATTGGCACTATGACCGCAAGCTCCAACGACCTGCCTTTATCTGAAGGTTTGCCCTTGGAAGAGGCGGATGTTTGGGTCAGGGAAGATAGGCGGGCCTTAGGGCTAGCGTTGAGCAGCCCCGATGACTTTGGGGAAGATGAGCCAGAAAATTTTGAGGAACTCATCCTCGACGACGACATTGCTGACCGTCTAGAGGACGGTATTGCGGTGCATACCGAGAAGCGGGTCGGTCGTCAGCGTCGCATCCATGCCATTACAGATTTGCCCTTCACCGCCGATCAGCTCTGGCAAATCCTCACCGATTACGATAATCTGGCCAGCTTTATTCCCAATCTCACCCGCAGTCGTCGCCTTAGCCATCCCGATGGCGGGATTCGTCTAGAGCAGGTTGGCTCCCAGCGCTTTCTCAACGTGAGTTTTTGTGCCCGAGTCGTGCTCGATGCGGTAGAAACCTTTCCCCAGGAACTCACGTTTTCCCTGGTGGAGGGAGACTTTCGCCAGTTTGAGGGTAAGTGGAGGCTGGAGCCGCTGACGGGGGCGTCCCCTCGCACCCGCCTAAGCTATGACCTGCTGATTTGTCCCCCTCGGGCGATGCCCGCTGGCCTCATTGAGCGCCACATCCGTAAGGATCTGATTCGCAACCTGCACGCCATTGGTGAGCGGGCGGCGGTGTTGTTTGGGGCATCCTAGCCGCCAAGAATTCTGCGCACCCAGGGGATATAGGAATCCGATTAGGGAGGGCCAATCTGGGGAAGTCCATCAGGGAGATCCAATCAGGGAGATCCAATCAGGTGCTCAATGGCGGTGACGAGCTTCTGCATACTGAGGGGTTGTCCCAGGCAGAGGTTGGCCCCGGCTGCGAGGTAGTCGGCTGGGTCAGCGGCTTGGCCAGTGGTCAGGATAATGATGGTGCCCTGGCTTAGGGTTGGATCTTGGCGCAGGTGTTGGATCAGCGCTAGGCTGTCCATGCCGGGGATCTGGGTATCGATCAGCCACACCTGGGGCGGCTCGCGTTGGGCCAGGGCCAGGGCATCGGGGCCAGTCTCGGCTACCAAGAGAGGAAATCCCTTCGCTTTGAGGTAGACCTCAATGGTATTTAACTGTGCCCGACGTTCGGCGGCTAGCAGCACCGAGGGGCGTAGAGTGGGATGGGGGTCGGCAGTTTGCTCTGAGGGCTGGAATTCTTCGGGGGTGGGCGCTTGGTCGGTGGCGGCGGCTGGGGCAGTGGTGGATAGCCCCAGAATGAAGCAACTACCCACGTCCGGCAGGCTCACCAGTTGGAGGCTGCCGCCGTGGAGGGCCATAATTCGTTTCACCAAGGCCAACCCTAGCCCGGTGCCCTGGTATTGCCGATCTAGGGCGCTATCCACTTGCACAAAGGCCTGGGAGAGCTGGGCGATATTATTCGCTGCAATGCCAATGCCCGTATCGGCCACGGAAAGATAGAGGCAGTCGGCGGGGGGAGAGGCTTGGGCCTCGGTGGTGGCGCTGGATTCGATCCGGGGGGCTGCCAGGAGGGTGTGGCAGGGGGCAGACTGAAGGGCGGCAGGAATGACGGGGGTGTGGCCCACCGAAAGGGTAACGGTGCCGCCGGAGGGGGTAAATTTGATGGCGTTGGAGAGCAGGTTGATCAGCGCTTGGCAGAGACGGCGTTCGTCCATGTAGATCAGGGGCAGATCCGGCGGAGTGTCTAGTTCTAGGCTAACTTGCTTGCGTTGGGCCTGCTGGAGCACAAAGGTGCGACTGGTGAGGCAGATTGGCCCCAGGGCAGCGGCGCGCATATCCAAGGAAATCTGGCCCGATTCAATTTTGGCTAGGTCGAGGATATCGTTAATCAAATCCAGCAGGTGGTTGCCCCGCCGTTCGATGGTGGCGAGGGCATTGGCTTGGGCCTCGGTGATGGGGCCAAAGGTGGTATTTTGCAGCCCTTCGGTCATGCCCAGAATGGCGTTGAGGGGAGTCCGCAGTTCGTGGCTCATGTTGGCCAAAAATTCATCCTTGAGGCGGGTGGCGCGGGCTAACTCCTCGTTGCTTTGGTGCAGTTGGGCTTCGGCCTCCCGGCGCTGGCGGTCGAGGCGATAGCCCTCAATCAAAATGCTGCACGTGACCAAAAAGGGCTGAAGGTCTTCGACCATGCTGGCTGGGTAGCCACCGGGGCGGTTGGCAATGCCCACCATGCCCATCAGACGATCCCCTTGGTAGAAGGGCAATCCCAGAAAGGCCAACAGCGGCGGATGCCCACTGGGAATGCCCCCCCGGCGTGGGTCGGTGGCGGGGCTGTTGGCAATGACGGGCTTTCCGGTCATCACCACGGCCCCAAACAGGGTGTTCATGTTGGTGAACTCCATGCCCTGCTCGTAGTTTTCTTCATAGAAGGCTTGGGTGATAGCGTCCCAGGCAATGTTGGTAATGCTGTGGGTTTTGAGGTAGGGCACGCCGCGCACTTTCATTAGGCTGTCCTCCATGTAGGCGCTGCCGTCTTCTCGAAACAGCACCTCGCCAATGAAGCCATACTCGCTGTCGGTGAGGTGGAGCAGGGTGTTCAGCAACCCTTCAAAAATAGTGAGGCGGTCGGCAAGGGTGATGAACTGGGTTTGGGCGGTGCTGATCGCCGTGAGCATTTGCAGGTTATTTTGCAACGCCAGTTCCATCTGTTTGCGGCTGGTGATGTCAAACCGGATGGCGAGGTATTGCACCGGGCGTCCGTCATCGCCCAGGAAGGGAGAAATGGCGGTGTCCATCCAGTAGAGGTGGCCGTCTTTGTGGCGGTTGCATACCTCGCCGCGCCAGATGCGGCCCTGGGTAATGGTCTCCCACATCTCCTGGAAAAATTCCGGCGGGTGATAATCGGCCTTGATCAGGCGGTGGGTTTGGCCCATCAGTTCTTCGCGGCGGTAGCCGGACACCTCACAAAAGCGATCATTGACCGTGGTGATCACCCCGGCCGCATCGGTGATCACCATAATCGCCGCCGCATCCACCGCCCGCCGAAACACCGCTAACTCCTGGCTATGCTGCTGCACCTGGGTTTCTAGGTGTTGGTTCACCTGGTTGAGGGCCTGCTCTAGGCGCTTGCGGTCGCTAATGTCTCGGCAGGTATACAGCCATCGGCTGGGGCCAAGGGCGACGGCCTGAATATGGATCAGCAGATCGTGGCGCTGGCCCGCTTTGTCGTAGAGATAGGTCTCTAGGTTGCGCTGCTCTCGCCGCAATGCAGCCATTTGATCGGCACTCCAGTGGCGAAAGAGCTGATCGATAGACTCCATCGCCTCAATCTCGGCGGTGGTATAGCCCAGCAAATCCGAGACGTTGGGGCATACCCAGGTAAACCGCCCGTCGCCATCGGTCATCAACACCGTATCGGCCAGGTGGGCCAGCACCTCAGCATAGAATTCGGGAGCATTCCCGGCGGGGTTGGGCGAGGTCATGGTGGGAGGCTCCGGGAAAAGGACAACGAAATCCGGCTAGGCTGCACCGTTAGTTGGGGGACGCAGGCAAAAGCGACTGAATCAACCCCAGCAGTTCCTTCAGCCTTACGGGTTTGCTGAGGTAATGATTAGCTCCCGCCTGGAGGCAGCGTTCTCGGTCGCCCTCCATGGCCAGGGCAGTGAGGGCAATGATGGGCAGGGTGGCCAGGTGGGGGTGCTGGCGGATCTGCTGAATGGCGGTGAGCCCGTCCATCCCCGGCATTTGAATATCCATCAGCACCAGATTCGGGGGCTCGGCCAGGGTGGCCTCCACGGCGTCTTGGCCATTGTTGACCACCCGTAGCCGATAGCCCTTGGCCTCTAGGTAGCTGGTGAGGGTGAGGATGTTGGCCTCATTGTCTTCGGCCAGCAGAATCAAAGGCGACAGGGTGTCCGCAGACGGTGGCGGATGGCGGCCCACGGCGGGCAACGGTTTCATCACATCCAAGGGAAGGTCGTCGGTCATGGATTGTACTAGGGGTAAATCGACGGTGAAGCAACTGCCAACGCCCGCTGTGCTGGTGAGGGCCACGGTACCGCCATGGAGTTCCACAATTTGTTTCACCAGGGCCAGCCCCAACCCCGTTCCGGCATATTGACGGTTGAGGGCGCTGTCAATTTGCACAAAGGGCTGAAACAGGCGCGATTGATCGGCCTCGGCAATGCCAATGCCCGTATCGCTAACGGCGATCTGAAGCCGCTGATCCATCGGCGAAACCGAGGCGGTGAGGGTGATTTCACCGCCCTCTGGGGTAAACTTCACGGCATTGCTCAGCAGATTAATCAACACCTGGCGCATCCGGCGTTCATCTAGCCACAGGGTGGGCAACTGGGGGGCCATATCGGTGTGGATCTGAATCTGCTTTTTTAGGGCATGGGAGGCGATGAAGGCTAAACTGGCTGCACAGAGGCGGGATACCTCGGTGGGTTGGCGGTCTAGGGTAATTTGACCTGCCTCAATTTTGGCCACATCTAGAATATCGTTGATCAGCTCAAGCAGGTGATTGCCGCTGCGGTCAATGATTTGCAGGGCGTGGCGTTGTTCTGGGGTAATGGGGCCAAAGGTGAGATCCTGCATCCCCTCTGCCATCCCCAGCACCGCATTGAGGGGGGTGCGCAATTCGTGGCTCATGGTGGCGAGGAATTCATCCTTCAGGCGGGTAGCGCGGGCCAGTTCTTGGTTGGAGAGGGCCAACTGCTGGTTTTGTTCGCTAATTCGTTGCTGGGCCTGCTGCCGTTCTGCCAGTTCCTGCTGAATTTGCGCAAACAGGCTGGCCTGGTAAATGGCAATGGCGATCTGGTTGGCCAAATGCTGCACTAGGGCAATGTCCTCCTCCGACCAAGGGCGAGGGCCATGGCACTGATGCACACAGAGCAACCCCCACAGCTTATCGCCAGAGATCAGGGGCACCACTAGGCTGGCCCGCACCTGAAACCGCTCCAGCACCGAATGTTCCCTGGGGTCTAGGGCCAAAAGATCGGGGACGGTCACGTAGGGATGCCCCTGGTAGATAGGCTGGTAGGCGACTCGCTGGCCATAGTCGGGGACGGGCACGGCCAAAATGGACGGTAGCTCTGCCCCCACCGATTCCGCCACAAATTGCCCAGTCTGACCCTGGGCCTCTGCTCCGATCTGGATCTGGCTATCAAACCGAAAAACGCCCACTCGATCTGCCCCTAACACCTGGCGAATCTCAGGACAGGCCGTGTCAAAGATGGTCTGCAACTCCAGGGATTGCCGGATCCGCTGGGTAATTTCCCGCAGCACCTGCTCCCGCTCGGCCCGCTGGTGTTCCTGCTGCTCGGCCCGCACGCGGTCGGTAATATCCCTGGCGGCGGCGTAGATAAACGTTCCCCTAGGGGCCGACCGCCATTCAATCCAGCGATATTGCCCATCTCGGCAACGATAGCGATTGACGAAGTTCAACACCACACCGCCCTGATCTAAACGGGTCATCTCTTGCAGGGTGCCTGCTAGGTCGTCGGGGTGAACAAACTCCAAAAACTCGCGACCCTCCAATTCCGCTACGGGGTAGCCCAGCACCGTCTCCCACTGCTGGTTGAGGCGCGCAAACCGACCGTCGATGCTGGCAATGCAAAGGAGGTCGAGGGCGACCGAAAAGAACCGATCCAACTCCTCGGTTTTGGCCGCGAGGGAGGTTTCCATGTGCTTGCGGTCGGTGATGTCCGTCAGCATCAGGGTCATCCCCGTGCAGGTGCCCGCCCCGTTCATCCGGGGGCTCACGGAGGCCAGCATAATTCGCTGGGTGCCGTCTCGGCTGCGGAGGGGCAGTTCATACTGGCCACTTCGGCCCAATTGATGGCACTGAAGTTGGGCTTCCAGGGCAGGGCGATCCGCCTCGTCCACAAACTGAAAGAGTGACTGCCCCACCATGGCCTCTTGATCTATCCCTAGGCTTTGGGCCAGGGCTGGGTTGCCCATGAGGGTATAGCCCTCGGCATCAATCACCCAAATGCCCTCGCTGGCGGTGTCTATAATCTGGCGATACTGGCCCTCGCTGTGGCGCAGTGCTTGCTCCATCGCCTTGCGTTCGCGGATGTCGCGAAAAATGCCCTGAATAATCGGTCGATCCGGCAGGGAAATCACCGAGGCACTGATATCGACGGGCACCACCTGGCCATCCTGCCGCCGAAAGTTGACGTCCAGCACCTGGCACACCTGTTGGTTGGCCAACTGCTCAAAGGCAGCGACCACCCTGGGTAAGTCCTCCGGGGGATGGAGTTGGGTGAAGTGCATGGCGGAGAGTTCCGCCATGGTATAGCCCAACAGTTTCTCCGCCTGACGGTTCACCTCCAGAATGTGCCCCTCTAGGTCGGCAATCATAATCGCATCACTGGCTCGATCCATCAGCGCTTGGTAGCGAGTCTCCCGATCCTGTAGCACCGCCATCCGATCTACCCCGCTGGAGTCTGGGTCAGTGAGCGGCCCCTCCGCCATCATCGCGGCCACGCTTTCAATCCCCACCAACCCCACCAGCCGATCTTGATCGTCTACCACGGGCACGGGGGAAGATTGGGCCAACGCGGCGACCATCTCCGGCCAGTCGGGCAGATCTGAGACTCGCCACACCGTACTCACCGGAGTCATCACCTGTTCCACCGATCCCTGAGCCAGGGATTGCGCCATCGACGCCTCCTGCCCCAACCGTCGCACCCCCTCCACTGCGGTCAGTAGACCCCTCACCCGCCGTTCGGCATCCACTACCACCACGCAGCTTTCTCTCAGGGTTTGGTGGAGTCGGTCTTGCGTCCCCTGGGCTTCTGGCGCTTGCTCCTTCGCCTGAGCCATCTGGGCCAAGACGGCCCGCACCGAGGCTTTCCCCTCCACCGTCAGGGGAGCAGTCATCACAGCCCGGTGTTGGGGCAAAGGTGGGAGCGCATCAAACATAGGGATAGCACGGACTGGAGGCTACACTTTAACAGTGTTCACACAACTCCCCTTGGATAAAACCGTACTGCTCCTATTATTTGCAAGACTTCATTCAAGGCGCTACGAGAAGGCCACGGAACTTACGCCATTCCTAGTCCCGTGGCTTTACTGAACCAGGGCATACCAAGATGGCTGAGCAGTTCCGTGTTGATGTACCTTGAATTTGCCTCTGCCCCTGTGGATGAGAGCTGCCAGAGCCGCCAAGGTGTAGCGGTCGCGGGTCAATCCAAGGCTGAGGCCGTCAGAATCGCCCCGTGGTGGCGGAGGTGATCGGCCATAAAGGTGGCGATGAAGTAATACCCGTGGTCGTAGTTGGGCTGCATCCGCAGGGTAAGGGGCTGTCCGGCTTCCTTGCAGGCAGCCTCGAAGACCTCCGGCAGCAGTTGGCCTTGGGTCAAAAACGGGTCAGCGGTGCCCTGGTCAATCAGGATAGGGCGACTGGGCTGAGCGTGGGTTTTCACCAACTGGGTAGCATCGTAGGTGTGCCACAGGGTTTTGTCCTCGCCTAGGTATCCCGTAAACGCCTTCTGGCCCCAGGGGCACTGGCTGGGGGCGGCGATGGGCGCAAAGGCCGAAATCGACTTAAACAACTGGGGATTGCGGAGTCCGCAGACCAAGGCCCCGTGTCCGCCCATGGAATGGCCAAAAATGCCCTGGCGATCCGCCCGCATAGCAAAGTTGGCAGCGATCAGTTCCGGCAGTTCCTCCACCACGTAGCTATACATGCGGTAGTGGCGACTCCAGGGGGTTTGGGTGGCGTCCACATAAAACCCGGCCCCGGTGCCAAAGTCCCAGGCATCGGCTTCGTCGGGCACCGTTTCGCCACGGGGGCTAGTATCGGGGGCCACTAGCATCAGCCCTTGCTCAGCAGCATAGCGCTGGGCTCCGGCCTTGGCGGTGAAGTTTTCCTCGGTGCAGGTCAGCCCCGATAGGTAATACACCACGGGCACCGGGCCATTTTGGGCCTGGGGCGGAATGAAGACCGAAAACCGCATTTCGCACTGGCACTGGCTCGAAAAATGGCTGTAGTAGCCCACGGTGCCGCCAAAGCAAGCGTGTTGATTGTGGAGGGTGAGGGAGGAGGATTGCATAGCGATTTAGCCCTGTTACAGAACAAAAGTTACGGCACGAAAAGACGGCCAACCCCCATCCAGTTTTCGATATCTAACAGGATTTCGAGGATACGGTCGGCGCACCGATTTCGGTAGACGCGATCTGCCAAAAAGCGATTAGCATCTCCAATGGTTATAACCGGAAAAGAATCCAGCGTATTTTCTTCCCGAAGAACCTGTTCTAGAGAGTTTTCCCCTTTCATACTTCGGTTGGCCGTCAGTAAAATCATTTGCTTTGACTGGGCAACTTGCCAAACCATGCGGTCACTGCTATCAATCGGCAAACCGATTTCTTGGAAGGTCAAAAATCGAATTTCGAGGAGTTCTAGCCAGCCCTGACCAGCGATATTCCCCAACAAAAGTTCGGCGTGTCCCCCTAAGTTGTGATCAACCAAGAAGTTCATGCTTCTAACTCATGCCTTGCTTTCTGAGCCTGAAGTTTGGCCCAAAGATCCTCCTGACTAGGTTTCGGATCTACCTTGGCAGAACGCACCAGATGTTCCTGGCAGCGTTGTTCCCAGTAGCATCGATTTTCCTCAGCCTGGGTTAGAACCAGTTGATATTCTGCTTCGACTTCAGATCGATGAGTTTCAATGTAGGATAACGCCGCATTCATTTGTTCCTCAGTTAAGTTAAACAGGGAACGAACAAATTGCGGTGGATATTTCGCTGTCACGTAGTCCATCACATCGTATAGAGTGATACGTGTGCCCGCAATAGACAACCCCCGTTCGGTACGAGTGATGGTCGATGGGTTTTGGGATACGGATGTCATATCCATAGCCTTTGAATCTTTGTAGGAGATAGTTTTAGGTTAGCTCATTTCAAGCTTAGCGATGGCCAGTGGAACTTTGTCCTACGGACTGCTTGCGACGTATCAACAACCCGGTTTCTTTGTAGGCATTTTAATCGTCGATACCTTTAATTGAGAAACCGGGTTTTTAGGCTAGATCCCTAAAACGTCACCACGGTGCGGATGCTTTCGCCTTTGTGCATGAGGTCGAACCCGTGGTTGATTTCCTCTAGGGGAATGACGTGGGTGATCAGGTCGTCGATGTTGATTTTGCCGTCCATGTACCAGTCCACAATTTTGGGGACATCGGTGCGGCCCCTGGCTCCTCCAAAGGCGGTGCCTTTCCACACGCGCCCCGTCACCAGTTGGAAGGGTCGGGTGCTGATTTCTTCGCCCGCTCCGGCCACGCCGACGATGACGCTAACCCCCCAGCCCTTGTGGCAGCACTCTAGCGCCTGCCGCATGAGGTTGACGTTGCCGACGCATTCAAAACTGTAGTCGGCTCCGCCCCCGGTGAGGTCTACTAGGTAGGGCACTAGGTCGCCTTCGACTTCCTTGGGATTGACGAAGTGGGTCATGCCAAATTTTTCGGCTAGGGCTTTTTTCTTGGGGTTCACATCCACGCCGATGATTTTGTCGGCCCCCACCATGCGGCAACCCTGGATCACGTTCAGGCCAATGCCACCTAGGCCAAAGACCACCACGTTCGCCCCCGGTTCCACCTTGGCCGTGTTGATCACCGCACCAATGCCTGTGGTGACGCCGCAGCCGATGTAGCAGACCTTATCGAAGGGCGCATCGGGCCGGATTTTGGCCAGGGCAATTTCGGGCACCACGGTGTAGTTGGCGAAGGTGGAGGTGCCCATGTAGTGAAACAGCGGCTGGCCATTGTGGGAAAAGCGGCTGGTGCCGTCGGGCATCAGGCCTCGGCCCTGGGTGCCGCGAATGGCTTGGCAGAGGTTGGTCTTAAAGCTGAGGCAATACTCGCACTGGCGGCATTCCGGCACATACAGCGGAATCACATGATCCCCTGGCTTGAGGCTGTGGACATCGGGGCCAACTTCGACCACCACACCCGCTCCTTCGTGGCCTAGCACGGCGGGGAACAAGCCTTCGGGATCCCTGCCCGACAGGGTGTAGGCATCGGTGTGGCAGAGGCCCGTGGCCTTAATTTCCACCAGCACTTCCCCCACCCTTGGCCCCTCTAGCTGAATCGTTTCAAGGGTGAGGGGTTGTCCGGCGGCATGGGCAACGGCGGCTCTAACGTCCATAGCATCTCCAATTCTGTAGGCCAAGGGGTGAGTAAGCGGCGATCTCGCCCAGTTTTGGGAGAAAAAACAACCTTCGTCAGCTTAGCAAACTTGCTCGGCCAACTTAGCTGCCGCCTCGTGGATGGGGATAACTAGCATCCGAGGCGATCTGTCAACGGAGGTTAAACGGATTTCAGTATCTGGCATTACCAAACCTTAAATAAACTTCCTCCAGCGCTTAATCCTCTGTTTAACCGCCTATGGGAATCTAGCTCTGGCTTGATCGCCCATGGGGGTCTGGCCCGCCTCGGGCTATCCGTGGGCGACATTCGGGAGGAGATTTGGGGAGCAGTATGGTGTGTCGATGGCATCGGGTGCTGATGGCTCTGATGGTGACGGGAGCGCTGGGTGCGGTACGTCCGGCCTTGGCCCAAACCTCGTCTTTGACGATTGAAATCTCTGCGTTGGGGGCCACAGCCTACGACGATCTGCGGCTTCAGGCAGAAGCAGCGGCGCGAGATCGGGTGAATCAATACTTTCAGCAACACCCCGACCGTGCTGCCGTGGAGGTTGTGGTGCTGGGGGAACGCAACGGCAATCTAGTGCCGATTTTGACGGCAACGGTGTCCCGCGCTGAGTGGCGACCCCAGGCCCCGGTGCAGGAATGGGCCAGGGTCTTTGCGGCTCAAACCTTTCTAGAGCCTCGCCGGGGAGCGGGTCGAGCCCCCGCTGTGGCCCAGGCCACGGCTCCTACGACTAATCTTTCCCCGGAAACCATCGCCAGCCTGGATCGCGCCTTTGATGCGGGTACCCTCTCCCCCGCCATGGCTCAGCAGTACCTCAGTTATTTGGACTAAGGACGGGGGGAAGGATCTCGATAGCGCCTCGGTGGAGCGATCTGGCTTAGCCCTCTGGCGGAATCGTCACCCCATGATTCGGCCCCTCGCCTGTCCATTGCAAGTTTCCTAACGTTCATCGCGCCTCTGCGGTTGGCGTTGGGCTGTTCAGTGACGCCTGCGGTCACACATTTGTTTGTAACGCCCCTAACAACAGGGCCTTGTCAACAACGAGAGAGAGAACAATCCATGAAGCTGATTCACGACGAAAACCCCAGCAATCGCTCCGGCAATCGTCCCTTTGAGGATGTGTTGCGGGCCAGTTTGTCTCGCCGCCACCTGTTGGCCCGTAGTGCGGTTCTAGGCGCAACTGGGTTCCTGGCTTCCATGGCGGGCAACCGGGCGCTGGTGAATGTGGCCTCTGCCGGCACCAGCCTAGCCGACGCAGAATCCCTGGCCGAAGCAGGCACCACCCTGGCCCAGCGGGGCGGCAGCCTGATCAACTTCCCGCTGCTGCCCGCCGCTGAAGGATCTGGCCCCATGCCCGGAATTTCCTCGGCCTACCAGTATGATGTGCTGATTCCCTGGGGTACGCCGTTACAGCCCGGAGTGGCGGAATACACAGGCAACCCCAACACCCGCCCCTCCGCCGAAGACCAGACCAAGATGGTCGGCATTGGCCACGATGGCATGTGGTTCTTCCCCCTGGGTAACGACAGCAACACCCACGGGGTGCTGGCCATCAACCACGAGTACGGCACCAACCCCCACGTCCTCGGTAAGGCTCAGCCCACCAGCCTCAGCGATGTGCGCCTGTCCCAGCACGCCCACGGCGTCAGCGTGGTGGAAATTCGCAAGACCAATGGCCGCTGGCAGCCCGTCACCAACAGCCGCCGCAACCGCCGCATCCACGCCAACACCCCCGTTACCTTCAGCGGCCCTGCGGCAGGCAGCGCGGTGCTCAAAACTCCGGCGGGCAACGCTCCCCTGGGCACCCTGAACAACTGCGCCAACGGCTACACACCCTGGGGCACCTACCTCACCTGCGAAGAAAACTTCAACGGTTACTTTGGGGTACCCAGCGGCACCAGCTTCACCCCCACCCCAGAACAGCGCCGCTATGGCTTCAGCGCCAACGGCTTTGGCTACGGCTGGCAGAATTTTGATCCTCGCTTCAACCTGGCCAATCCCCAGTACAAAAACGAAGAAAACACCTACGGCTGGGTGGTCGAGATTGACCCCATGGATCCTAACCAAGTGCCCGTGAAGCGCACCGCCCTGGGCCGCTTCAAGCACGAAAGCGCCGAGATCGTGGTGGGCCAAGGCGGTCGTGTGGTGGCCTACATGGGCGACGACGAACGCTTTGACTACATCTACAAGTTCGTGTCCTCTGGCAACTGGCGGTCGATGCGGGCGCGCGGCATCAGCCCCCTCGACGATGGCAAGCTCTACGTGGCCAAGTTTAACGACAACGGCACCGGAAGCTGGCTGGAACTCACCATCAGCAACCCTGCCCTCGCCGCCCGGTTTAGCAGCCAAGCCGAGGTACTCACCTACGCCCGCATCGCCGCTGACATCCTAGGGGCCACACCCATGGATCGCCCGGAATGGGTGGCCGCTGCTCCCAACGGCGACATCTACTGCACCCTGACCAACAACAGCCAGCGCGGCAGCACCGGACGCCCCGGAGCCGATGCCGCTAACCCCCTGGCCCCCAACCCCGATGGCCACATCATCAAATGGCGCGACAGCAGCAACCATGTGGGCACCTCCTTCACCTGGGATATCTTTATCCTGGCACGAGACACCCATGGGGCCAACGACGAGCGCACCTTCAGCAGCCCCGATGGCCTGTGGGCGGATCGCTTTGGGCGGCTGTTTATCCAAACCGATGGCACCCAGCGGAAGGGTCTGAATGACCAAATGCTGGTGGCCGATACCAACACTGGGGAAATCCGCCGCCTGTTTACTGGGGTGACGGGCTGCGAAGTAACCGGGGTGGCCATTACCCCCGACCAGCGGACGATGTTTGTCAACATCCAGCACCCCGGCGATGGCAACCCTGCCCAGACCAACTTCCCTCGGCCCTTTGATGGCGTCACGATTCCCCGCGATGTCACGGTGGTAATCACCCGCAAAGACGGCGGCGTTATTGGGTCGTAGCTAGGGTAAACGCTAGCGTCCCTGTGGGGAGGGCTGTGGTTGCAGTTCTCCCCACAGACCCCATCTGGCTGACGGAGACAGCGCCCAAAAGCATAGATTTCTAAGCTATCGGAGATGTATCCGGCTACCAAGCCTCTCTCAGACCGGGCGACGATACCCATGCGCCAGTGCTGAGACATCCCAGCCTAAACCTTGAGAATCTGGCACAGCCATCCATGGCTACAAAATGGCCTGGGGTAGCATAGGGCTATTTGTAGGCACTGGAGGCTTTCCTGTGAAACGGGCACTGGCACTGGTTTTACCGACGCTCCTCCTAGGTGGTGGGGTGGCCCTAGCATTGCCGACCTTGCAGGGCTGCTCGATGGTCGCCTGGGCCAACGAAACCCGTCTGTTTGGTCGCAACGGCGAGGGCGGTCGGGAGGGAAGACCCGGCCAAGATGGACGGTCGGGAACCGCTGCCACGGTAATCGCTGATGGCAACCCAGCCAGCTTCACCCTTTCAGGAGAAGGGGGCGAGCCTGGAGAAGACGGGGAAACAGGGTATCGGCCTCGCTGCGAACGCCAGCCGGGGGATGTGAATCACCACTTACAAGCTGCCCACGGCGGCAATGGGGGCCAGGGAGGACGAGGGGGGCAAGGCGGCCATGGCGGCGACTTAACCATTTACTACGGCGATCTGGCTCAGCTTCAGCGTATTTCTGTCATGTCTCTTGGGGGACGAGGGGGCCGGGGCGGGCGGGGTGGCCAAGGCACCCTAGGCTGTCGCTGCCAGGTGCGCCAGTGGGAGCAGCAAACCTGCACAGGTACTCCTGGCCAGAGTAACTATCGCTGCCAAACCCAGCGCTATCGATGCAGTGACGGGCGGACGGGTGCCCAAGGACGTCCTGGTGCCGACGGGCAGGCGGGCGAAGACGGCCAACTGTGGCTTGTGAATCAACGGGAGCCGCTACAGCCAGACAATCCCACGCAGTCGGCCCGGTTGGCCACCTTCTCCACCCAACCGCTAACCCTCTCTCGCAACCTCTGGGAGACCCGCACGGGGGCCAATCGGCTATTGGCTCAAGGATCGCAGGTGCGCGACAGCTACCAGATCTACACCGGGCGCGTGGAGGGCACCGTCCAACTCGATTGGCAAGCGCCCCGGCCAATTCAACTGTTTGCCAGGGAAAACCTCACCGCCGAAATCCAGCCCGACGGCACCCTAGCCGCCACCTTCTCCGAGGAGCTCTGGGCAGACTACAGCACCCAGTCCTCCGCCAGCGGCCTGACGATCACCATCCACCAAGTGGTTCGCCGTCAGGATGTCACCCGTCTGGCCTGGGGCGGTACCCAGGGCCAAGGCCCCAACCTGCGGGCAGTGGTGCTAGATTTGGGCGGCGAATCGGCCTTTGTAGACACTCGGTTCCGCGTTACCCTGCGCACCACTAGCGACGATCCACGGGATAGCCGTCGCCCCCGCTATACCACGGTCTATGAAGCCATCCTGCCGCCGGATCAGGTTGTCCTAGAGAACAATCGCTTTGAACTGGCCCTGGGGCAACTCCCCATTGATGCCCGTTTCCTGC
This sequence comes from Leptolyngbya sp. BL0902, assembly GCF_016403105.1. NCBI lineage: Bacteria > Bacillati > Cyanobacteriota > Cyanophyceae > Leptolyngbyales > Leptolyngbyaceae > Leptolyngbya > Leptolyngbya sp. BL0902. The sequence goes on from NZ_CP046155.1 coordinate 3,513,500, forward strand.
GCCCCGGCACCTACGCCCAGTTCGACATCACCGCCCTGCGCTCCTTGGGGGATCAGTCCGCCGAGCAAACCCTCACCTGGCAAGGGCAACTTTAGGGGCGGGGGGAGTTCAGGGCAATCGAGAACCTACACCTGAATCAGACGGAACCCACCTGGCAGGGGCAGCTTTAGGGGCGGGGAAAGTCTTGATTCAGCAAGCCCAGGAGGTCAACTTCGGAAAGGACAGAGATGCCTAGTTTTTCCGCCTTTTCCAGCTTAGAACCAGCCTTTTCGCCCGCAACGACGTAATCCGTGGCCTTGCTGACGCTGCTGGTGACTTTGCCCCCAGCGGCCTCAATTTTGGCGGCGGCTTCGGTGCGGCTGAGGCTGGGCAGGGTTCCGGTGAGGACGAAGGTTTTGCCTGCCAGGGGGCCAGGGGCGGATTCTGGGGCACTGTCCTCGGCGGCAAGCTGAAGTCCGGCCCGTTGCAACCGTTCAATTAGCACCCGATTTTCAGGCAGATGAAACCAATCCGCCACCGATTGGGCAATTTCGGGGCCGATGGTGTGGACGGCGGAGATCGCCTCGGTATCGGCGGCGGCGAGGGCTTCCACGGAAGAAAATGCCTGGGTCAGGGTTTTGGCGTTGACGGTGCCCACATGGCGAATCCCCAGCCCATAGAGCACCGCCGCCCAGGGGCGAGTCTTAGATGCGGCGATGGCGTTAACCAACTTTTCCGCCAGTTGTGGCCCCATGCGGTCGAGGGGTAGCAGTTTTTCGGTCGTCAGGTCATACAAATCGGCGACGGACTGCACCAGCCCTCGCTCCACAAACTGCTTCACCCACTTTTCCCCAAGGCCCTCAATATCCAGGGCATCGCGCCGCGCCCAGTGAATGATGGCCCCCTGAACAATGGCCGGACAGGCGCTATTGATGCAGCGGGTCACGGCTTCCTCGTCGGGCTTAACCAGTTCCGAGGCGCATTCGGGGCAGTGGGTGGGCATGGTGACGGGGGTGGCCGTGGCGGGCCGCAGTTCCGCCATCACCCGCACCACCTCCGGGATAATTTCTCCGGCCTTGCGGACGATCACCGTATCGCCCTGGTGGATGCCCAGTTCCGCCAGTCGTTCGGCATTGTGGAGGGTGGCACGGGCGACGGTGGTTCCGGCTAGGGACACTGGACGCAGTTCGGCTACAGGCGTTACCGCCCCGGTTCGGCCCACCTGAAAGCTGACGGACTCTAGAACCGTGGGCACTTCTTCGGCGGGGTATTTCATCGCCACGGCCCAGCGAGGAAACTTTTGGGTAAAGCCCAGCCGCTCTTGCAGGGCAATGTCGTTTAGCTTCACCACCACGCCATCGGTCATGTAGGGCAGGGTGGCGCGTTCCGTGGCCCAGCGGTCGTAGTAGGCTTGCACCTCAGTTTCCGACTGGCAGAGCTGACGGTTGGGGTTGACCCGAAACCCCAACCGCTGGAGCAGGTCGAGGGCTTGCCATTGGGTTTCCGATTCCGCTTCTAACCCGTGGAGGGTGTAAGCGAAGAAGTCGAGTTTGCGCTGGGCGACGATTTTGGAATCTAGCTGGCGCAGGGTTCCGGCGGCGGCGTTGCGGGGGTTGGCAAAGGGGGCTTCATCCCGGCTGAGGCGCTCTTGGTTGATTTGCTCGAATACGTCCAGGGGCAGAAAGGCTTCGCCGCGCACCTCCACCACCGGGGGCGGGTTCTCCAGTTGCAGGCGCAGGGGCACGGAGCGAATGGTTTTGACGTTTTGGGTAATCTCTTCCCCAGACACCCCATCCCCACGGGTGGCCGCACGGGTGAGGATGCCGTTTTCGTAGGTGAGGGCGAGGGCGTTGCCGTCAATTTTCAGTTCCGCCACGTAGGCCGCTTTGCCTACTTCGGGGGCCTGTCTGCGCCAGCGGTCTTCCCAGGCCCGAAATTCTGCCAGGTCAAAGGCGTTCTCCAGGCTGTAGAGGGGGATATTGTGCTGAACCGAGGTGAACTGGGTGGCGGGTTTTTCGCCCACGCGCTGGGTGGGGCTGTCGGCGGTGATTAGGTGGGGATGGGCCGTTTCCAGGTCTTGCAGTTCCCGGTAGAGGCGGTCGTACACCTCGTCGGGCATGGTGGGATCATCCAGCACGTAGTAGGCATAGCTAGCCGTCTGAAGCTGTCGCCGCAGATCACCTATCCTGGCTTCCAGAGCAGCAAGGTCAGACGCGGGGGCGGCGGTGTGATGGTCAGACTCCATGGCCAGAAATTTTCCTTGGGGCTGGGTTTGGGAGGTCGAAGCAGGCTTGTTCAGAGGATAGTGTAGCGCTGTTTGGTGGCCTCTCCGTGGGCCTGGGCGGCGTTGATTGACCCACCGCACAGCAGGCTACACCAGGGCAATCAAGCCTCGCCCGACAGGCTGACCACCCACCCTAGCGCACGAGGAAACTGTACTCCTACTGCTGAACGAGGGAGACATCGGGGCTGTCGGATCTGAGGATCGCTCACAAGTTAGCAGCGCAGGTAGTGCATTAGGGTGGCGATGGTCTCAGCGGGCAGGCTGAGGCGGCGCTGAAGGTCGGCCATGTTGCGAAAGGGGCCTCGGTGCTGCCGATCTCGCACCATGGCTTGGGCGAGGGACTCTGGCAGGTTGGGGACACGGGCCAAATCGGCTAGGGTTGCTTGATTGATGGCCACTGGGCAAATCACCAGGGGGCTGAGGTCATCGTAATAGCAAAAGGCCAGCACCGGAGCGAGGGGCTGAAGGCTTTGCAACGTTACCCCCAGAGCAGCGGCCAGATCGTCGAGGGCATGGAAGCTCACGCCGCTCTGACGCAGTTGCACCAACACCTGGGCCTGACGGATGGAAACCCCCGGCAGCCGCAGCCAGTCATCCACGGTGGCCTGGTTCACATCCAGCCGGAAGCCTAACTCCGCCGCCGCCACCACCTCCGCCAAGGACGCCAGCCGATAGGTTGGGTCTTGGGCCAGCCGTTGGGCCAGGGAAGCAGGTGGCCCCTGGATCTGCTGCCACTGTTGACTCCACTGTTGCAAAACCCGTGCCAGCGTTCCCATCAGCCCACCTGATCCAGCAATTGACGGCGCTTTTGCTCAAATTCGGCCTCGGAAATCAGCCCTTCCTGGCGCAACCCGTCCAGTTCTCGCAGGGCTACCCCTAGGGCGTTCACCTGGGTGGGGTCGATGGGGGTGGCAGGCTTAGCCGGGGTGGCAGACTCGGTCGGTTCAGCCCCAAAAAACTCTGGCGGACGCCCCAACAACCAAGCCCCTTCTAGGGCACAGGCAATATGGGGAATGGGTGTCCAACTGAGCAGCAGATAGGTCAGGCCCCAGCCCGGTTGACCGAGATAAAACTTATGAATGCCGGATCCAAAGGGAATAATCGCTCCGCACCAAGCCAGGGCTACCGCAATGCTGCGACGGCGGGGTTCTGAGGAAGACAGCGTCATACCAAAGGCTCACAGGAGAGGGGTAAGCAGCCGGAATCGGGCAAGGTTGGGCTGTATTCGTTAGTATACTCTCCATAAATGTGGGTCTGAATATCCCTAATTTCACGGTTGTGCCGTAGAAATTATCTCAAAAAAGAAATTATATTTGGATCCACCTGATTGGGTGCCATCGTGCAAGAGTCGTTTCGTTTCCTACCCCCCTAGCCCTTTGGATGACTCCTCCTTCCCCCCTGACCCCCGCCTGGTTTAGTCAATTCTCCGACCCCTACGCTGTCCTGGGGGTGTCCGTTACGGCGGATGATCGGCGCATCCTCAAGCGCTATCATCAGGTGGCCAAGCAACTCCATCCCGACGTGCAGAGTGATACGTCGGCGGATCAGGCCGCGTTTATTACCCAAACCCTGACGAAGTTGGTGAACCCGGCCTACCAACGGCTGAAGCAGGAAAAGCAGCGCAGCGAGGTGCTGGCCACCCTGCGGTTCAAGGTTCGGCGGCTGGTGCGGGAGGGGCAGTTCCATCCCCAGGGGGAGGCTAGCCTGCACCTGCAAACGGTGCCCGAAGCGGAGGTGGACACGGTCTATGAACACACCCTCCAGCAGCTCAGCGAAGCCCAGTACGACTCGGTGGACAGCTTTACCACCTGCACCCACCAAATCAGCGAACTGAATCTGGTCTATTTCCAGCGCAAGATGGGGGATGTGGTCATCCGCGAAAAGCGGGTGGGGATGGTGAAGGTGCCCAGCCACGGTGCCGCTCCAGCGGGGCCAGGTGCCCCCGGTCAGAAAGCCCCCACCGAGGAGGCTCCGGTGGCCTATTCCGACCGCCATTACCAGCGGGCGCGGGAATACCTACGGGCCAAAAACGCCCCCGCCGCCATCCAAGAACTGAAGGATGCCCTAAAACTAGAGCCCCAAAACAGCAATTTTCATTCCCTGATGGGGCAGGCGTACCTGCTAAATAACCTGCCGGGGATGGCCAAGGTGCATTTTAAGCAAGCCCTGCGGATTGACCCTAACAACAGCGTGGCCCAAAAGTATGCCCGCCAGCTCAACCTAGACCTCAACCCCGCTGCGGCCTCGCCCTCGGCCTCATCCTCGCCCTCTCCTCCCCCGTCTTCTCCTCCGCCCAGCAAAGGACTTTTTGGTCGTTTGTTTTCCAATACCTCGCAGTAGCCCACGGGCGTAATTCATCCAGCTAGGGCTACTAAGTCCAGCTAGGGCTACTAAGTAGGGTTATCTCCCCTTGGCCTTGGCCCGGTCTAGCCCCTACGCTCATAGAAACTCAGATCCTTCGTTTACCACCGCCAAGCCATGGGATTTTTTGATTCTGAAATTATTCAACAGGAAGCCATGCAACTGTTTCAGGACTATCAAAACCTGACGCAGTTGGGCAGCAATTACGGCAAGTTTGACCGCGAAGGCAAAAAGATGTTCATCGAACAAATGGAGTCGATGATGGAGCGCTACCACATCTTTATGAAGCGGTTTGAACTGTCGGAGGATTTCACCGCCAAAATGACCGTCGAGCAGCTTAAAACCCAGCTCGGCCAGTTTGGCATGACCCCCGATGCCATGTTCCAGCAAATGCAGCAAACCCTAGAACGCATGAAGGCCGAAATCGAGTCCTAGAGCGGCTAAGAACAACCCTGTGCCAGTAAATAGACTGGCAGGGCGAAATAGGGCAACTTTTGCCTGAAATTAGAGGTCAGTATCGAATAGGTCGGAACGCATCGCGCCAGATTTAGCCAGCGGTGGTAAGGTTGAAAACGTCTTGCCAATCTGGGTAAGTCTACCTGGCAGGCTCCCTCCGGCAGTTGTTTACCTCCTCCTCAGGCCATGACACAGCCCCACCCGCGCCCGCTTTCTGGGCTTCTGTTGAATCGTTTTTTGACCCTGTTTAAAATCAGCCTGGGGCTGTCCCTGTGGTGGCTGGTGGCGCTGCCCGTGCAGGCGGCGGTGGAAATGCGGGTGGCCGTGGCCGAAGGGCGGGATCAGTTGGCGGTGGGCAGCTCTACCCCGGCCCTCGTCAAAACCATAGGCGGGCAAAGCGTGGGCCAAATTCCCCAGGGCCGCGCCGTCACCGTGACCACCGAGGGCGGTGCTCTAAAACTGGCGGACTGGCGCGATCAAGCCTTTTGGGTAGAGCCCACCGGAAATGGCTACATCTATATCGATAACGCCTGGTATCGGGGGCGGGTGCTGGTGGTGCCCAATGGCAGCAGCGTCACCGCCGTGAACTGGGTGGATTTGGAAGAATACCTCTACAGCGTGCTAGGGGCCGAAATGCCCGCCAGTTGGCCCCAAGAAGCCCTCAAGGCCCAGGCGGTGGCGGCGCGTTCCTTTGCCCTCAACCGTCGAGATCGCAGCCTATCGTCGCCCTTTGATGTGGGTAACACCACCACCCACCAAGTCTACCGAGGGCTGGCCAGCGAAGCCCCCTCCACCATCGCCGCTGTGAACGCCACCCGTGGCCAGGTGATCACCCACAACGGGCGAGTGATTGAAGCGGTGTTCCATTCCTCCTCTGGGGGCCACACCGAAAATGTGGAAGACGTATGGCAACAGCCGCGCCCCTACCTCCGCAGCGTGCCCGACTTTGACCAAGAAGCCCCGGTGTTTCGCTGGTCAGAAACCTTCACCGCCAGCCAGTTTCAGCAGCGGGTAACGGGCATCGGTCGGCTTCAGTCGGTAGCCATCGAGCGGCAAACGCCCCAGGGGCGGGTGTCCTCCATTCGCCTCCAGGGCACCCAGGGTAGCCGCACCCTCACCGGAACCGAACTGCGCCAAGCCCTCGGTCTCCGCAGCGCCCTGTTTTCCGTTGCCATCCAGGGCGATACTATCCGCTTTGATGGACGCGGCTTTGGCCACGGCATCGGCATGAGCCAGTGGGGCGCACGGGGGCTGGCCCTCCAGGGCTATAGCTATGCCCAAATTTTGGCCCACTATTACCAAGGTACGGCCCTCTCCCTGATCCAAATTGCTCAGAACTAGGGGGTGCTGGGTCTCCGGTCATCGGGGGGAGGATGCCTCAGGGACAGGAGACCCTAGGGCGAGGAGACCTCGCCCCTACGGATTGGGTTTGGGTTGGCTGGGGCGGCTGCGTTGTAGGTTGTAGCGCTGGGCTTTGGACAACTTGCGGGCGCTGGCAATGTCTCCCTGACTAAACCGAGCTTCGAGATCGTCTAGGGCAAAGCTTTCCTCCGCCAGCATTTCCGAGGGAGGGCAAGCCGCCATAAAGGCTTTGGCATTGCGTAGGGAACCCATGGCCTGAGCGTAGTCGCCCTGATCGCTGTACTGAATCGCCTCTTCCCTAGCCCGTGCCGCCATCAGCAGGGCCACCTGTTCCTGCACGTCGGCCACGGGGGGGAAGTCGCCCATTTGTTCGGCCTTCACCACGGGTATCGAGAAGGCGGTACGCAACACCTGGCGTTTGGGCTGGTTGGGGTCGTCCCAGGCGAGGCGGATGTCGCACAGTTCCGTGGTGGCATCCAGGGCCGGAATTTGGAGCCGCATGACGATGTTGATCGGGCTACCCAGCACCAGGTTGGGCAGCTTGTAGCGCTTCGTATTGGTAAGGTCAAAATCGTTCAGCACGTCCTTCACCACCGCGCCATGCTTGGATTTTAGGCCCAGACTGACCCGATGGCCCACCGTGGCCGAGAGCCCATTTAGTTCGGTCTGAAAAATGTCGGGCAGTTGCCGTGGCGATTCGATGTGGTAGAAGTTGCCGTCGCCGCTGCGGGCCATAGCTTCCATCAGGTCTTCGCTGTAGTCATTGCCGACGCCGAGGGTGGTGGTGCTCACGCCCCGTTGAGAGAGGCCGTGGACATCGTTGGCGATGGTGTCGGGGTTGGTTTCGCCCACGTTGGCCAAGCCATCGGACAGCACCAGCACCCGGTTGAGGTGGTCGTTGTGGAGGTAGCTGCTTACCTGAAGGCCACCCTGCACCCAGCCCTGGTGGAGGGCCGTGCAGCTTCCGGCTTGAATTTGGCGAATTTTGGCCAGAATTGCGCCCTTATCCGTGGCCAAGGTACTGGGGACGAGGACACTCACATCGCTGTCAAACATCACCACGCTCACCCGGTCGCTGGGCAGCAGATTTTCCACCGCAAAGCAGGCCGCTTGCTTGGCATAGTCCAGCTTAGCCCCGCTCATGGAGCCAGAGCAGTCGATGGCCAGCCCCAGGTTCAAGGGGGGCCGATCCGTAGTGATTTCAACCTCCGGCGGCGTGATGCGAATCAGCACATCCAAGGTGGTTGAGCGCTGGGCGGCAACGGCCCCATGCATGGGAATAACGGTAATGGTGGGTTGAGGAGCAGCGGTAGTCATGGGGGGTCTCCTAAAATCAGGATGGGTTAGAAGAAGAATGAGGCGACCACGAACTAGATGGTGACGAACCCGACGGTGACGCACTAGACAGCGACGAACCCGACGACGAGGCTAAAACCTGGGCAATCAGTTGCAGCAGGGCATCCCGCTCCTGGGGCGTGGTGGGATAGCGAAAGTCTTCCCGAATATGGAGTTCCAAGCCCTCCAGCAATGGATGACGCACCCAGCGAGAGGCGGTTGGGGCCGCAGGAGACACGGGCGGCGGCGCAGATCGAGCCACACCCGCAACCCTTGGCCCAGACCCCAGGGAGATGGGTTCGGCAGACCGGGCTTGCACCTTCGCCAAAAACGCCAGGGCCGGATTGGCCGCTTCCACGGTTAACTGAGTGCCGCCTTGCAGCAGCACCTCCAGGTCGTGGTTGGTTTTGTTGGAAATCAGTTGCCCAATGGCACCGGAACCGTAGCCCTCGGTCAGCAGCCGCCGCAACACTAACAACTGCAACAAATGACGATAGGTATATCGCGCTTCCCGGCCTTGTTTTAGGGGTTTATCTAGCAGGCCGCTGGTGCTGTAATGGCGCACTAATCGGGCATTGACGGTCTCTTGTATCCGACTCTCCGCACCACCGTCGGGCAAGAACTGGGGTAGAAGCTGATTGGCCACTTCTACAAAATCATCCAAGGCCCACTGGGTAGCTTGGTCAGCAAATCGCTGAAGTTGGTGCATGGCTCTAATGTAATCTAGACAGCATGAGTTGTCAATAACAATTTGAGTTGTCACTTTTTGGGCCACCCATCGGTCGATGTGGAGGGAGGCTGCGTAGCGTCCCAAGTCCTCGTCTATGGGGGATGTGCCGTCTTGACCGCCATGCTACTTTCCTAAAGTACCCGTTTGGCCTCGCAACCTAACCTATCCTCGGCCCCTGCGTTAGCAAGGACAGGGCGATTAAGTCATGAAACAGTGACAAGTCAGGATGAAGCGGGTGTCGATCTGCGATCTCGATGAGGGCGCGTCTGGAGGCTTATGCCTGGGCGAATTGGGGGATTTTGGACAAATCGCAGGCCCAAGAATCGGCGTTAGGGATTGCCAACATCTCGCTTGAACTATCAAATCAGGGGTCTAGAATATAGCGTTGGTCGTTGTTTTGGCCTGTCTGTAGACCCTTTAAGTTTCGGCATTTGCGATGGCTACGCCCTTGGCCCGTGGAGGCCCGTAGTCGCCCGTCCCCGTTCTAGTTCAGCATCACCCCTATGACTTCCGATCTGCGCTTTCTCATGTGTTCGCCTCAGTTTTACGAAGTGGACTATGTCATTAACCCCTGGATGGAGGGCAACGTCCACAAGTCCTCCCTAGAACGCGCCCAGGAGCAGTGGCAGGGGCTATATCAAAAAATTTCCGAGCGGGCCAATGTTGACCTGGTTAAACCCCAACCCGGTTGGCCGGATCTGGTGTTTACTGCCAATGCGGGGTTAATTTTGGGCGATCAGGTGGTACTGAGCCGATTCCTTCACCCCGAACGCCAGGGCGAAGAGCCATTCTTTAAAGAGTGGTTCGAGTCCCAGGGCCACACCGTCCATGTGCTGCCCCCCGACCTGCCCTTTGAGGGTGCTGGCGATGCTCTATTGGATCGAGAAGGGCGCTGGTTGTGGGCGGGCTACGGCTTCCGCACCGAGCTCGATTCCCATGCCCTGGTGGCGGAATGGCTGGGGATTGAAGTCCTGTCCCTGCACCTAATGGACGAGCGGTTTTATCACCTAGATACCTGCTTCTGTCCCCTCACGGGCGGCTATTTGCTGTACTATCCTCCGGCGTTTGACTCTTACTCCAACCGTTTGATCGAAATGCGGGTGCCCGCCGAAAAGCGCATCGCCATCGACGAACCCGACGCCATCAACTTCGCCTGCAACGCCGTCAACATTGGCCAGACGGTGATCATGAACCAGGCCAGCGACGACCTGAAGGCCCAACTGGCGGCGGCGGGCTTTGAGGTGGTGGAAACGCCCCTCACCGAATTCCTGAAGGCAGGCGGCGCGGCCAAATGCCTCACCCTGCGCGTCAACGAACCCGTCCACCCCGAACCCACGGGGGAAAGCGGCATCATCTCTCGCACCGTCACCATGACCGGGCACCTGCTGGATTCTGGCCTGGTGAACCGGGCGCTGGATCTAGTCGTGGAAGGGGGCGGCAGCTTCCAGGTGCTGAAGTTTGACCTGGGCACCCAGCGCCAAAGCACCTCCACCGCCGACATCCGTGTCTCGGCTCCCAGCCAGGAGGTGATGGATGAAATCATGGCCCAGCTCATCGACCTCGGTGCCGTGGCCCCGCCAGAGGAGGAAATCGACGCCCGCTTGGTGGCCATTACCCAGGCCGGAGTCGCCCCGGACGATTTCTATAGCTCCACGATTTATCCCACCGAAGTTCGCATCTGCGGCCAGTGGGTGCGGGTGGAAAACCAGCGCATGGATGGGGTGATTGTGGTTCACTGCGTACCCCAGCCCAGTGCTGTGTGCAAACTGCTGCGCGATTTGGAAGTGGGCGATCAGGTGATCGTCGGCTACGACGGCATTCGCAGTGTCCGCAACACCGCCGACCGCAGCCGCACCGCCCACCAGCAGGAGGAATTCAGCTTCATGGGTTCCGGCGTGTCTAGCGAACGGCGGGTGGAGCTCATCGTCGAGCAAGTGGCCTGGGAACTGCGCCGCCTGCGGGATCAGGGCGGTAAGGCCGTCGTCGTGGCTGGCCCCGTCGTCATCCACACCGGGGGCGGCGAACACCTGTCTCGCCTCATCCGCGAGGGCTACATCCAGGGTCTCCTCGGCGGCAATGCCATCGCCGTCCACGATATCGAACAGGCCATGCTGGGCACCTCCCTCGGCGTGGATATGAAGCAGGGCACCTCCGTCCGGGGCGGGCACCGTCACCACCTGCGGGCCATCAACAGCATCCGCCGCTGCGGCAGTATCGCCAACGCCGTGGAGCAGGGCGTCCTCACCAAGGGCGTGTTCTACGAATGCGTCAAACATGGCGTGCCCTTCTCCCTGGCGGGTTCCATCCGCGACGACGGCCCTCTGCCCGACACTAAAATGGATCTGATCGAAGCCCAATCCGACTACGCCCGCCTGATCGAAGGCTGCGACATGATCTTGATGTTCTCCACCATGCTCCACTCCATCGGCGTGGGCAACATGACCCCCGCTGGCGTCAAAATGGTCTGCGTAGACATCAACCCTGCTGTCGTCACCAAGCTGGCCGACCGGGGTTCCCTGGAATCCACCGGGGTCGTTACCGATGTCGGCCTGTTCCTTAGCCTGCTGGTGAAGCAACTGGATCGGCTGACCCAGCCCCATGTGATGGCGTAACCCTGAGTATTCGCAACGCCGCACATCACGCCTAGCTACTAACCGCTGCCCATTCTCCTGAGTCCTGATAAGGTAGGACTTCCCGGAGGTGAGCGGCGGTTTTCCACAGAGAGCACAATTCTCTGCTAGGATGTAGCTTCGCCAGTTCATCCGGTCTGGGCTGGCAGCAGAATTTGCTAGATTCGCTCGTTTTTTAGCCATTCTTTTGACGATTGTTCACTGCTCTTAGGCTGGGCCCAGGGAATCGCTTTGGGATTAGGGGCACCACTCGGAGCCATATTTTCATGACGTTTGACTCACTCGGCCTTTCGGCTGGTCTACTTCGTGCTGTCACGGATCAGGGTTACACCGAACCCACCCCGATTCAGCAACAGGCGATTCCCGCCGTGCTGCAAGGCCAAGACTTGCTGGCCAGCGCCCAAACAGGAACGGGCAAAACCGCAAGCTTCACCCTGCCGTTGCTGCAACGGCTGACCAGCGCCCCCGGCAACGGTCGTCGCACCCCTCGCGCCCTTATCCTCACCCCTACCCGCGAACTGGCGGCTCAGGTGGGCGACAGCGTGAAGACCTACGGCAAATACCTGCCCCTGCGTACCGCCATCGTCTACGGCGGCGTGAAAATTGGCCCCCAGTTCAAGCAACTGCGCCAGGGTGTAGATATTCTGATCGCCACCCCCGGACGGCTGCTGGATCACGTCAATCAGCGCACGGTAGACCTCAGCCATGTGGAAATTCTGGTGCTGGATGAGTGCGACCGAATGCTCGATATGGGCTTCATCCACGACATCCGCAAAATCATGGGGCTGCTGCCGGAAACGCGCCAAACCCTGATGTTTTCAGCCACCTTCTCCCGGCCTATTCAACAACTGGCCAGCACCCTGTTGAACGACCCCGTGCAAATTGAAGTGGCTCCCCGCAACACCACCGCCGAACGGGTGGAGCAGGTGGTTCACCCGGTGGATCGCCACCGCAAGCGGGAGTTGCTGTCCCACATGATCGGCTTCCACAACTGGGAGCAGGTCTTGGTGTTTACCCGCACCAAGCACGGGGCCAACCGTTTGGCGGAACAACTGGCCAAGGACGGCCTTCGTACCGCCGCCATCCACGGCAACAAAACCCAGGCGGCGCGGGCCAAGGCGCTGCAAGACTTCAAAACGGGTCGGGTGCGGGTGCTGGTGGCGACGGACGTGGCCTCTCGCGGCATCGACATCGACCAACTGCCCTACGTGGTGAACTTTGAACTGCCCAACGTGGCGGAAGACTACGTTCACCGCATTGGCCGCACCGGGCGGGCGGGCAACGAAGGGCGGGCCGTTTCGCTGATCAGCGACGATGAACTGCACCTGCTCAGCAAAATTGAGCGGATGCTGAAGCAGCCCATCGACCGGGACGTCGTTCCCGGCTATGAGCCTTCCTTTGACATCAAAGCCAAGCCCGTGGAACCCGTGGAGCAGCCCCGTCGCCGTTCGGGTCGTCGTCCTAGCGGTGCCCAGTCACGGCGGTCGGCCCCGTCCACCGCTGGAGCCAGAACCCATGGCCAACGCCAAGCCGCTCCCAAAAAGCGGGTGCAAAGCGCCTAAACTGCTACTGCGGGGGGGCCGTCCGTACCTGGTCGCGCCCTCCGTTTTTGGCGGCATAGAGGGCTTCGTCGGCCTGTTTGAGGAGGCTGGCGGCTGAAGAGTCAGCGGAGGGAATGCAGCTTGCCACCCCCAGACTCATGGTGACGATGGTATCAATGGCGGAGCTGCGGTGGCTGATGTGGCGATCTCGGATGGCGCGGCGGATGGCCTCGGCTACGGTCTCCGCCCCTTTGAGATCAGTATTAGGTAGGATGACGGCAAATTCTTCGCCGCCGTAGCGGGCCACTAAATCGCCGGGACGCTTGGCTGTGTGGTTGAGGGTACGAGCTACGAGCCGCAGGCAGTTATCCCCTGCTTGGTGGCCGTAGAGGTCGTTAAAACCTTTGAAATAGTCAATATCCGCCAGAATGATGGAGAGTGGTGCTTTTTGGCGGGTCATCCGTCGCCACTCTTCCTCTAGGTGTTGCTCAAATCGACGACGATTGGCCACTTGGGTAAGACCATCTAGGTAAGCCATACGGCGTAGGCTTTGGTTGGCGAGGGTCAGCTGGCGATGGAGTTTGGCCTGCTGCACGGCAATTCCCACCTGGGTGGCCAAGCTTTGTAATAGGCGCACATCGGCGGTGCTCCACTGGCGGGGGGTGCTGCACTGATGGGCAATCAACAGCCCCCAGAGGGTTTGCTCTTGCAGCAGCGGCACCACAATTTCCGCCTGAATTTTGAAATATTCCAAAAACATGAGCTGGTCTTCGGAGAGCCCTTGCTCGTAGATGTTGGCCACAGCCATGCCCCGCCCTTGGCGATAATGGGCCAGGAACTTTTCGTCTACGCTCCAAGGATCGCGCACCGCCCAGCCCATCATGGCCGGGTAGGCGGGGGCACAGGCTTCTTGAATCACCTCGCCGCTCATATCGGGCGCACATTGTAGAATGATCACCCGATCCGCCTCGATAAACTCGCGCACGGCAATCACCGTTTGTTCGAGGATGCTGTCGAGATCCAGCAGATTGCGGATGCGCTGGGCAATTTCGCTGACCAGCCGCTCCCGCTGAGCTTGCAGCTTCAAGGCTGCTTCCGCCTGCTTTTGGGCTGAGATATCCAGCGTTACCCCGACTAGGCGCGGCGTGAGTTTAGGGCCATGGAAGACCTGCCCCTGGGAAAGCAGCCACCGCACGGTACTATCGGGCAGCACGATACGAAACTCTACGTCATAGCGCCTTTGCCGCAGGATCGCCTCCTGGAGGGCCTGATCGACCTGGCACCGATCTTCGGGATGAATGTGCTTAAAGATAGTTTGGTAGTGGCCGTCAAACTCGCCAGGGGCCAAGGACAGTAACTCCTGCAATTCCTCCGACATGACAAGCATATCGGCCCGGATATCCCAGTCTAGAGTGCCCATCTGGGCTCCTTTTAGGGCTAAGGAGAGGCGTTCCTGTTGCTCTTGTAGGGATAAAGACTGAAGCTGGCAGGCGTTGAGTTCGGCGGCAATCCCTGGAGGCCAGGGCAGACTGGGTAGGCCAAAGGTGCCGTCTGGCGTCAATACCCCCACCCAATGTCCGGCGGTATTGATCAGGGCATGATAGGGCAACGAGCAGGGCGGCAACGATCCCTTCATTGAGCTGATCTGGGGATGAGGGATGAGGGATGCTAGGGGCATCATCCAATCTGCGAGGGGAGCTTGGTCAAAGGCGACGCCAGCGGTCATGGCCCTAGCCACATCGGCATAGGTCAAAACCCCCGCTAGCCTGCCGCCCCTCTGGAGCACCAGGGCGTAGGTCTTGGTGGCCGCTGCCATAGCGCCTACCCCCTGGCTGAGGGATAGGTGGATGTCGATCTCTAGGGGCGTGGGGTCAAGGGCAAAGGACTGGTCAGGAGGATTGGCCAGGGTGGGGGAAGACGGCGGCAGATTCGTCGCCGGAGCATCATCATGGGGTGTCACAGAGGAATCGACCAAGGAGAGTGACCTCACTGAGGCCATAGCAGGGGATAGAATGACGCGACCGCACCGGAGAAGGGGATGGATAGAGCGCACCTAGGATGGAGCGCATCCAGGATGGAATACACCCAGGGTAAACCTTGCCCAACAGAGTAGGGCCGCCCTGCCTGGGCCATCGATCAAAGACCCAACGATGGTGAAGGACACTCGCTGCTCCCCCATGGCCACGGTCATCATCAGCGGATGGCCGTGGCGCTGGGTGGATAACGCTGTAATCCTGCTTGTTTTTGGGTTTGATCCTCCACGTATATCCTGGGTTGCTGCTCCCAGGCCGCTCTCCGCTTGAATACGCACGCTCCCTGGGGGGATCAGTGCAATCTTCGGTGTAATGTACAGAATGCCCAATAGAGCGGTCGGGGATCACAGAACCCAACAACCTGTAACAAACTAGAGCTTTATCTTTCGCAACAATTGAAAAGAAAGGGCCATGGAGGGTAAATCCTTGCGGTATGGTGAAGAACAGGCCACGCCCTACCACCTTTTCATCCTTTTTTTTCGCCATGACCCTGGCTCAGCCGCCCCATCGTAAAGCCAAAGCCCTACGCCCCGGTGCCCCTCGCCCCGCCAAAGAGCTCTGTAGTGAGTGCGGCTTTTGTGACACCTACTACATCCACTACGTCAAAGATGCCTGTGCGTTTCTGAACCAGCAGTTCCCTACCCTAGAGCAGCAAAGCCACGGGCGGCAGCGAGATTTGGCCCAGGATAATGAGGTGTACTTTGGGGTTCACCAAGACATGGTGGCCGCCCGCAAACACCAGCCCATCGAAGGGGCACAGTGGACGGGGATCGTCAGCTCCATCGCCATTGAGATGCTGACCCAGGGCAAGGTGGAAGGGGTCGTGTGTGTGCAAAACACCGAAGAAGACCGCTTCCAGCCCAAGCCCGTAATTGCCACCACGCCGGAGGAAATCCTCGCCGCCCGCGTCAACAAGCCCACCCTGTCGCCCAACCTCTCGGTGCTAGAGCAGGTGGAAAAGTCCGGCATGAAGCGGCTGCTGGTGATTGGGGTGGGTTGTCAAATCCAGGCGCTGAGGGCCGTGCAGGACAAGCTGGGCCTGGAAAAGCTTTACGTCCTCGGTACCCCCTGCGTGGATAACGTCAGCCGCGCCGGACTGCAAAAATTTCTGGAAACCACCAGCCGCTCGCCGGAGACGGTGGTGCACTACGAGTTCATGCAGGACTTCCGGGTGCATTTCAAACATGAGGACGGATCCACCGAAACCGTACCCTTCTTTGGCCTCAAAACCAACCAGCTCAAGGACGTGTTTGCCCCCTCCTGCATGAGCTGTTTTGACTACGTGAACGGCTTGGCCGACCTGGTGGTGGGCTATATGGGCGCACCCTTTGGCTGGCAGTGGCTGGTGGTGCGCAACCAAACTGGGCAAGAAATGCTGGATTTGGTGATGGATCAGCTAGAGACCCAGCCCGTTATGTCCCAGGGGGATCGGCACCAGGCCGTGCAGCAAAGCATTCCCGCCTACGACAAAGGTGTAACGCTCCCGATGTGGGCCGCCAAGCTGATGGGGATTGTGATCGAGCGGATTGGCCCCAAGGGGTTGGAATACGCCCGCTTCTCCATTGATTCCCACTTCACCCGCAACTATCTCTACCTGAAGCGGAACCATCCCGAAAAGCTGGAAGCCCACGTCCCCGACTTTGCCAAAAAAATTGTGTCGCAGTACAAACTGCCCGACTAGCCGACCTATCGGGTGGGATGCACTAGGGGCAAGGCCAGCCGCGCCGCCCCCACCATGCCAGCCCGGTTGCCCAGTTCGGCCACCAACACCTGAAGCCCCTGGCGGGAACTGGGCAGCACCCGTTCCTCCAGTTCTTGGCGCACGGTGGGCAAAAAGAGATCGGCGGCGGCACTGACCCCACCCCCCAAAATAATCGCCTCCGGGGTGAGGACGTAGACCAGGCTGGCCAAGCCCGCCCCCAGCCAGCGTCCGTAGGTCTGCCAGAAGGTGATGGCTTCCACATCCCCGGCCTGGGCCTGCTGGTACAGTTCGGCGGGGGATCGCCCGGTTTGGCGCTGGATAGCCTGAACCGAACAGTATTGCTCTAGGGAACCTCGGTTGCCGCTGTTGCAGGGGGGGCCATCGGGGTTGAGGGTAATCAGGCCCAGCTCGGCGGCGGTGCCCTGACGGCCCACAAACAGTTCCCCGTTGAGAATAACCGCCCCTCCAACCCCCGTGCCCAGGGTGAGCAGAATCAGGTCTTGGAAATTGCGCCCCGCCCCCAGCCAAGCTTCTCCCAATCCGGCACAGTTGGCATCGTTGGCCACCAGGGTGGGCCGTCCGGTTTTGTCCTCCAGCCAGTCGGCAATGGGCACATCCCTCCAGCCCGCTAGGTTAATCGCCACCCGGGCGATGCGTCCGGCGGCATCCGCAGGGCCAGGGGTGCCTAGGCCAATGGCTCCGGCCTCGCGGTGGGGATCCAGTTGGTCGATGGCGACAGCGATGGCGCTGACCACGGCGGCGGGGGTGGCAGGCTGGGGGGTGGGCACCGTCAGATCGGCGAGGCAATCCCCGCTGACGGTAAAGCGTCCTAATTTGATGGCGGATCCGCCCAAATCAATACCAATGACCTGCTGTGCCGCTGCGCCCATGGTTGGGGTCTCCTGGTTTGCCAATACTGAGAACAATCAATGCTGATAGTTCACTATACTGGCCTCCCATCCCAAAACAGCCCCTTGGGATGGATCTCCATCTAGCCGGGGATGCCTTCGACGCCAGCGCCCCATCAGATCACCGGAACCCAGGCGCTTTTGGCTCAAGTACTTTGAACGCGCTGCTGGGCGGCGGATTGAAAGGCGGCGCAGTATTGCCGATGCCCGCCTGGAAAGACCACATTCAGGCGGAGGGGATCGGTGGTGTCGCGGGGATCGCCGGGGCCTTCGAGGACACTGGGCAGGCCGTTGTGTTGCCCGATTTTCAGCGGTTTCCGGTTCTTTACCTGGCCACCGCTGCTGTCTACATAGGTGACGAGGTTGCCCCGGTGAAAGCGTTTTCCCAAATCTTGGATGAGCTGCAAAAAGAGGCGATCACTGCCCCCCCGCTGCACCACGGGCTGACCATCTGTGCCCAGGCTCCAGCGGCTGGTGACGGTATCCCCCACCCCCACTAGGGTCGGCATCCGGGCAGGGTCGAAGTGGGCCTCGGCTAAGGCCAGCAACTCTGGCAGGCTACGGGGAGCCTGACGCACGCTGAAGCCTTCCCCCAGGGGAAACTCGCCCGTATGCTGGGCATAGTAGCGGTTCAGCAGGGCCAGCACCCCCGCTTCCTTGATGGCCCCTCGCACCATAAACTGAAAATCTGTGGTGCCCGATTCCGTTTCTGTCCCCGGATCTAGCACCTCCTGGCCATCGGCTCCCCGGCCACGATTGGGGGCATAGTGGACAAAAAAGGACTCCCCTAGCCCGCGCTGCGCCGCCTGATCCAGCAGGTTCGTCATCAAAGCAGCCATGGCCCGTTGCAGGTCGGCATAGATGGCCCCATCGCGATCTCCCGCCGCCTGGAGTTGGGCATGAAGCGTATTGAGGTTGACCGTCGGCGAAGCCAGATTATCCAGCACCGAGGCTTCAATACCTTGCTGCATCGCCGCTGCTGCTAGCAGTCCTGGGCGCTGCTGAAAAAAAGCCCTGAGCCCCGCCCGCATCTGACCGGGCACCGCCGCCAAAAACTCCAGCTCCGCCGCACTCACCCCTGGGTGGCTCCCTTGGCCCGTTCGTCCTTGCCACTGCACGCCCCCCGCCGCCAGTCCTGGTAGATAGCCTGCGTGGGCCTTGGCCTGATCGTGTCCGCCCCAGGCCCGCTCCACCAAGGGATTCACGCCCCGCGTTCCCGTATGTTCGCCATTGGTCAGCACATAAAAATGCCCTGCGAAGGCTTGGGTGGCCTGCACGTAGGCTAGGTCAATCTGCCGATCCAGCGGATCCGCCACCAGCTCCATGCACACCCCATCCAAATCCTGAATGATCAACACATTGGGCGTGGTGGCGAGAAACTGCACCCAAGCGCGGTGATCTAAGGACAAAACCTGCTGGTGCAGCGGGACGGAAGTTGCGGAAAACGCCATGGAGGTTCAAAGAAAGTAACAGGTTTTCCCAACCTACCAGGGTGCTTTTTGTCCGCCATCTGGCCCAGGGCTGAAACAGCATCCGTCTAGACTGTGCTGAATACCCTGCTGATGGCTGCTGATGGCTGCTGGTCGTTGCCCACGGCCTCGGCGCAATCAAGCCGCAGGTTTCAACCGTCAGATCAATCGTCAGATCAATCGGCGTGTTTAGGCGTGTTTAAACAACGGGATAATCCAAGCAGCGACGATGCTGACTAAAATTGCGACTTCTAGGGCGATCAGCGCCGTCATGGGCCGAAACCAGGTGGCCCAGGCTCCCTGCTGGGTAGCGGCCCACCATGTCTTGATCTGCTGGGGCCAATGGGCGGGGCTGTCTTTTTCGCGAAATCGCCAGGTCAGCATGGAGAGCAGCAGCGGCGACCCGCCCACCTTGGCGCTCATCAACAGATGGAGGGCGATGGCCAGCACCATGATGATCCAGGAAATCAGGTGGGCATAGTACCAGGCGTGATACAGTTCGCCCTCGGGGAGCCAATCGGAGCCCATCATTTTGCCGCTGAAGAGGGCAAAGGTGAGGGCCAGCAGGGCTAGGGTATTAGTAATGCGGTTGAGGGTGTACCACCAGGCGGGTTTGCCGACCTGGGCCAGCTTTTGCAGGGTGTCGGGCTGCACCAGGCGGCGCTGGCCCGGACGACAGGCATAGACCACAAAGGCGGGAAAAATCAGCAGCGTCCACATCCCAAAGGTGCCGTGGATGCTTTCAATTTCGGGAAACTTGGGTAAAGGAATCCCACCCCAGCGACCATCGTAGGTGTCGTAGGTCCAGTAGGCGGAGAGGATTGCGCCGATCAGACACAGCCCGGTGAGGCCATGCAAAACCCGCAGCAGCAAGGGTTGGTAGGGAGCAGAGGATTTTGCCATGGGGAGTTGTCACACGATAAGAATCCACAAATAATCAGACACCACCAGCGAGACTCTGGTAGCGAGAATCCGCAAGCGATGACCACAAGGTTCTAAAAGTCCTATTTTAGAGATTCCAGTTCGATCTGTTGGGCGGTGGCTTGGCGCACGGCCTGGAGGGCGCGTTGCACCACCTCCACTCCGGCGTCGGGTTTGCAGGACTCTTCGGTGAGGAGGCGTTTCCACTGGCGGCTGCCCGGTTGTCCGGCAAACAGCATCAGCAGGTGGCGGGTAATTTTGTTCAGCTTCAGCCCTCGGCTCGTCCAGTGGTCGATGTAGGGCAGCAGGGTTTCGGCCACCTCAAAGCGGGTCAGGGGCGCGTCACTGACCCCAAAGAACCGCCGATCCACCTCGGCAAACAGGTAGGGATGATCGTAGGCAGCGCGGCCAATCATCACCCCGTCCACCGGGCCAAGCTGGGCGGCAACCTGGTCGAGGGTGACAAAGCCGCCGTTGATTTCAATCCACAAATGGGGAAAATCCTGCTTGAGGCGGTGGACATCGCCGTAGCGCAGGGGTGGCACGGTGCGGTTGTCTTTGGGGCTGAGTCCTTGCAACCAGGCCTTACGGGCATGGACGGTGAAGTGCCGACATCCGGTTTGGGCCACGGTGTCCACAAACGTCACCATGTCTTCGTAGCGATCCAGGTCGTCCACGCCAATGCGGTGTTTGACGCTGACAGGCAGCGGACTTGCCGCCCGCATTGCCGCCACGGCCTCGGCCACCCGCTGGGGCTGGGTCATCAAACAGGCCCCAAAGTTGCCGCTTTGCACCCGGTCGCTGGGGCAGCCCACATTGAGGTTGATGGCGTCGTAGCCAAAGTCCGCCGCCGCCCGCGTGGCCTCCACCAGCAGGGCCGGATCATCGCCCCCCACCTGCAACACCAGGGGCCGCTCATCGGCGGTGAACCCCAGCAAATGATCGCGGTTGCCGTAGCGAATGGCCTGGGCCGTCACCATCTCGGTATACAGCAGCGTGCGACGGCTAATCTGCCGCATAAAGTAGCGATAGTGCCGATCCGTGCGATCCATCATTGGCGCAAGGCTGAGGGGCACCTCAAGGGTGGCGTTAGTCATGGCAGAATGGGTTTCTCCGACTCCCCTCTCCCGTCCTGGAAGAGGGGCTGGGGGTGAGGGTCAAAAGAATATTGTGTTCTACCGAGTCTAGCATCCGAGCCTTGGCCTAGGCCGTGGTTAGGGGAGCACCGTTGAAGAACTGGGCTTCGGCGGCGGGGATTTGCACCTGTTTGAGCTGTGCCCGAAGAACGTCGCCCTCGATGACTTCCGATTCCAGCAGTTGCTGGGCCAGGGCTTCCAGCAGGTCGCGGTTGTGGCTCAGCACGCTGAGGGCATACTGATGGCCCGCTTCCACCAGGCTCTTTACCTCCTCGTCAATGGCCTTGGCAGTGTCTTCGCTGATGGGGCGACGGGCATTGCCCATGCCGTTATCCAGAAACAGGTTGCGCTGGGCGCGGTCGTAGGCCAGGGGGCCAAGCACCTGGCTCATGCCGTAGGACGTGACCATTTGTTCGGCCAGATCCGTGGCCCGTTGCAGGTCGTTGGCGGCTCCGGTGGTGATGTGGCCAAAGATGATTTCCTCCGCCGAACGGCCCCCCAGCAGGGTAGCAATCTGGCCCTTCAGTTCGGCCTCATCCCGCAGGAAGCGATCCTCGGTGGGCAGTTGCAGGGTGTAGCCCAGGGCCGCCATGCCGCGAGGCACGATGGAGATTTTTTCCACCTCGTCGGTTCCGGGCACCACCGCCCCCACCAGGGCATGGCCCACTTCGTGGTAGGCGACAATTTCCTTTTCCTTGTCGTTGAGGACGCGGCTTTTTTTCTCTAGTCCGGCGACGACCCGCTCAATGGCTTCGGCAAAATCCTGCTGCTCCACGTGGCCACTGTTGCGGCGGGCGGCGAGCAGGGCGGCTTCGTTGACCAAGTTGGCTAGGTCGGCCCCGGCAAAGCCCGGAGTGCGGGTAGCGATCTGCTTCAGATCCACCGTTTCCGCCAGCTTCACATCCTTGGCGTGGATGTTGAGGATGGCCTCACGCCCCTTGAGATCGGGACGGTCTACCAACACCTGACGGTCAAACCGACCGGGACGCAGCAGCGCGGGGTCGAGGGTTTCGGGTCGGTTCGTTGCCGCTAGGACGATCACCGTGGTATCCCCTGCCTCAAAGCCGTCCATTTCCGTCAGCAGTTGGTTGAGGGTTTGTTCGCGCTCGTCGTTGCCGCCATAGAAACTGCTAGATGCACGGGATTTGCCGATGGCATCGAGTTCGTCAATAAAAATGATGCAGGGCGCTTGTTTTTTCGCCTGGTCAAACAGGTCGCGCACGCGGGAAGACCCCACCCCCACAAACAACTCCACAAATTCCGAGCCGGAAATGCTGAAGAAGGGTACTCCGGCCTCTCCAGCAACGGCCTTGGCCATCAGGGTTTTGCCCGTTCCCGGTGGGCCAATCAGCAGCACCCCCTTGGGAATTTTGGCCCCCAAATCGGTGAAGCGCTTAGGGGTTTTCAAAAAGTCCACAATTTCCACCAGTTCGGCCTTGGCTTCTTCCACCCCGGCCACATCGTCGAAGGTGATTTTGCCGTTTTCCCCCTCCACATACACCTTGGCCTTGCTCTTGCCGATGGACAGCGCCCCCTGGGGGCCACCACTGCCCCGCGCCAGGAAAAAGCGCCACACCGCAATGAAGATAATCGGCGGAATCACCCAGCTCAGCAAACTGCTAAACCACTGGCCCTTTGGCGGCGGCACAGCGGCAAATTCTACGCCGTTGTCTTCCAATCGCTGGGGCAGTTGCAGGTCAAAAATGGGCGTGGTGACGTAGACCTCACCGGGCTGGCCCTCGGCATCCTTAAGCTGATAGCGAATTTCGTTTTGCCCCACCGAGGCCCGCAGCACTTCCTGATCCTGCACCCGATGGATGAACATGCTGTAGGGTTCCTTGGCAATCTGGGAGCCAAACAGGCTAGGAGCCAGCAAGTTTAGCAGCAGAAATCCGGTGGCGACCCACAGTAGAACATTGGCAATCGTCCGAGGCCGACTGGGCTGGGGATCTTTGTTGACAGGCATGGTGATTCATCTCAAAAGAGCAAGGACAGGGGCGGTGGAGGACACCCAACTGTTCTGAAAATCAGCATAGTGGAGGGCTAGGGCGTTTTGTAGGGAGGGAAATCCGCCCTGCTTAGCTACTGCCAAGCCATGGTTTACCCTAGGTATCTCGTCTCTAATCCGCATCACGCCTCTCAATTGGGCCAGCGCCAGGAGCAAGCTCTCCTCGACCTACGGTAAGAACGCACAGGCCAGATTGGTTTCACCCTATTGCTCGATAGCTTGATTCCTCGGTAGGCTCAGGGTATCCATCAACGATTGGTTAAAATCACGCCCAGAATCACCAGCAGCCCCCCCAGCAGCAGCGAGGGCGAAGGGATTTCGTTGAGCATTACCGCCGCCAACAGAATGGCAAACACGGGCACTAGGTTAATGAATACCCCTGCCCTAGCGGGGCCAAGCTGACGCAGACCATCGTAGTACCAGCTAAACCCCACGGCGGATCCCAACACGCCCAGGTAGAGGATGCTGGCCCAGGCCGTGAGGCTGGCGGTGGGGATCACTGTTAAAAGACCATCGGCTAAGGCTGGCCCCAGCAGCATCAAGGCCCCCGCCCCACAGGCGTAGGTCGTGGCCGCAAAGGGGGAAAGGGACTGCATCACCCGCTTGCCCAGCAGAGTATAGATCATCCAACTCACCACACAGCCGAGGATCAGCAGTTCCCCCCGCCCCACCTCGCCGCGCACCAGGGCCAAGGGGTTGCCGCCGCTAATCACCACCCCCGCCCCCAGCAGCGAGAGGCCGATCCCCAGCCCTTTTCGTGGCGTGATGGAGTCTTTCAAAAACAACGCCGCCCCTAGGGCAATGGCTACCGGGTTGAGGGCAATGATCAGCGCCGCCCGTCCGGCTTCAACGGTTTGTAGGCCCGAAAAGAAGAAGACATTGTAGGCAAAAATCCCCGTTAGGCCCAGCCCCAAAATCGGCCACCACAGGTACTTGGGCGGACGAGACAACGCCCCTTCTACCGCATAGGTCAGCGCCACCAGGGCCAGCGTGGCCACCGCAAACCGACAAAACGCCGCCGCAAAGGCTCCCATCTCCTGCGCCACCAGCCGCCCAGCGATGAAGGTGCCGCCCCACAGGGCCATGGTCAGCAGCAGCTTTAGGTAAATCCATGGCAGCGGGGGCATGGCGACATTTAGCCTCAATGAAGAATCGCAATGGTTTCAGGAATCGGGCGGCGGGTGTTGTAGCGACCGAGAAGAACGTCCATTATGCCCTGTGGATGGATGCCATCATGCCCCTTGCGCTGCCGCTACTCACCACTAGACCCGAACTAGGACAGGCCGACTTACCCACCCTAGTGGCCTTTTATGAAGCCTGCGAACAGGCCGATCCCCGCGACCATGCCCCCACCCTAGATCAACTTCAGCATCGGCTGGATCACCCGCCCCCCGGTGGTCGGCACCGTCGGCAGTATTGGGAAACGGCGGACGGACAACTGGTGGGCGTGGTCAACCTGTGGATGACTGATCCCAGAACAGATATTCCTCCAGAGCCGTCCTTGCCCGCCTCTTTCGCCCCTCCTACATCTCAGGAAAAGTCAGCGTTAGGCCCCTATCCGCCCGTGGTGAATGGCCATTTGGGCATCATGGTGCATCCCAGCTACCGCCATCAGGGTTTGGAATCGACCTTGCTCGACTGGGCTGAGAATTTTGTGCAAACCTACGGGCAAACCACCCAACGGGATGGCCCTATTCCGGTTTATCTGCGGGCAACGGTTGCTCAAGATCGCACGGTAGAGCAGGAGAGCTATGGGGCGCATGGGTTTCAGATGGTGCGTTGTTTTCAAACGCTTCAGCGATCCCTCCTCCTCCCGGTGGATGCCCCATCGTGGCCAGCGGGCTTTGGCATGCAGCGGGCGGATACCGTTCAGGTCGAGGACTGGGTGGCGCTGTTCAACGACGCCTTTGTGGATCACTGGCGCTTTGTGCCCCTCACCGTGGCTCAGCATCAGCATCGACGGCAAAGCCCCACCTACCAGCCCGATTTGGACTGGGTGGCCGTGGCCGCAGACGGCACCCTGGTAGGGTTCTGCACCGCCCACATCCCCTACGAAGACAATGCCCGCCACCATCGCCAAGAGGGCGAAATTACGCTGCTGGGCACCCGTCGCGGCTACCGTCGGCAAGGATTAGCGCGGGCCATGCTGCTCTATGGGTTGCAGCAGCTTCAAGCGGCGGGCCTCGATACGGTGATGATCGGCGTAGACCGAGATAACCCCAACCAGGCCAAAGCCCTCTACGAATCCCTGGGCTTTGGCCTCAAAGAGAGCTGGCTGAACTATTTCAAGGTGTTCACCTGATCCAGCAGCCACGCATACCAATGATCCAGCCCTTCGCCGGAGGTGGCCGACAGCGGGAAAACCTGAATATCGGGGTTCACCTGGCGAGCATAGGCGATGCAGCGATCCACATCAAAGCTGACGTAGGGCAGCAGGTCAATTTTGTTCAGCAGCATAATCTGGCTGGCCCGGAACATGTGGGGATACTTCAGCGGTTTGTCATCGCCCTCCGTTACCGAGAGAATGGCCACCTTCGCCCGTTCCCCCAGGTCAAACAGGGCCGGACAGACCAGATTGCCCACGTTCTCAATCATCAGTACCGAATGGGCCGGAGGTTGCAGAGTTTGCACACCGCGCCGCACCATTTCCGCTTCCAAATGACAGCCCGTGCCCGTGTTCACCTGCACCACACCACAGCCCGTGGCCCGAATCCGCTCGGCATCGTGGAGAGTGGCCTGATCGCCCTCAATCACCGCAAAGGACAGGCGATCCTTGAGGTCGTTGAGGGTCTGGGTCAGTAGCGTGGTTTTGCCCGCACCGGGGGAACTCACCAGATTCAGGGCCAACACATCGCGGCCCTCAAACCAGCCCCGATTTTGGGCGGCGATCAGGTCGTTTTTGGCGAGGACGTTGAGTTCTAGGGTGTGGAGGGAGTGGGGAAGTCGGGAGTCGGGAGTCGGGAGTTGGGAGTCGGGATGGGAGTGAGGGGGATCGTTGGGGCTGTGGGGGTGATTGTGGTCGTGATCATGCCCATGATCGTGTCCGTGGTCATGATTGTGGGCATGGGAGGCATTATCCGGTGGCCCGTGGCGGTGGGTGAGGGTTTGGCCGTTGGGCAGGGTGTGGGTGTGTTCGGCGGTGGGGTCAGCGAGGGAGGTGGTTTCCCCGGTGGCGAGGTTGGTGAGGGTGGGTTCGGCCCCGTCGGAACAGCCGCAGGTTACGCACATGGCACGGTCTCCATAGAAAGAATCACCAGTCCTTGTCCGGCAACGATGTCGATGGCTAGGCTATCGCATTGATCGCAAATGCCGTAGGGCATATCCAGGGGCATTTCGTGGCCGCAGGTTCGGCAGCGGCCTCGTCCTGGGATGGTTTTAATGTCTAACTCAGCCCCGGCCAGGGGGGTGTTGGGGATGCAGGCATCAAAGCAGAATTGGATAGAATCGGGCAAAATCGCAGAGAGTTCGCCAATCTCTAGGGTAATGCGGCGCACGGAGGCCCCCTGAGCCGCCTCAATCACGGTGTCAATAATCGTCTGGGTGATGCTCAGTTCGTGCATAACCTAATCCAATTGCCCTTGATCCCATGCCGGACTCGCCCTGTACCCACCCTACAACCGATGCCGCAGACAGGCCATAAAGAAGCCGTCCATATTCTGGCGGTGGGGCCAAACCTTGATCCACCCGTCCGGGGATGGGGAGAGTCCGGGGATGGACTCGGCATCGGGGGGCTGAATGTGCCATTGGGGATAATCTTGCAGGAAGGCTTGAATCACCCCTTCATTTTCGGCGGGGTGGAGGGTGCAGGTGGCATAGACCAGGGTGCCGCCCGGTTTGGTGCAGCGGGCCGCTTCAGATAGCAGGGCTTGCTGCTGGGGCACTAGAGCTTGGATGGAGTCGGGGGTTTGTCGCCAGCGGGCATCGGCGTGGCGGTGCAGGGTGCCGAGGCCAGAACAGGGGGCATCTACCAACACCCGATCTCCCTGGCCGTGGAGGTGGGCCAAATCGGTGCTGTTGCCCAGGTGGGTGCGAATACTGTGAAGTTGCAGGCGCTGGGCATTGGCCGTCACTTTTTTGAGGCGAGAGGCGGTGCGGTCGCAGGCCCAAACGGTGCCCTGATCGCCCATCATTTCTGCTAGGTGGGTGGCCTTGCCCCCCGGTGCGGCGCAAAGGTCGATCACCGTTTCCCCCGGTTGCGGGTTCAGCAGTTGGCCCACCCGTTGGGCGCTGGCATCCTGCACGGCCCACCAGCCCTCGCCATAGCCCGGGAGGTCGGTGATGGCTCCAGAATGCTGGCTCAGCCGCAAGGCCCAGGGCAGGCCAGGGAGTCGCTCGGTGGCGATTCCCGCTGTGGACAGGGCTTGTTCCACGGCTTCTAGGGTGGTTTGCAAACGATTCACCCGCAGATCCAGACTAGGTACTTGGTTAAACCACTGGCATAGCTGATCGGCCTCTGGATCACCGAGTTGTTGCCGCCACAGGTCTACAATCCAGTCGGGATAGCTGTGGCGCACCCCCAACGCTGCCGTGGGATCTTCCGGCAGAATCAGAGGGTCGGCCCCCTCCGCCGTCAGTCGTTCGTACTGCCGCAGCAGGCCGTTCACCACCTTAGACAGTTGCCCTAAGCCGTTGGCCTTAGCCAAATCCACACTGGTATTCACCGCCGCCGAGGCCGGAATGGATTTGAGATAGCGCAGTTGATAGAGGCCCATCTGCAACACCAACCGCAACACCGGGGGCTGTTTCTCGGCGGAGCGCGTGCCCAGTTGGGAAATCAGCCCGTCCAGGGTGCGCTGCCGTCGCACGGTGCCGTAGACCAGTTCCGTCATCAAAGCGGCATCCTGGGAGGAGAGCTTGGCCTGGGCCAAGGTGCGATGTAGGGCCACGTCGGCGTAGGCTCCCCCTTGCACCTGAAGCAGGGCCGAGAGCGTCCACTGCCGCGCCGTTGGAGGATTTGTCTTGGGAACCGTTGCCGCCATCACACCCTACCCCTGCTGTTCAACCCTTGTGCTTTCCTTCCAGGCCCCATCCGTCACACAAAAGCCCGGACATCGGTCAATCGCCGACCATCCGAGCCTTTGTGACAGAGTTTGAGCAAGGCTATTTTTTAGCGGCCTTCGCGGCCTTCGCGGCCTTTGCGGCCTTTGCCGGACGACGCTTAACGGCATCCTGGTCGTTTTTGCGACGGCGACGATCTCGCCAATCGGCAGCCGTGAGGTAGGCCACGCCCCCAGTGACAACCACCAGGAGAACGAGGGCCAACACGGCAAGGACGCTAAAGGCTTGGGCTTCTAGGGTGGCTTCCATGGCTAATGTGGTGGCTGACAGCAGGTGAAAAACCTTAGAAGCTGCTAGAAGCCGTTGCGGCCCCACACCACCATGGAGAGGGAGAAGGTGAAGACAACCAGCAAAGAAACCCAGCCCAAGGTCAAAATGTCCATAATTGCAACGAGTTGATAGACAACAACACAGCCATACCTATCATACGGTAAAGGCTTACATCTGCTGACATCGAAGGCCATTGGCGAAGGGAGGAATCCATGGAAACCGCACCAGGGGCAACCCAACCAGGACAAACCAGCCAAGATCGGATTGCCTCAGTCCAATCGGCAACGCTGACGGGCTTCATCGCTGGACTCGCAGGGGCGGGGCTGTTATTGTTGCACCGCGTTGCGGCCTTGGGGTGGGCGGCGGCGGCGGCATCTACCATCGACGGCCTAGCAGGGCTGACCTTCTGGATTAGCGTAGCCATTGCGGCCCTATCGGGGGCCTTGTTTGGCATCACCTACCGCTATGCCGTGCGCCAAGACACCAGTTCCTACCTGCGTTCGGGAGTCATCTTTGCCTTCAGCTTTGTCCGGGGGCTAGCCCTCGTCAATGTGGGAGCCGCCGTGAGTATGATGGGCTGGCCGTTTTTGATTGCCATCACCGAAAGCCTGCTGATGTTTGCCGTGGCAGCGGCGGTTTTGGAATTGGCATTGCGTCGGGGCTGGGTGGCTACCGTTCCCGGACGTATGGAGGCCGAGAAATAATGCAGGTAGGGCGATTACGACTAGGCGGGATCACAGGTTTGCTGGCGGATATCGCTACAATGGCCTATAGCAGTGAATAAGTAGCCTATCCTCATGATTCCTACCGTTATTGAGCAATCCGGGCGTGGTGAGCGCGCATTTGACATTTACTCCCGTCTGTTGCGCGAGCGGATTATTTTCCTCGGCCAAGAGGTGACGTCCGATTCCGCCAACCTGATTGTGGCGCAAATGCTATTTCTGGAAGCTGAGGATCCCGACAAAGACATTTACCTCTACATCAACTCCCCCGGTGGGTCGGTGACGGCGGGCCTCGGCATCTACGACACCATGAACCACATTCGGCCCCAGGTCTGCACCATCTGCGTGGGCCTTGCCGCCAGCATGGGAGCCTTTTTGCTGGCCGCCGGAGAAAAGGGCAAACGCATGAGCCTGCCCAACTCCCGCATTATGATCCACCAACCCCTCGGCGGTGCCCAGGGCCAAGCCACCGATATCGAAATTCAGGCCAAGGAAATCCTCTACCTGAAGCAGCGCCTCAACGAATCCCTCGCCAACAACACCGGGAAGCCCATCGAAAAAATTGCGGAAGACACGGAACGCGACTTCTTCATGAGCCCCCAAGAAGCGGTGGAGTACGGCCTAATTGACCAGGTGATCGACCGGGCCTCTGTGGGGGGGCGTCCGATGGTGGTGGCCTAGGTTGCGTGCAGCCTAGGGGCCAGGGGTAGGCTGGGTCTCAAGGAACAGCAAGAACTCCAGCAGTTCTTCATCGCTCAGTTCATGGCGAGACCGTTTGCCATAGGTCTTCTCTAGGAACTCTCGCCCCTGGTTGACGTTCCAGCCGAGGCGTTGAAGTTCCACATCGGTCTGGGCAATGATGTCTGACAGGTCAATGGAGGGGGTGGGCACCCCGTCGAAGCTCAGCAGATCCTGGGCCAAGGAAGGAGAAGCCAAGGCCCCATTGTTTTCGGGAGGCACCGTCGCCGACTCTACCGGACTCAAATCCAAGTCTAGAAACGAGCGTTCTAAACCTGGATCGTCAGGCTGGGGCAGCGATCTAGGGGCTGGGGGAACGTTAGGCCATCGGTCTTCTGACGCTGGGGCGCTAGGTCGTGGCGGCTCTTGGCTAGGGTGCACAGGCCCATCAGTCTCCGTTCCCCCTGACACCCCATGGAGGGGTGTTGGAGATGCCCCAGGGCTGATCGGCGGCGTCGCCAAGCTAGGGGGCATGCCATCGCCCCACTCAGCAGCACCCATATGGTGGAGGGCGCGGACATAGGCCGTGTCCTCAGCGGTTTCTAGCACGGCATGGGCAGCCATCCCCGTTGCCAAAGTTTGATCGGCTACCACCACCACCACCCGCACGAGGTAAAGCCCGTCGTGGATTTGAACCAACTCAGACACCAGGCCCCCTTGGGGATATTGCTGACGAAAGGCGGTGAGTAAGCTTCTCAGCACTGGGCATTGCTCCTAGGATGGACGGACAGGGGGACGTTTAACCGTACTACGCCGGGGCCAACGGAGCAGGTTAGACTAAGCCTAAGGCCCCTTGGGTAGATTTGAGCACTCCGCTGACTCAGAACCCCTGGCCGAGCAGTCGCTCCTTCAGAGCGCAACGATTCATCAAGACCCGATTTTTCGGATCAACGAACCACCCAACGCTAACGGCTGCCCAGGGTAGCCCCACTGAATTCATGCTAGACCAACTGCTCGATATTTCGACCAACCTTGGGGTAGATACCCTGCTGCTGCTGCCTGTGCTCATTGCTCTGGAAGCGGTGCTTTCCGCCGACAACGCCATTGCCCTAGCGGCCATCGCCCAGGGGTTGGAGGGGGAAAAGTTGCAGCAGCAAGCCCTCAACTTTGGCTTGCTGATTGCCTTTGTGCTGCGGGTGGCCCTGATTTTGGCAGCGGGCTGGGTGCTTCAGTTTTGGCAGTTTGAAGTGATGGGGGCAGCCTATCTGCTGTGGCTGGTGTTTAAGCATTTCACGTCTGAAACTGACGACGCCGATCAACACCATGGCCCCCGGTTTACCTCCCTGATCCAGGCTATCCCCATCATCGCCTTCACCGACCTCGCCTTTTCCCTGGATAGCGTCACCACGGCCCTCGCCCTGTCGAAGGATACCCTAGTCATCCTGCTGGGTGGGTTAATTGGGGTGCTGACCCTGCGGTTCATGGCAGGGCTGTTTATCCGCTGGTTGGAGGAGTTTGAACATTTAGAAGATGCGGGCTTTGTCACCGTTGCCTTTGTGGGGGTGCGGCTGTTGGCACGGGTTGTGGATCCATCTCTGGTACCGCCCGAATGGCTGATGGTGCTGCTGATTGCCGTAGTGTTTGCCTGGGGATTCTCCAAGCGCACCGAACCTACCCCCCCGTCCTCACCGGACGTGGCCCTGGTGGCCCCCCACAACGCTCCCTTGCCCACCGTAACCGACCTAGACAAGGCCCAGATCGCCAGCGCGGAAAAGTCCACGCCCTCCGACAACGCCGACCTTGGCTATGCCGAGCGATCCTAGCTCCCCAGGTAGCCCCAGGTAGCCCCAGAAAAGAGGGTATCCCCCCGGTTATCGCGCCTACTTGGGTATCCCTTCGATACCCTTGGTCTTATTTTTTGACTAAGATTAAGAAAAGATTTAGAAAATGTTAAGAATGCGCCAAGGGGGGACTATGGCTGGCTCTAACCCATCGTCGGATGATCAGGATCTGCATCGTCTGCTGTTTCCCAAAAGTCGGTATTACGGCGAGTTCTCGCCCCAGCATTTGACCTTTAACGCCAACCTGCAAGAGTTTGCCAATCGGGTGAACTACATCTCCTGCCTCAATACAGGCGGCAAACTGTCCTCGGAGGACGCCTACCAGCAAATCCGAGGGCTCTATCAACAACTCAAGC
The DNA here is from genome assembly GCF_016403105.1 of Leptolyngbya sp. BL0902. NCBI lineage: Bacteria > Bacillati > Cyanobacteriota > Cyanophyceae > Leptolyngbyales > Leptolyngbyaceae > Leptolyngbya > Leptolyngbya sp. BL0902. The sequence goes on from NZ_CP046155.1 coordinate 3,545,280, forward strand.
AGAGTAAGCAAGGCCTGGGAATTTAGGGGAAAACGCGAACCGGAGCCAGCTCAAAGGAGACGCCCCCGGAGCCCGATTGTCGGGGTTGGGAGGAGGTCATTGCTGGAAGCCAGCCTGTCGGAGGGCATAGGTCTGGAGGTCGAACTGAGCCAGTTCTTGGGCGGCATCGCAGCAAAAATGAAAGAGTCAATATCGGCCCAGGCCCGTTGGGCTTGCTGGGCTACTGCCAGTCCTTCAGCATGGCGATAGAGGGCAATTAACAGCCATGCTTCCTTCCTATACCAGTGGTGATCCTGGTTAGAATTGGCCGCACGAGTCGCTTGCAGCACTTGTTCTAGTTCAGCCTCTGTCATCGCCAGATGTCCTTGTCGAGGATCAGATGTCATCCTTTGCCATTATGGACGACTCAACCGCTGGGGTGGCTAGGCGAAAAAAACGCCCCTTCCTGGGAAGAGGCGGCACCAATGGAGGGATTGGGCTGGGGGTGATGAAGATTTGGAACAGAGGCGTTGGCCATGGTGTCTGGCTAGCGACTTCTGGTACAGCGCGATGGGCCTGACGTGGCCTGCTCAAGCCTTCTTTCCTCAGTTAAGCGGAGGTGGACAGGGCCGGACTGGGGTGGCTTGGCGCGATTTTGAACTTCGCTAGGTTGGCCAGTTCTTGGAGTTGCTGGATGGCTTCGGCCCCTTCCAGTTTCATGAGTTCACGGTCGTCGCGCATTTCCGTCCAGGTAATGCCGTAGTCGGACACGAGGAAGCGGATCAAGTGGTTGTCGCCGAGGCTGACCATGAAGGAGGCGCTGTTCATCTGGCCACCGCAGGTATAGCAAGAGGCGAGGTAGCCCAGCCCTTCGAGCACCGTAGCGAGGGCCTGAAGGTTCATGACCAGGTCTTTCACAAATTGTCGATGCTGCTCCGCAAGTCTAACGAACATACCCAACCTCCTCGTAATTCCTCTCGATTGTAGCCCAAAAGTAAAGTGATCCTTAAGATTGTGACAATTTGACCGATGGCCTGCATGGCTAGGGGGTCTTTTGTCAGACGAGTCTGGGGTCGGCTATCCGTGGGATACTGCCCTTACATAGAACTGGATCTGGAACTAGGTGTCCGTAGTGTTAGCCACGAAATGGCCCCGGTTTCCGGCGATTTAGCACGATCTCTCGACGCTTGGCCCCATAGATAGGGATTAGGGGCTGGCCCAATTAAAGCTCCAGTAGTTCGCGGTATAGCCCTTTAATCAGGTTGTCTAATTGCTCGTCAGGGCAACAGTCAATCAGGGCATGGAAGACATCCAGCAATTTAGCGGCGCTGTCTCCCATCATGGGGCTGAGGCCCCATACGTCTTGCACCCAGTCTTGGGGGTCGGTAGTATCGAAGATGAGGCGTTCGAGCAACTGCTGGGCTTCAGCCTTAGAAACGGACATGGCATCCTTTGCGATAGGGGCACTTAGCCATCTTAGCGGTAAGTCTGATTCAGCGCCCCATTCCTTAACCTCTCTCGGTGAACCCATGACCGCCTACTCATCGCCCTCTGCCGCTGCCTATGTCCTAGAAGAAGAGGCGTGGTGGGTGCAGCGCTGGGTGGATTTGCTGAACGCCTATCGGTTCAAAAAGCGGCTGGAGCGAGGGCGCATCTATGCGCGGGAGGGGCACATCCTCAGCCTGGAATATGCCGGGGCGAAGGTGACGGCCCTGGTGCAGGGCACCGCCGAGGAGCCCTACAAGCTGTCGATCTGGCTGGATACCTTCAGCGCCGAAGACTGGAACTACGTGATCGATTCCCTCTCGGAGCAGGCGATTCACTCGGCCCAGTTGCTGGCGGGGGAAATGCCCGCCGACATTGAAGCGGTGTTTACCGCCAATGGCCTCAGTTTGTACCCCTTCAGTCTGGGGGAGGTGCATTCCAAATGCAGTTGCCCCGACCCCAAAAACCCCTGCAAGCACATTGCGGCGGTGTATTACCAACTGGGCGACTTGTTTCGGGAAGATCCCTTTGTGCTGTTTCAGTTGCGGGGCCGCAGCCGCGAAAGTTTGCTAGAGGCGTTGCGGCTCAAGCGTCGGGTCATCCCGCCCACCGAGGCAGAAACAGACGCGGCCTTGACCGCCCCGGAGGCCAGCCCCAGCCGTCCGGTGGACACGGTGGATCTGACCCCATTTTGGCGCTACGACGACCCCCTCGACGCTGACCTAGTGGTGATTACCCCCTCCGAAACCACGGTGCTCGATACCCTGGGCAAGCTGCCCCTGCCGCCGGAGGATGCCCCCGCCGTGATGGCGAACCTCAAAACCCTCTACCAATCCGCCGCCCAACAGGCCATGATGCGGGCGCTGGGCTAGGGCCAAATCCGCTGGGTGCGAGAATACCAGCGCAGCAGCACACGGGCCAAGTGGTGGGGATGGTGGCGTACGGTGAGGTCGGGGCGTTCGTCCATGATGTTGGCGGCAATAATGCGACGACCCGAAGCAATCACGGCCTCTCGGTCGAGGATGACGGGGCCAACTCCCTGCTGGGCATAGTGGCGGACGACGGCTTCAGCGGGAGGTGTTTTTTGTACCAGCACCGCATCAAACAGGTGTTGACCACAGGCGGCATCCAGGGCGCGAATGTGGTCGGAGACGGCAAAGCCCTCGGTTTCCCCCGGTTCGGTCATGATGTTGCAGACGTAGACGCGGGGCACGCGCTGGGCGGCGATGGCTTTGACCAGGTCGGGCACCAGCAGGTTAGGAATGATGCTGGTATACAGACTGCCGGGGCCAATGATGATGTAGTCGGCTTCTTCGATGGCGCGGATGGCTTTGGGTAGGGCGGGCGGATTGGGCGGCAAGCAGCCAATCTGGACGATGCGGCGACGGGCCTCAGCAATTTTAGATTCGCCCACAATGCGTCGACCGTTATCCAGTTCGGCCCACAGTTGCACATCGCTGAGGGTGGAGGGCAACACCTGTCCCCGCACCGCCAATACTTTGGAACTCGCGGCAATGGCCTGCTCTAGGTCGCCCGTAATTTCGCTCATGGCGGTGAGAAACAGGTTGCCAAAGCTATGGCCCACCAGCCCGCTGCCCGCCTCAAAGCGATACTTAAACAACTCCGTCAGCAGCTTTTCTTCGTCCGCCAGGGCCGACAGACAGTTGCGGATATCCCCCGGAGGCAGCACACCAATTTCCCGCCGCAGCCGTCCCGAAGACCCGCCATCATCGGCCACGGTGACAATGGCGGTGATGTTGGAACTGTAGTGCTTCAGCCCCCGCAGCAGGTTCGAGAGCCCGGTGCCACCGCCCACCACCACAATCTTCGGCCCCCGCGATAGCCGCCGCTGGGTGAGCAGAGCGTCCAAAAGCTCCTCCTCATGGCCCGGAATCAGCACATCGGTGATGGCTCCCACGGTGCGGGTTTGGCCCCACAAAATCAGCCACAGCCCCAGCAAAATTCCTAGGGGGCCGCTGATGTAGTTGGGGACATAGGTGGTAAACGTCCGCAGCGCCGCCCCTAGCATCTGCCCGGTATAAAACACAGGGGTGAGCCGCAGCCAAATCATCAGACCAGTGCCCACCATCAGCACCCCCATCACGCTGATGAACAGCCACCGCTTCACCAACAGCCCCGGAGCCAGCCACCACACCAAACGACTGGCCCGCCGTGGAGATGACCTGGAGGATCGCCGCCACCGATGGATCTGCTCAAGGAGTATGGACAGGGGGGTGGGCCGCATCGGGGGAGAAAACCAAGATCAACATCGGGTCATATTTAGGGTAGAGCGCCACCCCCACCCCAATGACTAAGGTCGGACTCCAGAGCGTAGCGGGTATCTCTTCCCAGGGATAGTGTAGCTTCTATCACCCTGGGCAAACGCCCGCCATAGCGGTCAGGTTGGACGGAATCGGGGGACAAAGGGCAGGAATCAGCAGCGGAGTACCAATCTCTATAGTTGGATATAGCTAGGGGGAGCCCAGTTTCTGTCGCTGTGCAGAGGGGGATCTAGGGCTCCAACGCTTAGGGTGTAGGAGATGTTCACACCAAGGAGCCAATTCACTATGGCTATTGAAGATCGCATGAAGGCGACCGCTAAAAATGTTGAAGGTAAAGTGCAGGCAGCGGTTGGCGAAATTACAGGCGACCCCAAGGATCAAGCCGTTGGTAAGGCCAAGCAAGCCGAAGCCCGCATCATCCACGCCGAGGAAGATGCCAAGGACAAGCTCAAGGAAGTCATTGATTAGTACGGGCTAGCATCGGGGCTATTGAGTCGATAAGCCCTAGATCAACCCCCAGGGATCGCATTGATTCCTGGGGGTTAGGTCATGGGATGGTCAAGGCACCGGGCGTTTTAGCCACCCGATCCCTAATCAGTCTAGGCTTCATCCAAAGCGGCAATGCCGGGGAGTTCCTTGCCTTCCAGCAGTTCCAGGCTGGCACCGCCCCCGGTGGAGATGTGGCTCATTTGCTCGGCCACGCCCACTTTTTCCACCGCTGCCACGGAATCGCCGCCGCCGATGATGGTGGTGACGCCTTGGGGGGTGAGTTCTGCCAGGGTGTGGGCGATGGCTTCGGTGCCTGCCGCAAACTTATCGAACTCAAACACGCCCATGGGGCCGTTCCAAATCACGGACTTGCACTGCTTCAGCGCCTCTTGGAACACCGTCACCGAGTCAGGGCCGATGTCGAGACCCATCCAGCCGTCGGGGATGGCTTCCACACTGACGGTTTGGGCGTTGGCATCGGGGGCAAACTTGTCGGCCACCACCACATCGGTGGGCAGTAGCAGGTCAACGCCTTTTTCCTTGGCCTTGGCTTCTAGGGCTTTGGCCAGTTCCAGCTTGTCTTCTTCTACCAGAGAACCGCCGACGCTGAGGCCACGGGCTTTGTAGAAGGTGAAGATCATGCCGCCACCGATCAGCAGCTTGTCTACCTTATCCAGCAGGGTTTCGATCACGCCGATTTTGCTGGACACCTTGGAACCGCCGATAATCGCCGCCAGGGGACGCTGGGGGTTTTCGATGGCCGCTTGCAGGTATTGCAGTTCTTTTTCGATCAAATACCCGGCCACGGAGGGGCTGAGGTACTTGGTGACGCCCTCGGTGGAGGCGTGGGCGCGGTGGGCGGTGCCAAAGGCATCGTTCACATACAGATCCGCGTTGGCAGCGAGGGCCTTGGCGAAGTCAGGATCGTTGGCCTCTTCGCCAGCGTAGAAGCGCACGTTTTCTAGCAGGGCCACCTGGCCGTTGCCCATGCCGTTAATGGCGGCGGCCACCTCGTCACCGATGCAGTCGTCGCACTTGATCACCTCTTGGCCCAGCAGTTCGCCTAGGCGCTTGGCCACGGGGGTGAGGCGCATACTCTCGACCACCTGGGCCTTGGGACGACCAAAGTGGCTGGTCAAAATTACCTTGGCCCCTTTGCCCGTCAGGTCTTGGATGGTGGGCAGCGCTGCCCGAATGCGGGTGTCGTCGGTGATGGCCCCTTGGTCATCCAGGGGCACGTTGAAGTCGGCCCGCACCAACACCCGCTTTCCTTCGAGATCGGCAGCGGTCAGACTGGCCACAGATTTTTTGACCATAACAAGAAACCTCCCAAAAACGGCGTAAGAGCTTTGTTAGCGTTGTTTATTACGTTATGCGGCGGGATGGCGAAAGCGGGCGCAACCTTGTCTAAGGTAGAACTTAGCAGGCTAGTACTGCCTAACCAACCTCCGGTGTCTGTCGTAATATTTACCTAATCGACGCCATTATTCTACCGGAGTCCGAGTTCCCTTTTGATTCTGCCCTAGGGATTGGCCATGTTTAAGATCGTTCTCTTTCCCATCGACATGAGTGCCGAGGCGCAACAGGCAAGCCCCAAGGTGGCTGAACTGGTGAAGTTCCACCAAAGCCGCCTGGTGCTGCTCTCGGTGGTAGAACCTGTAGAACCCGATGTCGCTGGCGATCAGCAAACCTCCCCGGAGGCGGTGGCGGCGCTGCTGGGGAAGGCCAAGGATGTGTTTGCCCAGCAGGGCATCGACGCTGAAGCGATTGAACGGGAAGGCCAGCCCGCCTTTGTGATCTGCGATGTGGCCGACGAACTGAACGCCGACCTAATTGTGATGGGCTGTCGTGGCGTGGGCCTAATCGAAGACATCCAGGCCGAAAGCGTCACCACCCGCGTCATCAACCTCTCCCCCTGTCCGGTGTTGATTATTCCCTAGCGTTGTGCTAAGGCCCAGAAAAAATCGCTTCTTCGAGATCCTTGCGGCTGAGGGAATATTTGAAAATCCGCTGCACATCCTTGCCGTCGGCTCCGGCGTTGACATAGCGCACCACCAGGGCATCGATGTCTAAAATCACATCGGCTTCCCAGAGGGGGCGCTGTACGTGCCAGCGGTGGGGCACGTCGCTATTTTGTTCGCAGCCCTGGCGACGCAGCCAGTCTTCAATATCCGGCAGGGTATGGTTATAGAGGGGAGTGCTCGCGGTGGGAAGAGCCATAGAAACAACCTAGGAGAGTAATCAATCGGGTGGGCGTCGTTCCTCTCCTAGCCTACAGCCAAGTGGGTGCCCCCTGAGCAGAACGAGGGCGAGGGGGGGATGGCAAGCTGGGCGCAGGGTCAGCCTCCTTCGGTAGAGGCTCCTGGCGGTCTGGGGTAGGAGGCGCATCGGAGGTTAGGGTAGCGGCCTCTGGCAGTTCGGGATTGATAGCATAGTCTCCACGGGTAAGGCCCACCGTGACCACCAGGGCCAAGCAGGCCACAAAGGTCAGCCCCAGGATAAACAGGGCAAAAATTTCCCCGGCAGACAGGGGCCGATCCGTGGGGTCGAGGTACAGGTTCGATGGTTCCTTGCGGCGGGGCACGGTGCTGCTGGCCCGCGACAGGGGTTCCAGCGGCTGCATCACCGAAATGCGGGAATAGCCCACCTGTTTATCGTAGGTCCAGCGGCGGTCGGGGCTGCTGAGGATGCCGTAGGCTTCGTTGAGCTGCTGAAACTTTTCGGTGGCTTCCTCCTCCGGTAGGGTGGTGGTGTCGGGGTGGTAGAGCTTGCTCAGTTCCCGAAACGCCTGCCGAATTTGCTGGGGGCTTGCGGTCGGCTTCACCCCCAGTCGGTCGTAGTAGGTTTCGGGTCTTGGGTTGGGTGCAGGCATAGACGCCACGGGCCTTTTATCCGCAAAGGTTGATCGGCACAGAAAAACAGTAATGGCTAGGCTAACACGGGGCCGATTCCCATTCCATGAGCGACCGACTGAGGCGAATTTGGGCCAGGGTAAACACCACCGGAATCACCCGACCGTAGTTGGTGGCAATGGTGCGCCAGCCGAGATCCGCCAGAAACCACGTCCACAGGGCGGGGCCAAGCCAAGCCAACAGGGTACGGGTTGCGCCATAGCGGGCCGCATTCACCGCCACCCCACGGGAGGCCATGCCCAGGGCCACCCGGCTCTGGATTTGGGCCAGGGCCGTTCCTCCACCCCGCACCAGGGTTTGCTTGGCCAGTTCATAGCGGGCTACCTGAAACATCACCTGACGGGCCAAATGGTGCAGCAACCAAGGCCGCAACAGCGCACTCACCGCCAGGGCGCTGCCCCCCTTCACCAGCAGCCCCGTGGGATTGGCCTGCAATGCCTGGGGCAAGGTCTGGAACTGGGGCGACTGGGCCAGGGTTTGCCGCAACTCCTTCTGCGCCTGTTGCCGCTCTTTGGGGGGTAATTTCTTCCAGGCTGTCTCAATTAAATGGAGAAATACCTCCGCCTCTAAGTCCTCGGTGGGCCAGGTTTCGGCGTAGGGCAGGCGCAGATAGCGGCACACCTGCACCAGGGATTGGCGATAGGTCATGGTCTGGCTTTGGCCGTGCAGCACCGTCAAGCCATCCGCTGCGAGAAACCGAAACCGCTGCTCCAGTCGATCTAGCCACTCCTGCCGCGAACCGCCCTTGACCGTCAGCGGGTCTAAACGACTCAGGTAATCCAGCGGGTTAAATTTGGGCCGAAACAACATTTCGGTTAACGCCTGGAGTTCTTCCTCCGTGGCCAATTCTAGGGCCGAACGCAGCTCATCCACCACCGCTCACCGTTCGATCATTACCCCTTAATTTTTACACCATCCCAGCGGATAGGTAGCAAAGGAACCGATCACTCGTCGGTGCGATAGCGCACAGTGATACGCCCTTGGCCCAGGTCAAGGATTTCGCCGCCCAGGGCTTGGATGCGCTCAACGGCAATTTGGCGTACTTGGTCATCCACAGCGAGGTTAATCACCTGAACCCAGGCGCTAATTTGGGCAGCTCTGCTGGCGGAATTTTCGGTGAGGAAGGCAGCGGTTTGACGGGAGGCTTCTGCCACTGAGGCCGCTTCCGGCTCATCGGATTGATCGGCCCACTCGGCGGCGGTGATGAAGGACTGACGGGCCGCGTCACCATCCCCTAAAAACAGCAGTTGATCAATACCGAGAAAGCGCCAGACCCGATAGCCACCGGAGGGGAGGGTGGGGGTCATGGAGGTCAGCCCCCGCTGCATCATTTCGATGGTGCGTTCTGGCTGGCCTGCAAAGAGGGAGGTGCTGGCGGAAAGGTAGAGGTAGGGGGTGACAAAGCGCGGATCGCGGTCAACGATCACCTCGAAAAATTCGGGGCTGACGGTGTAACCCACCTGGAGACGGGCATCGACATTACCGAAGTACTGCAAAAAGTTGAGGAACGTCCAGTTCGCGATTAGGTTGTCATAGCCGAAGCTGGGCATTCGACGCAGCAAGGAAAGACGCAGGCGATCCTGGTCTTCCTGGAGGCGTAATTGTTCGGGGCCTTGGGCTCCGGTGGCGACGGCCTGAAGTGCTTGGAACTGCCGCCACTGAAGCCCGCCAATGGCCACTCCCAGCAGCGCCAGCAACCCCGCCATCGTCAGGGCATGGCGCAGGGACTGGGGGTTGAGACGCGCTAGGGGAGCCATAGATCGGGACAGCGGGGTTAGTCGGCGTCGGTGTCGGTAGTTTCAGCGTTCACCTTGGGCACAAAGCCCGGTTTCTCTTTATTTTCCCAGCCGGGGGGGCGCTTGGAGTTATACCAGGCAATCGACCCAATGCTGATGGCGGCGATGAAGCCCACCACATAAACCAGCACAAAGGATGAAGGGAGGCCGCTACCGACCGCACCAAGGGTGAATATCATGGGAATTTGCACTCCAAACTTAGAGAAAACGATTTTAGAGACAGCGATTAGGGGTGGGTATCCCAAATTATAGATGACCACCGCCCTAGCCTACCTTGGGCGCGAGATTGGGCGAGAGAGCCGCCTTGGGATAGGCAATGCGCTTGTGGTTGTACTGCTGCCACACCTGCACAAAAATATCGGCAATCACAGTCATGTGTTCGCGGGTAAGGCCCGATTCCACCAGTTGGTTTTCCTTCCAGCGGGTGCGGAGGATGCGGTTGACCATGGCGAGGGCTTCGTCGGGGGTGGCCTCGGTGAGGGATCGCAGGGCCGCTTCGCAGGAGTCGGCCAGCATGACAATGCCCGTCTCTGGGGACTGGGGAATGGGGCCATCGTAGCGGAAATCGGCCTCCTTCACGGTAATGGTGGGATCGGCCTGGGCCATTTCCTGCGCCTGGTGGTGGAAATAGCTAATCAGCATGGTGCCCTGGTGTTCGGGGATGAACGCTTGGAGTGCCCTGGGCAGGCGGCATTTGCGGGCCATTACCAGCCCCTCGCTAACGTGGCGCTTGATGATGGTGGCGCTGAGCCAGGGGTCGTTGAGCTGGTCGTGCTTGTTGGGGCCACCCATCTGGTTTTCGATGAAGCCCAGGGGGTCGTGCATCTTGCCGATGTCGTGGTAGAGGGTGCCCGCCCGCACCAGTTCCACATTGCAGCCCAGGGCGCGGGCGGCGGCTTCAGCCAAACTGGCCACAAACAGGGTGTGCTGGAAGGTGCCCGGAGCCTCGGAGGCCAACCGCTTCAGCAGGGGCCGATTGGGGTTCGACAACTCGGCCAGGCGGATCGGGGTGATCAAATCAAAGACGTGCTCTAGGTAGGGACTGAGCCCCAGGGCCACAATGCTGGAAAGGACGCCGTAGATGCCCTGCATGGCGGCTCCGGCCAAAATACCCGACCAGGCCGACACCAGCGACACTGGATTGACAATCATCGTCAACAGCAGGTAAACCACGCCCTGGGTCAACCCGACACTCCCCCCTAGCAGGGCCAGTTCCTCACGGGAACGCATCCGCCCCGCCAGCAGGCTGCACACCATGGCCCCCGCCACCCCTGCCACCCAAGACACCCCGCTCACGGTGGATCCAATGGGCAGCAGCACCGCCAAGAGCCCCACCAGGGTACCCCCCAGCACTGGCCCATAGAAATTCCCGGCCAGTAGGCCAATGGCTGGCAAGCCATAGGCGGCCACTCCGAGGGCTTTGAGGATGCCTGCACTCACCACCATGGCCGAGAGCAAGATGTAGTCTTGCTGGCGCAAATGCTGGGAACTCCAGCGTTCGATCACCAAAAAGAGGCCGATACCGCCGGACACCAGCCCCCCAAACAGGGCTAGCCCCCAGGCATTAAACCGCCGCTGGCTGAGGTTGAAATAGTCGAGCAGGACAAATTGCCCGTGGGTAATATTCTCCCCTGCGGCCACAATCCGGTCGCCCCGGCGAATGTCTACCAGCACGGGCCTGACGGCTTCGGCGGCCATATCAGCCTTGAGGCGAGTTTGGTCGGGATCCTCAATCAGGTTGGGCTGGAGGCTCACTTGCAGCAGTTGGCTGGCGATCTCTTCCCCTGGTCGGGGGACGGTGCCCCTCAACTGGGTTTGAATGGCTCGATACAGCACCTCCGAGGATAACCCTGGCGGAATGCCCTGGGCCAACATGCGCTCTGCGGCCTGCCGCACGCCCACCTGGGTTCCAGTCCAGTGATCGGCCCCTAAATCCAGCACCGTAGGGGAATAGGTTAACCCTTCAACCTGGTTGGACAGCAGCGCTAGGTTAGCCTGGGCCTCCTGGTAGCTCTGACGAGCCTGCTCTACGTTATCCAGCAGGGTTTTAAATTCCCTCACGGAGGATCGCTGGGCGTAGTTCCACAGCTCCCGCATGGCCTGCTGTTGGGCAGGGGTCAGGGTTTGCCCCTGAACCAAACCGTCAAGGCTGAGACGGAGCACCTGGGCCGAGGCGGCGTCGCTTTCGCTCAGGGGGAGCACAAAACTCCGCAGCTTCAGCCAAGTGGCATCGTTGGAGCGGCGCAGGTACGTTTGCACCTGGGTAGACAGCACATCCGTGGGCACAAAGGGAAAGGGGCCTGCCTCGCGCCGCAGCGTTGTGAGCTGGGCCGTCGCATTTTGGAGGGAGCGTAGGGCTGTTTCCGTTGCGGTGGTGTCCACCTTCAGCACCCGCAAAGCCCCATTGCGGGCATCCCGACGTCGTTCTTCGGTGGTTTGCTTATCCTCCACCGAGGCATCGGCAGGGGCATAGATGGTGTCTGGGGCCACACTGCCTGCCTGCAAACTGGGCTGGTTGTAAAAGCGCTGACCCAGCATGGCCGTGAGCCCGATGGTAGCCAGTAGGATGGCCAAACGGGGATGACGAATGTCGCGGTGGCGTTTGGTGGCACGGCAGGGCATCAAAGCCTGCCCCCGGCTTAACGACGATCTGGGCCGCGCCGCCATGGGGGGCGCACTGGGGCCACGGGCGTTCTGGGCTAGCTTCACTGGGGAGGCCAAGGGCAACGTAGGAAGTTTATCCGCCGTGACCTCTGGCGCTGTCGAGACCCAGTGCTCGATGGCGGTAACAAATTCCTTAAGCGCTCTCATAGGCTAGGTTGGTTCAGCGATTCGGCGCAGCAAACCCGTTAGCAAACCCGTTAGCAAACCCGTTAGCAAACTCATTTCGCACGTCCATCTAGAATGATAACCCTCCGCTAGGGCGTGGCCATGCATCACCGCCCTAGGTCATCTCAGAATCCCTTGCCATTATAAGGGCTGGTTCGAGAGACCGTGGCCTTTCCCCGGCCCACTGCTGATAGAGGGCATCAGCCAGGGCGTCCATTTGAGTCATGGTGTAGCCCTGCCAGCTTGGCCCTAGGTGACGTTCTCCATGCCCTAGGCCGGGAAGCCCACCCACCCCCGCCCTAGAAATAGTCAGCAGCCCGACCAAGGCCCGTGCCGCCGATGGCCAGCCCCACCGATGGGCTAGGGTCAGGGCCAGAGACCACTGACCGGGGAGGGAGTCTACCAGGGCGCAGAGGTCGGCAAAGGTAGGGCAGGCCATCTCCCCCATTCGATCCCAGTCCCTCCGGGGATCCCCTCGCCCAGGGCCAGTGCTCTGGGCGACCCAATTGATATGTCCTGAGGACTGAAGCCGTCCCGGTTGTCCTAGGCGCTGAAAATAATCGTCTAGGGCCTTCTGCGTGGCGAAACTCAGCCCTATCTCTTGTCCCCAGGCTTGTATCACGCTCCGGCGGTGGCCGTAGGGATTGCGGTTAATCAGCAACAACGGCGTAGCCACCACTAGTTCGATCAAGATTTGCTCCTGAATCGTAGGCGCAACCACCTGGGCTAACGCCCCGTGCCACGCCTCTGCATAGAGGGTTTGCCCCGCCGCACACAGCTCCGCCACCGCCAGAAACGCCCTAGGCCAAGGCATGGGGAATGATTCTGAGGGTGCCGCATCCCCTAGGGGGCCGCCGTCCGCCAGCACCAGGCCACGCAGAAGAGGCCGAAAGCCCTGCGGCCCATTGCACCAGTTTGTCCGAGCCATCCTCATCGTCAACGTCCTGCGCTAGCATCTAAGGCCCCCATCGTAAGCCCCCGTCGTAAGTACTACATGAGGAGCCGCCCATCCACCGGGGGAGCGGTCTATAATGGCTGTCGGCTAAGCCCGTTTGGTCTCCCTTGGCCTAGGTTATGGTAGCCCTTGCCTGACCTCCTTGCGGTCTTCCTGGAGTCATGCCCATGTTTAAGCGTTCTCTGTTGTTGTCCCGTCCTTGGTGGCCTGTGTCCCTGCGAGGGCTGGGGCTGTCTGTGTTGTTGGCCGCTGGCCTAGGGCTGAGCCAAAGCGCCTTAGCCCAACAACCCGGTGCCGATGTGCCCACCAACCCAGCTAATCCCACCATGAGCGGCGGACGCATTGTGCGCCCCACCCTGCGCCTCGGCAGCCAGGGAGATTCTGTCCGCGAGCTCCAGTCGATGCTGATTCTGCTGGGCTACTACACGGGGCCTGTGTCCGGCCTGTATCAAGAAGATACCCAACTGGCGGTGCAGCGGTTCCAGCAGGCGGCCTCGATTACCGCCGACGGCATTGTGGGGCCAGCGACCTGGAGCAAACTGCTACCTGCCCCCGCCGCTGAGGTAACGCCACCGGGCCAAACCGTGGCCACCAACCCTTCCCCTAGCAATCCGGCTCCCACTAGCCCTGCGCCGATGAATCCAGCTCCCGCCAATCCAGCCCCTGCAAGCCCGGCTCCTGCGAACCCGGCCCCCGCCAATCCGGCCCCTGCTCGTCCCGCCCCGACTGCCCCCGCTACGCCGCCGCCATCGGCCAGTTTGCCCATCCTGCGCCCCGGCATGGAGGGGGATGCGGTGCGGTTTCTACAGCAGCGGCTGCGGGCCATGCAGGTCTATAGCGGCCCCATTAGCGGCGTGTTTGGCCCCCAAACTGAGGCTGCGGTGCGCCAACTTCAGCAAACCCGCAATCTCACCGTGGACGGCATCGTTGGCCCCGCCACCTGGAACGCCCTCAACTAGGCCACCTGGCTACAGCGGGCCATCCGCAGCATCAGGGCGTCGAGGCGGGCCAAATCGGCAAAGCCCCCGCCCCGCCCGGTGCCCAAGCCCCCAGCCTTGAGGGATTCCATCCAGGTCAGCCGCCAGTACCAGAGGGCGGGCAGGTGTCCGGCGGGGGCGTCTAGGCTAAAGTTGAGGAAATCGTAGAACTTGAAAAAGGCCAGGGGCCGGGGCACCGTCACCATCAACCAGCCCACCGCCTGACAAAAGGGGTGCGGGTTGGCGGGGCTGAGGCTGGCGGGGTCAAACCCTGGGTCAAGGTCTTGGTAAAGGCGCTGCTGCACCGAAAAGCCAAACTGCCCCTGGCTGGCATTCACCCACAGCCAGTCGATGCGGTGCAGCAGGTGGCAGGGCATGAGGGCGAGGTCAGTGGGGGTGAGGCTACCCTCCCGTTGACGGTGGGCGGCATTCAGCATGAGAACATGGGTGACTTGGTCGGCGGCTTGCCATTCTTGGCCGTGCAGCAGGGCTGCGAGGTCGGTCATCGTCCAATCTTGGGGGGATGTCACAGCGTCTCCTGGGTAGATAGCACCTGAAGGGAATAGGGCCTGATGGTGGTAGATGGGGCGGTGAAGTACGGCACAGGGCTACGGGAATGGGCCTAGACGGTCTCAGGAGCACTAGGGGGCGGGGTGCCGGGATGGCCGGAGAGCCCGTAGTCGCCGGAGAGCCCGTGGTCGCCGGAGAGGGCAATGGCGGGGATTGAGGGGGGTGGGCTCCCCGTGGCCAAGCATTTTTCGAGATGCAAGAACAGCGCCTCCACCACCGATTCGCTTACGGTGTAGCCATTTTCCAGGCTGGGGCAACACCAGCGCCAGGTGGGCAGGTGGCCAGCGGGAGCACTGCTGCTAAACTGCAAGCTCTTGTAGGGTTTGATGCCCCCCGTCAGGCTGAGTCGAGAACCCCGCCAGTCGAGGGCGCGGAGAAAGTCCATGGGGCGTCGATCCACGTGAAGGTAGACCTGCTGTTGAGCCTTGAAACCAAAGCGGCCCTGGCTATAACGGCTCCAGAGGGTGTCGATGGTGATCAGATCCACACAGGGCAGTTGCAGAATGGCATTGCGATCTAGGGGCTCCATATTGTGCCGCAGCGCCTTGAGGATAACGTTTTCGGTCTCTTCGTCGGCCTTGCGCCATAGGTTTGACCACAGCAGTTGTCGCAGTCGGCCATAGTCAATTCCCAGCACCGACTGAATCGCCCCGTACAGCTCGCTCCGCACGACCTCCTCCAGCCGCAGCGCCTCTTCAGGGTCGATGTGCCAAAGGCGGCGGGCCTGCTCTAAGCGGCCCCGGTCAAAATCGGGCGGGTAGAGGGTTGTTTGCATGGCCTGATGCAGCATCTCGCGATACTGCCCTAGGACGTTCTGGCGTTCAAACTCTTGCTCGTGATGTTGGTCGTGGAGTTCGGCCTGTTGGGCGGCTTTTTGAGCGGCTTCGGCCTCGGCTTGCCGCTGTTGGCGAATGGCCTCCGCCTGCACCTGAATCGTGGTTAACTGCTCCTGGTAGAGAGTTTGGGCCACCGCCAGGGGCAGACCCAGGCTTTCCGCCAGTTCCGTCAGGGTTGCCCAGGTTTCCTCGGAGAGCGGACTTTGACGCGCCAGTTCCTCCATCAACACCTGGTTAAAGTAGCGGCGCTTTTCCGCCAGGGTTTGGTAGGGGCCAAGGGCTTGGGATTTCAGGGCGTTGGCCTCCGATTCTGACAGGCCCAACCGCTGGCGCAATAGCTCCAGGTTGGCTTCCTCGGCGGGGGACAGTTCGCCGTGGGTGTGGCCGTAGGTTTCGGCCTTGGCCAGGTAGAGGCTGTGGGGATCCACCATGTCCTCCACCAGGTAGATCACCTGGGCCAAGGTTTCGGCCTCCTGGGTCTCCACCTGCACCGCCATCGCTCCGTAGCGAATTTCCACCGCTGTTGGTTGGGGATAGTCCTCTAGGCGATCACACAGCCGCCGCACCACCGCCCGCAGCCGATCCACCGGGATCTCAAACCGCACCCCCCGCCACCGATCCGCCTGAAACGGCCCCTCACCCTGGGGCTGGCGCAGCACCTCCATGGCCAAGCCCCCCAGGCCATTCAAGGCCCGCACATCCGCCTGAAGGTATTGCACCTCGGTGGTGGCGTCTTCCCCAGATAGGTTGGGGTCAACTAGTTGCACAACAAACCCCAAACGGGGCCGATTCATATCCTCCGGCATGGGCAGTGGCCCTGTGATGGCAGTACCTAGCCACAGTTATAGCAGCCTAGCTTTCCCGTGGAGCGAAGTTTCTCTGCCCTGCCAAACTCGCGGATTTGATGGGTGGCTGGTCTACAATCGACATCGACCGGAATTTTCATGGGAATTTCGATTCGATGGTTTTTGCGGCAACGGTGAAGGGTGTTGCGGCAAGGGCTTTTGATGGATCAAGGATAAGGAGAGTCTGCCTTTGTACCGCATTCAAATCATCCACGGCCCCAATTTGAACATGCTGGGCCTGCGCGAACCGGGCATCTACGGCACCCAAACCCTGGCCAGTATCAACGAGATGCTGATGGCCGAAGCGGAGGTTTTGGGGGTGACGGCGGAGGCCTTTCAGTCCAACAGCGAGGGGGCCTTGGTCGATTGCATCCAGGCTACCTTTGGCCAAAAGGACGGCATTGTGATTAACCCCGGAGCCTACACCCACACCAGCGTGGCCCTGCGGGATGCCATCGCAGCGGTGGGCTTGCCCACGGTGGAAGTTCACCTCAGCAATATCCATAAACGGGAAGAATTCCGCCACCATTCCTACATTGCCCCGGTGGCTCTGGGCCAAATCTGCGGTTTTGGGGCCGACAGCTATCGCCTAGGGCTCCGTGCCTTGGTACAACACCTCCAATCGATCCTGGTCGTCTAACGCCCCTCCGTCAGCCCCCAGGCTAGCCCAGATACGAATTGGTATTTACGACTGGGACAGGCAAGGTAAGGTTTATCGGTAGAGTGGGGAAGCGTTGCCGATGGGAACAGCATGACCAGATGGATTGAGGATCGAGATCGGGGACAGCGGGGATTGATTGGGCTGTTGGTGGGCGGGCTTGTCTACCGCACCATCGTAGCGATCTGGCTGCTGCCCGGTTTTGATGAAGCCTACTACTATCTCTACAGCCGCCACCTGAACTGGAGCTACTTCGACCATCCCATCATGGTGGCGCTGACGACGGGGCTGGGCTGGTGGACGACGGGAATCATCTCGCCGCTGACGATTCGGGTGGGGGCGTTGCTGTTGTATGGGATTAGCCTGGGATTGTTGTACCTAGCGGCAAGACGGATGCACAACCCAGCGGTGGGCCAGATGACCCTGGCCTTTGGCACCTTGATGCCGCTGATTGTGATTTCCTTCGGCATTTTGACGTCCCCAGACAACGGCCTGATGCTGTTCTGGAGTGCGACCCTCCTTGTGGCTCTGTGGGAGTTTTTCCCCACCCGTCGCCGCCTCAATTACTATGGCGTGATTGGGAACGCCTACATCCCTACCTGGCGGGTGGCGCTGCTGGGGGGATTGGTGGGCTTGGCCTGCATCAGCAAGTACCACGGCTTTGTGCTGGGGTTGGGGCTGGTGGGGTTTTGCCTCAGTCGCCAGCCCTACCGCAAGGTGTTTCAATCGCCCTGGCTGGTGGTGTCGGTAGGGTGTTTTGCCCTCGCCCTCGCCCCGCTGCTATATTGGAACGCCCAGCACGACTGGATTTCCTTTCGCTTTCACCTGGGGATGCGCTTTGATGGCGGCAGCGATGAACCGAGCCCCTTTCGCTTTGGGCAAATGGTGGGCTACTGGCTGCTGTCCAACGTGTATCTCTTTCCGCTGTTTGGATTGCCCCTGTGGTGGGTCACGCTGCGCCAAACAGGGCAACAGTGCCTGATGGCCTTCACCCCCAGTTGGGATACCCAGGAAGCCCAGGGCCGGGATCAGTTGGCGCTGGTGCTGTGGCTGTCGCTGCCGATTGTGGTGCTGTTTACGGCGCTGGGGGGCAAGCAGCAAATTTTCCCCGCTTGGCCCGCTCCGGGCTATTGGGGTTTGCTGATTTTGCTCGGTGCCCAGGGGGTGATTTGGCAGCGGCGCAGACCCCGACTAGTGCAGCGGTGGCTGTGGGGATCAGGGCTATTTTTAGCCATCCTATCGGTGATTGCCCTGCTGCATCTGCAACTGGGATTTCTGCAACAGCCCAGCCGCTATGCGCCTTTGGGCGGTCTGATCCCCGTCGAACAGGATGGCTCCACAGAGCTGATTGACACCCTGCAACTGCGCCGCCTGATGGCCGAGAACCCCGAACTGCAAGCCACCCTGCCCGAAATCGGCTTTATTTTCACCAACGAATACTACCTCGGCGGCTATTTCGACATGGCCATCCACCCCCTGGGCGATGTGCCTGTTACGGCCTTCAGCCAAGACCCCAGGGGCTTTGCCTTCTGGTTCAACCAAGCTAACTGGCTCGGCCAAGATGCCCTGTATCTAACCCTGGAGCGCTTCGCCCAAGAACCCGATATTCTGGCCCAATACCAACCCCTATTTGACACCATCGAACCCCTCACCACCCTAGCCCTGCGCCGGGGCGGCGAGGTGACGGAAACCATTCACGTTTTCAAAGCCAGCCGCTTCAACCAGATCTATCGCTATCCCTACTAAGCCTAAATTCCGGTTGCTTACCCTGCTTTGAAAGCCAACTCCGATCAGACTGATCTGGCTGTGGGCGTAGCCTCCTCAACGAGGAAAGCCTTAAGCTATGTAGGAGGGTTCTATGGGAATGTAGTATAAGATTTTACATCCATCGGTGGACGGGGCGGTGTAGCTTAGGTAGCTGGCTCCCTTCCGAGATAGGATAGAATCCCCGCTGCCCCTTGAATTCCTAGTGCTTGTGTGACGATGGCCGAAACCATTCCCCTCCTCTGGCTACCCATGTTTCTGCATTGCGTGATTGGCCTCGTTGCAGCCCAAGTGGCCTCCCGTAAGGGGTATGACCTCGGCCTTTGGCTGCTTTGGGGGCTTCTGGGCGGCACCATAGCCTTGATCGATGCCCTCCGGCGAACTTCGGTATGAATCTTGCCGCCCTTGCCCAACTCTTGCGGGTGGGTGGGGGTATCCTGCGGGCCGCAGGCTGAGACCTATAGCAGGCGACATCGTGGGGGATGACCGTTGCCATACGGTGTCCCTCTGGGCTGGGGCTAATGATCGGGTCGCCGCTGCTCGCTTTCGCCGTGGTCTTTCAGGAGTTTGGCCAGTCGGTGGCGCATGAGGATGCCGGGTCGGTCGCTGGCCATGTGTTGTTCTTCCGCCAAGGAAAGAGGGGCGTCGTAGTCGGTGCCTTCCAAAATCACCCGGTCTTCTGATGTCACCTGACGATCAAAGGCGATGATGTCGGCGGCTTTGGCTTCGGTTTCGGTGTCGTTGCGGAGGCAGAACTGCACCACCTGGGAATGTTGATCATCGATGGGGGTGTAGGCGGTAAAAATCAGGTGAATCAAGCCATTGGGATACTCGATATGCAGGGTGCGGGCAAAGGGCATGTACCAGGTGCGGGTATTGGTGCGGATGGTCTTTTCGCCCTCAATGCCCAGGTTTTTCTTTTGTAGGTCGGGGTTTAGCACCTCTAGCCAGTGCTTCATGACAAAGCCAAAGCTGGTTTCCGTCACCTCATCAATCGGTGGCGGCTGGGGGTTGGCCATATCGCCCCAAGAACTGGCGTGGACAAAGTGCCCGTGGGCGCTGTCGAAGGAGTTTTCGATGGCGCGCAGACCACCGACCTGCCAAGGTTCATAGAATTCGTGGATAAACCGAAAGCTGGGGTCAGTAAACTGAGGAATTTCAGGGATGGCCTGGAGCGGATTGTCATCGAGACAGACCCACACGTAGCCGTAGCGTTCTTGGCACAGGTAAGAGGGTACCTGATAGGTTTTGGGAATGGCCGTGCCCGGATCAATTTGGGGGACGGTGGTGCAAGTGCCCAGGGCATCGTAGGCCCAGCCGTGGTAGGGGCAGCGCACACAGCCGTTTTGCACAACGCCCTTCGATAACTGGGCCGAGCGATGGCAGCAGCGATCCGCTAGGGCCGCAGGTTGGCCCCCGTTGCCTAACCACAGCACCAAAGGTTGCCCCATCAAGGTAAACGACTGGGGGCCCTGGAGCAGGTGATCCACGGGAATGACGGGATACCAAAAGCGGCGAAGAACGGGCTGCTGGGTCGTGAGCATAGCGGCGGGGCAAATGGGAAAAATCAGGGGTAACTATGGGCCAAGGGCTCGCCGCAGGGTGCGAACCATGGGGATGTGATCGCGCCTAAACAGATGGGGATCATGCAGACCACAGACCACCCATCGGTTCTAAGGTCGAGCCCTGGGTCGTCCACCCCCACTTCTATGGACGTTAGGGGACAACCAGGGGGGCTTCCGTATCTTGGGCTACGCTTTTTTGCGTTGGGTCGTCATGGCTATTCTGGCAGAACCAAGACTGGCCGAGAATCGTGGGCAGGTTGGGTTCTCCTGTCGCGCTATCCAACCCACGAAGTATCAAGACTTTTCAGTGTTGTGTCTGTTCTCCAATATTTTGCAGGCCCAATTTGGAATAAAGTCTAAACTTTCCTCCGATTGTCTGTAACCGTTGCCACACTAGAAAAAACCTAAGAAAAGCTTAGGGATCACCTCCTCTAGATCCAGTAAATTCAGCCTGCTTTTTCCTTCGCTTCCCATTCAAATTGGCCCTAGGGTCGGGCCTTCGCCTCATCCTAAATTAGCAATCTCCTCAGCCGCTACAACTAGGGACTAAGGCTGAAATGATCAGCCTCAATTCTCAGATAACGCCGCCGCTGATGACTGGTGATCTAGGACGACAACACCAGATTGAAACCGCAAAAGTCCCTTCTCCGCAATATTTTGTTACATCGTTAGAGACTCTGTACATCAAAACTTTAGGCCCAAGGCAGATTCAAAAATTTACCTAGGGAGGCATTGATTAAAATAACTTCATATTGCTACATGGCTCTCTCATAATGCAATGGCAGGACAAAAACCGTTAAAGGGCGTTGGATAACGATCCGGGGCTCTTTAAACCTAGGATGAGCACATTCATTTTTGGGCGATCACAAACCATGATTGATCACAAAAAAATTGGGATCGCCAAAGAAGCGATCTGCGGCCTTAGTAAAGCCTTTACAAAGCTCTGCACGCTTCGTCTTGAAAGCCGCTACCATGAAATCACTTAATTCGATTGAGTGAATTGATTTCGATATCGTTGTGTGTCGCGTAACGCTTATCAATTGGCGGTTTAGCCCATGGAAGCATCCGTACCCTGGTAGCTCTCCCTCAACCAGGTGCGTGACCCCCAAGAGGGGATGCGATAACTCCCATTGCCCCTTTGCAACCAGCGAATTCATAACTATTCCACGATTCAACCGACTAAGTGCACCCTTTGAGTGTGTCTGGGGCCAGGTTTTGGCTGCTGTGCTCAGGGGCTAGACCGTTCCCACGTCGTTAGGGGCCACCCATGATCAGACCATCAACTCAGATTTCCCAGGCTTCCAGCCCTCGCGTTCAGGTGACAGCCAGTTCTGCGCCGACCTCGCCCTATCCCGCGCCGCCGCTGCAACCCGTCTACAGCGAGTCGTCGGAACAGCTGAAGCAGGCGCTTTTCAACAATCTCCACTGCGAACAGGGCAAGGATGAGCAGTTTGCCAATGCCCACGACTACTACATGGCCCTGGCCTACAGCGTGCGCAACGAACTGATGAAGAAGCGCATCCGCACCGCCAAAACCTACGCTGATGCTAAGGCCAAGGCGGTCTACTACCTATCGGCGGAATTTCTGATGGGGCGGCACCTGGGCAACGGCCTGATCAACCTGGGTCTGCACGAAACCATGCGCCACACCCTGGCGGACATGGGCCTCGATTTGGATGAACTGCTGGAGCGAGAGGCGGAACCGGGCCTGGGCAATGGCGGATTGGGTCGGCTGGCGGCCTGCTTTATGGATTCCTTGACGACCCTGAACCTGCCCGCCATTGGCTACGGCATTCGCTATGAATTTGGCATTTTCACCCAGGTGCTCCACAACGGCTTCCAGCACGAGCAGCCGGATAAGTGGCTGAGCTTTGGCAACCCCTGGGAGATCGCCCGTCCCGATTACCAAGTTGAAATCAAATTCGGCGGCTACACCGAGGTCTACAAAGATCACGACAACGACTACCGCGTGCGCTGGATGCCGGGACAGACGGTAATCGGCATTCCCCACGATTCCCCGGTTCCGGGCTACGGCACCGAGAACGTCAACATTCTGCGGCTGTGGAAGGCGGAGGCGGGCAGCGCCTTTGACCTCCATGCCTTCAACGCTGGAGACTACTTTGGGGCCGTGGCCGACAAGATGATCTCCGAGAACATCACGAAAGTCCTCTACCCCAACGACGAAACCCGCCAAGGGAAAGAACTGCGGCTGCAACAGCAGTATTTCTTCGTGGCCTGCTCGTTGCAAGACATCATTCGTCTGCACCTGCGGGATCATGGCCATCTGGAAACCCTGGCCGACTTTGCCGCTATCCAGCTCAACGACACCCACCCCGCCATTGGCGTGGCGGAACTAATGCGGATTCTGCTGGACGAGCATCACTTTGACTGGGATCAAGCCTGGGGCATCACCCAGAAATGCTTTGGCTACACCAACCACACCCTAATGCCCGAAGCCCTGGAATGCTGGTCGGTGGATTTGTTTGGCCGCTTACTGCCCCGCCACCTGGAATTGATCTACGAAATCAACCACCGCTTCCTCAGCCAGGTGAAGCTGCGCTATCCCAAAGACCCCGAACGGCTGGAGCGGCTGTCGCTGATTGCCGAAAGCCCGGAACGGAAAGTTCGCATGGCCAACCTCGCCTGTGTGGGCAGCCACGCCATCAACGGGGTCGCCGCCCTGCACACGGAACTGCTGAAGCAGGACGTCCTGCGCGACTTCTACGAACTCTGGCCCGACAAATTCACCAACAAAACCAACGGCATCACCCCCCGTCGCTGGCTGTTGCAATGCAACCCCCGCCTGTCCCAGTTGATTACCGAAACCATCGGCGAAAGCTGGATTACCAACCTGGATGACCTGCGCCAACTGGAAGCTCACCTGGATGACCCCACCTTCCAGCAGGCATGGCATTCCATCAAACAGTCCAACAAGTGGGATCTGGCCCACATCATCCACAGCCGCCTCGGCATTGAGATCAACCCCGACTCCCTCTTTGATGTGCAAATCAAGCGCATCCACGAGTACAAGCGGCAGTTGCTCAACATCCTCCATGTCATCACCCTGTACCACCGGATTTTGCAGCACCCTGACCAGCCCATCGTGCCCCGCACGGTGATCTTTGGCGGCAAGGCGGCTCCGGGCTACGCCATGGCCAAACTGGTGGTGAAACTGATCACCGCCGTCGCCGATGTGGTCAACGCCGATCCCATCGTGGCCGGACAGTTGAAGGTGGTGTTCCTGCCCAATTACAACGTGTCCTTGGCCCAGCGCATCTTCCCCGCCTCGGATCTGTCGGAGCAAATTTCCACCGCTGGCACCGAAGCCTCCGGCACCGGAAACATGAAGTTTGCCCTCAACGGTGCCCTCACCATCGGCACCCTGGATGGGGCCAACATCGAAATCCGCGAAGAAGTGGGGGCCGACAACTTCTTCCTGTTTGGCCTCACCACCGAACAGGTCGCCGCCTGCAAGGCTGTGGGTCACAACCCCTGGTTCTACTACGACACCAACCCCGAACTGAAGCGCGTCCTCGACAGCATCGCCAGCGGCCTCTTTGCCCCCGACCATCCCGATCTGTTCCTGCCCCTGCTGGATTCCCTGCTGGTGGATGACCCCTACCTGGTGATGGCCGACTACGGAGCCTACGTCCAGTGCCAGGAGCACGTTAGCCGCTGTTACGAAGACCAGGCCCGCTGGACGCGGATGTCGATTCTGAACGCGGCCCGCATCGGCAAGTTCTCCGCCGACCGCACCATCGCCGACTACACCCGCGACATCTGGCACGTCAAACCCATTGCGGTGAATCCAGAGGGCTAATTCTCAGGAACGGCATCCCAGTTTGACCCGTTTGCCGGGATGCCTCCTTCCCCTGAATGGGACCCGTCATTCTTTAGGGTGACGGGTCAATGTATGTCAATGTATAGCGGGTTTTAGTGGGGTGCGGTACAGCTAAAGGGGGCATGCCCCTTGCTCACGAAGTTGAGTGCGCCTAGGTGTACCTCACTTATCAGAGAACCGCCATAGCGTATCTAGGGGACGACTCGTTGAACTCAACCATCCCTAAAACACTCGCGCCTTCAGCAGTGCTCCGGGCAGGGTGGTCAGTTTGCGAAGGGAAGGTACATAGGCTCGACGGCTAAACACGTCGTAGCCGTTCTCTTCGATCACGTCCAAGATTTGGCGATACAGATCTAACGCCGCCCACACGGGCCAGCGGGCATCGGGGCTGAGTTGGCTGATTCCCGCCTCGGCTTCAGCGTAGTAGTGGCGGGCGCGGTCGATTTCAAAGGCCATCAGGGCACGCCAGCGGTCGTCCACTACCCCAGCCATCAGATCGGCTTCGGTGTAGTGGAATTGGGCCAAATCCTCTAGCGGGAGATAAATCCGGCCTCGGCGGGCATCTTCGCCCACGTCCCGCAGGATGTTGGTGAGTTGGTTGGCAATGCCAAGGGCTACGGCTTGGGGGGTGGGGTCAATGGGATCCTTGGGATGCCAGGGGGCGGTGTACAGTTCTGTATCGACGCCCATCACCGTGGTAGACATTAGGCCCACGGTGCCCGCCACTCGGTAGCAGTAGAGTTCGAGATCTTGGAACGTTTCGTAGCGGTTGCGGTGCAAGTCCATGCGCTGGCCCGCAATCATATCCCGGAAGGGCTGGATATCGAGGGGGAACTTCTCCAGGGTATCCACTAGGGCCACGTCTTCGTCATCTACGGGACAACCCGCAAACACCGATTCCAGTTGCGATTCCCAGCGGTCGAGGGTTTTCTCGTTGGTGAACTGAGCTTGGGGGCCATCCACCAGTTCATCGGTTCTCCGACACCACAGATAGATGGCCCAGATGGCGCGGCGCTTGGCGGGGGCCATCAGCAGGGTGCCCATGTAGAAGGTCTTCGAGTACTTTGCGGTGACTTGACGGCAAAGCTCGTAGGCTTCCTCGATGGAGGAGAGGGATGGGCGTGGGGGAGAATCAGTCAGTTGCAGCATCAATGTCCCAATCTGGAGAAGGTAAATCTCAAACCGACCACAGGTGTATCTGCTTAACTAGCCTCTCATAACTGCACCCATCATGGGAAAAACAGTTAGGATTGGCCCAAGACGACCCAGATTACACGGCATTTCGCTATGGACATGGCCAGGGAGTAGAAATGCTGCAACAGTCAACGGGCTGTGGCACTTATACAAAAACTAGGGGCTAGTTGTGTTGATTATATGTTGCAATCCGTAACATATGTCGAAAAATCCGATTTGGCTAGGGCGACCTCGGCCCTGGCCTCGTCCCAAAGTTGGGCCAGCCCGGATAGAATAGGAAACTGCACTCATTCGGTTCCAGCTTGGTGTTGGTCATCCTCATGGGAGCCTGAATCGCCCTAGGATGAATACCTCAGCGGCCCAGACCCGTTCTCAGGACGGTGGCGCTACCGGGGCCGATGGGTGCGGATCGCCTGTCCATCTCGATGCTTGCGGGGAGCCCAACTCGTGCCTGAAACCAACTTCGATTTCCTTGTCCAATCCGATCCATTGCTGGCCACCATTGTGCAGCGCGAACTGCAACGCCAGCGGGATCACCTAGAGCTGATCGCCAGCGAAAACTTCACCTCGGCAGCGGTGATGGCGGCCCAGGGGTCGGTGCTCACCAACAAATACGCGGAAGGCTTGCCCAACAAGCGCTACTACGGCGGCTGCACCTTCGTAGACGAGGCCGAGCAACTGGCCATCGACCGCGTGCAGGAACTCTTCGGCGCGGCCCACGCCAACGTGCAGCCCCACTCCGGTGCCCAGGCTAACTTTGCAGTATTCCTGGCCCTGCTGAACCCCGGCGACACCATCATGGGGATGGATTTGTCCCACGGTGGCCACCTCACCCACGGATCGCCTGTGAATGTGTCGGGTAAGTGGTTCAAGGTGGTGCAGTACGGCGTCAGCCGCGAAACCGAACAACTCGACTTCGACGCCATCCGCGCCCTGGCCCTAGAGCATCGGCCCAAGCTGATCATCTGCGGTTATTCCGCCTATCCCCGCACCATTGATTTCCAAGCCTTCCGCGCCATTGCCGACGAAGTAGGCGCGTACCTGATGGCTGACATCGCCCACATTGCGGGTCTAGTCGCCGCTGGACTGCACCCCAACCCTGTGCCCCACTGCGATGTCGTCACCACCACCACCCACAAAACCCTGCGCGGCCCCCGTGGCGGCTTGATTCTCACCCGCGACGCCGAACTGGGCAAAAAGTTCGACAAGGCGGTGTTCCCCGGCACCCAGGGCGGCCCCCTAGAGCACGTCATCGCCGCCAAGGCCGTGGCCTTTGGGGAAGCCCTGCGGCCTGAGTTCAAGGTTTATTCTGCCCAGGTGATTGAAAATGCCCAGCGATTGGCCAACCAGCTACAAAATCGTGGCTTCAAGGTGGTCTCCAACGGCACCGACAACCACCTGGTGCTGGTGGATCTGCGATCCATCGGCATGACCGGGAAGCGGGCCGACCAACTGGTGAGCACCGTCAACATCACCGCCAACAAGAACACGGTGCCCTACGACCCCGAATCGCCCTTTGTCACCAGCGGTCTGCGCCTGGGCTCCCCCGCCATGACCACCCGTGGCCTGGGCAGCGATGAGTTTGCCACCATCGCCGACATCATTGCAGATCGTCTATTGAATCCAGAGGATACGGCAATGGAAAGCCGCTGCCGGGATCGGGTCGCCGCCCTGTGCGAACGCTTCCCCCTCTATCCCCACCTGGGCGGTCGCGTTCCGGCCCTGGTCTAGGGTTTAGCGGTTGGGGCTGAGTTTTGCCTAGGGTGGGCTCGCCCCTACAGTTGCCACCAAACTTCACACAGACTCCATGGAGAGGGACAGCGAAGGTTAAGGTTTAGCCTTCACGATCTGTCATAATCTGCATGGAGTTTTGTTCATTTAGGAAAAGTCAACCTATCCTATGGACGAATGCCCCCTTAAAAATCATAGGGGTCGCTTCCAGCAAGGCCGTTTGCCCTCCAGCCGCCGAGGCCGTTCAGTTCCCTCCCCCTAGGAGTTCAGATGCCGTTTCATCTGTATCACTTTCTCGCCTTTGTTGTTTCCATGGCCGTTGTGCTGGTGACAACGCCCATCGTGCGCCGCATTGGCCTAAAAAGTGGGCGTGTGGATTTGCCAGGGGGACGCAAGGTACACAACCAGCCCATGGTGCGGCTGGGGGGTGTGTCGATTTTTCTGGGCACCTTTACGGCGCTGATCCTAGCCTGGGCCACCGGGGGCTTTCTGGACGGCAGCGGCCAGTACCTCGCGCCACCCCAGGAGTTTCAGATTTGGGGTGTCACCATTGGCGGGCTGGCCTTCTTCCTGATTGGGCTAATGGACGACCTGTTTGGGCTATCTCCCCTCAGCCGTTTGATCATGCAGGCGCTGGTTGCCACCATTGCTTGGCATGTGGGTGTCAGCATCGACTTTCTCACCATTCCCTTCTACGGCCTCACTCCCCTGCCCGACCTCATTAGCTTGCCTGTGACGATCTTCTGGCTGGTGGGCATGGCCAACGCCATCAACTGGATCGATGGTCTGGATGGGTTGGCGGCGGGGGTGTCCGGCATCGCCGCCATTGTGATGCTGGTGGTGTGTCTGTTTATGGGTCAGCCTGCCGCTGCTCTGATTGCTGCCGCCCTGGCTGGCGGTGCCCTCGGCTTTTTGCGCTACAATTTCAACCCCGCCAAAATTTTCATGGGCGATGGGGGAGCCTACTTTATGGGCTTTACCCTGGCTGGGGTCGGCATCATTGGCCTCGTCAAAACGGTGACGACCGCCGCCGTGCTGCTGCCCTACCTGATTCTGGCGGTGCCGATTCTGGATATGTCCGCCGTGATCTTGGATCGGCTGCGTTCCGGCAACTCCCCCTTCATTGCCGATAAGCGCCACCTGCACCACCGTTTGCTCCAAGCCGGACTCTCTCACCGGGTCACAGTGCTATTTATCTATGTGCTCACCCTGTGGGCGGGTAGCCTTGCCCTAGCCTTTGCGGGGATTCCTAGCGGCGTGGCCTATGCCCTAGGAGCCACCGCCTTGCTGAGCTACACGGGCTGGCGGCTGCGGCAACAGGCCCGGTAGATAGGGTTGATCATTCTGACGTCCCATCGAGGAGAACGTTCCCACCTGACTGCCTTTCGCCCACTTGTGTCAGGCAGTCAGCGTTTCCACTGTAGGTGATTTAGGGACGGTGGCCTTTTCGGCCAGTCAACGGTGCAGCGGGCGGTCTTTTTAGGGATTGTAGGCAGTCAGAACGTAGGGCGCATTCGCGACGAGAACCCCACCCGATTCCACCATAAACTCTGTGATTCGTCGCAATGCACCCTCAAGGAACTACGGTTAGGGGCGTTTCAGCCGAGGATAAGGCTTAGCCGAATTGTTTTTTGGCGTCTTCGTAGACGGCTTCTGTAATTTGGCTAATGCCTTGATCTTGGGCAAATTTTTCAATTTTTTTGCGGGCGGCGGGGCGCACAAAGAAGGGGATTTCCTTCAGGCGGGCTTCAGCTTCGGCAGTCCAATCCATCGTCAACAATCTCCTAGGGCCAAGGGTTCACACCAGAACGTTGGTCGCCCAAACGGCTGAGAAGCGCCCTTGCAAGGCTCTCTCTCCCTTTGCGTTCTGCTTCAAACTTCTTTACGATACCAGGGTCGGACTGCGCCTTAGCAACGGTCAATCACTGTGAGAGGAGATTGTGATGAAAAAATTAGGACTGATGGCCCTTGCTGCCGTCCTCGCCCTAGGTATGGTGTTGGGGATTAGCCAAGTGGTACGGGCCGATATCGTCCAAGAGTCGGTGACATACACCATCGACGGTCAGCCCTACGAGGGTTATTTTGCCATTAACCAGGGCTTTGGCAACAACCAGCCCCTAGTGCTGCTGGTGCATGACTGGAACGGGCTGGACAGCTACGAAATGCGCCGCGCCCAAATGCTGGCGGAGCAGGGCTATGCCACCTTTGCGGTGGATCTCTACGGCCAGGGCGTACGGCCTCGCAATACCGAAGAATCCCAAGCGGAAAGCGGCAAACTCTACGCCGACCGAGCCACCATGCGGGCACGGCTGGCGGCTGGCTTGGCCGAAGCCCAGCGGATGGCCGGGGTGGATGGCGATGATGTGGTGGCGCTTGGCTACTGCTTTGGCGGTGCGGCGGTGCTAGAAATGGCCCGCGCTGGCATGGATGTGGACGGATTTGTGTCCTTCCACGGCAGCTTTGAGACCCCCGCAGGCCAAGACTATAGCCGCACCCAAGGGCGGGTGCTGATTCTGCATGGTTCTGATGACCCCGTGGCCCCCATGGCCGATGTGGCCCAACTGGCCGCTGAGATGGATGCCGCCAATGTGGACTTTGACATGGAAATCTACGGCGGCGTAGACCATGCCTTCACCGTCTGGTCAGCAGGAGATCGCTACGATGGCCCTGCGGATCGCAAATCCTGGCGGGCCTTGCTCACTTTCCTGGGCGAAACCATCGACTAGGGTGGGTCAGTAGATCGCAAAGTCCCCCGCAGCCCTCACCCCCAGCCCCTCTCCCAGAGAGGAGAGGGGGGCCGGAAAATCCTTCAAAGTCCCTCTCCCAGCTTAGGAGAGGGATTTGGGGTGAGGGCTGGATCGTGGCAAAAGAGTGAGTCTGTGATCTACTGAGAGTTCATCATCCAGCCAAGTTAGTCATCCAGCAAAACGGAGGGGTTGCCAGGAACCGTAGCGGGTTGTCCAGATCGCTGAGGGCGGCGGACGTCAAGGGTACTGCGGCCCTCGCCCTTGCCCTGGGCGATGGGCACCGTGAAGTGAAACTGGCTACCCTTATGCTTGCCTTCTGAGTCGGCCCAGATGGTGCCACCCAGTCCTTCCACGATTTGGCGGCACATGGCTAGCCCCAGCCCGGTGCCCCCGGTGGTGCGGCGCAGGGCTCCCTCTTCTTGGTAGAACCGATCAAACACCGCATCGAGACGGCTGGGCTCAATACCGCGCCCGGTGTCGGCGATGGTGACTTGAAGATGGGTGGGGCTAGATCGCGTCACCTGGATGGTGATTTTGCCGTCGGTGGGGGTAAACTTGCTGGCGTTGTCGAGGAGCTTGACCAGCACTTCCACCAGCCATTCTCCATCGGCCCGCACCAAGGGCACCGACTTGGGAATTTTTACCTTGATGTTCGACACAGAAGCACCGTCGTGGTGGGCGTTCACGCTGCTCAGGGCCAGATCCACACATTCCTGAATGGCGAGGGATTCCAGATTCCACTCCACCCGGCCACTCTCCAGCTTTGAGAGGGTGAGAAAGTCCTGCACGAGCTTACGCATCCGTTCCGCGTCCTCCAGGGCAGCCTGGATCATCACCTGCCGCAGTTCAGCGGGCATATCCGGCTCGGTGGACAGGCTCTCTAGGCATACCTGAATGGTGGACAGGGGCGTTCGCAACTCGTGCCCGGTGATGGCGATCAGGTTGGCGCGGGTCAGGTCGAGGGCTTCGAGCTGGCGGTTGAGGTCTTGTAGGTTGGCGTAGGCTTCGGCTTGGATAATGGCCACACTCAGTTGGGCGGCAATAGCATCCACTAGGGCTTTATCGTCCTCCGTCCAGTCGTAGGGGCTCGCCTGACAGTGGTGTAGCTCGATCATCCCCACCAAACGCCCTTGGTAGGTGAGGGGCGCAATCAGCCAAGACTGAATCCGCCAGCGGTCTAGCAGCAGCCGAATGGCGTCTAGCTCGTAGCGAAAGGGCGACTCTGGATCGTGGGTATCGGAGATGGCCACAATCTCCTTCGTGTCTTGCACATAGTCAAACAGTGGGCTGGTGGCCAGGGGCCAGGTTTCCCCCAGCAGCGATTCCACCATGGCCTGTCGGTGCTCATGCTCGACGGTGACGGTGGCATCAGTGGCGGCACAGGGGTAGATCAGGCAGCGGCACACGTTTAGAGCCTGCCCCAGTTCCGAAGCCGCTTGCTCGAAGATTTCTGTGGCGTCTAAAGACTGGCGAATCACCGACGTAATGGTGTTCACCAGCCGCTCCCGCTGCTCTTGGGCGGCGATGGATTTGTAGGCTTTCAGCAGCTTATACTGCCCCGCCTGAAGGTAGGTGACGAGCCGCTGGGTAAAGGGGTCGGGGCTGGCTTTGCCGTCCAATCGGTTGGACGGGGCTGCTGCCGGATGGAGGTAGCGCTGTTTGGCCACCTGCACCTTTTCCGCCAGGTAGGGCCGATACTGGGCAATACGATCCAGCAAAATCTCCGCCGAACGCTGGGTCACGTAGGCATCCTGCGTCCAAATGCCCTCAAACCGACGGTTCTGATCGAGGGCTGGCTGGCTAGGATCATCGTGGACTGGGCGCTCCCGACAAATCAGACAGGCTTGATAGTCGTTGCTGATGACCACCAAGTGCCACTCATAAACCAGGGCATCTTCCGGCTCAAAGGCAATGGTTTCATAGTTCTCCGAACGGCTGGTAAAGCTGGTACCTGCTGCGGCCAGCACGTAGAGTTGATCACTCAGCTCCGCAATCCGCAGGTAGCGACTGGCCTCCTGGAGGTAAAACCGCTCTTGCTGAAAACTCGCAATCACCAGCGCCCCACCCGCCCCAGCCAGAATGTGATCCTCCATGGCGTGGGACAGGGCCGTTAATGAGGTTTTGAAGTAGAGTCTGGGTCTAAGCTGAGGAATTGCCGTTAACAATTCTTCCACGACAGATGTGGAATTGCTCATAATGCAAGCCAAGGAACCGTCATTGCAATCTCGCCCTAGGGATGCCCAGAATGAGCCAACCCCTTGCGATTGCTGCCTTCGCAGCCATTACTTCCCCCTAGCCTACCAGTTGACGGCAAAGCCTTAGCATTTTGTAATCTTTCGCCAAAATTGGCGATGAAAGATAAGAATTTGACACGCATCAGCCGCCCAATCAGCCGCCCAATCAGCCGCCTAACTCCATGCCGTTGTAAAGGCTCATGGCCTTCTCTACACCGTCGGTCAGGCTTTTCTCCAGCGCCCGCACGGCTACCTCCACCACTTCATCCATGGTCTGCCGCTCGGCCTTAGAGAAATTGCCCAGCACATGGGACACCACCGCCTGATCGCGCTCTGCCTCGGTGCGGGCCGCGCCAATGCCAATCCGCAGACGGCAGAACTCCTGGGTTTTGAGGTGAGCGATGGTGGACTTCATGCCGTTGTGCCCCCCCGCAGAGCCGGACAGCCGCAGCCGCAGCTTGCCCACAGGCAGATCCATATCGTCGTAGACCACCAGCACGGTGCCAGGGGCGAGTTTGACCCAATCCAGCACCGCCCGAATAGACTGCCCCGAACGGTTCATGTAGGTCAGGGGCTTCAGCAGGTGAATTTTTTGGCGATGGAGGCCCATCCCCGCCCCATATTCCCCCTGAAAACGACGCTCCTCCTTGAGGGGAATCGCCCACCGCTTCGAGAGTTGATCCACCACATCAAAGCCAATATTGTGGCGGGTGCCCGCATACTTAGGGCCTGGGTTCCCTAGCCCCACAATCAGGCCAATGGGCAGGCGCTCTGGCTGGGCCGCAGCATCAGTCATAGTGGTCTCGCGTTGCTTGTCCTTACAGGTTTTGTGGGTTGTTTTAGGCTTGGCCTTCCCGTGCCCTAGGCCGAAGTGTTGTTATCGGTGGCCGTTTCCACTGTGCCCTCGGTCGTTGCCGTCTCGTTGCTGGTGTCAGGGGCAGAAACCCCGGAGTCTTCGACGACCTTCGCGGCGGCGGCACCCTCAGCGGCGGCATCGGGGGGCACCACAATCTCCTCCGGACGATCCTGGGGCGACAGCACCTTCGCAGGCTGAGGATCGAGAGTCGCCTTCATGGGGCTAGTCACCACCTTCTCAATCTGCTGGGCTTCTTTTTTGAATTCTTCCTCAAACTCCTTGGAGGCATCCTGAAACCCCTTAATCGCCTTGCCCAAGCTCCGGCCAATTTCCGGCAGCTTTTTGGGGCCAAACACCAACAGGGCCAGCACTAGAATGACGGCCATCTCCGGCAGGCCAATTCCAAATACGTTCATACACCAACTCCCATCCCGACAGGGTAAACCACAACCACAGATCTCCTCCCATTATGCCGGGGCGTGGCCCGATCCTGGCCGATTCCTCTACTCCTAGCGCCCCCACGCGGATAACGCCCTATCTGTTTCGCCGAAAAAGGGCTAGCCCGGATCATCGCCGTACTAGCCCCAGGGGTTATGTTGAGCGGGTTGGCCTCAGCCCTACCCTACCGACCAATGCTGCGCCAATCCACATCAAAGCTGTCGAGGATGATGGAGGAGTTGTAGAGCTGGAGAATAATCAGCAAAAAGACGAAAAATAGGCCAATGAAGACCCCCATCAGAGGGGTAGTGCCCCAGCCGGGAGTCACCTTCCCATACTCGGAGTTGAGGGGTTTGAGAACGTCTCCTAACCAAGTCCGTTGTGCCATGGATCCTTCCGCTATCAATACTTTAATAGTTCGTAATATTATATGATGGAGAGGTTTCTCCCTCTCATAAAGTTTATGGAACCCGCAACAGTTCTTATTATTTCCGTCGGAACGGTACTAGTTGCCGTCACCGGGTTCGCGGTTTACCTCTCCTTTGGCCCCCCCTCCAAGCAGCTCGCGGATCCCTTCGACGAGCACGAAGACTAAACATAGCCAACTTTCTGGCCTGTTAAGAGCCTTCTCCCCTGGCCCCGTCTGGCTCAAACCTGAGCGTGGAGAATGCTAGCCTCAT
The DNA here is from genome assembly GCF_016403105.1 of Leptolyngbya sp. BL0902. Taxonomy (NCBI): domain Bacteria; kingdom Bacillati; phylum Cyanobacteriota; class Cyanophyceae; order Leptolyngbyales; family Leptolyngbyaceae; genus Leptolyngbya; species Leptolyngbya sp. BL0902. The sequence continues at coordinate 3,578,943 of NZ_CP046155.1, forward strand.
CATCGGCCTTACCTCTAGGGCCGATGGCATGAATCGAGGCAAGGCGAGGGCTCAGATTGATGCTATGATAGAAAACCTGTGCTTAGTATGGCGATCTCAGAATTGCCTACGGCGTTAACCCCTACATCTGTGCTGCCCTTGTCCTATGATTAAGCTCCGCCTCAAGCGTTTTGGTAAAAAAAGAGAAGCTAGCTACCGGATCGTCGCCATCAACAGCGATGCCCGACGGGATGGTCGTCCTTTGGAAGAACTCGGCTTCTACAATCCCCGCACCGACGAGACCCGCCTCGATGTGCCCGGTATTGTGCGCCGCCTACAGCAGGGAGCCCAGCCCACCAAAACCGTGAAGCACATTCTTGAGAAGGCTAACGTTTTTGAGCAACTCAAGGCTCAAGCCTAGTCCCATACTGAATCCCCAGCATGAGTAGTCCCGACTTTTCTAGTCTGGTCAAGTTTCTGGTAGAGCCATTTCTAGATGCGCCAGAATCTTTGCGGATTGACTGCGAACAGAATGCCGCCCAGTCCAAGATCTGGATTCGGGTGGCCTTTAGCGGCGATGAGCGAGGCAAAGTCTTTGGCCGGGGAGGACGAAACATTCAGGCCATTCGCAGCGTGGTGCGGGCCACGGCAACCCTCTGGGGTTGGTCAGCCTATTTCGATGTCTTTGGAGCCTCGGAACACGAAGGCGCTGAGGGGCACCGAAGTGAGCGACTCCACCGCTCTGCCCCCAAACCCAAGCCTCAACGGCGGACTAAGCCTTCGCTGGACTAACTTTTTCAGTAGCATTTGCGGTACTGCTTCGTCCCTAGCTGCGATTATGACCTCCACCGTTCGGATTGAGATTCCTAGACCCGATGGGGCTATCGCGCTTTCCGGTTATCGCAGTGAAAATTTTAAGCTCTTGGCCCAGCAGACCGGGGCAACCCTGGTGCTGCGAGGCCAGGAGCTTTTGATTTCAGGTACTGAAGCCACGGCGGATCGGGCGCGGCGGCTGGTGGAAGCCCTTGAACCCATCTGGGGCCAGGGCCAAACCGTCACCAGCGCCGACATTATGACCGCCTGCCACGCCCTCGACACCAACCAAGTAGACGAGCTTCAGGCCATTCATCAAGATGTAGTGGCGCGTACTCGTCGGGGTGAGGTGGTGCGGGCCAAAACCTTTCGCCAGAAGCAATACATCAAGGCGCTGCGTAACCACGATCTGATTTTTTGTGCAGGGCCAGCGGGGACGGGCAAGACCTTTCTGGCTACTATGGTAGGCGTTCAAGCGCTGCTGAACAACGAGTTTGAGCGACTGGTGCTCACCCGTCCGGCGGTGGAGGCGGGGGAGCGGCTGGGCTTTTTGCCGGGGGATCTTCAGCAAAAGGTGAATCCCTATCTGCGCCCCCTCTACGATGCGCTGCATGAGCTGGTGGATCCCGAAAAAATCGCTAATTTGATGGAGCGGGGCATTATTGAGGTGGCCCCCCTGGCCTATATGCGAGGGCGCACACTCAGCAACGCCTTTGTCATTTTGGACGAAGCTCAAAATACCACCCCCGCCCAGATGAAGATGGTGCTCACCCGCCTAGGCTTTCACTCTCGCATGGTGGTGACGGGGGATACGACCCAGACCGACTTGCCAGACTACCAATCCTCTGGGCTAGCAGTGGCCCAGCAGATTCTCCAGCGGGTGGAGGGCATTGCTTTCTGCAAACTGGGTCAGAGCGATGTGGTGCGCCATCCTCTGGTGCAGCGCATTGTTGCCGCCTATGAATCCTATGATACCCAGCGGGCCAAGCACCCCACCTAGCTTCTCACCTCACGACAGCATCCGCCTAATCCGAGAGCCCGCCTTGACGGTTCAGGGCTATTCTGTGGCTGGCGGATGAGGGAGATCCGCTCGAAGGGAGATCCCCTCAATCGAGTGAGGGAGATGCAAACCATTAGGCCGCAGGCCGCAGCCGTTGCCAGAACAACTGAATGCCCAGCAAAAACAAGCCCAGAGCCGCCATACCAAACACTCCGGCTCCTAGGGCCACCATGCCCACAACCAAAGTCCGCACCGCCGCTGCGATGTTCACGGTTGCGAGGTTATCGGAGAGAATCGGCTTGGCGGCAAAGGTGGTGGCAATGCTGACCATCAACCGATAGGCCAATAGGGCAATGGTGCCCGCCATGAAGGAACCGCTGAAGCATTTGAGGATTTTGGCGGTGGGGGAGAGGGGTTCGGGGGTTGAAGATTGGGCGTTGGGAGCGTTGGAGGAGGAGTCAGGCATGGTGCAGCGAGGGTAGGGAGAAACGGCTAGGCATTGAGCTGGATGCCCGTGGGCCAAAATTGGGCGGCCCAAATGCCCAGGTCGGGGTCGTTGATTTGATGGCGTAGCCGCTGGACGAGGGCGTTGGCCTCTGCCTGCGATTCTACCAGGGTGAACACGGTGGGGCCAGAGCCGGACATCAGGGTGCCCAAGCCGCCGAAGCTGGCCATAGTTTCCTTGAGGTGGGCGGTTTTGGGATGGGCAGGCAGCACCACTTTTTCGAGATCGTTATAGAGGTGTTGGCCAACGGCAGCTTTATTTTGTTGGGCGATGGCCGCGACCATGGGGCCAGACTTCACCTGGTGCTGACGATCCGCAAGCGCCGCCGCATCGGCGAGGTAGGTTGGTTCAAACTCAGCTCGATAGGTTTTATAGGCCCAGGGTGTGGAGACAAATTCCGATTCATACTTGGCCAGCACCACATAAAGGTCGTCAATGCCGCGCAATGGGTCGAGGTTTTCCCCCCGTCCGGTGGCGAGGGCGGTGCCGCCGCTGACGCAGAAGGGCATATCCGAGCCCAGTTCTGCCGCCAGTTCCTGAAGCTCTGCCTGGGTGAGGCCCAGTTGCCACAGCATATCCAGCCCCACCAACACTGCTGCCCCATTGCCCGACCCTCCGGCCAGCCCCGCCCCCACGGGAATTTGTTTTTCCAAGGTAATTTCTACCCCGCCCAGCTTGGCGAGGATGCCCGGAAAGCGCTGGGACATCAGGTCAGCGGCGCGATAGGCCAGGTTGGTTTCGTCGGTGGGCACCAGGGGATGAGTACACTGCACCCGAATCTCGTCGGTGCCAATGCTGCGTACCGTAATCCGGTCGGCAAGGCTGACGCTCTGCATCACCATGATCATTTCATGGAAGCCATCGGGACGACCGCCGACGATTTCCAAATACAGGTTGATTTTGGCCGCAGCCAGCAGCGAATACAAACGCATGGGACACCAAAGGGGTTGCTAGAAGATTGTAGCCCTTCCCCTGGCGTCCCTAGGCTCAGAGTCTACGCGGAGCCGAGGCGATTGCTGAGGGCAACCCATTGGGGCACACCCAGGTCTTCAGCCCTGGCGGTTTCGGGGATGGCGAGATCGGTCATCACGGCCAACAACTGATCGCGGTCTACGGTGGCCTTGAGGTTGTTGCGTAGCATTTTGCGCTTGCTGGCAAAGCCTAGGCGCACCAGTTGATCCAGGTAATCGGGCGACTCGGCGGCGACGGGCAAGGCGCGAGGGGTGAGCTTGACCACGGCAGAATCGACCTTTGGGGGCGGTTGAAAGGCTTTGGCAGGAACTGGGCAAACCAGTTCGCAATCGGCCAAATACTGCACCCGCACCGAGAGCGCCCCAAAGGCCCGACTACCGGGTTTGGCGTAGAGCCGTTCCGCCACTTCCTTTTGCACCAGCAGCACAATGCTGTCGTAGGGCTGGGGGTTGGGGTGGGCGATGGTGCCCAGCAGCTTCTCCAAAATTGGCCCCGTGATGTAGTAGGGAATATTGGCGACCACTTTGTTGGGGCGAGATCGCACGTCATCCAGGGTGGGGGGCGTCGGGAGTTCTAGGGCCGTGGGGTCTAGGGCCAGGAAATCAGCCTGAATCAGGTGCAGGTTGGGTTTTTGGGCGAACTTCTGGCTCAGCCGCTGGTGCAGATCCCGGTCAATTTCCACCGCCACCACCGCCTGGGCTAGGGGCAGCAGGGATTGGGTCAGCACTCCGGTGCCGGGGCCAATTTCCAGCACGATATCCTGATCCGTGACCGCCGCCGCCGCCACAATCTTGCTCAAAACCTTTTCGCTGGTGAGCCAATGTTGACCAAAGCGTTTGCGCGTAGGTTGGGAAAACATGGCTCTCTCCTTGCGCTCATTACCCGAATTTGCCCAACCCTTACCCTACACCTATCCCTGCCCCTGATCACGGTTCTCCCGTGGAGTATGCATACGTAAGGCTGAACCCAGCCTAGGAAAAATCAAGGCGTTTCGAGATTGAGTCGGTTAGCCAGCGTTAAATCAGCTTGCGAATTGTTGCAAAATAATTAAAATTGAGCGGTTCATTGATTCAAAAATAAAGTTTTTAGGGATTCAATCTCCATTTTGGAAAACCAGTGGTTAGATCAATGATTGACGATCTATCCTTAATATTCCTTTAATCTTTTTCGTGATGGAGTCGTCATTAAAAGATTCACTTCAGGGGATGTCGCCTTCATCTGACTGGGAGCCTTTCAAGGAAAAAGATGCTTTGACTGACAAGGCTTTTGTGCCCTGGTAAAGTTTGCCTAAAAACCTGACCCTAGGGTCAAAAGCAGTGTCAAGATAGAACTGTTGCCAGGAGTTCAAAAGCTGATTTAAATCTAGGCACTGTGCCATAGCACATCCAAAAAATAAGTGGCTTTTAGTTAAGGGTTTTTTAGGAGATAGGTCTACTTAAACAAGGCGTGGGTTGAGAAAGTAAGGCTCTCATTCCACCGATTAGATCTGTTTTTGTTGAGGTTCGTTTGCCCTGCACCACGGAATTACGCATTGGTCAGGGGTTCGCGGCTCAGGTGCCCTCCGGTTATGTGGTCTGAGCCATGCCCATCTAGTCCCAAGGGGATCGCAATGGAAAATCAAGCGTTTGTCACCCTAGACGGTAATGAGGCGGTGGCGAGAGTCGCCTACCGTTTGAGTGAGGTCTGTGCCATCTATCCAATTACGCCCTCTTCGCCCATGGGTGAATGGGCCGATGCCTGGGCCTCGGTGGATCAGCCCAACATTTGGGGCACGGTGCCCTCGGTGGTGGAAATGGAGAGCGAGGCGGGGGCGGCGGGGGCCGTTCACGGGGCGCTCCAGGCGGGGTCGTTGACGACGACCTTCACCGCCTCCCAGGGGTTGATGTTGATGATTCCCAACCTCTACAAAATTGCCGGGGAACTGACCTCGGCGGTGATTCATGTGGCGGCGCGTTCCCTGGCGGCCCAGGGTTTGTCGATTTTTGGCGACCACAGCGATGTGATGGCTACGCGAGCCACGGGGTGCGCTCTGCTGGCCTCCAACTCGGTGCAGGAAGCCCAGGACATGGCGGCGATCTCGATTCGGGCCAGCCTGGAATCGCGCCTGCCCTTTTTGCACTTTTTCGATGGCTTCCGTACCTCCCACGAGGTGCAGAAAATCGCCACCATTCCCGACGAGGTGCTGGCGGAATACATCCCCTTCGACCTGGTGCTGCAACATCGCCAGCGGGCGCTAACGCCGGATCGTCCGGTGATTCGCGGCACCGCCCAAAACCCCGATGTCTACTTCCAGGGGCGGGAGACGGTGAATCGCTACTACAACGCCTGCCCCGACATTGTGCAGCAGGCGATGGATGACTTTGCCCAGCTCACCGGGCGGCAGTACCGCATTTACGAGTACTACGGTGCCCCCGATGCCGAGCGGGTGGTGGTGCTGATGGGCTCTGGGGCAGAAACGGTGCACGAAACCGTGGACGCGCTGATGGCCCAGGGTGAGAAAGTGGGCGTGCTGAAGGTGCGGCTCTATCGGCCCTTGGACAACATTGCCTTTATCAACGCCCTGCCCAAGACCGTGAAATCCTTGGCGGTGCTGGATCGCTGCAAGGAACCGGGCAGTCCGGGCGAACCCCTCTATTTAGATGTGGTGCACGCCATCCACGAACTGCCGAAGACCGAGGGCCGGGTTCACCTGGAAGGCAGCGAAGAGGCTCCCCACTTTGAGGAACCTCGCCCCTTCTATCCCAAGGTGGTGGGCGGTCGCTATGGCCTGTCCTCCAAGGAATTTACCCCGGCCATGGTGAAGGGCGTGTTTGACAATCTGGCCAAGGCTAATCCCCAAAACCACTTCACGGTGGGCATTGTGGATGATGTCACCTTCACCTCCATCGACTACGACCCCAGCTTTACCACCGAGCCGGACAACGTGGTGCGGGCGGTGTTCTACGGCCTGGGGGCCGACGGCACCGTGGGGGCCAACAAAAACTCGATCAAAATCATCGGCGAAGACACCCCGAACTACGCCCAGGGCTATTTCGTCTACGACTCCAAGAAGTCCGGCTCTGTCACCGTATCCCACCTGCGCTTTGGGCCAAACCCGATTCGCTCCACCTATTTGATCACCCAGGCCAACTTTGTCGCCTGCCACCAGTGGGAGTTCGTCAACAAGCTGGAACTGCTCCACGAAGCCAAGCCCGGAGCCACCCTGCTGATCAGCAGTCCCTTCGACGACCCGGCGGAAACCTGGGTACGCCTGCCCCAGACCATGCAGCAGGAAATCATCGCCAAGGGCATCAAAGTCTACGCCATCAATGCCTACCAGGTGGCGCGGGAGGCGGGCATGGCAGGCCGCATCAATACGGTGATGCAGGTCTGTTTCTTTGCCCTGTCCGGCGTGCTGCCCAGGGAAGAAGCCATCGAGGCGATTAAGTACTCCATCCGCAAGACCTACGGCAAGAAGGGCGAAGAGGTGGTCGCCATGAACATCAAGGCGGTGGATGCGGCCCTGGATCACCTCTATGAAGTGCCCGTGGGCGACCTCAATGGCGACCCCACCCCCCACAAGTGGGTGCCCGATACGGCACCGCCCTTTGTCAAGGATGTGCTGGCCAAGATGATGGCTCGCGAAGGGGACAGCCTCCCGGTGAGTGCCCTGCCCGCCGATGGCACCTACCCCTGCGGCACCACCCAGTACGAAAAGCGCAACGTGGCCCAGGAGGTGCCCGTTTGGGATCCCGATGTGTGCGTGCAGTGCGGCAAGTGCGTGATGGTCTGCCCCCACGCCGTGATCCGCTCCAAGGTCTACGAAGAGTCGGCCCTGGCGGAGGCTCCGGCCACCTTCCAAAGCACGGCGGCGCGGGATCATGCCTGGAGCGACCTCAAGTTCACCATCCAGGTGGGGGTCGAGGATTGCACCGGATGCGCCCTGTGCGTGGAGGTGTGCCCCGCCAAGAACAAGGCGGAACCCAGCAAAAAGGCCATCAACATGGCGGAGCAACTGCCCCTGCGGGAGCCAGAAGCGGAAAATTGGGACTTCTTCCTGAAGCTGCCCAACCCCAACCGCAATGACCTGGATCTGCGGAAAATCTCCCACCAGCAAATGCAGGAACCGCTGTTCGAGTTCTCTGGGGCCTGCGGCGGCTGCGGTGAAACTCCCTACATCAAACTGGCCACCCAGTTGTTTGGGGACCGAATGCTGATCGCCAACGCCACGGGCTGTTCCTCCATCTATGGCGGCAACCTGCCCACCACCCCCTACACTACCAACGCCGAGGGTCGCGGCCCCGCCTGGTCGAACTCCCTGTTTGAGGACAACGCCGAATTTGGTATGGGCTTCCGGGTCTCCATCGACAAGCAAACCGAGCAGGCGATGGAACTGCTGCATACCCTGGCTCTGGACACCGAAAACTCGCCCCTGTCGCGGGATTTGGCCAACGCCATCCTGGGCAACGCCCAAACCGACGAAGCCGACATCTTCGAGCAGCGGGAACGGGTGGCCTTGCTGAAGCAGGGCATCGACGGCTGGCTGGGGAACCTGAACGGCGGCGACCGGATGCTCACGATCCGCCTGCAAAACCTCAAATCTCTGGCCGACTACCTGGTGAAAAAGAGCGTCTGGATCGTCGGCGGCGACGGCTGGGCCTACGACATCGGCTATGGCGGCTTGGATCACGTCCTGGCCAGTGGCCGCAACGTCAACGTGCTGGTGATGGATACGGAGGTGTATTCCAACACGGGCGGGCAAATGTCGAAGGCGACCCCCATCGGGGCGGTGGCTAAGTTCGCGGCGGGGGGCAAACCTGCGGTGAAGAAGGATCTGGGCCTGATGGCCATGACCTACGGCAACATCTACGTTGCCAGTGTGGCTATGGGTGCCCGCAACGAGCACACCCTCCGCGCCTTCATTGAAGCCGAAGCCTACGATGGCCCCTCGCTGATCATCGCCTACTCCCACTGCATCGCCCACGGCATCAACATGGCCAAGGGCATGGAGCAACAAACGGCGGCGGTGGAATCCGGTCGCTGGCTGCTCTACCGTTACGACCCCCGTCGCACGGAACAGGGCGAGAACCCCCTGCAACTGGACAGCCGCAACCCCAAACGGCCCCTGGAACAGGCCATGTACAGCGAAAACCGCTTCAAGATGCTGCTGCGGAGCAAACCCGCCGAGGCCAAGGAGCTGCTGCGCCAAGCCCAAATCAGCGTCGCCAGTCGGTACCACATGTACCAATACCTGGCCGCCCGCAGCCTGGAGGACGAGCAACCCCTGCCGCCCAACCGTAGCTACCACATGGATCACCCAGCCCCCGCCAAACCCAAACCAGAGGCCCCCGAAGCGGAGTAGATCCCCGGAAGCCCACCCTTCGGGAAGCAAGCTACACCCTAAATCCCTCTCCCCAAGGGAGAGGGACTTTGAGACAACAACAAGCCCACTATGAAACAGAACGCCCTACACCAACCTCTTTCTCCCCTCTCCCAAATTGGGAGAGGGGCCGGGGGTGAGGGCTTCCGATCTGCCGGAGGTGAGGGCTTTTGGCCACATTTTCTTTGGTGCATTGCTTCGCGTTGGCGCTAGCCTCGCCTTGGCGTTATGCACCCTACGTTATTGCCATAATCTTGTAGGAACCTGTGATGGACTTAACCACCCAATACCTCGGTTTAACGCTGAAATCCCCCCTGGTGGTGGGAGCCGCCGCCCCCCTCAGTGAGGACATTGAAAATTTCCGCTGGCTGGAGGATTCCGGTGCCTCGGCCATCGTCATGCACTCGCTGTTTGAGGAACAAATTCGGCGGGAACGGCTGGAACTGCACCACCACACCGAATACGGCACCGAAAGTTTCGCGGAAGCCCTCACCTACTTCCCAGAACCAGAAACCTTCCACGTTGGCACCGAAGCCTACCTGGAGCACATCCGGGAAGCCAAACGGCGGGTCGATATTCCCATCATCGCCAACCTCAACGGGGCCACCCTCGGCGGCTGGATTGACTACGCCAAACAAATGCAGGATGCCGGAGCCGATGCCATTGAACTCAATATCTACTGGCTCCCCACCGACCTAGACCTCTCTGGGGCCGATGTGGAACAGGACTATATCGACATCGTGCGCTCCGTCAAGGAGTCGGTGCAAATTCCCGTGGCGGTGAAGGTTGGCCCCTACTTTAGCAACATGGCCAACATGGCCAAACGCCTCAGCGAAGCCGGAGCCGATGGCCTGGTGCTGTTCAACCGCTTCTACCAACCCGACATCGACATCGAACACCTGGAAATTCAGCCCAACCTCATCCTCAGCGCCCCCCAAGACCAACGCCTACCGTTGACCTGGATGGCCCTGCTCTACGGCAAACTGCCCGTCAGCCTCGCCGCCACCAGTGGCATCAGCCGCGCCGATGATGTGGTGAAACTGCTGATGGCCGGAGCCGATGTCACGATGCTGGTGGCCACTCTACTCCGCCACGGCATCGGCCACATCAAAACCATCGAGGAGGAACTGATCCAATGGCTGACGGAACATGAATACGAATCCCTAACCCAACTGCGCGGCAGTATGAGCCAACAAAAATGCCCCAACCCCAGCGACTTCGAGCGGGTGCAATATATGCGGGCGATCCAGTCCTATCACCCCATCTGGGAACCCGGACACCAGTTTGTGCATTAGGGATTTGTGCGTTTGGGGCGGGGTGTTCGTAATGTTACGGCCTCGCCCTCAATAAATTGGGTTTTGAATTTGTAGTTTGCATGAATTTGCGTAATCTCACTTATGCTCCACCCTGTCATTTCTGCCAAACTAAGGCAGGACAAGTTATGTGCAAGTAGCATTAAGGACTAAAGATGAGCAGCCAAGATTTATCTACAGCACAAGCGAATTTAAAGCTCGCAATTTGGAATGCAGAAGCCAATTCAGTAACAAGTAGTGAGTTGTACGTCCAAATTCAAGAACTTGGGCTTCCAGAAGAAGTGGTTAGTCGGTTGCATGAGCTAGTTAGCTTTACACAAAGGGTTGCGGGTAAAGTTTGTTCCATTGGGAAAATTGTGCTTCTGAAAATTCTTGACTTCGTCAAAGCTCATCCTTTTTTGATAGCGGGTGCTGGCATAGGTGCTGTAATTGGTGCTGCGATTGCAGGATTGATAACTTCCATACCCTTCCTTGGTCAGATTCTCGCTCCAGTTGCAGCAATCTTAGGAATCACTATTGCAGCAGTTGGAGCAGTAGTTGGACATAGACTAGATAAACAATTTCAAGGTGTAGGCGAAGACATTGTTGAGATTGCCCAGCAATTTTTCTCCTTACTTGCAAACGTGATGAACATGATATTCCGAGACATTATTACTGCCTGATCTCGAAATATTAAAATTGAAATAAAAAGGATTCAGCAATGTCTGGGACAAACAAGCTTACAAAAGAGCAACTGATCAAGGGAATTGAAAAGTTGGAGAAAAACCCGAAAGATAGGGTTGGAGTTCTTGCTGACATGGGAGTTACTGCGGCAGGTTTTTTGGGGGCTGGAGCAGCAGCTTTTGCATTGGGTGGCACTACAGCTTCTATCCCTATTATCACGGCATTAACAGGTGGCACAGTGGTAGCAGTTGCCGCTGCTCCAGTCGCACTAGTTGCAGGTGCTGCTTTAGCAGGGGGAGCGGCAATGTATGGTGTATCGAGATTAATCAAGGGTGGTGGCTTTAATGAAGGTAAACAAAAACAGCTACTTGCTGATTATAAAGATAAGCTGAAAGATGTTGAAGCTAAAGAAAGGCAATCTAGCTTTAATGATCAGGACAAGACAGACTTTTATTCCTTTTTAAAGGATCCACTCAGGTATAACTTAATTACTCCTGATGATGCTCGTGATTTGATGCAAGCTGTAGAGAGTGGGCACATGTCTCTTAGCGAAGCTTACAAGCTTGTAGGTCAAGTTCTTGAAGACGATAAAGTAACTCCATCTAAGGAATCTGAAAAAGTAGTTACTTCTTGTCCAGAGTGTTCTCAAAAGCTACGCGCTCCAGTCAATTTAGGAAGATTGGATTTAACCTGTCCTAAATGTAGGCATAGTTGGTCATGGATTCCAAAATAGTATTTTTGGATTATTCTTGTTTTTTGTAGTGTCGCAGTTTGTGGGACTCGTTAGCAACAGGATAACAAGTCCTACCATTACAACTAGCAGGGCACATTACAGCCACCCCCAACAGCACCCTACACCCCGGCTTATTTGTGACCACTGGCTTGGCTTTCCTCACCTCCACCAGATTGTTCTAAAATAACCTCAACAGGCCCAGTGAACCTCGATTTACCTCCACCAAGGTCAACCCATGCCCGTTGTTGCTGCTAAATCCTACGTAGAACATCGCAACAATGCCTACTGGATCGAAGGAACCCGCGTTTCCCTCGATTCCGTTGTTTATGCCTTCCGCAATGGATTATCCCCCGAAAGCATTGTTCAGTCTTTTCCATTGCTAACCTTAGAACAAGTGTATGGAGCAATCACCTTCTACCTAGCCAATCTCACCGAGATTGATGCCTATCTAGCTGACGAAGAAGCCGCCTTTGAAGCCATGCCCCAACCCCTACAAACCAGCGATCCAGCTTTGTACCAAAAACTCCTAGAAGCAAAGGCCACAAAGCAGCAGGTCGAGTCGTGACTGTTCGTTATCAAGCCGATGCTGACCTAAACCAGGCCATTGTCACAGGAGTTTTGCGCCGAGAGCCCAAAATTGACTTTCAAACCGCCCTAGCTGCTGGCCTAGAAGGCGTTAAAGATGCAGATGTATTGATGATTGCGGCCCGACAAAGTCGCATTCTCATTAGTCATGATCGAAAAACAATACCGTCCGAGTTTGCTGAATTTATAACTAGCAATCACAGTTCAGGCGTCATCATTGTTTCTAGAAAACTATCTATTGAAGCCACCATCGAAGAATTGCTGTTAATTTGGGCCGCATCCAGCGCAGAAGAATGGGCCAATCGCATCGCTAAGCTACCCCTTTAAATTACCCTTCACCCCGGCTTACTTGTGCCCACTAGCTTAGCTTGAATATTATTGGCAAAATAAAATAATCAACTGGGTGAAAATATATGGATTACCGAAACTACATCACCATTGAACCCAACAAGCGCAGCGGCAAACCCTGCGTTCGTGGTCTACGAATCACCGTCTATGAAGTCCTAGAATATCTCGCTTCCGAAATGACCGAAGCCGAAATCCTTGACGACTTTCCCGACCTCACGCGAGAAGACCTCAAAGCCTGCATTGCCTATGCCGCCGACCGTGAGCGTCGGTTCATGACCGCCCCCCTACCCGCATGAAACTCTTTTTCAGCAAGTCGAAAATGTGCTACGTCGAGACTTTGAAGCAATCAGATGATTCTATGGCGACGAGTCATTATCGTTACTTGCTCTATTACCATAGCCCCTTGCTAAAATAGAAAAAGCTCTTCCCTATCCGACAGCCTAATCCCATGACGATTCAAGCGCTTTCTCGCTACGTCACCAGCAACAACGAAATTCTAGGCGGAGAACCCATCATAGAAGGCACCCGCACCTCTGTTCGGGCCATCGTTGGGCTATGGCGACTAGGCACCATGCCAGAAGAAATTCCAACCCACTTTCCCCACCTAACCCTAGCCCAAGTCTTCGATGCTCTTAGCTTCTATCTAGATCATCAAGCCGAAATCAACCAATATATCGAGCAAAACCAAGTCCCCAATGAGCTAGTTCACCCATCCGTGAAAGCTGCCCTAGGGCTATGAGCCGATACACCTCCCTTTATACGGATGAAGACGTTTCAACCTTAGTCGCCACACTTTTACGTGCCCGTGGGTTAGACGTAGCTACCGTCCCCGAACAAGCCACCCTAGGCAAAACCGACATTGAACAATTAGAAATTGCCATATCCCTAGGCCGATGTATCATCACCCACAACCGAGTCGACTTTGAACGATTGCACCTGAGATTTATAGAATCCAACCAAGCACATTGTGGAATTATTATTGTTCCACAGAAAAATGCCTACGAAGTTGCTCAACGAGTCGGTATTTTGGTCAGTGCTTTACCTATTGAAAATATAAATAATCAGTTACTCTACGCTTGAGTGATGACCGCATCACTCATTGGCCTCTGACAACCAGAAGGGCACATTCCAGTCATCCTCAACAGTACCCCACACCCCAACTTATTTGTGCCTGCTGACAAACATAACCTAGCCAATATTTTACATAACACAAGCAATCATTCCATCCTACTTACCCCCATGGACTACCAATACATCATCACCATTGAACCAGGCAAACGCAGCGGTAAACCCTGCATTCGCGGCATGAGAATCACCGTGTACGACATTTTAGAATACCTAGCCAGCGGAATGACCGAAGCCGAAATTCTAGAAGACTTCTCCGAACTCACCGCAGAAGACATTAAAGCCTGCCTTGCCTTCGCCGCAGATCGTGAGAAAAAGTTATTCGTAGCATCACTGTGAAACTTCTACTAGATGAAAACCTATCAGATCGCATAATCTACAGAATCGCTGATCTATATCCAAACTCAGCCTACGTCAAAACCCTAGGTCTGATCAACACAGATGATGCCATAATCTGGGAATACGCCAAAACCAACGACTTCGCAATCATTTCCAAAGATTCTGACTTTCATCAGCGCAGTTTACTATACGGCCATCCTCCGAAGTTTGTTTATCTTCGGATTGGCAATTGCTCAACCTCAAAAATTATCAAAATCCTAAGAGAAAATTTTGACGTGATGACTCAATTTAGTCATAGCGAAAGGGAAAGTCTTCTCATACTAACGTAGCTTGTTGGATGTATTTTCACTCCCTTACAATCAGCAGGGCACATTACAGCCACCCCCAGCAGCACTCTACACCCTGGCTTATGTGTGTCCACTGGCCATTCCCATCCCAAAGCCATGGGAGAAGGGGTATACAACTGAAGGACTCCCAGATAAACAGGAGCCAACGTCGGTAAGAACTGTAGGGTGCAGGTCGCTACCATTGCACTATAGGGGTGAGGAGTTCGAGGCTCCTAATTTTCCATTCTCTTGAGAAACCTCTCAAAGCTCGTATCGGCCCTGGGGTATCTGTGGTATCTTTTGCGCAGTTTCCTAGATGGCCCAGCTATCTTCACGGGTGGCCCTGTTGTTATGAGCGAGATTCCGGTGGACAAGATTTCGGTTGGCATTGTTGGTGCATCGGGCTATGGCGGCGTGCAGTTGGTGCGATTGCTCACGGAGCACCCCGCCGTAGAGCTGACCTATCTTGGTGGCGACAGCAGTGCCGGACAGGATTACACCGAGATCTACCCCCACCTAGCCGGACGGGTGGATTTAAAGGTAGAGCCTGTCGATTTAGAGGTGATTGCCAGCCGTTGTCAGGTGGTGTTTTTGTCGCTACCCAATGGTCTTGCCTGCAATATGGCCCCTGCCCTGCTAGAGAAGGGCTGCAAAGTGCTGGATCTCTCCGCCGACTACCGCTTTGACAACCTAGATACCTACCAAGCTTGGTACGGTGGAGATCGTCAGGATCGGGGCACAGCGGCCCAGGCTGTCTACGGTTTACCGGAGCTGTTTCGAGATGAGATTCGGAGTGCGCGCCTCATTGGCTGTCCGGGGTGTTATCCCACTGCGAGTTTGCTGGGGATTGCGCCCCTGCTTAAGCAAGGTCTTGCTCAGCCGGAGAGTTTGATTATTGATGCCAAATCCGGCACCTCTGGCGGTGGACGGGTGGCCAAAACCGGAATGCTGCTGGCCGAAGCCAGTAACTCTCTGGCCGCCTATGGCGTTGCCCGCCATCGTCATACCCCTGAAATTGAGCAAATTTGCAGTCATTTAGCCCGCCATGAGGTGCTGGTGCAGTTTACTCCCCACCTAATTCCCATGGTGCGCGGCATTTTGTCTACTATCTACGCTACCCTGCGCGATCCTGGCTTGGTGCGCGATGATCTGCTCACCATTTACGGAGCCTTCTACCGGAATTCCCCCTGGGTGACGGTGCTGCCCAACGGCGTCTATCCCCAAACCAAGTGGGCCTGGGGCACTAACCGCTGCTTCATTGGCCTAGAGGCCGACCCCCGCACTGGGCGTGTCATCGTCATGTCCGCCATTGATAACCTGATGAAGGGCCAAGCGTCCCAGGCGGTGCAGTGCTTCAACCTGATGATGGGCCTGGATGAATCCCTGGGCTTGCCCACGGTCACGTTCTATCCCTAGCGGGCGGTCGCGGGCGGGCCTGTCTGGCACCCAGGGCAGGACTGAACTCAGTCCAGCCCTGCTCTGCGTGACTACCCCGTTCGGGGGCATCAACCGACTGGTTTAGGGGTGGGGCAGACGGATCAGGAGGGCAGATCACTACTGGGACGGGACAGCTTTTGGGTAAAAATCCGAAAGGAATCGAGGTCGTCTAGGGCGTCTAGGGTCTCGTCGTCTGAGCATGACCGTATCCGCACGAGGTTGTACTCAACGTTTTCGGTGTAGATGGCAAAGGTGACGCGGAAGACTTCTAGGAAGTTAATGACCCACTGGCACTCTGCTGTGGGAAATTGCTCGTAGTAGCGAATGAGATCCGCAATACGCACCTCTAGGTAAATCTGAGATCCTCGGGAAATCAGCACCAGTTTTAGCAACATCACCGCCAGGGTGAGGGCATTGCCCTGGGAGAGCACTAAACTGAGCAGCGGTGACGGAGACTTTCGATCCTCCGTCATTAGGTAGTCGATCATGCGGTTGCAGGTTCGCAGCAGCAGAGAGGGCGTCAGGAGATCGGAATTAGCATCAGTGTAGAGGGTCGTGAGGCGGGGCTGGAGATACTGCTGGATGTGGTGGGTCACGGGATTGCCGCTGACGGTGAAGAGTAAATACTTGGGTAGCACGGCCTTGAAGGTGGCGTAGGAGACGTCCTTGGTTTGCTCTAGAAACAGGTGAGCCAGATGGTGGTAGGTATATTCTCCCCGCTTCGCTACGATGGCTTTGATCAGGCGCAGAACGCTGTCGCCTAGGGCGGTGGGGTTTTGCACCGTAGCGCGATAGGGCAAGGCAGACTGGCTGTGCGCGGTGTAAAGTGCCAGATCAAACTTAAACTTTTCCTTTAGACGGCGAGAGAGGATCTTAGCGGCCTGACGCTGCTCAATGGGGTTGGCCTCATTGGTATATTGGGGCACTAGTAAGTAGGAGGTATAGCGATTCGTCCAGATCTCCGACGGCTGGATGGTTCGTTCTTCGCTAAACCGGGCGGCAAAGAGCCGCATCTCTTCAAAATCGGAGCTGGTGATAAACCCCTGCATCCAGGTTCGCAGTCGCTTCAGCGTGGGAGACAGAGTGCGTCGCTGAAGCAGGGGATCGTCAAACACCTCCACCAAAGCCTGAATGGCCTCAAATTGTCGCGCCATTTCCCAGTTGTTCACCAGAATGTAGCAGCATCGCTTGAGGGTATGCCGAAACTCCACCTCATTATTGGCGAACAAAATGACGTGAAGGGCAGGCAGGGTATGCTCGCTTGTGGATTCGGTGTGATGCAAAAAGAGATTGCGAAACTCGGCAATCACATCCTCCGGCGGCCAAGACTTAACGATGTCGAGCAAGAAGTCGTAGAGAATCTGCTGCGCTTGGGGGATGCTCCAGCCAGCCAGCGCGTCATCGTGATGCCATTCCATGGAGCAGTCGCTCAATATGGGGTTACTTAACATAGGCCAGCCGCGTGAAGTTGTGTCGTGATTAGGTCTTCAGCGCATCTCCCTACTTTTACGTACCATTCCCTTGGCCGTAGAACACCCCTTGCCCCAACGCCTCCTGAAGCTCAGTGGGCTGGCCCGATCAGGCCCACTACCCAAACTCGCAATGCCCGGTAATACAACTGAGGGGTAAGTCAGATTTTTGCGTCACTATCTAGGTATAAACTAGCATGTGATTTTACCTAACACCGCAAACATTAAGAGAAATCTCAGTCCTGACAGTACCTCCCCCTGCCGCTGGGACGGGGGGAGGCATTGTCAGGCATCATCTTGGGTTGGCTCAGGGGAAGCAAGCTAGGATCAACCCAGACGATAACCCTGGGCCGCAAGGATAGCGCCTAGGCCAACAGGCTTCTCAGCATCCAGGCGGTTTTTTCGTGAACTTGCATCCGCTGGGTCAGCAGGTCGGCGGTGGGTTCGTCGTGGGCTTTGTCCACTGCGGGAAAGATGGATCGAGCGGTGCGAACCACGGCCTCCTGCCCCGCCACCAGTTGACGAATCATCTCCTCGGCGCTGGGTACCCCCTCGGCTTCTGGGATGGAAGACAGCTTGGCAAAGTCCTGGTAGGTGCCGGGGGCCGGAAAGCCCAGGGAACGAATGCGCTCGGCCACCAAATCCACCGCTAGGGCCAGTTCGTTGTACTGAGCTTCAAACATCAGATGCAGGGTTTGGAACATCGGCCCGGTCACGTTCCAGTGGAAGTTATGGGTTTTGAGGTACAGGGTGTAGGTATCGGCCAACAGTCTGGACAGCCCCTCCGCGATTTCCTTGCGGTCTTTCTCACTAATGCCAATGTCAACGGGTAGGGCTGCCGATGCTGCCGCAGTCTTTTTCGCCATGGTGATGAAATCCTCAATTGTCGAGCGGCGTGCCACCTGCTGGACTGACGCAAGACCGACGGGCTGCATCGCCCCAGGAGGCCGGACTCGCTGCCTCCCAAGAGGTGACAGCCTTTGATCCATCATAGGAGAAGCCCCCTGGGCTAAATCATAAATTATTCCAGAATCTCCCGGCTGGCGGATTCACCCGCCCTAATGCTAGAGAATTTGAGCCCCTGGGTGAGGGCTGCTTTGCCCTGAAAAGCCCGCCAAGATGGGGGCCAGACCCCGGTGGCGGGCATGGCAACACCTATAAGCAAACCGATCAAGAATCTATAGTTTTGATTACGAATCCCGTTCAGCCAGTCGGAAAAAAGACAAGACAGGCTTCAGGTTTTCCCGTAGTATCAGAAATGTGTTAGATCTGCCGTGGGAAGCCGCCGGAACCATGATTTCTGGGTTCTTTTCTCGGTGGGCACCCGATCTGTAATTGATGAGAGGATAGCATCATGGCAACCTACAAGGTTACGCTGATCAACGAGGCTGAAGGGCTAAATACCACCATCGACGTGGATGATGATACGTACATTCTCGATGCCGCTGAAGAGCAAGGCATCGACCTGCCCTACTCCTGCCGCGCCGGGGCTTGCTCCACCTGTGCTGGTAAAATCACGGCGGGTACCATCGATCAGTCTGATCAGTCCTTCCTGGATGACGATCAAATCGGCGCTGGCTACGTGCTGACCTGTGTGGCCTACCCCACCTCGGACTGCACCATCCTCACCCACCAAGAAGAAGAACTCTACTAAGGGTAGATTGGGGTCTCCCACTGACCTTTGTATCGCGGTTGGAGGCGCTTTGGGCTAGTCATTAGGTTAGCCCCAGCTCTATTCAATCAGGCGACAAAAAGACGATGCTGATACGTCAGTGTCGTCTTTTTTGCTGGGTAGAACATCCTAGGCGGAGGGGCCAGACTCCTGAAGCCAGCGTTCGTAGAGGTCGGGGCGGCGGGTTTGGGTACGCTCAAGCTGTTGTTGCCGTCGCCATTGGGCAATGGCTTCGTGGTTGCCAGAACGCAATACCTCCGGCACGGCCCAGCCCCGGAACTCTGCCGGACGGGTGTAGTGGGGATAGTCGAGCAGCGGGGTTTGGAAGCTGTCCTGGCGCAGAGAATCCACCTTGCCCACGGTGCCGGGGAGCAGGCGAACGATGCCGTTAATCAGCGTGAGGGCCGGAATTTCGCCGCAGGTGAGCACAAAATCCCCTAGGGAGACCTCCCGCGTCAGCAGATGGCTCACCCGTTCGTCCACGCCCTCGTAGTGGCCACAGATAAGGACGATCTGATCGCAGTGGGTAGCCAAGTGCTGAAACAAGCCCTGGGTCATGGTTTCGCCCTGGGGTGACAGCAAAATCACCTCCCGCCGAGACCGCTGGGGCAAGGATTCCACCGCCGCAAAGATGGGGTCGGGCTTCATCACCATGCCCACGCCACCGCCGTAGGGTTCGTCATCAACCCGGTGGTGTTTATCCGTTGTAAAGTCCCTGGGATTGGTAAGATGAACTTCTGCGATTTGGCGAGACAGGGCTTTGCCAATCAATCCTGATTGCAGCGGCGAGGTAAAAAAGTCTGGAAACAGGCTGACCACATCGAATCTCAGGTGCGGTGCCCCGTCGATGGTCTCGGTCATAGCCCAAATTCCCCGGCGCATGGTGTAAAACAACAGTGTTTTCTATCATGCAGCACCGGAGTCCTGGCTGCAATTTCAAGTTCCTTGGTTGATTAATCCATGTCCCTCGTTCCTCAACATGCCATTTTGGCCATTGGCGGTGCCGAAGATAAGATCCACGGCAAGGAAATTCTGCACAGTTTTTTTGAGCGATCCGGCGGCTCAGAGGCCCGGATCGGCATCATTCCCTGCGCTTCACGTGATCCGGTGGCCATTGCCGGACGCTATCAAACCATCTTTGAGGACATGGGAGCCACCGCTATTGAGGTGATGGATATCCGCGACCGCGACCAAGGCGAAGATCCGCGCTGGAAGTCGGTGGTGGAATCCTGCACGGGGGTGTTTATCACCGGGGGCGACCAGGTGCGCCTGTGTGGGCTGCTGTCGGATACGCCGCTGATTGACCTAGTGCGACAACGCGCCCAATTGGGGGAAATGACCCTGGGCGGCACCAGCGCCGGAGCAGCGGTAATGGGCCACCACATGATCGCCGGGGGCGGCAGCGGCGAATCGCCCAACCGTGCCCTGGTAGACATGGCCATTGGCCTCAGCTTTGTGCCGGAGGTGATTGTGGATCAGCACTTCCACAACCGCAACCGCATGGCCCGCCTGATGAGCGCCATTGCCATGCAGCCCGACCGCCTCGGCCTCGGCATTGACGAAGACACCTGCGCCCTGTTCGAGCGGGACGGCAGCTTCCGGGTCATTGGCAAAGGCGTGATCGCGGTGGTCGATGCCGACGCCATCACCCACACCAACGAGCCAGACATTGGCCCCACCGATCCCATCAGCCTCCACGGACTCAAGGTGCATCTGCTATCCCATGGGGATCGGTTCGATATCAACCATCGCACTGTCCTTGCCACCGCCTAAACGCCCTAGCCCAAGGCCCGCCGCAATAAGCAGCGCCCCTAGGAAAAGAAACGCCCAAAAAACCGATCCCAGGGAACAGCCCCTAGGATCGGTTAAGCGCTGGATCACTTCAGTGACCGATCAGGACCGATCGGCCAGACCCGCCCTTAGCCCAGGGCGGCTTCGATGGCAGCTTTGAGGGCGGCATCGTTGGGGGCGGTTTGGGGCTCGAAGCGGGCTACCACTTCGCCATCACGGCCCACCAAGAACTTGCCGAAGTTCCAGCCGATGTCAGGGCCATCGCCTACGAGGAACTGGTACAGGGCGCTGCGGTTGGGGCCATTCACGTCCTGCTTTTCGAGCAGGGTGAAGTCTACGTCGTACTTGGTTTTGGTGAAGTCTTTAATTTCATCGGGGGTGCCCGGTTCTTGGGCACCAAACTGGTTGCAGGGCACGCCCACAATCACCAAACCGCGCTCGCCGTAGGCTTTGTCTAATTCCACTAGGCCGCTGTATTGGGGGGTGAGACCGCACTTGCTGGCCACGTTCACAAACAGAATGACCTTATTTTCCAGCACGGCAGGGGAGAGGGCGGTGCCGTCTAGGGTCGTGAGATTGTTGGGGAAGGGCATAGTTCACAAAACGTTACAGGTCGCTTTCTATTATCC